>CAYWSX010000022.1:0-2622 GCA_964461115.1 uncultured Muribaculaceae bacterium | reverse complement strand
CATACATTCTCGGCAGAACCGATGAAACCGTGAACAGCTTTTTCTACAAGGCTCTGTCCGCCTTAGACGAAAAGTTGTCGGCAGATGAGCTTCTCTCGCTTGTGATGGAAGCGGGCAATGCGAACCTCTTGTCGTTGTGAGGCAGCTTGTCCGGGGTAATGAATGTCTGGTAGAGGATATTGTACATCAACTCGCCTTTCCCGGGCTTCTGCCGGAAAACGGCCAGTGCTTCGTTGAACCGGTCGAGCAACAGTCTGGAACGCTGCACACTCTGTAAACGATGTTGTCCATCCCAATTTCGGCGCTGATTAGACTCAGTATAGCGTCGAGGTCATTCATCGGTCTGTACAGTTCCTCGGCGATATGGGACGGAAAGCATTCCAACGCCCAAACAATGTTTCGGTAATGCTGAAGCATAAGCATTGTATTGTGGTACATATTGCGCTTCTTGGTCTTTTTGCGCTCGGCAAATCCTTTCGTCGTTGATGGACGGGTCCTTCAGAATGCCGCGTTTGGTCAGCATACTCAAAAAAGCTTCCGATTGGGTGGAAAGCTGCCTTTACTGTCTTTCGTTTAGGGATTTATCTGTATTCTAATTACTCATCACTTTGTCTACTAAGTGTATTTTTCGACCGGATTGCACGGCCCCCGAATCTTACTTTGCAAAATGCGTCTGCATCCTCAAAGATATAGTTTGTGTCTGCAAGTCGTTGTGTGATATTGCGTGGTAAGCAGAGGAACCCATAACCATCGGTGGTGTATACAGTTCCCTTGCCGATACGTACAGCAGAGAATATATATGGGCAGTTAAAAATGAATTGGGCAAAAATTGAAGATTACGCTTACTAAATCAAACATACATTAAATAGACAGCACAAAACTTTGTGTTAGCTTTTTTGACTCGCAAGCACAAAAAGCTACAAAATTCTACAGAGTTTTGTAGCTTTTTATTACTCAAAATTATTTATTGTGAATTATTTAATACATTTTTTTAATACTAACAATAAATAGGAGGTATTTATATGAATACAAATCTTGAAATGATGAATTATATTTATCAAAATGCTCAAATGGGGCAAGACACACTCACTCAACTTTTAAAAATTGTCGAGGATGCAGACTTTATTAAATTGCTGGAAAGCCAAAAGAACGAATATAAGAGTATATTTGATGAGTGCGACCGGCGTATTAATCAAAATAATGCAGAGCCGAAGGGCATAGGCAAAATGGCGGAAATGAGCACTTATTTAATGATTAACATTCAAACGCTCACCGATAAGACCTCAACGCATATTGCAGGTATGATAATGCAAGGGAGCGTAATGGGTATTATTGATATTATTAGAAACTTAAAAAAATATAAAGAAGCTGATGAGTCGGTTGTTGCTTTAGGAAAAAGATTGTTACAGATTGAAGAGCGAAATTTTAACGAATGTAAAAAGTTTTTATAGTAGATTTAATGTATTATTAATTATGTCTTTAATTATAATAAATGAAACAACCCCTGAAACAGTGACTTCAGGGGTTGTCTTTTCAGGAATTAATTAAAAATTACATTAAAGAAAAGCACCGCATAAAACGATAAATCTATTAATACTCTAAATCACTACATTCCTGTTTGTAAAAAGCTTGCATATTGTCATTTTGTGTTTTCCATAACTCGAAAATCAACGAGCTTTCCAATCAACTCCCAGGGCAACAGCTGACCAATCGGAAGCTGGACCGCGCCTTTTGAATACTTGAGGCCGAGTGCGTCGAAATCCGAGGAAAAATGCTCAATACCGCTTGCGCCCGGATAGAGCCCGATATGCTTTTTTTGCGCCGCGAAATGAATGAGATTGCCGTTTAAATAAAACGTCGGCATCGACCATGAGATTTTTTCCGTAGCGTTTGGCGCATGCATCTTTATAAACTCGCGCAGCTCGCGCAAAACACTCTGAACAGACGGCTCACATATATTGATATATTCGTCAATAGTATTGTAATCAGGCATAAATATCTTTCCTCTATTTTTTTGAATAAAAAAATCATATAGCCATGTAGCGGATTTGTCAAGAGTTATCAGGCGCTTTGGTAAAATACTTGTGTCAATAATACTTAAAAAACCTTCCACAATATGCAAGGTCGGGTCTTGACTCGGCCGCAGTTCCCAAAATTGCACAGGGGCAATTCCCTGCAAAAAAAAATATACCATTATGTAGGCGCTGCCCTGTGCGGCCGCCCAAACACGATGTTTTCAAAGTTTACGGTCGCCGCAGATTGCAAGAGTTCTATCGTGAAAGATTTTAACGATAACAAAATGAAAGTAACGCTTGGCTACATTTCGACGCTACCTTTTTTTAAGGCAATGCAAATATTCGATTGTTTCGCTCGCTTTGTGGTTGCGGTTTTCTTCCTTGTCCGCCTTAAATCTGCGGTATTCCTTGGTGAATACGCTGTAGCGTCCGTAGCGCTCCATTGTCTTTCTGATAACGTCGAGCGGCATTAATCCCTCGTTGTTATAGCTGAGGAATATGTAATTAAAGCTTGCGCTTTTGAGAACATCATCAAGCGCAGCTTGCGCCGTGCGTTTAGAGCAAAAATCACTGCGCTGAGCGGAATAATCTCTAAGCCCTGTTTTGC
>CAYWSX010000021.1:0-13388 GCA_964461115.1 uncultured Muribaculaceae bacterium | reverse complement strand
TTGGGATAGACGGACAGTTGAAAAATTTCTTCGGCTGCTTGAAAGCGACGGTATGATTACAAGGACGAAAATTGACCCGAAAAATAAAAAATCGTGTACATTGCTCAAAATCAATAATTATAACGAATTTCAGCCTGATATTTCAGGGCTGTGTACATCGGAGTGCAGGTCAGAGTGTGCGTTAGAATGCACACTTAATAAAAAAGAAAAAAATATTAAAAAAATAAACGGAGGAGGATTTTTAAAAAAAACTCTTCTGCCCTCAGTCCCGCTGGATTTTGACTAAACGTCGCATGCAATAATTTCCCGAAAAATAGCTTACAGACAAGGTATTCAAAATAGGATATATTATAAACGATGTAAAATTACGGAAAGAAAAATGGGAAATTACAGCGAAGAAATTAAGGAAATAATAGCGCGAATTACAAATGAAAAGTATAAGCTGGAATCGCTTTTACGGATATTGATAAGCTGCTTGGAAGAACCCGAGCTGGGGAATTTGAAGCCATATGATGCGGAAATTCTCGCGCTGGTTGTATATGAAAAACTAAATTCTATGAAAGACGACTTCGATACCTTAAATTTAGAGTTTGATATCTAAGCGGCTTTGCAGCCATGACTCGTTATAGTCTTAATAGACAATAAATGTGCTAGGTCTGGAGTATAGAGGCTGTGGCTGCGAAGCACCTGCTATAAATACTCGCACCACGTCATTCTGAGCCGAGCGCCTTTCAGCCTCAGCAATAATACTACTGTCACCCTGAATTTATTTCAGGGTCTATCACACTTGAAGCCTTGTGCTGATTTAAAAAGAGCCCGCCCATTCGCTTTCTCCCCAAGAGATAGGGGCAGATATCAGAGCGTGCGTAATTTCAAGCCGCTGGTGCGTCAGAGCGGCAAAACCGCAAATATGGAGACCATTATGAACCGAAAAGAATTTTTAGAAAAACTCGCAGCCCTATACCCCTCAACTTTTTTCGAATACGTCGAAAAAAATAACACAAAACAAAAAATCCCAAAACAAGCCGCCCTCGACAGCTACAAAACAATTTTAAATAATAACGAGGACTATTCCAAACTCTTTAAAAAAATTCTCGAAGAGCATACATCAGCACTCTATGCCCCGACCCCCGCTTGGATTTCAGCGAAATTTAAAGAACTCAAACCCAAAGAGTTCTATAAGCCGCCCGAATACAACCCCCAACCCATCCCCGATGGCTGCAAGCAGCTTATCGAAGAACTGCGCAAAAAATATAAAACCAGACAAATCGAAAATTTAAAATAGGAGTCATTATGCCCACAAATATCCAAACACCCCCGATAGATACTCAAATCGCTCTCTATAACCGCCAATACGCCGATGAATTCCTGAAATGGATGAAAGCCTTCCCCTTTACCCACAAAGACATCTCGGAGCGGACAAATTGCAATTGCAGTTACAGCGTGCTGCGTACTCTGAAACAAAAATACAAGTTCTCAGAACGCTGGGAATACAGATTTGACAGCTTTCTCGGCAGAACAAAACCCCATAAAGTCTATACTTATGAAGGCGAGCAGCAGTAACGCCCTGTGATAATACTAATAAACCTCAATCTCCGTAATTTTTTTTGCACACCCTGCATGAGCGAAACAACCTCTCGATTTCCCCGTCATTCTGAAACATTATAAAAGGAAAATATTATGGACATCACCAAACTTTTTGAAGAAGAATTTACCGAAAAAATCCGGCAGGAAATAAAATCTAAATTGGACTTGTATGAAAATAAAGTCTATCTTGATAATAAGGATATCGTTCGCGAACTCGGTATAACATCAGCGGCAAACCTCAGAAAACGCCTCGATACAGGAATGTATAAAGAGCTTTATGAGCCCAAGCAGAGCAAAAAAGAACGCTATCGATGGAATAAGTACAAATTTTTCAAATGGCTTTTTGATGAAAAGCTTAAAGCCCTGAATGGATTGTAAAAACTATGCTTAAACGTGTTTCAAAAGGAATTTGGCTCAATACTAAAAATGGACGCTATGAGCTTAGGTTCACCTATCGTAACCCCAAAACAGGCGAAAAATCCCGCCCGCATATGACCGCAAAAATTAAACTCGAAGACGGCACAATCAAATATGCCGAAACTAAAGACGAAGCAATACTCGCAGTATCGCAGTTTATCGCAAATAACGGACGTGTCGATAAAATCTCTGTACAGGCAGACAAAACCCCCTTCACAGAAGCACTTCCGCTCTATATCGAGTATTGCCATAGCTTGAACAAAAAGCGGGTCGGGCTTATCGAGACTTACTGTAACTATTTCTTGCATTTCCTTGCTGAATTCTATCATAACGGAGATATTAACCTTGCCTGCAAACGCATTTTTGTTCAGGAAATAAAACCTATTGATTTTATCCGCTACCGCAGCAAGCGCCAGAAAGATAAGGTTTTTACCCGCACAAAACAAGGGCTGAAATGGACAGGGCGATATGTTTCAAATGCAAGCATAAATCGTGAAATGAATAGTATTCAGGGCTTTTTTAGCTATCTTGTTTACCCGGCAGAAATTCTTGAGAAAAATCCTTGCACTCCTATCGCGCCGCTCCCAATTGAAAAGAAACGCAAAACTTCGCTTACAGAAGAGCAGGAAACAATTATTTTAAATGAGGCAAAAGAGGATTTTCCGTTTTTTGTAATGCTTCTTTTGCTCGACACTCTTGGACCCAGAAAAGGCGAGGTATATAATCTTAAATGGGTAAACGTTGCACTAGAGTCGTCGAATATTTATCCTAACGGGTTTGTCGATTTTGTTGAGCGCAAAAACGGTAAAGATTTGCGGCTTCCGCTGTCCAAAGATTTAAATATAGCCCTTGGCAAGCTCCCAAGGCTCTCTGAGTACGTTTTTACAAACCCGAAAACAGGTACAAAGTATGTCGACAGAAAAAAGAAGCTGGATAGAATTTTGCAGAAAGCAGGCGCTAAAAAAACAGGTACAGGATACCACGTGTTCCGCAGAACAGCCGCGTCAAACCTCGAAAATAGCGGTGTCGAAGCATCGGTAATAAAAGACGTGCTGGGAAACAGCATGAGCGTAATTTCAACATATCTGAACCAAAGTGCCAAGCGCCTGCAAGCCGTCATTGATACCAACTCCGAACGGATAAACACTAATCTTAATTAGAAATCAGCCGGATTACGTTGCCTTTCTTGCCGCTTTGCGCGCTTTTCTGCCTGACTCTTTCGGTTCGTATATAGAGTTAAGCGGCTTCGGCAAAGTTCGCTGGTGGTCAGTAATTGTAAGCGCACCGTCTGCTAATTCCATTGAATAACTTGCTTTGTTTGCACTGTCATAAAAACGTACCGAAGCATTTTGTGCGTCTTTGTACTTAAGCGCAACAGCTTCACCTGTCGGGGAAATAGCATTATACATTTCCTTTATGAGTCCGTTAGAGTCCACAAGGGCTTGCGCAAGAATTCGTTCTTCTCCAACCGGATTACCGTTTTTATCGAGCATTGTTCCGTTTAAAAACGACAATTTCGACTGCGCCTTGGGATTTAGCGGTGTTATGTAATCATTAATTTTCGCGGACATTCTTTCGGCACGGGCTTTAAATTGAGGTTGAATACCTAATTCTTTAAGTTCTGCCGCTGTAGGATGAACGTCTTTTAAAAAGAATGTATTCCAAAACTCTGTGCATGTCTGAGCAATTCGGTCATGAATATAGCCAAAAAACGATTTGATTCCATCTTCGGGGTTTGCTTCGTATAAATTGCGAATTTGGTTTACTTTGGCTTTGACAATATCCGGTGCCAACTCATCTGGTGTTGTTATTTTTATGTATGATGCATTTTGAGATTTTGCATTTTTAGGCTCCAATAATTGTGCCAGTGTTCTAAAAAAGTCGTTGTTCAAAACTCTTACAGGCTGTTGCGGCGGCGCTGTCTCAGCTGCAGCAGTTCCTTGCGCCACGGCGGTGGAAAGTTCCCCCGCTATTCTTTGTTGTTTTTGCGCAACTTGTGCTACAAGATCTCGTTTTATTGCTTCTCCAAAGCTGGAAATTTGTCTTCCGTTGGGAGTTGGTAAGGCACCTAAAAACCTTGTTCCGTTAATCATTTATTTTTCCTTTATTATTTCTTGCGTTTTGCTTTTCTTGCTGCTTTGATTTCTTCTTTTGTTTTGGGAGGTTTTGGTTGTGCTGCGTCTGTATAAGTCAATTTATTATCCGCCAGTTCCAATGTGTATTTCACTTTTTTCGTCGGGTCGAGGATTGTTATTTTTGCGTCGGCGTTATTTATATATTTGACCGCTACTGCGCTTCCGTCTTCCGAAAGGGCGTTGTAGAAGTTTTCAGGCTTGCCTTTTTTAGATACGAAAACTTGAGCAAGTAGCTCTCTCAATGGTTTTCCTGTTTTTTCATCAATAGCTTTAATTATTGGATTTCCTGATGAATCAAGCATGTGTCCGTTGAGCATATGAATTCTTTCTTGTGAGCCGTTTTTTTCGATAGCTTCAGGCAAGTATTCTACAATTCCTTTGCAAGCAGGTTTCATCCCGTACCTTTCCATAATTCCGTAATTTTTCCTCGATAGCGCCGTGTGATATATTTCAATACAAGTTCTTGCCACAAAGTCTTGAACACGGACCAAAAACGCATCTATTCCTTGTTTTGCATTGGCTGTATACAATTCAAAAATATCTTTGAGCTTTTTACCGAAGTACTCCAAGTTTAGCCCTTCTAATCCTTTTATATTAAGAGGTGGAACCATTTTCCTTTTTGCGGTTTTTGGATTTAAGGACGCCTTAATATAGTCTGCAAATTCGCCGTATTCATCAGGCATTATAACTTTTGCCGCTTTATCCTGTTGTTCAAGCTGCTTAGCTGCTGATTTAGCAAGTGCCTCATTTACTCTTGCCGTGTCCTGAGCTACAAGGTCGCTGATTGATTTAACAGCCTTTTGCGTAGAGCCCAGATTAAGCAGGTTCTCCGGCGCTTTCGAGTGCGAAGCTCGTCCTAAACCTCCGCTTATACCGCCGAGTGAGCCTAAAAACCTTGTTCCGTTAATCATTTATTTTTCCTTTATTCCAAATATGCATAATTCCTGAATATTTAATAATCGAACATGAAAAATTTTGATAAGTGTACAAAGTAAACTTAAAATTTTGTAACAAGAGCGATGTTGTGCGAAAAAATACGAAAAAATAAAAAACGTCCGAAAAATGTCCGTAAATTAAAAAGCAAATTATTTTTTGTTAGATATTTATATAATCATGCAAATTGCAGCTGCAAAAAATAATCCGAATTTTAAAGGCTTCAATCCTTATCTGACAAGCGCGGGAGTAGAGAAGAACGCTATGCTAAACCGTGCGATAGTAGAGGCTGGCGGGACTGTGCCTTGGGTATTGCTGTCAAATAACAATGAGGAAAAAAGAGAGCGCAAGTTAAATCTCTCGTTGTTTTTTGGTTTTGCTTTTTTGGCGCCTGTTATCACGGTTCCGCTGGCTAATCGCTTTATTGTGAAGAATCTTAAGCTTGCCAAAACCCTTTTTGCAAAGAACCAAAAAACAATACAGCTTTCAAATAAATACTTGGTTTCAGCCGAAAAAACAAAAGAAGGCTTGGAAATTTTAGCTAAAAGGGCGGAGACTGACCCTTTTGAGGCAATTTATTCAAAACTTACGGGGAAAAAACCTGATAAAACTTTAAACATAAAAGAGCTGCTGGCAGCCTGCAATAATGATTATGAGGTTTTGCGTAAAAAATTGATTAACGCAAAAAATGCCGTGCTATGCTCTGACTTGTTTGTTACCGGTGCTACGCTTGGCTCTTTGGGCTTCATTAATAACTACATAACAAAGAAAAAGACAGGCAGATCCGGCTTCAGTGCCGAGCTTGAAATGGCGGATGGAAAAATCATTTCACAACGTGCAGATTTTTACGAGCGCACCAAAAAAACGAGATTTATCGGGCTTGCAGCTATTGTATGCGCCGTTTCGACGGCTTTACCGCTTATGCTTAAAAAAGGTCTTACATCTCAAAATATCTCAAAATTTAATACATTTGTTAAAAAACATGCGTCTAAAATGGATTACACAAAGGGCGTCTATATGAGCCGCTGGGCGTTGGCGGCAGGTTTGGTAATGAATGTAAGCGGTTTGTATATTGCATCGAGAAATAAAACCGAACTCAAGGATTGGACGATAAGAACAGGGGTGACAATCCCTATTTTCTTCGGTGCTGACATATTTTTGGGCGGATTGTTTGCGGGAATATGCGATAAATTGTTCAAGACAGAGCTTACAAACAAAACGCAAAAAACGTCAGTTTTTAGGAAAATATTCCCTCAATTTAAATCAATAGCAGAGATAAATGAGCTCGTAGAGAACAAAAAAACAGCGCCGAAAAACCTCAAAATCGCAACAGGTTTGTATTGGCTGACAATGATATTGTCGTGCGGAGCGCTGGCGTATCTTGTGCCTACGATTGTAAACAAAATAATAAAACGGGACGTAGCAAAAGATGTGGAAAGATACAACACTGCGTCTCAAAATACCAGCCAGAGCACGAATAACTCAACCCTGCAAGAGTTTTTGGAGAAAATTAAAAAGTAAATTTTTTGCAATAGATACCGCTAACAAAGCACAAAAAAAATGCGTCACCCGCGATTCGAACCTGAGCAAGCTTGCTTGCGATTAAGAATATGCCTATCCCCAGGGATAGGTGCCGCGAAAAGAGCACAAAAAAAATGCGTCACCCGCGATTCGAACGCGGGACCTATCCCTTAAAAGGGGAGTGCTCTACCAACTGAGCTAGTGACGCATTTTAATAAAATATTAAAAATTGATTATTCTTTTTTCAAATACCAGACAATGTGGAGGACGGTTGTCCTAACCTCTTCTCGGCTTGTTATTATAAGATATCAAGCACAAAGTTTAGAGTCAAGCATTTTTTGTAAATTATTTTGTAACAGCACCCTTACTTGCGCACTGAACGGTTTTTCTGTACTTGCTCAAATAGCCCTTAAGTGCTTTAGGTTCAGGGAGTTTGACAGTTTTTTTGCGTTCTTCGATAATTTTTTCATCAACTTCAAGGTTTACAATTCTGTTGGGAATATCAATTTTGATGATGTCGCCGTCCTGAATGTATGCAATCAGACCTCCGTCTGGCGCTTCAGGGCAAACATGTCCAATACATAGCCCTCTTGTGCCGCCTGAAAATCTTCCGTCTGTGATGAGTGCGCATTTTTTGCCCAAACCTTTGCCGACGAGAAGGGAAGTCGGTGCAAGCATTTCACGCATACCCGGGCCGCCTTTAGGGCCTTCGTATCGGATGATTACAACGTCTCCGGCTTTCACTTCATCGTTTTCAATTCCGTCCATGGCTTCTTCTTCGGAGTTGAAAACTTTTGCTGTGCCTTCAAATGTCCAGCAGTCTTTTTCAACTCCTGAGATTTTAACAACAGCGCCGTCAGGAGCAAGGTTTCCTTTGAGAACGGCTAGTCCGGCTTCCGAGGAAATAGGGTTGTCCAGAGTGTGGACAATGTCATTATCGACCCATGCTTTTTCGGCAATCTCAGAAAGCGTGAGCCCGGAAAGTGTCGGACGGTCTTTTAAATAGCCGTCTTTTTGCATAATTGTTTTGATTACACCGGGAATGCCGCCCGCATTGTGCAAATCTGTCATCGTAGGAAGAGCAGACGGGTCGAGTTTGATAATCTGTCTGATTTTTCCGGATAATTCTGCAAAATCTTCTAAAGTAATGTCGATTTCGCCCTCATTTGCAATTGCGAGAAGGTGGAGAATTGAGTTTGTCGAGCCGCCGAGCGCTAAATCGATTGTGATAGCATTTCTCATGCTGTCTTTTGTTACGATGTCTAACGGTTTTATGTCGTTTTCAACGAGTTCCACGATTTTTACACCGCTTTCAAAAGCAATTTGACGCTTTTGTGCCGAAACCGCGCCTGCGGTTGCGCAGAACGGAAGGCTCATGCCCATAACTTCGGTGAGACAAGCCATTGTGTTTGCTGTGTAAAGACCTTGGCATGAACCCGCTGACGGACAGCAAGTTTCTTCCATTTCGCACAATTTTTGTTCTGAAATTTCGCCGTTTCTCATCCTGCCGATGGCTTCAAAAGTGCCTCTAATCATTGTTAGTGTTTCATTTTTGCATTTTCCGTCCATCATAGGACCGGCCGTAACAACGATACAAGGAATGTTAAGCCTCAAAGCGGCAATGAGCATGCCCGGCGTGATTTTGTCGCAGTTGGTAAGCAAAACGAGCCCGTCAAGCTGATGAGCGCTTGCTACACTTTCAACGCAGTCGGCAATAAGGTCTCTTGAGGGCAGCGAGTAGCGCATTCCCGAGTGTCCCATCGCAATCCCGTCGCAAATAGCGGGAACGCCGAACACAAAAGATTGTCCACCGCCTGTATGGATGCCTTTTTCAATTTGTCGTTCCAGATCGCGCATTCCGATATGCCCGGGAACAAGGTCTGTGAAAGAACTTGCAATACCGATGAACGGTCGCTTAAGACTTTGTTTGCTAACGCCTGTTGCGTAGAGTAATGAACGGTGCGGTGCTTTGTTTACACCTTTTTTTATATTGTCGCTTCTCATAAAAACTCCCTTTTTATTTTCTATGGCACAATTATACTACTTTATTTTACTTTATGTAAACTAATAGTGTAAAAGTGTATACTAATTTGAAAAAACGGGTATATTATAAGTAAGTCCTAATCATGGAGGTTTTTATGAAATTAAAAGCGCAAAATACAATTGAAGTTATTTCTCTTGTTGCGGTGGTGGTAATTGTTGCGGGTGCAATTTTTATGTTTGCTAAAAATCATAACGGTGAAATTGCGAATCTTTCGAGTATCAATACTATTGAGTCGAATAATGTTCAAAGTCCGTCTTCTCCGTCAGGAGGCAATGACCTATCTTCAAGTATGCAGAAACCGGGCATAAGTGCGGAAACAGCGGGGTCTTTATCGAGTATTGTTGCAAATATGAATGAAAATGCGCTGAAAAAAGCTTTGAAAGACAAAACAGCACAGGATTTATACAATGTAAAATCGTATGATGACAAAGATATTTTTGATGTTGCCAATTCGTTGATTGATGAACTTGGGCTTAAAATTTCTCCGTTTGACAAATCCGATTTGGCTGTCAATACTAAAGATACACTTGTAGAGGTTGCAATGGAGGCGAAGGCTAAATTGAACGGCGCGCAATCTGCTTCATACAAAATGTACACGGCAATGCTTGCAAAAATTATAGAATAATAATTTAATTAGCGAAATAATAGAATAATTTTTACGATTCGGGCAATTTTTTTGCCCGAATTGTTTTTATATAAATACGAGGAGATTTATATTATTTTGGGGAAAGTTATATGTCTGTAAATTCGACAAATGCTGTAAACGGTGCAGATTCAAGAGTTATAATCAAAGTTGACGCAAGAAAAGACCTGCAAAAACAGACTTTTACGTCTGTTTGGCAAGGCCTTCAAAATAAAGGGTATTCTGAATCGCAGATTTTAAAAATTACCAATCAGCTTGAAGGAAAAAATGTAAACGGCAGAAAATATGATGCATATCGTGTCCAAAACGGTGAAACAGTTGACGTTACGGATGCTATTGCGACTGCAAATGTCGGAACTCCGAAGTTTGGGCAATTGACTTCAAAAAAAGTGAGTGAGCCGAAATCAGAAGAGAAGCCTAAGCCGGAAAATGCCTCGAATCCTGTAAGTGAACGCAAAGCAGGCAGAATTAACAAAATGCCGGCAATAATGAATCCTGATGAAGCAGAGACGAAATATGGAAGCAGCAAACTGATGAGTACTGCTAAAAAAATGTGTGATATCAAAGAAGGCGGTGCCGGGTATTTAGATGTTACTTGCGGAAAAGACCAGCATTGGTGCGCTGATGGCATTAATTATTTTATGAAGGAACTTTTGGGTAAAAATCCTTTCACAAACAACAATAATCGCAATTTGTCCAACGTGTCACAAATCAGAAATTGGGCAGAAAGACAAGGAATCTTCCAAAAATCGCAGGACATTTCAAAGATGAAAGAAGGCGATGTTCTTATTCTCCAAGACAAACAACATTTTGCGCTTGCAAATGGCAAGACAAGACACGTAAACGCACGCCATACCGCTGTTGTTGTCGGAGTCAAAGACGGAAAAGTTCTTTTGCTGGAAAGCAACACAAATACTAATAAAACAGATTCTCAAGGCAGATTCTATCTTGAGAAAAACGGAGAAATTGCCGAAGTAAACTCAAAAGACGGCGTAATGCTCAAGGAATACACGCCTGAAGAGCTGCGTTTTGCAGGTTTAACAGGTATTATCGATATGAGCAAATATATGCCCGCAAACAAATAAAAACCTCTTGCCCGCAAGATTTTTTAGGGGTACAATCCTTTTGTAGTGTTTATTTATGAAAGGAATAGTTTATGTGGGAACAAGATGTTGATATTAATGAAGTCCGTGAAATTCGCGTAAAGCCTAACGTTTATTTCGGTATTGGCGCAATCAAAAAAATTGACGATATCGTAAAAGCCTTAAAAACTGAAAAAAACGTTAATAAAGTTATAGTTGTCTCCGGCAGAGGTGCATATAAAGCGACCGGTGCTTGGGATTATGTTGAAAACGCGCTGAAAGCAAGCGGCGTAGGTTACATAAATTACGATAAAGTTATGCCTAATCCGACTACTCATCAGGTCGATGAAGCGGTCAAAATGGCTTTGGATTTTGGTGCGCAAGCAGTTATTGCAATTGGCGGCGGTTCTCCAATCGACGCAGGTAAAAGTATTGCGATTTTAATGGAATATCCAGACAAAAACTGTAACGACCTTTTCGAATTTAAATTTTCGGCAGAAAAAGCTGCACCTATTGTTGCAATCAATCTCACTCACGGAACGGGCTCCGAAACAAACCGTTTTGCCGTTGTTACAATTCCTGAAAAGAACTTTAAACCTGCAATTGCATATGATTGCATTTATCCGTATGCTTCGATTGATGACCCTCAATTAACAGTGAAATTGTCGCCGTCACAAACCCTATATGTCTCTATTGACGCGGTAAATCACGTGGTTGAAGCAGCAACATCCAAGGTTGCGTCCCCATATTCGATTACCCTTGCGAAAGAGACTATCAGACTTGTTTCAGCATACCTGCCTAAAGCTGCGGCAAATCCTGAGGATTTAAGAGCACGCTATTACCTTTCTTACGCTGCGCTTTTGGGCGGGGTGAGCTTTGATAACGGGCTTTTGCATTATACCCACGCACTTGAGCACCCGCTAAGTGCTGTAAAGCCTGACCTATCCCACGGCTTGGGCTTGGCAATGCTTCTCCCGTCCGTAATTAAATACATCTACAAGAACGAATCACATATTTTGGCGGATATTCTGGAACCGATTGTTCCGAACCTCAAAGGCGAGGCGTCTGAGGCTCAATATGTTGCGGAAAAAGTTGAAGAATGGCTATTCGGTCTTGGCGTGACACAAAAGTTGACAGATGAAGGCTTCAGCGACGCAGATGTACCGAATTTGGTGGATTTAGCATTCAATACGCCGTCTTTAGGCTTGCTGCTTTCGGTTGCGCCTAATGACGCGACTAAAGAGGTTGTTGAATCTATTTACCGAGAGTCATTGACACCGTATCAGAAATAACCAAGCTTTTGATAAAGCACCTAATGTCATTCTGAGCCTTAATGGCGAAGAATCTTATCCCTTATCCGAAAAAAGCAGATTCTTCACACTCGCTTCTCTCGGTTCAGAATGACGACTTGGTTGTGAGTCTGCTGCTCTGTTAAGCTTAAACTCTGCCGTAAATATCTTCTAAGCGTTCAATATCATTCTCATCGAGGATGTCTCCGCGCTGTACTTCAAGGATTTTAACAGGTTCGTCGTAAGGGTTCTGGAGTGAATGAACTTCTTCAATTGCAAGGTCAATGTGCTGACCCGGCATGAGTTCGTGTTTCTCTTCACCTTTCACGACGAGGGCTTTGCCCTCGAGTACAACCCAGTGCTCGGAACGATGATGATGAAGCTGCAAACTTAATTTTCCTTTAGGATTAACAAGAATGCATTTCGTCAAGAAACCTTGCCCCTCTTGGATAACCGTATAATAGCCCCAAGGTCTGAACACGGTTTTGTGGACTTTGTGCGACTCATCGTTGCGCTTTTTAAGTTCGTTGTATACCTTTTTAACGTCTTGTGTTTTGGATTTGTCACATACGAGAATAGCGTCTTCTGTCTCAACAACGATAGTGTTTTGAAGCCCGATTGTCGTGACAAGTTTTGATGTGGAGTGGATTAACGAGTTTTCGGAATCCACATCAATAACGTTTCCTGTAATCGAGTTGCCCTTTTCATCTTTGTCTGAGATGTCATAAATTGCTTCCCAAGATCCGAGATCGTTCCAGCCGCAATCAAGGGGCACAATAGCGATTTTTTTGGATTGCTCCATAATTGCATAGTCAATTGAGATTTCAGGCATTTCGTTAAATGCTTGGTACTCCACGCTAGGTATGCCATCTTGGATTTCAAGGTTTTCAAGCACGTTTAAAATTTCTTTTGAATATTTTTTCATCTCGGCAAGGATTACGGAAGCTTTGAAGATGAAAATTCCGCTGTTCCAGAAATATTTACCCGAGTTTACATATTCTTCCGCGGTTTCCGCATCGGGTTTTTCTTTAAACTCAGCTGCTTTTAAGGCGATTTCAGATATTTCTGAGATTTTTTTGTTTTTTTGAGTTTTTATGTAGCCGAATCCGGTATCCGCCTTGGACGGTTGAATCCCGAATGTTGCTATAAATCCTTCCTGCGCAAGCTTTACACCCTCTGCTATTGCCGTTGAAAAACTTTTGTCGTCTAAAATTAAGTGGTCGGAAGGAACTGCCAAAATTATCGGGTCAATTCTTTTTCCTGCTAAATCCTTAATGTATTTAACCGCTAAAGCAATTGCCGGAGCAGTGTTTCTGCCGACAGGTTCGGTTATGATTTTGTAATCTTCTTTACGGCAAAATTTTTCTTTTAAATCTTTAAGTTGAACACGCACACCAGGCTCGTGTTTCACGTTGGTAATACTGATGATATTTTTATCATCAAAATTTTCAATCAGGCGCAAAAAAGTTGATTCGAAAAGAGTGTTTTCCTGATTAAGCTTTAAAAGCTGCTTTGGATGAAGCTCACGGCTCATAGGCCACAATCTTGCTCCGCTTCCCCCTGCTAAAATCAGTGCATACAAATCTTTTGACATCAATAACTCCGCATAAATTAATTCTTTTACCTTTTATAAAAAGTAAAAGAATGGCGGAGAACGAGAGATTCGAACTCTCGATGCAGATTACTCCACATAACACCTTAGCAGGGTGCCGCCTTCAGCCACTCGGCCAGTTCTCC
>CAYWSX010000020.1:0-20178 GCA_964461115.1 uncultured Muribaculaceae bacterium | reverse complement strand
ACGTCGGTCTCCAAAACCGGATGTCGAGGGTTCGAGTCCTTCAGGGCGCGATTTATCGAAAATGAGGCAAATATGTCAAACTTAAACAACATTAAAGACTCAACAATCACATACCTCAAAGGCGTCAGAGCCGAATGGGGAAAAATTACATGGCCTGCAAAAGACCAGGTAAGAAACGAAACAATTGCGGTAATCCTTATCGTTTTTGCTTTCACCATATTTATATTGCTTTTAGATATGGTTTACAAAGGGTTTTTTAACCTTATAAAGCTGGGATAGTACTTAAAACGGGAAAGAATAATGGCTGAAGATAAAAAATTAAACTCAACCGAGGCGGAAGAAATTCTAAAAGAAAAAGATGCAGAACTTAACGCACCTAAAGAAAAAGCGCCTAAGAAAAGATGGTACATCGTGCACACATATTCAGGGCACGAAAACAAGGTTAAAGTAAACCTCGAAAAACGTATCGAGTACATGAACATGGGCGACAAAATTTTCCGTGTTGAAGTTCCTCAAAAAACCATAACAAAAGTAAAAGACGGAAAAAAACAAGACCGTGACGAAAAAATCTTCCCCGGTTACGTTTTAGTCGAAATGATTATGGACGATGACAGCTGGTACGTTGTAAGACACACTGCAGGCGTTACAAAATTCGTAGGCTCTGCAAAACGCCCTATCGCAGCAAAAGACAGCGAAATCAAAAAAATCATTCACAGAACTCAAGGTCAAACAGTTAAAATCGAACTCGACGTTAAAGTCGGCGACAAGGTTAGAATTGTTTCCGGTCCGTTCGCAGACTTCATCGGAGATATCACGGAAGTTTACCCTGACAAATCAAAAATCAGAGCAAACGTTTCTATCTTCGGCCGCGAAACACCTGTTGAACTTGAATACAAACAAATTCAAAAAGTATAGAGATAACTTATTAGTAAAGTGGCAGGTTCTCTTTCTTTAAGCCGAAGAAAACCGCTATGACCACGAAAGGAGAATAAAATGGCAAAAAAAGTCGTAGGTAAAATCAAACTACAAATTCAAGCCGGCAAGGCTAACCCATCACCACCGGTAGGTCCGGCACTCGGCCAACACGGTGTTAACATCATGGACTTCTGCAAACAGTTCAATGCTAAAACAGAAGCACAAGCAGGATACATCATTCCTGTTGTTATAGACGTATATGAAGACAGAAGTTTTTCATTCATCACAAAATCACCACCGGCAGCAGTGCTTGTTAAAAAAGCTCTTAATCTGCCTAAAGCGTCAGCAGCGCCTAACAAAACTAAAGTAGGTCAAATCACTCAAGCTCAGCTTGAAGAAATTGCTAAAACTAAAATGGAAGACTTAAACGCTACCACTTTAGAAGCAGCAGTTGAAATGATTAAAGGCACCTGCCGTTCAATGGGCGTTACAGTAGCAGAATAGACAATGGGAGGCGAAAGCCGTTAAGACCATAAAGGAGAAATAATGAGTAAATTAACTAAAAAACAACAAAAAATAAACGAAATGCTTGAAGGTATGGTTCAACCAACTAACGCGAAAGAAGCTCTTGTTAAATTGCAAGAAATTTCTAAAGCAGTTTCTAAATTCAACGAAACAGTTGAATGCCACATGCGTTTGGGTATCGATGTTAAACACGCTGACCAGCAAATCCGCTCAACGGTTGTATTACCGGCAGGCTTGGGTAAAGATATCAGAGTTTGCGTTATAGCTAAAGGCGCGAAAGCAACTGAAGCAAAAGAAGCAGGGGCTGAAGAAGCAGGCGCAGAAGAAGTTATCGATAAAATTGCAGGCGGCTGGTTCGAATTCGACACATTGATTGCAACACCTGATTGTATGGGTATGCTCGGTAAACTCGGTAGAGTTCTAGGGCCTAAAGGCTTAATGCCAAACCCTAAAACAGGTACAGTTACACTTGATGTTGCTAAAGCGGTTAAAGACGCTAAAGCGGGTAAAGTTGAATTCCGTGCTGACAAGCAGGGGATGATTCACGTTCCTATCGGTAAAGTTGATTTCAAACAAGAAGACTTGATTTCTAACTTTGCAACACTTGCAGACGCCGTTTTGAGAGCAAAACCGTCGGCAGCAAAAGGTGTTTATGTTAAATCCGTATTCTTGACAACAACAATGGGTCCAAGCATCAAGCTTGATAACAAAGCCCTTTCCGCTGATGTAAAAGAATACCTCGGTGCGTAATCAATAAAATAAACATTCATTAAAAATACCTCCTCAAAAGGGAGGTATTTTTTTAACTTTTATTCAGATTTGCAAAATAAATGTTATAATTTACAGAAAATGTGGAATATATAAATTGAGTAGTTGTGAGGTTGAGTATGAAAAGTTTTAACAAATCAGGTTTTACACTTGCAGAAGTGCTTATCACATTAACCATTATCGGTATTATTGCTGCACTGACAATTCCTACACTTATGACAAAATATAATGACCACGTTACTGCAACAAAAGTTAAAAAGTCATACAGTATTTTGGCAAATGCAATAAAAATGGCAGAACAGCAGGAAGGGCAGCTTGTTCAGGACATGAGAAACGACTATTATTATAAGTGGCAAAATGAAGCAGGAATAAGAGATATAATGAACTCTTTTATTAGAGGGAAAAAGATGGGCTCAATGCAAATTTTCAGCGAAGACGGACTTTTATATGACTTTACAATGCCTAGTTTGATTACTGTTGATGTCGGTGGCAAAATAGTAATGCAAGATACAGGACGCTCTTTTTTCGGTATCGATATACCAGATCTACCCGATGATGGGGAAATAGAAATACCCAGATTCGAAGATAATTTAGGGCTATATGAATTCGCATATTTCCCTGAATATGGTCTTCTACCCCAAGGCGCGCCAAATTCAAGCGGCAACCTGTTAGAAAAATCAACCGTCTGCCCGGGGCACGGCACAATGGGAACACCAAGAGGCTGCACATACTGGACAATCCGAACCGGAAAAGTTCAGAAAAAAGCTGGTGAATGGTTTGATTCAAAATAATCGTGCGTAATCAAATCTTACAATAAAACACCTCAAAAACTCTGAAAATATCCTGCATTCGGTTGATATCAAACACCCGAAAATGTAGGATTATATACATATATTAGGGAATAAGAGGTTTTTGTGAATAAATCGGCAATTATCGCATTATGTGCGGGGATTTTTTTGATATTGGCAGTGCAGAAAGTTGAAGCAGGCTCGATAGCCGCAATTCTCCAACCTGTCGCATTTTTGATTGTCTTAGGCGGAACTTTTTGTGCTTCAATAGTAAATTTTGGCCCTAATGTTGTAGTTAATGCTCTAAAATCCGCAACCGGAATTTTTTCAGGAGAAAAAGACAATTCTGCTCAAGTTATCGATGATATTGTCCAAATAGCTTATTACGCGCGCAGAAACGGCATATTTGCACTCGAGGGTATAATTGATGAAATCCAAGACCCGTTTCTAAACCGAGGGGTGCAGCTTTGCATAGATATAAACAATCCCCAGCTTATTCATGACATCTTGGAGAGCGAAATCGCATACGATGAGGAACAAGAGCTTATCAACTCACGAGTTTTTGAGGCTCTGGGCGGATATGCGCCGACATTTGGGATTGTGGGTGCAGTGATGGGGTTGATTCAGGTTATGGGTTACATTCAACAGCCCGAAATACTTGCCAAAGGTATAGCAACAGCTTTCGTCGCAACTTTATACGGTGTAGGATTTGCAAACCTGATTTTTCTTCCGATTGCAGGAAATTTAAAACAGAGATTGAGAGAAAAAGTTCTTTTAAAAGAAGTTGTACTTCAAGGGCTGATGTCCATCCAAATGCAGGAAAACCCTGCAATAATTGAAGAAAAACTGATGGCATTTGTCAAGTTTCACAACAAAAATCACGCAGTTAAAACCGAAAGATATGTTTAATGAGAAACGATTATTATTCAAACTCCAAAGACTACATAAACCGCTGGGTCGTGTCCTATGCAGATTTTGTGACAATGCTTTTGGCACTGTTTATGGTGATGTACGCTTCTAACGGTATCAACACAAAGGAATTATCAAAAGTTATTCAAAAGACTTTTGGCATAGAGCAGGTTTTATCCGATAAGGAAGTTTCCGAGCCTATCGAGGTTCCTGTGGATAAAAATCAGGAATTATACGAAAATTTAAAAGGAAAATTCAACAGCGATACATCATTAAGTGTAGTAAAAGAAAGCCGCGGAATAATAATTCGTATAAATGATACAATGCTTTTTGACGAGGGTTCTGCTATAATAAAATCGGAGGCGAAGTCTACTCTCGAGAAGATTACCTCCGAATTGACCGCGATTGATAACCCGATTATTATAGAGGGGCATACGGACACAATTCCGATTAAAAACGATAAATATCCGTCGAATTGGGAGCTTTCAACCGCGCGCGCAACACACATAATTAAATATCTTACAGAATCAAAACAAATAAGTCCGACAAGGCTCTCCGCAGTGGGCTACGGCGAATATATGCCGATTGATGCAAACACAACAAGTTCGGGCAGAGCCAAAAACAGAAGAGTTGATATAATAGTATTGAGCAAAAATTAGTTGGAGAAGAAAAATGGCTAAACCAAACCAACCCAGAGATATAAAACCACAAATGGATGAAAAAGCATCTGCTGCACCTGCGAATAACAGTCTCGGCAGAATAATAATGATAAATGTAATCACTACGCTTTTGATTTGTTTAATAATTTTCGTAGTTAACTACTTAACAATGCAAAAAATGTCCAGCAAATTAGATGCAATCTCCGCTTCCGGCTCTTCTGAGCAAGCAGAAGAAAGCGTTGGAGAAGAAATTGAAAAAGGCTTAATTGTTGATATGGGTGAGTTTACAATGAACCTGGCAGACGTCAGCCCAAGAAGATACCTAAAAGTTAACGTAGCTTTAGAACTTTCTAAAACAGAAGCTGATAAATTAGCCATGAGCCAAGCACCTAAAGAGTCTTCGGGTGGGCATGGTGCACCTGCTCCGGTAGATCCGATGAAAGCTATCGAAGACGAAATGGCTCAATACAAGCCGGCTATTCGTGATGCAGTCATAACAACCCTTTCCAGCAAAACATCCGATGAGCTCGCAACAGTTCCGGGTAAAGAAGTTGCAAAAGAACAAATCTCTGAAGCTGTTGACGCAATCTTTAACGGCGAAAGATCTGTTATGAGAGTCAGCTTCGGGCAATTTATAATGCAGTAAAAACCACCAATAAGGGAAATTCAGTGTCAGAACAGGATATTAATTCAGAAATAGAACAAACGCTTGAAAATTTGTCATCATTAAATATTGATGACGCTGAATTGTACCTTGCACAAGACGAAGAGGAAGAATACAAAAAAGGTTACAAGCTCTACAACTTCCGTCGTCCAGATAAATTTTCAAAAGACCACTTACGAGGGCTGCAAGACACTCACAGAGAGTTCTCTCGCCAGCTTTCAATGGCTCTTACAGCTTATTTACGTATGCACCTTGAAGTCAACGTTGTATCAGTCGACCAGCTTACGTACGACGAGTTTACACGTTCAATGCCGACGCCTATAACCATAGGTGTTTTTGAGCTTTCACCGCTTCCTGGGCAGGCGCTTATCGGTATCAGTTTTGAAGTATTATCAAGTATCGTTGACCGGATGCTCGGCGGTGTTGGTGTCAGCGAAAACGCGAACCGTGAACTCACCGATATAGAAGAATCTCTAGCGAAAAAAGTTGTCGAAAGAACCGTAAAAACCCTTGAAATGGCTTGGAAACATATTATTCCGGTACAAGGTAACATCGTGGGACTTGACAACAACTACACAATGATTCAGGTTGCTACACCGGGTGAAATCGTTGCACTCATTACCTTGGAAGTTCAAGTCGGCGGCAAACATTTTGGGCTAATAAGCCTTTGTTTCCCTTACCCTGTCCTTGAAAACGTACTTCCACAGCTTACAACACAGCATATCTACCAAACAAAAGGTATTGTTGCAACAAGCGAAGAACGTCAGCAGATGATAAGCAAACTTAATACTTCTACTGTCGGAGTTAAAGTCATACTCGGGGAAACCGAAGCTAAATTGCAGGATTTAGTTGATTTAAAGGTTGGAGATGTTATAAAATTGAATAATAAAGTTTCAGACAACTTAATTATGGAAATCAACGAAAATAAAAAATTCTTCGTACGTCCGGGGACACTGAAAAACAATGTTTCTGTAAAAATCACTGACAGATACGATGAAACACAAGATATACTCAAGAATTATATATAGGGGGCTTAAATGCAAGACGAGAACTTAGAGAATAACAATCCTGAATTTGAGGAAAAATTCGAAGAAAAAATGCCTGCTCCTAAAGCAGCAGCGCCAAGCTTTGAGCACGTGGAGGAAGAATACTCCGACCCTGTAACAGTTCAGCCTGTTCAGTTTGCATCGTTTGACGCCAGCTCGCAAACTTCAGGTGAAGAAAATCAAAATTTAGACCTTCTAATGGACGTAAAGCTCCAATTGACAGTTGAATTGGGACGTTGTGAACTTCCTATTAAAAAAGTTCTCGAACTTACTCGTGGCTCGATTGTAGAACTCGATAAAGTTGCGGGCGAGCCTGTAGCACTTTACGCAAACGGAAAACACGTTGCAAATGGCGAAGTTGTAGTAATCGAAGACAACTTTGGTCTGAGAATCACTAATATTTCTGACCCTGAAGAGAGAATGAAGGGAATACAGTAAAAAATATTTTTTAAAATACAACCGCTTACAATGAGCGGTTGTATTTTTTTGTAACACTTTATTTACAAATTCCCGCTAATCATTAAAGAAAAAACAGGTTAGTGACGATAATTTTAGTACAGATTAGCGGACTAAAATTATCAAGGAGTAAATAAAGTGTCAGAAGGACTATTCAACAATAATATGCCATTCGGCTTGAATGTAAAAGTTCCGACAAGAACCCTTCAAGAAGCTAAAAAAACTTTGGAAAATCAAGTTTCAGGGCTTTGGACTCCTATGTTCGACTTTTTTGAGAAGAATGAAAAAGTTTTTAACGGTGATGTTACAGAGCAAATCAACCTCTATAACCGCCAAACATACAATTTAGGCGCAATAATGCGTGACGGTATCGAAATGCCTAACTTTGATATGAAAATGTAATTCACAATTCATAGTCCACTCCTTTTTCGCTGTATCCGCAAGATGCAGCTTTTTATTTGGAGTTTTTCAGAAATTTAAGAAAATTAAACGTGAATTTCGCTGTCAGATTTTTCTTCGCTAACTGTCAACGCCTTCGCTTCAGATTCTCTGTTTTTCTTGTACCCGTATGAGAAATAAATTATACCGCCGATAACAAGCCAAATCGGAAACAAGATTGCAGAGTCAGAAAGTGTTTTAAGCTTACAAACCATAAGCCCCAAACAGCTCAATACACCTATAATTGGTACAAACGGAGAGAATGGAACTTTGAACGGTCTTGGTCTGTCCGGTTCTTTCTTCCTCAATATCAAAATAGCGATACACACGATAATAAACGATGTAAAGGTACCGAAGTTACACAAATCGGCAGAAATACCGATATCCATAAACAACGCGCCTATAATAACAACAATCCCGGCAACCCAAGTTAATATGTGCGGAGTTTTGTATTTTGGATGAAGATTTTGCAAAATTCCGGGTAAAAACTTGTCACGACTCATTGCAAACAAAATTCTCGTTGTACCGAGTTGATAAATCAAAAGTACAGAGGTGAGCCCTGCAAGTGCGCCCGCCGAAATAATAAAGGCAATCCAGTTTTTGCCGACCGAGCTCATCGCGTGAGCAAGAGGCGCCTGAAAATCAATAAGCTGATACGGAACCATCCCGGTCAAAACCAAAGCTACAACTACATACAAAACCGTACAAGCGCCAAGAGTTCCTATAATCCCTATCGGAAGGTCCCTTTGAGGATTTTTTGTTTCTTCGGCAGTTGTTGAGATAGCGTCAAAACCGATGTAAGCAAAGAAAATTATAAACGCCCCCATAAATACACCCTCAAAGCCGTTAGGCGCAAAAGGTGTCCAATTCTCAGGTTTTACGTAGAACGCACCCGCAATTACAAACGTCATAATAACGGCAACGTTTATTCCAACCATTATAGTTGCCCAGCGAGCAGATTCTCTTACTCCTTTAACAAGTATCATTGAAATCAATATAACTATGAAAATTGCAGGAATATTTATACAAATCGGGATAGAATTAAAAAGGTAAGGTATTTGAGTATGCGGGTCAACACCGTTTTGGTTGCAAATTGCAATGGCGGAACGGTAGTCGTTAATCAGCCATATAGGAGGGTTTGTAATCCACTGAGGAAGCATTGGAAAGCCCTTCAAAAAGTGGAACAAATAACCTGTCCAAGCACTTGCAACGGCGATATTTCCGATTGCATATTCCAGCATCAAAATCCAGCCTACCATCCATGCGGCAAACTCGCCCATTGTAGCGTAGGTATATGAATAAGAACTCCCTGCGGTCGGTATCATCGAAGCAAATTCCGAATAGCAAAGCGCGGAAAAGAAACAGGCAACAGCCGCAATTATCATTGAAACAACAAGAGCAGGACCCGCAGCAACGCCGCCGATTCCTCCCTGTGCCGCAATCCCGACAATTGTAAAAATTCCGGTACCTACAACCGCGCCGATACCGAGAACTATCAAATCAAACGCCGTAAGTGTCTTTTTCAATTCTGACTTACTTGATTCCGCGATTATTTCATCTGCTGTTTTTTTCTTTAATAAATTTTTTATAAATTGATTAGCCAATTATTTTACCTCTGCTTTAATTTCATTTTCAGCCTCAAGCTGTTGCGCTTCCAAGGCTTCTAAAGTCTCTACTTCTCTGTTCTTTTTATATCCGTACGCAAAATATATTCCAGCCCCCATCAATAACCACAACGGGAATAATACCGTTGATTTCGTTAAAAACTGCATTGAATAAATCATCAACCCGCCACAGCACAATATACCCATAATCGGTGTGAACGGCACAAACGGAACTCTGAAAGGGCGATGTCGTTTAGGGTCAGCTTTTCTTAAAATCAACACTGCAACACAAACAATTATAAATGATGTGAACGTACCAAAGTTGCAAAGCTCAGCAGCAACGTTCAAATCTAATGTCAAAGTACCAACGATACAAATCGCTGCAACTGTCCATGTCAAAACATGCGGTGTTTTGAACTTAGGGTGGAGAACCTGAAATCTTTTTGAAATAAAGTTGTCACGGCTCATTGCATACAAAATTCTTGTTGAAGCAAGTTCCAAAACCAGCAATACTGATGTCAAACCGGCAAGTGAACCGATTGAAATCAGCCCCGCAGCCCAATTCTGTCCGACCATTGTCATAATATAAGCCATCGGCGCCTTTAAAAACGCCTGAGGAACCGCTCCGCCTGTGTTTATAATCCCTGTCATCACAAGCGCAACAGAAACATAAATAACAGTTGTCATCAAAAGGGAACCGATAATGCCTATTGGAAGGTCTTTTTGTGGGTTCTTTGTTTCTTCTGCAGTTGTCGCAAGTGCGTCAAAACCAATATAAGCAAAGAAAATTATAAACGCTCCCATAAACACACCGCCAAAACCGTTAGGCATAAAAGGTGTCCAATTCACAGGCTTTACATAAAAAGCACCGACCACAACAAACAGGGCAATCACAGCAAGCTTTACAGCAACCATAATCCCTGCCATTTTTGTTGAATCCTTGGTTCCTCGAACCAAAATAGATGTAATTATCAAAATTATTACTATCGCAGGAATATTTATTGAAAAAGGGATTGAGCCTATCATCGGAATAACATCCGCAGGATTTAGCCCGCTGTCTTTTGCTACTTTCACGGCAGTATAAGGGTCGTTAATCAACCATATCGGAGGGTTTACAACCCACTGCGGCAGATAAGCCGAAAAGCCTTTTATAAACTGCATAAAATAGTTTGACCAAGCGCAAGCAACCGCAATAAAGCCGATTGCGTACTCAAGCATAAGCACCCAACCCACCATCCACGCACCAAATTCGCCAATTGTCGCAAATGTATAAGTATACGCCCCGCCGGCAACAGGAATCATAGCTGCAAACTCAGAATAACAAAGCGCTGAAAATACGCATGCAAAGGCAGCAACAAACATAGACAAAACCAACGCAGGACCTGCCCCCGGACTGTCACCGTTACCAGCCGCCGCAATTCCGACTACGGCGAATATGCCTGAGCCGACAATCGCACCAATACCGAGGATAATCAAGTCAATAGCAGTCAAAGTTTTTGCAAGTCCTGCTTTTTGAGATTGTCTGATTAAATCATCGGGATTTTTTTTCTTTACAAGGTTAGTGCATATGTTAAAAATTTTTTTTACGGTTTTGTTCATTCTTTTTCCTTACTCACGGGAATACGGTCTTTCTCCATCACCTGCAACAGTATAACTGATTTTCAGGCAAAACAAATGTATTAATGCGTGCCGACCGGGCTCTTTTTCAAAAGAGGGAAGCCCAATTTTTCTCTCTGCTCAACATAAAGCTTAGCAACAGATGCGGCCATTCTTCTGATACGATTGATAAAATTTATACGTTCGTCTTTAGAAATTACACCGCGCGCATCCAGCAAATTAAATGTGTGAGAGCATTTTAAAACATAATCATACGCAGGGAGCACCAAAGACGCTTCAATACAGCTTACAACTTCCTTTTCATACAAATCAAACATAGAGAAAAGGCTCTCTGCGCCCGAATATTCAAAATTATACTTAGACTGCTCGATTTCATTTTGCAGATAAATATCGCCGTACTTCAGCTCTTTATTCCACATAACATCATATACAGAGTCTACGTTTTGCAAATACATAGCAATTCTTTCAAGCCCATAAGTCAATTCAAGTGCAACAGGCTTAATTTCAAGTCCGCCAACCTGTTGGAAATAGGTAAACTGGGTGATTTCCATACCATCAAGCCAAACTTCCCAACCAACACCGGCAGCACCAAGAGTAGGAGACTCCCAGTTGTCTTCAACAAATCTTACGTCGTGTTTGGAAAGGTCAATACCCATTGCCTCTAAGCTTTTCAAATAAAGCTCCTGAGCATTATCAGGGGAAGGCTTTAAAATAACCTGATACTGAAAATAATGACCAAGACGGTTAGGATTTTCACCATATCTTGCGTCAGTCGGACGCCTGCAAGGCTCAACCATAGCTGTATTCCAAGGCTCAGGCCCCAATGAACGCAAGAATGTTGCAGGGTTCATGGTGCTCGCACCTTTTTCTATATCGTAGGGCTGTTGAATAATACAGCCGTAATCTGACCAAAATTTTGAAAGGTTTAAAATTAATTCCTGAAATGTTAAAGCCAACTCACTTTTCCTTATAAATATTTCATCTGAAAGCGTCTCAAAATCTAAATTTCGACGTTTTTTTTATTTTACTTCAAAAAGCCTGAATTTCAAGTTAAAATTTGTATCAATTGTACAAATGACACTTATTAGTCGGAGACCTGCGCCTTATTAAAGCTGCATACTGTCAATAAAATCCAGAATTTTTATAAAGTCATTTACAGCCAATACAGAAGCCGAATCAAGCGTCTTTTCCGTCAACAATAACTCAAATCCCGTACCGAAATTATTCAACACGACATAAAGTCTGCCGCTCACGCAAACAATTCCGGGTGTATTTTCTGCGTGTTTTTTGAGCCAATCAACAAAATCCGGCGCCAGAATTGCCCCCGCTTCCATCTTATCTGTCGCAAAAACTTTATAATTTTTGTTGAAGTCGGCGTCATTAGCCTCTATATGCGAGCCTTTTACAACCGCACCTGAAATATTTGTTTTATTGGACAATAACTGCGTCAGACCTTTGAGATTTTTAGGATGCTTGAATGAAACAGCCGTAAAAAAATTACCTTTACCCTCAACTGAAAACTGTCTTACAGTCACATGCAAGTTTTTATATTCAAACCTGAAAACTTCATTCAGTTTTGCCGTAGCATTTTTTAAATTCACAAGACCGTAGCCTGAAAGCATATCAAAAGCTCTGTCTGCCTGTTTTTCCTGAAAATCAACATCTTTAACATCTTCTACTGCCGAGAAAAGTTTACTAAAAGCACTTTTCTTCAGCTCTTTGAGAGCTTTCTTGCAATTCTCTTTATAAACAACGTTTTCATAAATATTTCCGCCGTACAAAAAGCCAAAACCAAAGACAAAAGAAATCATCAAAATCGTTATTGTATTTTGAGGAAGAACGCCTTGTTTGCTAACCATAACGGTACTCCAAAAAGCATAAAATACCAACCCTGCCACAGCGCAAAACAAAATAATTTTACCAAAAAGTTTTAAGGCAGTTGCAAGACTTGATTTTGCCTCTGCATACTTCTTGTATTCATCGTTATAAGCACCGACTTCAGCTTTAGCAAGCGAATACTTTATACTTTTTAAAATGTCATTAACACGAGTTCCGAAATCAGCCATAAATCACATCCGTTATGTTCAAGCTTTCATCCCAAACGATTTTGTCGTTGAATTCTATTCCAAAGAGCTTTGAAGAATTAGAAGCCGCTTGGGCCGCATTTTCAAGTGTCATCAAGCCGTTTTGCACAACTTTTTTAACAATATCGGAAAGAAGCATTGAAGAACCTGCGATTGTCCCGTTTTCATCGGTTGCTTTTCCGTCCTTCAAGTAAATCGTTTTAGAACAAAATTCCATTTTTTCTTTATTACTGTGCGCAATCGGCAAAGCATCCGAAATCAAAATAGTTTTTTCAAGCGGCTTTGCCCTCAAAAATAATTTAGCAACATCATAGTCAACGTGATATCCGTCCAAAATAATTTCACAGAAAATATTGTCCTCAATCATCGCTGAAACAGCAGTACTTTTTTCACGATGAGAAATTCCGGACATTGCGTTAAATATATGCGTTACACCATCTAGCATACTCAAATCAGACGCAGTTGTATGACCTGCAAAAACCTTTACCCTTTTATCCTTCAGATAATTAGTAAGTTCATAATTTTTATCTAATTCAGGCGCAATTGTGACAATTTTTATAACTTCGTCCTCAATAAGCTTGAAATTCTCAACAGTCGGGGCCACTAGCTGCAAATGGTCATGAATTCCCTTTTTTTCTGCCGAAATAAAACACGCTTCAAGGTTTACTCCATATATTTTTGCCCCCTGCTCTTTTCGAGAGAGTTTATCTTGTATAATCATAGAGTTTCTTATGACCTCAATTTGCCTTTTTAAGATTTCAACAGGTGCAGTTGCCAAAGTTGGCAAAAACATTGTCACTCCATCTTTTACAAAGGATTTTGCACAATTTAAAAGTTCATCCTCATTACAATTCAGAAAATCCACACCGTAAGCACCGTGCAAGTGCTGTTCTATAATCGCATTAGTGGTAATCGTGTTCATAAACTGATTTTACTCGTATTTTTGAGTTTATGCAAGATATTTTACTAAAAAACAGCCAAAGAAAATTTATTTCCCCCTTTGGAAAGATCCTGAAACCGGTTCAGGATGACGTGCGAAATCAGACGGGCTCAAGCGGGTGCTGTCGGATAAGTTCAAATCAAGAATAATGCAACATTCATTGATGTATTTATTACGAGAGTATTTAAAATCTACTGTCACCCTGAATTTATTTCAGGGTCTATCCTATTTGAAGCAAAATATCCGATTTGAACCTACTTATTGATTCTTAAAACTTCTCTCAGAACTGGTAAGATCCTGAAGCATGACAGAAAGAAACAGGCAGACTTCAAGCAGGTGCTTAATCAGACAAGTTTAGCAAATGTCTTCGTGCTTACACCTTCTTCAACAACGCCACATTTTCGATATGATAGGTATGGCAGAACATGTCGACAGGCTGAATATACTCAGTTTTAAAGCCATATTCTTTAAAAAGTTTTATGTCTCTTGCAAGCGTTGACGGGTTGCAGCTAACGTAAATTATCAAGTTTTTGCTTAATTTCGACGCCGCCTCAACAGCTTCAGGCGCAAGCCCTTTTCTTGGCGGATCAACAATCACGGCATCAAAACTCTTTTTGTCATCCAAAAGCTTTTGCAGCTGCAGCTTTGCGTCGCCTGTCAGTATGTCAAAATTTTTCAATTTATTGAGCTTTACATTTTCGACTGCGTCATTAGCTGCCGGCTCAAAATCCTCCACGCAGGTAACACTTTTGGCAATATCTCCAAGAAAAACGCCAAAACTACCCACACCTGAGTATACATCAAGGATTCGAGGCTCTTTCACCTCTTTTACAATCATCGATTTGACTGTTTTTAAGATATTTTCAGCCGCTTTCGGATTCACCTGGAAAAATGACGCCGCAGAGATTTGATAGGTTTTATCTCCCAGATTTTCTATGTAGAAATCCTGCCCGACAATAGGCTCGGTTAATTTACCGAAAATAGTATTTGTTCTATTTTCGTTGTAGTTCACAAGACAGCCTATTACGCATTTAAACTTGTTAAACACTTTATTGGCAAGCATTTTAAGGTTATCGTGCTGTTTGAAATCGTTAACGACAAAAATAACCAGACATTCGTTAGTTTTAGCCGAATGACGAAACACAAGGTGCCGCAAAGTGCCTTTGTGGCGCTTCTCATCGTAAGCCGTAACTCTGCAAACAGGTGCTTCATCACGGATAAATTCCGCAATCTCATCAATTATTGCAGGCTGTATTGGGCAGTGCTTTATATTCACCAATTCGTGAGTATTTTTCTTGTAGTAGCCCGCTAAAATGCGTTTTGAAACTCTTGTCTGTGCCGTCGGGTACTGGATTTTATGACGGAACTCTTTTGTTTGAGGGGACGGAATTACATCGAGAATTTTTATGTCTTCGCCCGATATTTTGCGCACAGTTTCTTCCACAATCTGCTTTTTCTGTTTCAATTGCTCATCATATGAAATATGCTGCCAAGAGCAGCCCCCGCATACGTTTGCAAGTGCACAGAAAGGCTTTACTCTGGCTTGTGAAGGCTCCAAAATTTCAACCACCTTTGCACGTGCAAAATTTTTGTTTATAGAAATAATTTCCGCAGAAATTTTTTCATTCGGCGCTGTATCTTCAACAAACACGACTACATCATCAAGACGCGCAAGCCCGGCACCCTCAAATACTAATTTTTCTATGGTCAGTTCGACCTTATCACCTTTATTTATAGCCATTACAGACTCATAACTTTTAAAATGTCGTCCAGATTCGAAGTTGTCTTTTTGACTTCAGCGCCTGAGTATTTTATTGCGCTGTCAGGGTCTTTTAAGCCGTTTCCTGTCAAAATGCAGACAATTTTTTTACTTGCGTCCGAATCTTCGATAAGCCCAAGTTTTTTGGCTTTAATAACTCCTGCAACACTCGCCGCAGAAGCAGGCTCAGCAAGAACTCCTTCTGTACGGGCAAGAAGCTTATATGCTTCTACAATTTCTTCATCCGTAACAAAATTTATCACGCCGCCGCTCTTGTCACGTGCATTTTCAGCTTTTTCCCAACTTGCAGGGTTACCGATTCTGATTGCCGTCGCGATTGTTTCCGGCTTCATTATTCTTTCACCCTTTACGATTGCCGCAGCGCCTTCTGCCTCAAAGCCCATCATTTTAGGAATGTGCGTTGATTTCCCTTGTGCAAAATATTCTTCATAGCCTTTGAAATACGCTGTAATGTTTCCTGCGTTGCCGACAGGGATGAAGTGGTAATCAGGGGCGTCGCCGAGAGCTTCTACAATTTCGAATGCGCCTGTTTTTTGCCCTTCAATTCTATATGGGTTAACTGAGTTTACGAGTTTTACGGGGTATTTTTCAGACACTGCCTGCACAACTTCCAGTGCTTCGTCAAAGTTACCGTCGATTGCGATGATTTCAGCACCGTACATCATAGCCTGAGAAAGTTTTCCGAGCGCAATGTAGCCGTCAGGGATTAAAACAAAAGTTCTCATACCCGCTTTTGAGCCATAGGCCGCTGCCGAAGCAGAAGTATTTCCTGTAGAAGCACATATAATCGCTTTTGCACCCTCTTCCGCCGCTTTCGAAACCGCCATAGTCATTCCGCGGTCTTTAAAACTTCCTGTCGGGTTCAAGCCTTCCAATTTCAAATAAATTTCGCATTTTACACCAATTTCACGTGCCAAATTTTCGGCTCTTACGAGAGGTGTGTTACCTTCATTAAGCGTAACAACAGGTGTTTTGTCAGAGACAGGCAAATCTGCTCTGTATTTATTTATCAAGCCTTGGTAATGTTTACTTTCCATAACTTCTCCTAATCCATAACCCTGATAAGGTTTATGACTTCATTTATACGTTCATTTTCTTTCAATTCTTTTATTGCCGATTGAATATCAGATTCAAAACAATTCCCTGTGATAACAACAACTTCCGCGCTCGTGCCGTCAGATTCTTCGTCATCTTTTTGTAAAATGCTTGCAAGGTTGATGTTATTTTTTCCGCAAATAGCACCGATTGTCCCGATTACACCCGGAACATTGCAGGCATTTATCAGGATATAGTATCGATTTTTAGTGTCTTCAATTTTGATAGGAAGCGCATTTTCACTATGATTACATCTCATCATAGGTAAAAGCATTCCGCCTTTATTGATTTCCGAGCAAATAGCGAGAATATCACCCACAACAGAACTTGCCGTAGGGAATTCACCTGCACCCGGCCCTGTCAAAACTACAGTGCCAACAGGCTCACCTTCAAGCATTACAGCGTTTGTGACGCCGTTTACACTTGCGAGCATATGTTTATTTTTAACAAGCATTGGATGGACACGCACGTCAGCCGCACCGTTTTCGTCCATTTTTGCAAGTGCTATAAGCTTAATTTTGTAACCTAACTGTTTTGCATACGCCATATCACGCGCAGAGATTTTTGTAATCCCCTCACGATGAATATTGTCGATTTTTACACGCTTGTTGAAAGCAATTGTCGACAAAGTTGCAATTTTATAGGCCGCGTCAAAACCTTCAACGTCACCCGTAGGATCAGTTTCAGCGTATCCGAGTTTTTGAGCTTCTGAAAGAACATCAGCATAATCCGCACCCTCTTGCTCCATTTTTGTCAAAATATAGTTTGTTGTGCCGTTCAAAATCGCAGCAATTTTATCAATTCTGTTCGCCGCAAGTGCAGTCTTAACAGGCATTATGATAGGAATACCGCCGCCAACAGCACCTTCATACAAAATAACAACATTATTTTCAGACGCAAGCTTAAACAGTTCCTCGCCGTGTTTTGCAAGCAATTCTTTGTTTGCCGTTACTATATGTTTTTTATTTTTCACAGCGGTTTTTAAAAGTTCAAAAGCAGGGTCAACACCGCCGATAACTTCAACCACGATATCAATTTCAGGGTCGTTCACGATAGAAAAAGCGTCCGTCGTCAACATCGTTTCATCCAAATTTTCAATATTTCTTTTTTTACCCAAAGACTTTACTGCAATTTTTTTGATGTCGATATAATCGAACTTTTCAAGTGTTTTGACAACACCCGAGCCCACAGTTCCGAGTCCGATTAATCCGATGTTGATTTGTTTCATGTCTGCTCCTCTTTTCTAACTAAACAATTAAAGCATAAAACGGTGCAATTGTCATTTGTGGAATTTTTTAGCTTTGCTCATTTGTTAAGTTTTCTATCTCCTCTTTTTGTAATTTAGCAAATAAAAAATTGTTTTTGTTTTATAAGTAATATAGGAAAAGTTATTTTGGAAAGGGACACAATGAACCTAAGTTTATCACCCGCGGCGTCAAGCATAGCAAAAGGCACAAACACATACGGCAATGCTCTTTCAGCCCCCCCCCCCCCATTGCGAAAACCGAAAACGATAGTTTTGTAAAAGAAAACCAGGCGAGCCCTGAAACAGAGAAGAAAAGCAACAAAAATCTAATAATCGGCGGAGTTGTAGGCACTGTGGCGGCAGTTGTCGCAGGAATACTTATAAAAAGGCATATTTCCGCGTCCAAACTTGAAAAAGAAGTAGACAATATTAAAAACGTCCTCCAAAAATCATTAAACTTCAAACCTGCTGAAAAAATTGAATTTAAAGAAGCAAAAACAGTTGAAGAAGCTGCTGCATTCGCAAAAGAACATTTTGGTGTTGCACATTATGAAGTCGATAATTTAGAAGTTGCAAACTGGATAAATAAAAATCTTGTCTTGGCTAACAATGCAACGAAAGGACAGCTCGTTCTGCCTAATTCTATTTCACACACATTAATGACAGAGCCAAATACTTTATATGCGGCAGGGAAATCCAAATTCGAAGGCACCGATGCTTATGCACTTTCAATCGCCAAGGATTTTGAGAATTATCTTACAAAAAATTCTAAATCTAAAGGTACATACACCGTAGAAGAAATGCAGTTGATAACTGACGTTTTTTGTCCGATAATAACAACTCAAGGCAATTGGTTTAGCATAGCGAAAGATAAAATGAAGGCAGCCGTTGAAAAACTTGACGAGACTGGTTTTTCTAAAAATGTTTTGAAATTTATCCATATGCTTACTACACCGTTTCCACCTGTCAGTGATACAGCTAAAAATAAATATAAAGATATACTTGAAGAATTGGAAGAACTAAGCAAGGAAATGGAAGAAAATTATTTGCAAAGGATTAAGATTAATAACGAATACAATAATAATTACGTTTCGAAAATAAAGTCTCAATTGTCATTAAACAATGATGTTTTAAATATTGAGGATAAAATAAATAGTTTACTCAATGGTCTTATAGAAAGACTAAAAGTGGATAAATAGCTAAACCTAAAAAGTGGGGAAATCTTTAAATTTTCCCCACTTTTATTTTTGCTCATATAATAATAATGCTTTTTGCTTAGCTCGTAATACATACTGTCGTACTGAATTACTTTTTATATTAAAAGTTTTTGCTATTTCTGCATCTGTTAATTCTTGTATGTATTTTAGCATTAATATATCTCTATAATTATCCGATAATAATGACATAACTTTATATAATTCATTAATTCTTTCGTTTTTAATTAATTCATCCTCAGGATTATTAGTTGTATCTAATAATGTATCGAAAAAACTATCATTTTCTGCTATGTAATTCCATTTATTCCTAACCTTTCTTTTTCTCAAAAAATCAATAGCAACACTAGTAGATGTATTCAATATATAAGATGTAAGTTGGTTTACATCCATTTGTTGTAATGTTTTGCTTTTATACATTAATTTAATAAATGTATCATGAATAAGATCTAATAGATTTTGTTTATCACCTGTAATTATTAATAACTTTTTTGAAATAAGGTAATAATAATTGGTATAAATAGTTTCAAAAAGTTCATTTTCATTACATTCCATAGCATTTCTCCTCATTACAATCATTTGTATTATTATACCATTCATAAGATATAATGTAAAGTATTGTCAAAAACTTATCCCAATATTAGGGATTCATATGCCATCTTTTGAGTAGAATAAAAAACAAAAACCTCCTGTCGTCTTTTTGTTACCGGACAGGAGTTTTTGATGTATATGTATATCCCATTAAAAATAAAGTATTTTATTCTGTTAAAGATACGATTTCACGAACAATATCAGCTATCTTCATAGCGTCAGCCGCTTTAAGTGGCTTTATAAGATAAAAGATGCGTTCAATTGCAATTGATTTCTCTTTTTCATCACTATCTTTAAGCTTTTCTTCTGCAAAAAAATCTTCAAATGATATGCCTAGAGCAAGTATTATCTTTTCTAAGGTCGAAATAGTAGGGCTTTTCAATCCACGTTCTAAATGCCCTAGAAATGCCGTATTAATACCAGCATCAAGCGCTAGTGCTTCTTAACTAAGTCCTTTCAGTAATCTAAAAAATCTAATTCGCTTGCCAACATCAAATGCACTTTTCAATATACCACCAGCCTTTTGGTATATTCTAGGTGCATTATTGATATTTTACAAAAGACTATAGATTTATATAGTTTAATCAAGCGAAAAAGTTATTTAAAAATGGCGAGCTTGAAAAAAATGCAACATTAACTAAAGAAGTATTAAGTTTTGATAATACGTCTTCTGAAGCAATTGAATTACAAAAACAGATATTAAACGCATTGCCTGAATATTATTCAAATTTAGCACAACAGAGTTATGATAAACAAGAATATGAAGAAGCCATAAATTATTCCAATGAAGCTTTAAACTTAAATCAAAGTTTTCAAGCTGCCATTGAACTAAAAATCAT
>CAYWSX010000019.1:0-20231 GCA_964461115.1 uncultured Muribaculaceae bacterium | reverse complement strand
CAAGATACCGCCTTCAAGCGCTTCTTCCATACCTTTTCTTGCAGGTTCGATATATTCTTTCGGAATAGAACCGCCGACGATTTTATTTTCAAATACAAATCCCGCATTTTCTTCAGCAGGTTCGATTTTGATTTTAACGTGTCCGTATTGACCTTTACCACCTGATTGACGGATGAATTTAGAGTCTTGGTCAGCGTTTCCGCGGATAGTTTCACGGTAAGCAACCTGTGGTTTACCAACGTTAGCGTCAACTTTAAACTCTCTCAACATACGGTCAACAATGATGTCAAGGTGAAGCTCACCCATACCTGAAATGATAGTTTGACCTGTTTCTGCGTCAGATTTAACTTGGAAAGAAGGATCTTCTTCAGCAAGTTTTTGAAGAGCGATACCCATTTTGTCTTGGTCAGCTTTTGTTTTTGGCTCAATAGCAACCGAGATAACAGGAGTCGGGAATACCATTCTTTCAAGAATGATAGGAGCTTTTTCGTCGCAAAGCGTGTCGCCTGTAGTCGTATCTTTCAATCCAACAGCCGCGCAGATGTCGCCTGCGTATACTTCTTGAATTTCGTTTCTTTGGTCAGCCTGCATTTGAACCAAACGTGAAATACGTTCTTTTTTACCTGTTGTAGAGTTCAAAACGTAAGAACCTGCAGCCAATTTACCTGAGTAAACACGCATAAATGTCAAACGACCAACATAAGGGTCAGTCATAACTTTGAATGACAACGCTGAGAATGGTTCATCATCAGAAGAGTGTCTTTCGATTTTTGAACCGTCTTCAAGTTCACCTTCGATAGCTTTTACATCTACAGGAGATGGCATTAACTCAACAACAGAGTCAAGCAAGAGCTGAACACCTTTATTTTTGAATGCTGTACCGCAAGTAACAGGAACGATTTTGTTGTCACAAACAGCTTTTCTCAAACCTGCTTTAAGTTCTGCAACAGTCGGCTCTTCGCCTTCGAGGAACTTCATCATAAGTTCGTCATCTGTTTCAGAAATAGCTTCAACAAGAGCTTCTCTGTATTTTTTAGCTTCATCAGCCATTTCAGCAGGAATATCTTCAACTTGAATATCTGTACCAAGGTCATTTGTATACATATAAGCTTTCATTTCGAACAAGTCGATAAGCCCTTTGAACTGGTCTTCTGCACCGATAGGAAGTCTGATAGGGTGAGCGTTACCGCCTAAACGGTTTCTTACCTGCTCAACTACACGGTAGAAGTTAGCACCTGTTCTGTCCATTTTGTTAACGAAAACCATACGAGGTACTTCGTATCTGTTAGCCTGTCTCCAAACTGTTTCAGATTGGGATTGAACACCTCCGACAGCACAGAAAACAGCTACAACACCGTCCAATACACGCAAAGAACGTTCAACTTCGATAGTGAAGTCAACGTGGCCAGGGGTGTCGATAACGTTGATTTGGTGGTCTTTCCAGTATGAGGTAACCGCAGCAGACTGAATAGTGATACCGCGTTCTCTTTCTTGTTCCATAAAGTCAGTTACAGCAGCACCATCGTGCACTTCGCCGATTTTGTGAGTTTTACCTGTGTAAAACAGAATACGTTCGGTAGTTGTCGTTTTACCCGCGTCGATGTGGGCAGCAATACCAATGTTTCTGATTTTGTCTAAAGGTGTTTGTCTTGGCATTTTTCTTTTTCCTTCTTTTATTATGTTAATAACTATTAAACAGCAAAACTGTTATCTACTATAATTTTTACACAAAAATACAGTTTGTAAAATATATGTTTACAAACTATAATAAAATGAAGAAAAGAAAAAAAGTCAAAAAATGACAATTTTTTGAACTTTTTCCCTTTTCGACCTTAGAAGTGCTGAATGCCTGACGGCTGCGGGAGAGCAGGCGGCGGGTATGTGAGCCGGACAGGAATTATTGATTGAGAGTTTAATGTTTAAGAAAACACAGTATACAATCATGCTTGCGCTGATGTATATGGCAGGGATAGCGGCGTTTTTCAAAGGGACAGAAATTTTTATGTCCTTAATTGTATTTTCTGCTGCTGCATTTTTGCTTTTGAGAGGAAAAATTACAAAAACTTTCGCAATTATCTCAATTTTGGCTTTTATTTTCGGTATATTTTACACCGACTTAAAAATGAAATCTGACGATCTTTTAAGCGACTTAGCACCAGCAAACTTGACAATTACAGGGCGAGTAACCTCAATCCCGACGACAGGCGAAGGTTACAGAACCAGATTTTACTTAAATGCAACAAAAGCCGAAACGTCTAACGAGGTCTTCGATACAGACAGTAAAACATTTGTTACGGTCGTAGACGAAAAATCAAATTTCGAAAAAATCAGGATAGGTGATGAGCTTAAAATCAAAACAAAAGTGCGCCTTCCGTCAGAAGCCACAAATCCGGCTCAATTCAGCTACAAAAATTATCTCAAAAACTTCAACACTTTTACAACAGCGTATGTTCAGCCCGAAGACTGGCAAATAACAAGCCGTCCGACAGAACTAAAGTGGAAATTTATGCAGAATCTTAATCTGCTGCGCCAGAGCATAATTGCACAGCACGGGCAGGTTATAAAGTCTCCGAACTTGGAAATATTGGGCGGTATAGTTTTCGGCGACGATGCAATAAGCCCGCCTCAAGAGGTAAAAGACTCATTCCGAGGCTCGGGGCTGATGCATATTTTGGCAGCTTCAGGGTTCAATGTCGCAATCATCTTCAGCATTTGGTATTTTATTTTTATGAGGTTGAAAATTCCTTACAAAACAGGGGTTTCGATAGGGATTTTTCTTATTATATTTTATACTTTCATGACAGGACTGGGGCCGCCTGTTTTAAGAGCTGCGCTAATGCTAACTTTTGCCCTGATTGGAAAATTAATTGACCGAAACGCGGACAACAAGGCACTTTTAATGTTTGTTGCATCAATTATCCTTGTTTACAACCCCGCATTCTTGTTTGATGTTGGGTTTGAGCTATCCTTTATCGTGACTTTCGGGCTCTTGACCTGCTGCCCGATTGCGGCAGAAAAAACCGCAAAAATCCCGCAAGTACTGGCAGGTGCCGTGTATGTGCCCTTGATAGCACAAATTATGGTCGCACCGATTCAAATGTTTTACTTTAATACGTTTGCGACCTATTCGTTGATTGCAAATATTTTGTCACTGCCTTTTGTCAGCGCAATAAGCTTTTTGGGCTTTGTAAGTTCAATTTTGGCGATGATACCGAAGTTTCCGCCGATAATTATAAGCATTTTCGACCACATCATGAACCCTCTTTTGACTATTCTTGTAAAAATCTCTGACTTTTGTGCCGGATTGCCGAATGCGCTATTTGAAACAACTCAGTGCAATTTATGGCAAATTATGCTTTACTACATCATTGTGGCAGCGCTTTTCGCTGCGATTAAAAACGGTTTTACGAAAAAACTTCTCACCGCCACAATAGTGACCTTAACTTTATTGATGTTGACAATAATCCCGCCAAGAAACAGTAATTTAGAGGCTATTTTCTTTGACGTCGGAAATGCAGACGCGATTCTCGTAAAAACACCCGACCACAAATATATTTTAATAGATACCGCGAACCAGCCTTCCAAAAGCGGCTTTTCGTCGGCAAAAACCATTATTTACGAATACCTTAAAGACCACGGCATAAAAACTATGGACTATATGATAGTCACTCACTACGACTCAGACCACGCAGGCGGAGCAATACAACTTCTCGAACTTTTGAAAGTTAAAAATATAGTACTGAACTCCTACAAGGGCGACAGCCCTTTTGCGGAAAGCATTCCAAAAGCCGCAAAACTCAGACATACAAACATAATTTATCCTAAAAATAACACAGAACTTTTAAAGTACAAAAACGGCAGCCTGAAAATCTTCCAATCTACGGAAAAAGAGCTTGACGACAACTCTTCTTCGCTCATTACACTTATGAACAACGGAGAAAATAAAATTTTATTCACGGGAGATGCAAACGCGAACGTCATAAACAGCCTGAACTTGCCGCCAAACATTTCCGTTTTAAAAGTTGGTCACCACGGGGCGAAATTTACGACTGATGAAAAATTTCTTAAAGAAAAAGGCATAAAAACAGCTGTTATCTCAACGGGAACAAACGATTACGGTCATCCAACACCGCCTACTATCAAAACCTTACAAAAATCCGGCGTGCAAATCCTCCGAACCGACTCGGATAATGCCGTAAAGGTCGTTTTGACGAAAAAAGGCGTCAAGACATTAGGGTTCGATGAGGAGAAAAAACACTTTGTGCCTGTAAGATAGAGAAAGTCGTAATCCTGAGCCGAGCGAAGAATCTTTTAAACGATAAGTAGGTCGGGCAGTGCCCGACAACAACGAATGTCGCATCGACATGCCGCGAAGCCGTTTGCGTTAACGCTGGGCGCTGTCGGGCACTGCCCGACCTACTTTGCTCCTTAATACACATGCCGTCATCCTGAACTTGTTTCAGGATCTGTTAATATTTGAATCATTTTTTAATAGTTTAATTAGCAATGGGAAAGATCCTGAAACAAGTTCAGGATGACAGGGAGTTTTTTGAGTTCTTGAAAACATTCGATGAGACAAGGTTCAGGATGACGGAGCGTTTGGTGAAGCGAATGCTAAGAATCTTTTGACTCAAGCTCAAAGTCGTCATTCTGAGTGAGCGCAGCGATTGAAGAATCTTTCCGCTTTTCACGTCGGGAATTTCAGATTCTTCACCCTAAAGGGTTCAGAATGACGGCGAGTTTATTGTCATTCTGAGTGAGCGCAGCGATTGACAGCTCCTCTTCTTAGTTCGGCGTGTCGAACCTTAGAAGGGAGGATACCCCTTGAGGGTAAGAATCTTTTGCTTATTCGCCTTAATCCGGAAAGATTTAAAAAATTATTAGCAATTTTTTTTAAAAATGATATAATTAAAAGGAATCAGGGGAGAATGAAATCAAATGAGTGAAAACACACAAAATAACCCGCAAAAATGCCCGTTTAATAATGCTGAGTGCACAAAAGAGTGCGCATTATTTATAGCACCCGAAGATTTGAACGAACTGGTCAGCGCACGCCTAACATCTATCGGAGTTTATGACCGAGAAAAAGGTTTATGCTCCCTGAAAAGTTTGGCGCTGTCAGGCTCCAGGTTTATGTTTGAACGCACATCCTCATCGGGAAGGATTTAATCAGAAATGACAAAATCCAAAATTTTAATAGTGCAAAACGCACCCAAAATCAAAGAAAAAGAGCAAAACTTAAGAGACGTCGAAGAAATGCTGAAAAAGCACGAAGGTGAACAGTTTGACCTTGTAATTTTGCCTGAATTATTCGCAGTCGGCTGGCACCCTGACAGTTTTGTCGAAAACGCCGAAAATATTGAAAACAGCCCCACATTAGACCTGTTAAAACAGACTGCCGTAAAATTCAACGCAAACGTAATCGGCGGAAGCTTGGTTCTGAAAGAAAAAGACGGCACACTGCGCAATGCTTGTCCGTTTCTGAATCGCAAGGGCGAAATCCTTGGCTGGTACAACAAAATGCACCTTTTCTCGCATTTTATGTACAATGAAGGAAAATTTTTAACACCCGGCGACACGGGGCTGCTTGTGAACAGCGATATCGGCAAAATAGGCATTACTATTTGCTATGACATACGTTTTCCCGAACTTTTCAGAGCGTACGCTTACGAAGGCGCTGACATGCTTGTCGAAGTTGCAGCTTGGCCGAAACACCGCCAAAATCACTGGGAAACCCTCACAAAAGCACGCGCAATCGAAAACCAATCCTACATGATTTCCGTTTCTCAATGCGGACACATCATGGACGACGAGTTCAACCTCGGGCACTCAATGTGCGCGGCTCCATACGGCGAAGTGCTGTTTGAATCAGGCTTTGAGCCATGCACTGAGGTTTTGGAGATAGATTTAGACGAAGCGCGAAAACTAAAAAAAGATTTTACTATACTAAAAGACAGAAGACCGTTGCCATACAAGGTTAAGGAGATTTAATTTTGAAAAAATTATCAATATTGTTTACGATGTGCATTTTGGCACTTACAACACAAGGCGCAATCGCGAAAAAAGCTGATTTGGAGGGGATAGTAACCTCGTCAACACTCAATAAAAATGCGACAATCGCGGTGTCCGTAAAAAATGCAAAAACCGGTGCCGCAGAATACGAATACAATCAAGACAAGCTGCTTCACCCGGCTTCCGTGCTAAAAATCGTTACACTGCCTGCCTCTTTGGACACATTGACACCCGGCTACGTTTACGAAACGAAGCTTGGACTTGATAAAGACAAAAATATGCACATAAAGCTTTCGGGTGACCCTCTTTTGAGCGGCGAACAGCTGAAATATGCCGTTAGAGCCGTTCCTGAAAAAGAATTGAACAATATTTTTATTGACGACAAAGTTTTTGACCGCTACGAATGGGGCATAGGCTGGATGTGGGATGACGAGACAAATCCGCGTATGGCGAAAGTCAGTCCTTACAATTTCAAACAAAACCTTTTAAATATCAAGGTTTTGCCGACAACACCCAACGCACAGGCAAAAGTTTTCCCTGACAACGTAGGCGCAGCAAGCATTGTAAACATGGTAACCACAGGCACGAAAAATGAACTCGTAACTTACCGTCAAAACTCAATGTCGCCGAATATTTTGTATGTTTACGGTACTGTTGCAGCGCCGCAAACTCTTTCTGTGCCTGTCGGGAACCCGGAGCGAAATTTCATCATCAACCTTGATTACCACCTAAAAGCCAAGAATATCACTCATATGCCGGAGTCCTTGGGTGCTTATCCCGCGGACTTAAAGGAGTTCTACTCCATAAAAAACAGCATAGGAACGCTAATTCCGGAAATCCTTCAAAACAGTAATAATTTTTATGCCGAAACACTTTTCAAAACCGCAGGAGCCATAAACGCTAAGGCTCAGGGCACTTTTGCAAACTCAGAAAAAATGTTCAAGGATTATTACAAAAAATCAGGCTTAAATCCTGACAAAATTATCCTTGCAGACGCAAGCGGCGTATCGAGAAACAACCTTTTCTCCGCTGATTGGATTTCAGAAGCGCTATACAAAATCCAAAAAGATAAAAACTTTGAACTTATAAAAACTAACATGGCGCGCCCGGGCGAAGGCACGATGAAAAACAGACTTCCTGAGTTAGCGGAAAATCTTTCTGCCAAAACAGGTACTCTGTCTAACATCAGCACCATTGCAGGCTATGTCACGGACAAAAACGGTGAAGAACATATCTTTACGATAATGGTGGAAAACTTCTGCCAAAATCCTCAAGAGGCACTAAATTTGCAGGATAAAATCATCACTGAAATTTATAAAGGAAAATAAAAAACAAAAGCATTCAAGTTTCGCGCCTAATGCTGTCGAGCACTGCCCGACCTGTTTTGCGTCTTACTTGGTCGACAAAGGGAACAACAGAGCCTGGAAGGCGATGTCCGTGCCCCTGTCTCTCGAGGCGAAGTCGAAGGGTCAGGATCTGTTAATTTAATTAACAACGGGAAAGATCCTGAAACAAGTTCAGGATGACGTGGAGTTTGGTAGAACCAATACGAAGAATCTTTTGGCACAAACTCAAAACCGTCATTCTGATTGAGCGTAGCGATTGAAGAATCTTTCTTTCTCAATCTCCACGTCATTCTGGATGAGCATAGCGATCGACAGCTCTTCTTAGTTCGGCGTGCCGAATCTTAGAAGGGAGGGTACAATCCTTTTTTCTTAACCTGCACGTCATTCTGACGGAACGCGGTGACGGAAGAATCTGCTGCTTTTCACTTCGGGCGCTTTTAGATTCTTCGGGTTTTACCCTCTGAATGACGGGGAGTGGGGCGCTTTAGATTCTTCGCCCTAAAGGGCTCTGAATGACGGAGGGAAGGGAGAAGAGTTCAGAATGACGGTGGAGTTTGGTGTACAACTCAAAATAATTTAACATTTTAAGCCTCAAAAACTGGTTTGTGCTATGCTATGAGTAAAGAATTAGAGATTTAGAGGCTAAAATGACGAACATTAACGAAAACATCGATTTACAAAATTTACCTACGGTTTACGACCCGATTTCCGCTGAAAGCGAGATATATTCATACTGGGAAAGCATTGAGGCGTTCAAAGCAGACGCAAACAGTGACAAACCGCCGTTTTCAATCGTCATTCCACCGCCAAACGTAACAGGGGTTCTTCACATGGGGCACGCAATCGACGAGACACTCCAAGATATTCTCGTCCGCTATCACAGAATGGCAGGCTATGAAACGCTTTGGCTTCCGGGAACCGACCACGCCGGGATTGCAACGCAAAACGTTGTTGAAAAGCAGCTTCGAGAAGAAGGAACAGACCGCCACCAACTCGGACGTGAAAAGTTTCTCGAAAAAACGTGGGAATGGGCGAATCAGCATAAAAGTAAAATTCTCGACCAGTGCAAACGTCTAGGCGCTTCATTTGACCGTTCACGAGAGCGTTTCACGCTGGATGAAGGCTGCTCTGACGCCGTAAAAGAGGTTTTTGTCAGACTTTACGAAAAAGGATTGATTTATAAAGGCGCATACATCGTAAACTGGTGTCCGCGCTGTCAGAGTGCGATTTCGGATATCGAAACGGAATACGAAACGGAACAAGGTCACATGTGGGAGATTTCTTACCCGCTCAAAGACGAACCCGGTGCGATTTTAATCGCTACAACTCGTCCTGAGACGATGTTTGGCGACGCTGCAATCGCAGTACACCCTGATGATTTCAAATACAAAGATTTGATAGGCAAAAAAGTCTGCATTCCGCTCACCGGAAAAGAAATACCGATTATTGCAGATGAATATGTTGACAAATCCTTCGGTACAGGTGCTGTAAAAATCACACCTGCGCACGACCCGAATGATTACGAAGTAGGCAAGCGCCACAACCTCACACCTGTCTGGGTTATCGACGGTGAAGGCAAAATGATTACCTGCGGAGACGTTCCGCCTGACATTCACGGCAAAGACCGCACCGAGGCGCGCAAATGGACTGTTGATATGCTCAAATACAACAACTCGTTGTTAAGAGTAAAAGATCACGAGCACAACGTCGGCAAATGCCAGCGCTGTAACACAACAATTGAGCCGCTTTTGTCCGAACAATGGTTTGTAAAAATGGAACCGCTCGCAAAAAAAGCAATCGCAGCAATCGACACGGGCGAAATAAAATTTGTACCTGAACGCTGGACGAAAAATTACCTCGGCTGGATGGAAAACATCCGCGACTGGTGTATTTCGCGCCAATTGTGGTGGGGGCATCAGATTCCCGCATATTACCACAACGAAACGGGCGAAATGGTTGTGGCAAAAGAAAATCCGGATCCGAGCAAATACACACAAGACACTAATGTACTTGATACGTGGTTCTCATCAGGGTTATGGCCGTTTTCAACAATGGGCTGGCCTGACACAAACAGTCCCGACTTCAAAAAATTCTACCCGACTTCTGTTCTCGTAACAGGTTTTGACATAATTTTCTTCTGGGTAGCAAGAATGATTACAATGGGCTATGAATTCACAGAGAAGGCGCCGTTTTCAACCGTTTTCATCCACGGACTCATCCGTGACGAACACGGACAAAAAATGTCAAAATCAAAAGGCAACACAATCGACCCTGTCGACATTATTGACAGATACGGCTGCGACGCACTGAGATTCACGCTCACATCGCTCTCCACTTATGGCGGACAGGATATTAAAGTCTCAGACGACAAATTCGAGTACGGCAGAAACTTTGCAAACAAAATCTGGAACGCTTCCCGCTTCGTTTTGATGAATTTAGAGGGCGTGGACGACAAATCGATTGACCTTGAAAACCTTACTATCGCTGACAAATGGATTTTGAACAAATTAAACAACACAGCGAGCGAAATTAATGAAAACATCAAAAACTACCGTATCGGCGAAACTGCGCACATTCTGTACGATTTTTTCTGGAATTCATACTGCGACTGGTACGTTGAGATAGCAAAAATACAACTTAAAAACGACGACGAAAAGGCAAACACGCAGCGCGTTTTAAGATATGTTCTCGATATGACTCTCCGTCTTATGCACCCGATTATGCCGCACATCACGGAAAAAATTTGGCAGCTTATTCCTATGCAGAAGGCGAAAAAGGCAATTATGCTTTCTGATTACCCTGTTTTTGAGGAAAAATTTGCGTTCCCGACTGAAGCAGAGCAAATGGAGCTTGTGTTTGAGACTATTAAATCGCTTCGTAATGCCCGCCAGAGCTTGAATATCCCGATTTCAACAATTATGGATATTGAAATTCACGCGTCACTGGAGGAAAAACCTGTTTTTGAAGCCGTAACTTCATATTTGAAGCGCATGGCGAGGGTAAATGAGATTGCTTTTGCAGACCGGGAAGCGCCTGTTGCAAAACAGTCCGCGTCGGCTGTTGTCGGCAGCTCAAAAATCATAATTCCGCTCGCGGGATTGATTGATTTGGACGCCGAAATCGCACGTCAGACAAAGAAGTTGGACAAACTTGAAAACGAAAAGAAATCACTTGAAGGCAGACTGAATAACCCGAAATTCGTTGAAAATGCGCCGAAGGAACTCATCGAGACGACTACGGCAAAAATGAACGAACTCTCGGCACAGGCTGCGACTATAAATGAGTTAATTGATAATTTGAGAGGCTGATTTGGCGAATTCTGTCGGAATTGTTGAAACAAAATATCTTCATATAGCGGAACCGCTGACACTTGACAGCGGAAAGAGCCTTAGCGAGTACGATATAGCGTACGAAACTTACGGACGTCTTAACGAGGATAAGAGCAATGCGCTTTTGGTGCTGCACGCGCTGACGGGCGACGCCCACGCTGCGGGAAAACACAGCCCTGAAGACAAAAAAGTCGGCTGGTGGGACGACATGATAGGCGCGGGAAAAGCTTTTGACACGGACAAGTATTTTGTAATCTCCTCAAATATGCTCGGCGGCTGCAGCGGCACAACGGGGCCTTCTTCGATAAACCCTGAAACCGGCAGGGAATACGGGCTTGATTTTCCGGTCATAACAGTCGGGGACGCAGTAAAAGTTCAGAAAAAACTCGTCGATTTTCTCGGAGTCAAAAAAATAATGGTTGCAGGCGGCTCTATGGGCGGAATGCAGGCACTCGAATGGGCGACAACCCATAGCGATATGGTCGAAGGCTGCATAATCATCGCGTCTACGAGCAAGTTGTCGACACAGGCGATAGCATTTAACGCTGTTGGACGAAACGCGATACTTTCAGACCCGAATTTTAACAACGGACAGTACTATCACGCCAAAAATCAGCCTGAGCGCGGACTTTCGATTGCGCGAATGGTCGGACACATCACGTATCTTTGTGAAGAAGCGATGCAAAATAAGTTTGCGCGCCGTTTTCAGGACAAAGAAAAACCGGATTTTGACTTCAACATTGACTTTGAGGTAGAAAGCTACCTCGAACATCAGGGTAAAATTTTCGTCAACAGATTTGATGCAAACTCCTACCTCTATATCACAAAAGCCGTAGACTATTACGATACGGCAGAGGGTTACGGCTCTTTGGAGCGCGCATTCGCGGATTCGCACGCAAAATTTCTTATAATGTCGTTCACCAGCGACTGGCTTTTCCCGACTTATCAGGCTAAGGAAATCGTTAACGCACTCGTGAAGGCGCACAAGGACGTTTCATTCTGCGAAATTGAGAGTCCGTGCGGACATGACGCGTTTTTGCTGGAATTTGAGACACAGACAAAAATTATCAAAAGTTTCTTAAACAATTTGGACAAGGTAAACCACAAATGATGACAAGCGGCAAAGAATACGGTAAATCCAAGGGATTACGACTGAATTACAACATAATCACCGAAATCATAGACGAAGGCGCGAAAATCCTCGACCTCGGCTGCGGGGACGGAACTTTGCTCAAGCAGCTTGTCGACGAAAAAAAAGTGCGCGGTATTGGCGTTGAAATAGACCAAAATTCTGTTATTTCTTCACTCGAAAAAGGCTTATCCATCATCCAGGGAAACATTGATGTGGGGTTGAAAGAGTTTTCTGACAAGGAATACGACTGGGTCATCCTAAATCAGACCGTTCAATCGACGGACAAGCCAGATTATGTAATCGAAGAAATGCTTCGCGTCGGAAAGAAGGTAGTGGTATCATTTCCGAACTTTGCATACTGGAAAGTCAGACTTTACCTGCTCTTTATGGGTAAAATGCCGAAGTCAAAAATTTTGCCGTTCGAATGGTTCAACACGCCCAATATCCACCTTTTGACGATTAACGACTTCTTCGAATTCTGCCAAAAACGGAATATAAACATTCTCAAATCGGTATACATGACACGCGCAAAAGTCCGAAAAGGGCTGTTAATCCGCGCTGTGACAAATTTCTTTACGGAAGAAGTTATTTTTGTGATTTCGAGGTAAAGTCTCGCTTCTTTTCTTGTCGGGCGATTTCAGATTCTTCGCTCCGCTCAGAATGACGGTGTGAGAGTCCGCTTTTAGATTCTCGCCCTCAGGGAGTCCCTTCCTTCTAAGATTCGCAAACCTCACTAAGAAGAAGAGCTGCCGCCCTAAAAGGCTCTGAATGACGCGGCGCTTATTGTCATTCTGAGTGAGCGGAGCGATTGAAGAATCTTTATGCTTTTCGCATTGGGCGCGTTTAGATTCTTCACCCTAAAGGGTTCAGAATGACGGGGCGGGTGTGTCTGATTAAAATGACGGAAAAGTCTATTGATTTTTAGCGGCATTCAATGCCCATTGATATATTACGCTAATTTCACAGCCAGCTGAATTGCTGCCGCCATGCTGTCATAGCGGGCAATATTCTTGCCTGCAATATCATACGCCGTGCCGTGAGAAGGCGAGGTTCTGATAGCCCCCAGCCCGATAGTGGTATTAACGGCACTGTCGAAAGCAAGCAGTTTTACAGGGATTAAGCCCTGATCGTGATACATGGCAACGTAACAATCATATGGCAGGTGTTTTTTTGCCGAACGCAAACGCCCGATTTCGGCAAAAGCCGCGTCTGCAACTAACGGCGTCGATACATTCACGCCTTTTTCCCGAAGCTCATTGAGTGCAGGGATTATAATTTTCTGCTCCTCTGAGCCTAAAAGCCCCTGCTCACCGGCATGCGGATTAAGCGCCAAAACTCCTATCCGTGGCTCGTTAAGACCGAAATCCTCTCTAAGCGACTTATCCAGCCTTTGAATTTTCTCAAAAATAAGCTCCTTAGTCAAAACCTGCGGAACCGCCGAGAGCGGCAGATGGCGGGTAAGAAGCATTAGTCGGAAGCGCCCCGCAACAAACAGCATTTCAGACTTTTTGCCGCTGGTTTCAGTATCGCCGAGAAAATGCTCCAAAATCTCTGTCTGCCCCGAAAAATTATACCCCGCAGAATAAAGCGCATGCTTTGAAACCGTAGCGGTAACAATATTTTTCGCCTCACCTGTTTTCACTAATTCGCAAACTTTTTCAAGACACTTAAAACAGTGTTCGCCGCTCAAGATGTTTTCATGCCCGACCTCAAAAGCCCTATCTGAGATAGGAACCTCAGCGATTTTGTATTTATTTACAAGTTTCAGATTGTACTTAGCAGCGTAAAAGTCAAAAACCTTCTTGCTGCCGACAAGAAGCACGTCTTCGGCAGGCAAATTTAGCTTGTTTAAGGCTTTCACCATTACCTCAAAGCCTATGCCGTTGATATCGCCGTATGTTACTGCAATTTTTTTCATAATTATTTGTGAGAGTCAAAATATTTTAAAATATCGACAAGCGTCATGCTGTTGCCGAGGTTGCCCGATTTTGTGACTATCCATTGTGCGTTATAGTCCATGCACAGAGGCATTGCAGGCACAACAGCGTCTACAATCTGCAAAACTTTGCTGTCAATTGCGCAGCAGCATTTGCAGGAGGTTTCGCCGCCCAAAGTAATCAAAATCACATTCGCCCGCTCAATAACACGCTTTGTAAGTGCGGCCAAATAGGTTGTAATCATAGAAATAAAGCGCTCTTTTGTAATACCTTGCAGCAAAAGTGCACCGCCGTCCGAATCGGGATTAATCGCAATATCGGAAGAGTGAACGGTTACAATATTTGCCTTACCAAGGTTTTTGACGATTTTCTCGACCATTTCATCTGTCACGCCCTGCATAATATCTTCGATTTTTAAAGGCACGAAGTAGGTGTTCAAGAAATCATCGTCCTCTTCAAGACGCTTGATTTGAGAGGCGGTAAGATCTGTCGCAGAGCCCGAAATAACGAGTTTCGGCAGTTCCGGAATCGTCTTTTTGACACCTTCATAGCGCGCATCGGGCAGCCAAACATTCGAGCATGCCTGTGCGAGCGCCGCAGCACCGCAAGGCAAGATATCGTGCGGACATTTTACCGTCGCAAGAACAGCCTGCTCGATATCAGTCGTAGAAACAGCGTCCACAACAATCAAGCTTTTTCCTTCTCGGATAAGCTCGTTCAATCTCATCAAAATCGGCCCTGCGCCTTTGATTACAGTCTTAAGTTCGATAAGCCCGACACTGTCCTGCTCTTCTTCGGTCAACTGTTTTTTCAAAATCGTCGGAATATGTGATTCGTAAATCGGATTGTACGGGTCGCGCGCAAGCTCGGTTCTTTCAATCGGAATCCCCTTCAAAAGCTGGTATCCGCCCACCGTAATTCGCCCCTCATTAGGGAATGCAGGCAGAATAATTGCCGCGTCATACTCCAGAACATTCAACATCGCAATCGTTTCTCTGGCAATATTTCCGCGGAGGGTGGAGTCGATTTTTTTGTAGAAATACTCTATATTTAAAGAGTCCTTCATATACTCCGCAGCTTCTTCTACAGCCTCAAAAGCTTCAAGCGACGGAATATTTCTACTTTCGGTTGAAATAGCCCAGCATTGGATTAAATCGCGATTGGCAATTTCAGCGTTCAAATCCAAAATCATCTGCGTGTTGCAGCCATGCTTGTGGAACTGTAAAGCCGTATCATTTGCGCCTGTCAGGTCATCTGCGATAATTCCGATGTTATTCGAAACGAACATAAATTCTCCCGCTCAGAAACTAGTCGTTTCTGCCGCCTAAAAGTCTTAAATTGTTTGCTCTTACGAAAAATCTTTCTTTTGTGAGCCCTGCTGCGTCAGTCCATTTGCTTGCCGCAAGTCTGCCGTCGATTGCAACCAGTTTGCCTTTTTTCACATATTCGCCTGCAACTTCTGCTGCTTTATCCCAAAGCTCAACACTGTGCCAGTCAGTCACTTCCTCTTTTTTAGCAACGTCCCAGCGATTTACAGCCACAGAAAAAGTTGTTTTAACTTTGCCTGAGTCAAAATATTTCATTTCAGGATCCTGTCCTGCTCTTCCTACTAAAACCACACTATTCATGGGTAAAATCTCCTCCAAATTATTAAAATGTCTATTCATTTTATTTGTTAATTATACAAAAAGCTCAAATTAAAAGCAAAAAATTTGTCAAAAACTTGTATTTTATATTAACATTTTTAAAACATAAGCAATATAAATCAGGTAGAAAAAGCCGCACAGCAGGAGTATTTGCATATTAACACGTCCGCCGTTTCTCATCGCACGAACGTAAAGAATCACAAGCGACAAGTAAACAAGCACAACGCTGACAACAGCAGGCTCTGTAAACTTCCACGGCGTAAGGGCTATGCCGATTGCTGCGGGTATGCAGCTCTGAAACACAAGCGCACCGGAAATATTCGAAATCGAAAGTGAATCCTTGCCCGCCTTAATCCAAATCGCGCTGTTAAAGCACTCGGGAAGCTCTGTTGCAATCGGAGCCAGCAAAAGGCTCATCACGAGCGGATGAATATTCAAGACACCGGCAAAATATTTAATCTCATTTACAAACAAATGCGCCAAAACAACAAGCCCGGCAAGCGAAAGAAGGATTTGAATCCAAATTGCGGGTTTCGTATATTTTGCAGGAATATTAAGCAACTTTGAAAGCGAAAGCGCCTCAGGCTCAGAACATTCTCCCTCTGCCACGCAAACACCAAAGTCTTTTTTAAGCGTTCTTTTCGCGTATATAAAATAATAAGCGAGAAGCCCGAGTGCGATAAGATATTTTAGAGGCTTATACGGTATAAAAGCCGTCAAGACAGCGATTGTGTAGGAGCATGCGAAAAATTTAAGGTCGCGAATCAAAATCATGGGATTCGAACACATTTCACCAAAATTCATGCCATTTTGCTTTCTTGTCTTTGAAAAAATCAAAACAGCAGCGCCTGTCACAAAAAACGCCCCTGTTGCAAGCAAAAACGGCGCGCCAAGGACTGCACCGAGCGCAATATCTTCACCTTCAACGGCATTTCCGCCTGTGAGGAGCGTACCGGCAATTGCAACAAGAGGGACAATCGTTTCAGGAAGTGCGGTGCCGATTGCTGCTAAAATTCCGCCGACCGCACCGTCTTGCAGGCCGTATTCACTGCCGAAATTTTCAACCGCGTTTGTAAACAGGACGCACACATAAATTATAAGCCCCAACAACACCGCTATTGCCGTAAAATGCAGTAAATATTCCATATACGCCCCTTTGCTAAGATTTTTGCATTACTTTTGTGGTAAAATTGTTTACAGTGTCTTAAACAATTATAATTATTTAAGCATAAAAACGGGCAGGTAACACAAAATGAACATAGCGGGCAAAATAGACAATAGCAAAAAATTTACAGAACAAATTAAACAGGCGGAAAATATTATCATATTTTCGCACGTAAACCCTGACGGGGACACGCTTGGCTCTATGCTGGGACTCAGCCGAATAATCAAAAAGAATTTCGGCAAACAGACCACAAACGTTGTTATCGGAAAAATCCCCGAAACGTACTCTTTTATGAGTGATATCGCTAATTGCACACTAAATTCCGATACAGATAAAAGTTTCAAATATGACCTCGCCATAGCTGTCGACGTGGCAGCAAAAGACCGAATGGTAGACATGCAGGAGATTTTCTTCAACGCAAAATGCAAAGTCAACATCGACCACCACGTAACAAACAACGGTTATGCAGACATCAACATCATTGACTCGAAGGCTTCTTCGACAGGGGAAGTTATTTACGGTATTGTGAAAAATTTGGGACTTGAAATAGACAATGAAACAGCAAACTACTTATACACAGCTATTTTGACCGACACGGGCGGATTCAGATTTGAAAATACAAGCTCGAAGGTATTCAACTATGCGGCGGAACTTATGGAGTACGGAGTAAATCCGACGGATTTGTACAGGAAGTGCTATGAATCCAAACCGAAAGCCATGGCGCTTTTGAATGCATATGCAATACAGACTGCGGTTTTTAAAGAAAACGACAAAATCGCATACACTATCATCACAAAAGAAGACATGAAAAACTTTAACGCCAAAGGTGATTACACGGAAGGGATTTCAGAGGCTTTGAGGCAGATAAATTCGACGGAAGTCGCAATGCTTTTGAAAGAGTCCGAAAATCAGACCACAAAAGTAAGTCTTCGAAGCAAAAAAATCGATGTTGCGAAAATTGCGGAAAATTTTAACGGCGGAGGACACCACTTTGCGGCAGGCTGCACAATTCAGAAGCCGCCTCAAATCGCTGTTCAAAAACTTTTAGAACTCATTAAAAAAGAACTGAAATGTATAAACAAACAATAAAAAAATACATATTAAATTTGATAAACAGAATTATCGAAGACGATTTTCCGGGCATGGCGGCAGAAATGGCTTATATGTTCGTAATCGGAATTTTTCCGCTAATGCTTTTGCTAATGTCTGTTTACGCATGGCTGGGGAAAAAGACTCTGCTTATGCCTGTTTTGAACTTTTTAAGCACGGTTGCGCCGAGTGATGCGATAGATTTGCTTAAAAAAGTTCTTTCCGAAGTTATGATTTTTGACCACGGCGGACTTATGGCTATCATTGGTTTTGCAATCGTCCTCGGACTGTCCTCGAATATTTTTGCAGTAATAATGAAAGGTCTGAACCGCGCATATGGGCTGAACGAGTGTCGCAGCTTCATTCATACACGAATTTTGTCTGTCGTAATGCTTTTTATCAACGCGTTTTTGCTTTTTATCAGCACAAACCTCATCGTTTTTGGCAAAGTCATACTGGAATTTATCGTAAATTTCGTAGCAGTTCCCCAGCACGTAGTACACTGGTTTTTAGTCATGCGCTGGCCTGTATCATTCATCGCATTGTACGCAATGACTTTTATTAATTACTATTTTCTGCCGTGTATCAATAAGCACAACCGCTACCGCAGAAACAGCGTGTTTTTTGGTACGTTTTTCTTCAGCGTCTTCTGGCTGCTGGGGTCTTGGCTGTTTTCTGTCTATTTGGACAACTTGAACACGTACAACAAGGTTTACGGCACAATCGGGGCTGTTGCTATCTTGATGGTATGGCTGTATTACACGTCTATCGTGCTTTTAATCGGCGGGGAGATGAATTCGCAGATTTACAAACAGCTTATTGTAAAACGCGCATCAAACAACAAGGATACGGAAAATTAGGTATTCTGGCAGCTTTTTGTTTTATGGTTTTTGACCTGGATTGCTTCGCTATGCTCGCAATGACAGATTTTATTCACGGTTTATTGATAGGCTTTCGAGCCTGTTTTCGCGCGGTACAGATTCTCACCCACAAGGGGTGCCCTCCCTTCTAAAGTTCGGCAAACCTCACTAAGAAGAAGAGCTGTCGCCTTGCCCTCAGAATGACGAAAAAGGGTGATCTCCACGTCATTCTGAGTGAGCGCAGCGATTGAAGAATCTTTTGTTTTCCATTTTGTTTGATTTCAGATTCTTCACCCTAAAGGGTTCAGAATAACGAGACACTTATTGCAAAAACTAAAAAATAGTTGCCAAGGATATTTTTTTCTGTATAATAATAGTATTCAGCAGTTAATTATAGATTGCATGCTTTTATGGTTTGCTTTGAACTCTTTAAATTACTGCGTTATCACAAAACTGTGAGGTTCAACGGTTTAGCCGCAATTATATGAGTGTATGTCGTTTTAACTACAAATATTTGAAAGAGAAAGCAACGCCCGGAAGCTTGAGACGCGGATACGACGCAAGCAAAGCAGGGATAGTTTTGTCGTTGGAAGAAAAACTCGCAGGCGTCGAAGCGAAAGTCAAAGGTAACTACAAAGACGCCTACAACGTGAGTTTAAGCTTTACAAAATCAGACGTAAAAGCATCTTGCACCTGCCCGCTTAAAGAAGAATGGTGCAAACACTCTGTTGCCGTGGCTTTGAAGGTTATAAACGAAGGAATTTATGACAAATACCTCCAAAAAACACACAGAATTGAGCCCGACTTATCGGATGTAGCCACAGCTTTGACAGAAGAGCCCGACGGCGATTATATTTTTCATTTCAACCCGAAAAGACGCCAAAACTTCTTCTCGCTATTGGTTATGGACAGAAACACAGGTAAAGTAATCCGTGACATCGAGGCCGTTTTAAGAAAAATTATTGAAGAGCAAAAAATTCACCCTGAGATAACTTTGAACAACTCGCAAAAGGTTGAAATCGCTATTTTTCAACTCTTGCTCAAAAAATCCCGTTTGGACAAAAAAGCAGGCTGGTATGATGTTCCGATTGCAAAATTCGATGACTTTTTCTTCGTTTTAGGCAAAGCCGACGAAGTAATCGACGGAAAAACCAAAAGCAGACTGAAATTTGTCAGCGAACCGTGGGAGCTCGTGCTTTCCGTAAACTTTTCAATGGTTGGAAACGTTATGCTTTCACTTCACTGGAAACGCAGCGACGGCAAGGACATTCTGCCGTTTGACGAGGTCAGATATTTTTCAAGACAACTCAAGTGGGGAAGATACAAAAACCTTATATTCCCGACAAACGTAGAAATCGCATCAATACCGCAAAACCTTACCAAGTCTCCATTTACAGACATAAAAGACGCTGACGGCGCGAAATTCTTATACGAAGAGCTTCCGAAACTCAGAGCGTTAATGCCGACAGAAGTGTCTGAAATGATTGACAAGCTTACGCTTGAGCAGCGACCACCGCTAAACATTGTGACAATGGGACTTGACTACGACGGCTCACTCAAAGCCTCTCTGGAGTTTGAATACGACGGTACGCGCGTACCTTATTCCAAAAATACGGAAAAAACACCGTACGTTACAATCAAAAAACCGAAAGAAGACCTTCTGTACTGGGTTAAACGCAACACAAAGCATGAACAAATGGCGTATCAAATGCTTT
>CAYWSX010000018.1:0-24521 GCA_964461115.1 uncultured Muribaculaceae bacterium | reverse complement strand
AGACCCGGGTCTGCGTTATAGCCTTTGAATACCGCTTTTTGTGAATTTATTTGATTGTTGTTAATAGCATTTACTTTCATTTTTCTTTACCGTCTTTTTTTCCTTCTGTTTTCATTAAGTGTTTCATCTACACTTCATTCAACAATTTTATTATGCACCATATAGTATTTTTTGTCAAGTGCTATTGTTAAGTTAGATTAACATGCCCAAAAAGCTTGCAAACAATGGGCTTTCAAATTAGTGCAAAAAATACACTTAATCCCCCATATAATGCGCAACCAACTGTCTATCCAATCGGGCTATTCAAATATAGCCGACAGGGTAATTGCACAACAACATAAAATATTGTTATATATAATTAATCTTTTTCATACTTCCAACTATTCTTAATTCCAGACAGCTAGGGGCGAGTGCCCCTTTTTCTTTTTATAGGGAAGCCTAATTTTTAATATCAGGACGTAAAATCTTTGCACCTTTGAGATAAAAGTGCTTCGCAGAAAAGTCCTCATTAATTGTATTCAATACAATTAATACCCTTATGCACATGCCAAGTGTGCCCTCCACATCCATTTCTTGTCCGCACATCATAGGGATATGCGTAATTCCGAGCTCATTACGCACGAATTTAGCAGGATATGCCTTAGTAATGTCTTTCGTGCAGGCAAAATTAATATAGACAACCTCATCCAAATTCAGGTCATTCTGCTCTATGAGCGTGTTCATAAGCTCAACTGTGCCGTTTTTTATTGCGTCTTCCGTGTTCAAATCTATCGTTATAGCACCTCTTATTGCAGCCATTTTCATAATTCGCACTCCTAACCTAACTTATCACCCTTTTTTATGCCGCAGCCGTTTGCCCACGCGTATGCTGACATCACACCTTTACCTTCAGGCTTGATTAATTTTATTAAAAGCTTGTCACAGCCTGCGCAAACCTCAATTCCTTCTTTTGTAACCGAAATTACTGTGCCGTTCTGCTCACAGCCTTCATGTGGAACAACTTCTGCGGCTAATATCTTGAGCATCTTTCCCTTGAAGAGAGTATACGCATTCGGCCAAGAAAACATAGCCCTAATCTGGCATTCAATCTCGCAGGCAGTTCTTTTAAAATCTATAAGCCCATCTTGCTTGTTAAATTTATTCGCAACTGTCATCTCCAACGCATTTTGCGCAACAGGCGTTAATTCCCCGGACTCAAGTCCTAGCAGAGTTTTTTCGATAAGCAGCGGGGATTTTTCCGCAATAATTTCAGCAAGCTTCATATCTGTCGTATCTTTCGAAATTTGAATTTTCTCAGTCATACAAACATCGCCCGCATCCAACTCCAAAACAGTGAGCATAGTTGTAATACCCGTTTCGCAGTCACCGTTATAAATACAGCGCTGGATTGGATTGGCACCTCTATACTGAGGCAGCAGAGAAGCATGAAGGTTCACTGTAGCAATTTTTGGGATGTCAAGCACCTCCTGCGACAAAATCTGCCCGAATGCAAACGTCACAAAAAAATCAGGTTCGAGCTTTTTCAACTCTTCCTGAATTTCAGGTTCTTTCCTGATTGATTTTGGCTGAAAAACTTTTACGCCAAGTTTTTGAGCCAAGCATTTTATCGGAGGCGTCCCGATTTTACAGCCGCGCCCGCAGGGTTTATCCTGCTGCGTTACAACTGCTGCAACCTCAATTTTATCAGAATTAAACAGGTACTCCAGCGACTTTTCCGCTATTTTTGGTGTACCGAAGAAAACAACTTTTATCAAGACTACATTTCCTTCTTTAACATCTCTTCAAGTTCGGGTTCATCAATAAGCTTTGAATCCTCAACAGGCGGCAGTGAATGCTCCTGAAGAAGCTTGTCAGCCTCAAATCTGTTTCTTGCGTGGTCGATGAACAAAACCCCGTCAAGATGGTCAAATTCATGCTGAATAGCGCGCGCCAAAAGCGACCCGTCCTTTGCCTCCATAATAAAAGGTTTTCCGTGGCGGTCTATAGCCTTCACGGTAACATCGCTATAACGTCTGACGTCCGTATACACCTCAGGAAAGCTTAAACAGCCTTCATTCGCGTGTGAGGCGCCTGATTTTTTGATAATTTTAGGGTTGATGAAGACAATCGGGCACAAAGGCTCATCGTCTGTTGTAACATCAATTACAAAAACACGCATATTAACGCCTATCTGAGGCGCAGCGAGTCCGACTCCGTTTGCCGCATACATTGTATCCAAGAGGTCACGAACAAGCTCCTGAACCTTTTTAGAGACCTTATGCACCTCTTTTGAAGGTGTTCTCAGCGTTTCATCACCATATTTTAAAATCTTTTTCACTGTCATAATCTGTCATTCCTAATCTGTTATTTTTGTTTAGCAAACAAGCTCAACACTAACAATATAGCAGATAACGCAACAGCATACAAGAAGTATTTTACAAGCGAAGAATTTATCAGCAAAGTTGCCACCGCGCCCGAAATAATCGCAACAAGCGCAAGCACAAGAACTGTCTTGTTTTGTGAAAGCCCAGCGTGGAGGAGTTTGTGATGGATGTGCTCACTATCTGCAACAAACGGCGAGGTACCTTTTGCAATTCTTCTGAAGCTTGAAAAAGTTATGTCCATAATAGGCACAGAAAGTATCAAAATCGGTACAAACATTGAAAGCGCAACCGTTTTCATAACGCCTGTAATAGAAAGCGTAGCAAGCATAAACCCGCCAAACAACGCTCCCGAGTCCCCCATAAAGATTTTGGCAGGATTGAAATTGTACGTCAAAAACGCAAGCATAGAACCCGCAAGAATAAACGCAATCAGCGAAGAAATATTGTTTGGAGAAGCTGCAACCGAAATCAAACCAAGCGTAACCGCACTTATCGTAATAATCGAGCCCGCAAGCCCGTCTATACCGTCAATAAAGTTAACGGCATTGCTCACCCCGACTATCCACATCAGCGTACAAATATAAGAAATCCAAATATTTAAATGTATAGGGTCGCCAAACGGATTGTAAATCGTACCTATGCGGATACCCAGCAAAAACACTATCGTTGCGATAGAAATTTGTATGAGAAGTTTAAATTTTGCGTTAAGGCAATAAATATCGTCTACAAGCCCCAAGAAAAACATCAAAGAGCTGCCGAGAAGAATACCGGACAATAGCGACCCCTTCGGATAAAAGCTCAAAACAACAAGCACAAGAAATGTAAGCATTGTGCTGACCCAAATCGCAACCCCGCCTATTCTTGAAACCGGATGGTCATGGATTTTTCTCTCGCCCGGCTTATCGACGAGCCCTTTTTTCTTCGAAAAAGCTATTACCAAAGGAACAATAAAAACCCCGAGAAGGTAAGATATTATGGTTCCTACAATATGTGCATCTGATAATTTCAATATAGTCATGTTCGCTTTTCGCCTCTTTTTTATTGATAGAGCGGGTATTTATCGCAAAGTTTTTGAGAACGCACTCTCAACTCAGTCAATTTATCTTTATTATCCGACGAAAGAATTGCTTCTGCAATAATTTTTCCTACTTCCGTCATATCTTCTTCTTTCAAGCCTCTTGTCGTCAAAGCAGGCACGCCCAATCTGATGCCGCTGGTAACGAATGGACTTTGCGGATCGTTTGGAACTGTATTTTTGTTGGCAGTGATTCCGACTTCTTCAAGAATGTTAGCCATTTCCTTGCCTGTTTTGTTATAACGGCGCAAATCCAGCGTCATAAGGTGATTTTCAGTGCCGCTTCCGATTATATCCATGTCGTTATCCATCAATGATTGCGCAAGAGCCTTCGCATTTTTGATAATTTGTTTTGCATAATCCTTGAAACTAGGGGCGAGCGCCTCTTTTAAAGCAATAGCTTTAGCAGCAATAATATGCTCTAAAGGTCCGCCCTGAATTCCCGGAAAGACAGCTTTATCAATGCCTGCCGCGTGTTCAGCCTTGCACATTGTAATTCCGCCGCGAGGTCCGCGAAGGGTTTTGTGCGTGGTTGTCGTCACAAAGTCCGCATAAGGTGCAGGGGAAGGGTGTTCACCCGCCGCAACGAGTGCCGCAATATGCGCAATATCAGCCATTAAGTATGCGCCGACTTTATCAGCAATTTCTTTAAATTTTTTGAAATCAATGATTTTTGAGTAGTTTGAAGCACCGCAGATAATCATTTTCGGCTTGTGCTCGAATGCTTTTTTCTCAACATCTTCGTAATCAATTTCGCCGTTTTCGTTAACACCATAGCTTACGATGTTGAAGTACATCCCCGAAAAATTGACAGGCGAGCCGTGGGTAAGGTGTCCGCCGTTGGACAAATCCATTCCCATAACAGTATCGCCTGCTTTTAAAGCATATAAAAATACTGCCATGTTAGCCTGCGCACCTGAGTGAGGCTGAACGTTTGCGTGGTCAACCGCGAAAAGTTTTTTAGCACGCTCTTGCGCTAATTCTTCAATCACGTCAACGTTTTCACAGCCGTTATAGAATCTTTTGTGAGGCTTGCCTTCCGCGTATTTGTTGGTAAGAACCGTACCGCAAGCCGCCATAATAGCTTTAGAAGTAAAGTTTTCACTCGCAATCAATTCCAGCGTATTACGTTGTCTGTCGAGTTCTTTTTCAACCAAATCCGCTATCTCAGCGTCTGTTTGTCTTATAATATCAAGTTCCATATTACACCTCACTTATTCTCGGGCACAAGCCGGAAGTTCCACCCCCGCTGCCCTGCTTAATTTTCGTTATTTTCCCGCAAGAAGTTCATTGATTGCAGCCGCTGCTTTTTTGCCCGCGCCCATTGCATTGATTGCGTTGGACTCACCTACAGGAGCAACGTCTCCACCCGCAAACACATCATCCACGGATGTTTGTCTTGACTCTTCTTCAACCACGATATAGCCTCTGCGGTCTGTTTCGATAGTCAGACCTTCCATTTCGGCAGATTGCTGGATGATAGGGTTAGGACCTGTTCCCAGCGCAACGATTACGGTATCAAAATCCATATCAATACTTTCACCGGTCGCAACAGGACGTCTTCTGCCTGATTCGTCAGGTTCACCGAGTTCCATAAGGTCGAATCTCATGCCGGAAACGTACCCTTCGTTGCCGTAAATCTCAGCAGGAGCGTGAAGAAGCCTAAAAATAACGCCTTCTTCTTTCGCGTGGCGAATTTCTTCAAGACGCGCAGGGAGTTCCGCTTCAGTTCTTCTGTAAACGATAGAAACCTCTTCAAATCCGACTCTTACAGCCGTTCTTGCCGCGTCCATCGCAACGTTTCCACCGCCGATAACAGCAACTTTTTTGCCAACCTTCAAAGGAGTAGGCGTGTCTTCACGGTTTGCAGCCATAAGGTTTACACGTGTCAAAAATTCGTTAGCCGAATACACTCCGTTAAGGTTTTCACCCGCAATTCCCATCATTTTAGGAAGACCTGCGCCAGAGCAAATAAATATTGCATCAAAACCGTCTTCTTTAAGCTGGTTTAAAGTTATAGATTTTCCGACGATTACGTTTGTTTCAAATTTAACGCCGATTTTTTTCAAATTTTCGATTTCTCTGTCCAAAACAACACGAGGAAGTCTGAACGGAGGGATACCGTATCTCAAGACACCGCCAAGTTTGTGAAGAGCCTCAAAAACTACTACGTCATGTCCTGCTTTTCTCAAGTCGGACGCAGCCGTAATACCTGCACAACCTGAACCTACAACAGCAACTTTCTTTCCTGAAGATTTGATTTCAGACGGCTTCATTGTGGTGTTATCACCGACGTATCTTTCAAGTGCGCCAATTGCAACAGCTTCACCTTTGATACCGAGTACGCATTTTCCTTCACATTGTCTTTCCTGAGGGCAAACACGTCCGCAGACTGATGGAAGCAAGCTTGTTTCACGAATGATTTCACCCGCTTTTTCAAGATTATCTTCTTTCAACGCAGAGATAAACTCAGGAATTTTGATATTTACAGGGCAGCCTTGAACACATCTCGCGTTCTTGCAGCCGAGACATCTTGAAGCCTCAAGTTTAGCCTGTTCTGCCGTCAAATTCTCTTCTACCGCCTCAAAATTTGAACGGCGGGCAATTTTATCCTGCTCTTTAGGGTGTTGTCTTTCTATTTTATCCATTTTAATGTTCCTTTTTATTTAATTGTTATTTTTTAGATTTTTGTTTGTCCACAGCTGCAATCAAACCTTTAAAGAGCGGGTGCGGGCTTTCAGGTCTTGATTTGAACTCAGGGTGGAATTGACTCGCTACAAACCAGTCATTTTTAGGTAATTCCACGATTTCGGCAAGCATACCGTCAGGTGACATTCCTGAGAACACAAGCCCTGCGTCTGAAATCTGTTGTCTCAGCTCGTTATTTACCTCATATCTGTGACGGTGTCTTTCGTTAATCAGGTCAGAACCATAAGCCCTGTGAGCTTTTGTGCCTTTTTGCAATTTGCAGTCATATTTACCGAGACGCATTGTTCCGCCGTAGCCTTCAACATTTTTCTGCTCCAGCATAAGGTCGATAACAGGATATTGCGTACCTTCGTCAAATTCTGTAGAGTTTGCCCCTTTTAATCCGACAACATTTCTTGCATATTCAATAACTGCGCATTGCATACCAAGGCACAAGCCCAAGAACGGAATATTGTTTTCTCTTGCAATTTTGATAACATTCAATTTGCCTTCAATACCGCGAATTCCGAAACCACCCGGAACTACAAGCGCATCCGCGTCTTTCATTGCCTCTTTTGCTTTTTCAAGGTCAATACAGTCATCCGCCGCAACCCATTTTACATTGATTTGAGCGTCATGCGCATATCCTGCGTGCTTTAACGACTCAACAACCGAAATATAAGCGTCGCTGAGTTTTGTGTATTTACCTGCAATAACAACGTTGAACGTTTTTTGCGGATTTTTAATTCTTTCGACAAGTTTTTTCCATTCCTCAAGTTTAGGCGCCTTGTCTTTCATGTTCAATCTTGAAAGCACAACACCTGCAAGGTTTTGAGCTTCAAGCGCCAGCGGAACTTCATAAATACTCTTCAAGTCTTTGCATTCGATAACGGCTTCTTTAGGCACAGAGCAGAATAGAGCAAGCTTTTCCGCTTCTTTTTTAGGTATAGGCTTAGAAGTTCTGCAAACAAGAATTTCAGGCTGAATACCGTAACTGCGCAAAAGCGTAACACTGTGCTGAGAAGGTTTAGTTTTCATCTCACCCGCCGCAGAAAGATAAGGAACCAATGTCACATGAATTGAAACACTGTTTCCGTAACCGATTTCCGAGCGGAACTGTCTGATAGACTCGATGAACGGTAAGCTCTCGATATCACCTATTGTACCGCCGATTTCGGCAATCAAAAAGTCGGGTTTGAACTGCGAAGTTGCTTTTTTAAGTCTAGCTTTAATTTCGTTAGTAATATGAGGAATTGTCTGAACTGTAGCCCCAAGATAGTCTCCGCGACGCTCTTTTTTTATTACCGTCTGATAAACACTTCCGGATGTTACATTGTTAATTTTACCCAGACTTGTACCAGTAAATCTTTCATAATGTCCGAGGTCGAGGTCTGTTTCCGCCCCGTCGTCTGTTACAAAAACTTCTCCATGCTGAAACGGACTCATTGTGCCCGGATCGACATTAATATAAGGGTCAAATTTCTGAATTACTACCGAATACCCTCTTGCTGTAAGCAGCTTTCCAAGTGATGCCGCTACTATCCCTTTACCTAACGATGATACTACTCCACCCGTTACAAAAATATATTTAGTCATTATTCCCCACTATAATATACATACCCTAAACGTTACTCTAACTTATTTTCGGAACTCTGAAAAACCCGTCTTCCTCTAAAGGCGCATTTTTCATCAATTCTTCTTTAGTTTGTTCATATTTTACTTCATCTTCACGCATGACATTTACAAAATGTATTGCATGAGACATAGGCTCGACACCTTCTGTGTCAACCTCATTCATTTCCTCAACATATGCTAATATGCTGCTAAGCTGTCCCGCAAAACGCTGCTTTTCATCCTCTGAAAGCTCTAAGCGCGCGAGTTTTGCGACATGCTCTACGTCTTTAATCTCGATCATCTAAAGTTTCCTCACCATATAAAAAAATTCTACCATAACCATGTAAAATTTGAGCATGCCTCTAAGTTTTGTTAAGAAAATTTTTCTATGGGCATACTACACCATTTTCGCCGCAGCAATCAAAACCTCCGGAACGATACGGCTTGCATTGCCAACGCAAAACGGGATTTGAATCACCTCTAACAAATGCCCATGCCGGATACGTAAAAAGGTTTTTTATTGCCAATGAAGGGAAGCGCCCATCTGCAATATCCCAAACAGCTCTGTCCCATCCGGAAAAAGTTGCAGCCTGTTTTAGCTCAGCTTCTGTTTTGCTTTGACAGCCGCTCATGTAGTATGAATCACACACAGGGGTTTGGATAGCAAATGCATTTGACACGGACGAAGAACCGGAGCTTGTCGCAATAAGCCCCCTAGCAATATTCCAGCTTGAGATAGAAGTGCTCTCGACCTTTGTTGACACAGCGCCAATACTATAGATATTCGAACCTGTAGCCATACGACTGGCTATGCCCCCCGCATAATTCCAGTTTGTCCCGCTTGCATTAATTGTTTTTAATGATACGGGTGCTGAATTGTATGCATTCTTTATACTATTCGCCTCACTGCCTATACCACCTATATAATTCCAACTGGTACCGGGAGCATTAGTATTATTTAACTCAATCGAACCTGCATTATATAAATTTTCAACTGATGTCTGCGAACCCGAAGCGAACAGACCTCCGGCATAATTCCAAGCATTAGACGCAGCAGCACTATCTAAATAAGTTAAAGATATCGACCCGGTGTTATATGCATTTTTCAATGTTCCTCCGGTGATAGAAAGAGAACCTACAATACCACCAACGTGATTATAATGAGATGCAGTCGAATATTTATCAACTATAGAAACACTTCCTAAATTATATACGTTTTGGAGATTTCCGGAAGTAATCCCTGTAATTCCTCCGGTATATCCGGATAGAGCCCTTACAGTGCCTTTATTGTACGCATTTTTTATATGCTTACTACTGGAAGAAATACCTCCTGCCGCACTTTTAGAATATATTGAGCTTGTATTATACACATTTTCAAGAGAACTGCTCGAGCCGCTCATGTATCCGCAAATAGAGCCGACATTCCCATTTCCAACCACATTGTATGCGGTCCCTTCAATGTTGGCAGTTTTGCTGCCTCCTTCAATACCGACATTTTCAATTATTTTACTTGAAGGATTTCCAAATAACCCCACATATCCAAGTTCAGGACGGTTTACATAAAGTCCTCTTATAACATGTCCGTTTCCGTAAAAATTACCCGAAAAGGATGGTATAGGGAGCCATCCTTCAATTGCAGAGAATCCCGGTCCGACATCAAGATTGATATCATTTGCAAGACAATAATTTCTTGATTTCGCAGAAGATATATTTGCCAATTCCGCCTGATTTGAAACAGAAATACAGCAATCCTTCTCTTGGTCGTCGGGTCTGGTTCCGCCTTCTTTTATCCACAGCCCTCCTTGTCGAACTTCATCACTTTTGCAAGGCGCAGGGCAAAGCTTTGTTATTGAATTTGGCGAACCTGTCTTGCACTTAACTTCATAGCAGTCAGCTTTGTCTGCTCCGTATGTATATTGGCGAACTATATAATCCGAAGGATTTGCAGTTTCAAACTCCCGCATAGCTTCCATATTTATCGGGCAATTAAAATTATCCTTACAGGTCTTCGTAGAAGAGTCATACCTTGTCCCCTCCGGGCAGCCGGCTAATTCACTGATAAGATTCGATTTTACAACCCCTTTGGGTGTAAGTGCCAGCAAGAATCTATCTATAACTTCCGTTTTTGATATCAAGAGATTATTTGGTTTTTTGTCTCCGTTTACGTCAACCAGCAAAAATCCGCAACCCTTTATATACTCAACTTCGCCGGATTTTGATTTGCTTATAGGTATATCCATTTGACATGCGCTGTCCAAGTACGAATTTAATACCGTTACACCCCCGGGCATTGTAAATACCGTCAGGTCTTCAGGTTTTAAGGCCGGAAAAATTTCCTTTAATTGGTTTGACGCTTTAGAAAAATCCGCTATACAACCGCTTACTTCCCCCTCACAGTCTTTTGGAATATTTGAAACCGACATAAGTGCTTTTTTTAAGCATATTGATTTATTTGTCTCATCGGTGCCGTCCGATTTCTTACAAGTTAAATTACTTAATGCCATCTGATCAGACGACCAATGGTTAAATTTTTGATTTGAGAGCGAAGCCATTTGAACTATATTATCCAGTTTTGAATAAGACATATCAAAACGCGCAAGCAGTTCGCGCTGCCTAATATTTTTAAGATTCAAAACACCTATGCACAAAACGGTAATAACAGCGATAATGGCTATAGTTATTAGTGTTTCCGCCAGAGTATAAGCAGATTTAGCTCTTATACATAATAATTTTTTTTGTTTCATTTAACACAATACTCATTTTATGCATATGTAAGTAAAAATTATCGCAAAAAAAGAAAAGCATGGCAATATATTTCGTTTTTTAATTAATTATCTCAATATCATAAGACACACCTTCAAACGAAAATATTTGTGCAATTTTGGCTTTCCCTTTTGCTATAATACCGTCAAGCGAAACTATCGCGTTTATAATCTTATTGTCCGAATGAATAAGTTTTTCAAGTTCATATAAGGTTTTAGAGTCCGTATTTTCTAAATCAAGAGCAAGTTTATAGCCTGTAATATTTTTTGTTTCATTTTTTTTGAAGTCGAACGCTCCTGAAACTCGGTCTATATAACCAAAATTTACCCAAACTTGCAGGTCTTCTTTCTCGCCTTCGATTTTTAAATAATCACTACTCATATAAACCTCATGCCGCTAAGTTACCTATCATTATAATAACAATTTACGCATGAGATTTCAACCCCTAATTAAGATAATCTTTCAGATGATGTACATTAGGAGAACTCTTTATTTTCGCAATTATACCCGTTTCAAGCTGCCTTATCCGCTCTTTAGAAAAACCGTACTGCTGTCCAAGCTCCTCAAGTGTCTTTATACGGTGCCCGCAAAGCCCGAAACGGCTCATAAGTATCTGCTGCTCCCTTTCAGAAAGTAAAGCCAAACACTTCATCACGTCATCGCAAAGACAGTCCTTTTCCACCGTGATTTCAGGCGCCTTGTAAGAGTCATCAGCAATATAATCCTCCAAGCACAAATCCTCTGCTATGGGCACATCCAAGCTCAACGGAGCCGGTATCATAGCCTTTTTTATAGCAATAATTTTCTTTACCGGAATGTGCAATTTTTCCGCCAATTCCTCGTTTGTAGGCTCTTTTCCTGATGAAAATGTCATCTCGACTATAGTTTTTTTCAGAAGGCGTATTTTATCTGCCATATAAACAGGCACCCTAATAGTGCGAGAGTTGTTCGCAATAGCGCGCACAATAGCCTGCTTTATCCACCACGTCGCATAAGTAGAAAACTTAAATCCCTTTGAATAATCAAACTTCTCCGCAGCCTTAATCAGCCCTAAAGAGCCTTCCTGCACCAAATCCATAAACAAAATCCCATGCCCGACATACTTTTTTGCAATACTCACAACCAAGCGCAAATTCGCCTGTATAAGCTTTTTCATTGCATAGTCCGCCTCTTTACGCTTGCCTGTTTTGATAATTTTACCAAGCTCCCTTTCGTCGTCTTTACGTAAGAGCTTAAATTTTCCAATGTCCTTCAGATATATTTGTAAAATATCATCTTTATGCGCAATTGCACTGAAAGTAACAGGCTCACTAACCTCATTCTCACTCTCTTCATCAAAACCCTGCTCATTAAGCGCGGAAATTTTTGTATCAACATCCGCAGCAAAATCCACTTGAACGTCGCTGTAGTTCACGTTAAATCCTCCAACTTGAATATATCTGATTGTCTAATATATATGTTTGGACGGATAACTGTTATTAATGTTCCTAATTTGAAAAGTGTGATGGGGAGAATGGGGGAATTCTAGGCTTCGTTTGACATTTTAGCCAATACATAAGATACGAATGATATACCGACACCTGCCAATGCTCCGATAAGTACAAAGTACTTTGTCGGTCTCAAATGCTTGATTACAGCATCATATACGAGGTCGTTTTTGTGTTTTGTTTCTTTTACCAAAGTATCTAATTTGTCTTTACAAGAATTAAATACTTTTTTTGCTGAATCAGAAAGTCTCTGAAAATCGCCTTTCATAATTGCTTCTCTGGTTTCTTTTGTTGAGCCCGGAGGAGCTGCGTACTTGTAATATAGGTCGTAGCCTATTTTTTCTTCACCTTTTGCATCTTTTGCTAAGTGTCTGATTTGGTTCAACTCTTTAGCTGTTTCGCTTCTAACAAATGCTCTTCTCTCGGATCTGACTTCGCTATAATTTCTCATCTGTCTTTCGTTGTCGAGTATAGGGAAGAACTCTTTTGTAAGAAGCCCGCCACCTGCGCCGATTGCGGCCCATTTAAGCGGATTAAAGGTGCTGTTTTGTTCTGATTTTTTTGTTACACTAATTGACATAGTTATTTCACCTTAACTACTTATACTACTTTAATATCTCTCATTAGAAATACAATTTGGGAAAATTTACTTTTACGATTATGTTTCGCTTTTTGTAAATTTTTAATACTATACCAGAACGAATTAAAGTTGTCAATAGCTCACTTAGTATTTCTTAACAATTCTCGAGACAGGCGCCCAAAAGAGATTTTACAAAAAACACTTTACAACAAAAATTTTTTTGTTATGATAAGTCATGTAAATATTCCTCGGTAGCTCAATGGCAGAGCAATCGGCTGTTAACCGATAGGTTGTAGGTTCGAGTCCCACCCGAGGAGCCATTTAGTAAAAGACACTTATCTTTAGGTTAGTGTCTTTTTTTTTCGTCTCCTCGGGGCGACTCTCTCCTAGGTTTGTTGTTCCGGCTTCCCGCCTTCTCAACAAACAGGTTCATTCGGCTTTGCCGAAACCCTCATCTGTTCGGCTCGGGTACTCGCCTACATCTGAGCTGAAGTCCCACCCGAGGAGCCATTTAGTAAAAGACACTTATCTTTAGGTTAGTGTCTTTTTTTTCGTCTCCTCGGGGCGACTCTCTCCTAGGTTTGTTGTTTTTAAATTTATTATTTAAGTTATTATTTTAGCAATTTTTCAACTCAAAAATACTTTATATATAATATTGGTAAAATAGGTTAGGGAATTGATAAAAGTTAGTGTTTTCAAAACAGCTGCAAAGCGTCTTGTAACAAAACCGCAAAACGGTTTTATGCAAAAGACAGTTACAATACCAATGTCCAATCCGAAGTCAGTAAGTTTGAAATTTGGCGGAGACATACTTGAACTTAGCACTAAAACAACTGCGGCAGAAGTAAAAGCTCTGTTTCCAAGCGGCAAAATAGAAGGCGATTATATAACAAAAGAGATGAAAAGGGTGAAAAACAAGCTGCTTTTTTCGCCGCCATTCATAAGAAATTTCAAGACCTGGCTGCATTCCATCAACTTAAGAAAAAAATTATCGGAAAACGACATAGAAGAAATCAAAAACTTCATGAATCTCCACAAAGGTCAATATATTGATACATGGAAAGGTCACGCTGAAAAGGATTGCATACCAAACATCCACAAATTGGCTCTATTCATCAGAAGCATAAATCATACTGACAAATTGGATTTTTATAAAAAAATGAGCAAATCTGATTGGGAAATATGCATTGACGGAATTGTCAATAAACCAAAAGAAGTTGTCCGTGCATTGATGGAATACAAATATGACTCCAGGGCAATTAATAATGCCATAGATAAAAACAACTTATCACCAAAAATCAAAAGCTATATTGATGAAATATATGATTTCCTAAGTGGTAAAAAACTGCCGCATGCCACCACCGCATATAGAGGCGAAGGGACATTAGGTATTTTTTCAAAAGTTGATTTAGTCAAAGGCAAAACACTGGATGTAGAGCTTGAAAGATTAGCGGCCAGAATCAAAGCCGGAGAAGATGTAAGTAAAGAAATAGATGAAATTGCATTCAAGTTAGGCAGCAAGCCCATAACTCAGGATCGTTTTCTTTCAACAGCAATGGAAAAATCCGCTGCTGACAGGTACGCAAAAAGTGCTATATGGGAAATTAGAATTCCAAAAGGGACACAAGGTTCGATGATTGAAAGCTACAATGTCGAAAGGGCTTCCGAAGCGGAACTATTGCTTCAATTCGGCTCAAAGCTAAGAGTAACTGACATCAGTTATGACAAAACAAAACACCGGTGGGAAACCATTTCAGAAATACTCCCCACCATTGAGAAAGGTTCAAAATAATGTTAAAATATAAAAGAGGTCAAATATCATGAAAGTATCTAACGTAAATAGCAATGATTACAACACAAAACCCCCGTTTGGTGGGTTCAAAGGTTTTGCAGCGTTGAAACGCATTCCTGCTCTGGTAAAAGATATTTTTCAAAAAAGCGGAAAAGAAAAATTACCAAATTGTATTTGGGGTGCAGATGATTATGTCGGGACTAAAGTCGGACAAATAATATTTTCTCCTGAAGATTTGGCTAAAATGGCGGAAATGCCCATAAAAGAGCGTATAAAGTACCAAAATAAACTTATTACTGCCGGCAAGTATTTTATCGAAACTCCCCCAAAATAGTGTTTTCAGTTGCAATTGTTTTATCATGATTAATTTGATAAAATAATGCGAAAAATTAAACTATCTGAACATCTTGAACCTCTTCTTCCTCCTGCCGACAGTGAAAGCTCATTAGAAGAATCAAATGCTAAAAGCTTAATTAATTTGACAGCTTAATCCGAAATCTCTATAATTAACAGGTTAAAAGGCACGGGAGATAATATTATGAGCCATATTCTAGTAATGTGTACAGTGGAAAGTCCAAAACAAGCAAAACAAATTGGCGGCGAACTTGTTCGCGAGAATCTTGCTGCTTGTGTTAATATTATCCCGAAATTAACCTCGATTTACAGCTGGGACGGCAAAATCTCTGAAGACGACGAAACATTAATGCTTATAAAGACAAAAAGCTCGCTTTTTGACAAGGTTAGAGCGCGCATAACAGAAATGCACACCTACGACCTGCCTGAAATTATCTCGTTTGACATAACCAATGCGAACAAAAGTTACCTAAACTGGATTGACAAAGAAACATACTAATACCCGCTTGCGGGATTAAGTTCGTAATGATTCTTGCTTATCTGTCTTTAGACAGAGGCAAAAATGGACAACGAATTTATAATTGTTTTTATAGACAGCCGAAAAATGCTATATGACATATCATATAGCCACAATAAGAAAAGATGGCTCAACATTTTGTCAACTTTGGACAAAGAGCGATACTCAGCAAAATTTTTCGGCTCTGAAAATGCTAAATTAAACTCAAACAATTACGTAAAAATTTTAGAAAAGAAAAATTATCGCAAAACCAAAATACCGTTTTGCTTCTAACGGTATACATTTATTGCTTCAACCTGCTTTAAGAGTGCTTTCTTCTTTGCTTCTTTTGTAGCACGCATTTTATCCCAAATATGATAAACAGGGATACCCAGAAGTGTCAATCCAAGCCCCGGCAAGGTATATAAAGGTTTTGTAAACGAAAGTGCCAGAACCACAACCACGCCGATAACAATAAACGCCGCAGGGAAGAACGAATTTACGCGATATTCCGAGTACGCAGTCGCAGGAGAGTGGCTCTTAGTCGTCCTAAACTCAGCATTTTTGCGCATTACGAAAATTCCGTAAGTCGTAATTGCATAGAATATTAGTGAAGCATAAATTACATAGTCCAAAAGCTGTGAATAGTTGCCCCACAATATCAAAGCGCACACCCAAGCGCACTGCATCCAAAGCGAATTCACGGGAACACGGGTTTTACGGTTAATAACGGCAAGACTTCTGAAAAATAATCTGTCTTTTGCCATTTTGTAGTATACTCTTGAGCCTGTCAGCACCATTCCGTTTGCACAGCCGAACGCTGATATCGCAACCAAAAGAGCAACAGCAGCCATACCTACAGTTCCGAAAATTTGATTCAAAAGCCCAGCCGCGACAATATCTTCAGGGACAGTTTTTATCATATCCAAAGGCATTACGCCGAGATAAATCAAATTTATAAGCAAATAAAGGATTATAACGCCGCCGGTGCCTATTATAAGAGCAAGCGGGACATTTTTCTTAGGGTCTTTAACTTCTGCAGCGATAAAAGTGACGTTATTCCATGTAATCGATGAAAACAACGCTCCAACAATGGCTGTTGCAAGAATTGTCAGCGTTGAAACATTAAAAGCAACCTGATTGTTATGAGCTGCAAAGTTTGAAGAAATTACATCCCAATTCAAACCAAAAAACAGTCCGCAGCATATAATTGCGACCATTGATAGAACTTTTGTTATAGTAAAAATATTCTGCGTGATTACGCCGTGCTTAATTCCGCGCGAATTAATATACGTAATCAAAGTAACCGTCATCATTGCAAAAAGCTGCTGTGTTGTAAAATGATAATCGCCGATTGTGAAAATATATTTGTGTGAACTGATAAACGGAATAATAATCCCGGTAAATTTCGCAAACGCAATATCAACCGCTGCAAGTGTACCTGTCTGTATCACCAAAAACAGCGTCCAGCCATACAAGAAAGCGATTTTGTCGTTAAAAATCTTTTTTAAATAAATATACTGCCCGCCTTCGTCCGAAATAGTCGAAGCAAGCTCCCCATAGCTTAAAGAACCGCACATAGTAGTAAACCCGGCGATAACCCAGATAAGCATTAACAGCCACGCTGAATTTACCTGTCTTGCGATATCGGCAGAAACGATAAAAATCCCGCAGCCTATCATAGAGCCTGCGACCACTGATATTGCGTCTTTTAGCGTTAGTGTTCTTTTTAAATTTGCTGACATTTAGTCTCTGCCTCAACTTAAAACGGGGTGATATAAAATTATTTTACCACAAGCAAAAATATTAATTTTTATTATTGTTTTTTGCTTATGCTAAGATTTACCTATGAATAAAAAAATAAATTCTGCATTTTTTATATTTATTTGCGCGCTATGCCTCACTTGCACAACAGCTTGCACGAAAAACCGGCAATATGTGCAGCTTGCTAACCCTTGGCACGACTGCCAAACAGATTTGAACTATGCGGCAAAAGTTGCAGGCTTTAAATTTCCTCTGGTACTCTCAAATTTCAACGTACGTGCCATGAAAGACATGATACAAATCGAATACCCTATTGATAAAGAAAGAACCGTAACAGTTAGGAAAAGCGGCTCAAACAAAGGGGATATCAGTGGCGATTATAATATTTATCCCGTAAACAAACCCGTTACTTTAAAAAATGGCGTAAAAATTGACACTCGAGGCGATAACAAACTTATTTATGTCGCTAACTTCGGTGCAGAACAAGGCTATTATTCAATAAGCTGCGATAAAGGATTAAGCGTTGATGAAATCTACGGAATTTACAAAATCATAGCCGCCGCAGAGGCTCCTAAAGTCCCGTAAAGTTTTTATCTTTTGCAGACGAAGAATAATGCTTATACGCACCGGCAATTCCGCCCAACGCAATCAACACCGCCCCTGCTGCCGATATTTTTTTCAAACTTTTGCCACTTTTTTTAATATCCGCAGCCACAGTGTCCGCCTCGTCAAAGTAACCGGCTATAAGCTCTTTTGCCGCCTCCAGCAGCGTATTATTCTTTCCTAAATCAGATTTCTGAACTATGCGTATTCTGTCGGGAAATATTTTTTTCTGTTCGTGCATAAACTCGCTTAAAGCCGCATATTTATGACGTTTCGGATTGCCTACCTCATCTTCAAGGTGGTCGACATAAACGATACCTATCGGCAATTTCGCGATTTTACCCTGTGCCTGCCGGATTGTTTCGGCGTCGAGACTTTGAATTGCAGACTTAGAGTCAATTTGCCGAAGTCCGGCATAATTAAACATATTCAGCATTTCCTTGTCGTTATCCGCATCGCCCGCTGCGATTACAAAATCTTTTGCTTTTATTGCACGCGCAATAGCCGCTTTTATATCAAAATCCTTATGAATCGTGTGCCCTTCAAACAAAGGCTCCGCCTTTATCCCGAGTGTTTTCTTATGCGAACCGTCAGGCAGATATTCATAGACATGTTCACTGACTTTAGCCTTGGCGTTTACAGAATGCTCCTTAAGCCAGGCCTTTAATTTGTCTATAAAATTAACGGATTGCAATTCATCCGACAAAACAAGTGAAAGTTTATGAGAACTTCTCAAATCAACCGCCCGAGCCTCAATCCCAAGTTCCTCAGCAATTTTTTTCACGGCTGAATCAATTTCCTTACGATTCCAACCGGTTTTTTGAACAATAAAATCAAGTTTTTCGCCTGACGGCTTTGCACTTAGCGTTCCGTCAGGATTAAACGCATAAATATCCCCGCCTTCCGCCGTCACAAGCTCTTTTATTTGAGGGAATTTAACACCTGCGTTTCGCATAAGGTTGTATGTGCCCAAAAATCCGTCCCCGCTTTCGCCTGAATATTTTCTGCCTGTTGAAATTCTTATGTCGAACAAATCTTTTTTGTCATCAATAAACTGCTGAAAAAGCTTAAAATACTTATTATAACCTTGAACAAGCGCCTCTTTTCCGGAAGAATTGTCTTTAATCGGAGCAATACTTCGCGGAATAAAAGTCCCATCAAAATCCGCATACAAACTGGTCTTATTTGCCTTAAATGAGGGACATAGGTATGTTTTTACAGCGTTTATTTTCATATTTCACCTATTATTATAATCTATTTTATGATTCCTGAACAACACGCAGGCTTAAATCAGAAGAAGAGCTAATTCGACCGTTAGGCTTTTCCAGCATAAGGATTAGTTCTTTTCGGATTTTCTCAAGAAAGCTATCGATAGTATTCTCTATTCTATAAATACTTGCATTTAATTGAGACATCCCTTCTATTTCCTGATTGCTCCAAGATGTATTATAGAGATTTCTACAAATTAACCTCAGATTAAGTGCAACACAAGCTGAATCTATAGGTCTGTCAGAATTTATCAAGCTAACAATCTGTTTTACTTGCGCATCAACATCTGATACCTGCTTATAGAAGGTAGTTTTCTCTTCGCCCCAAAAAGGATAAAGCCAATTTTTCAACATTTTTAACCTCAACAAATAGTCGGATTCAGATGTTAAAGAGCTTAAGTATTTTTTCATATCGTATTTTAAGGAATTATCAACAGACAATAAAGTTCTTTTATCCTGACTGGAAATAATATCTTCAAAGGTGTGCACTTTTTCGAAAAATCTGGTGCCATTCTTTACTTTATCTATATTCTTCGTTTGATTTATTTTGGCAGCACCGATACTAAGGGAATCAAGATATTTATACGTACCGTTAAACCAATTTGCATACAAACCTGAAAAATAATTGGCAATCTCGTTATTGTATCGCACATATCTTCGCATATATTTGTCATCTTTGTACTTTTCCGCATAATATTGCAAACGTGATTTTAAATTATTTAGAGAATAAACCGAGTTAGCAATATATGGCAGGGAATTGAAGGAATTCATATCTTCATAAATATTCGGGTCAGTAAATTGATAAGATTTGCGTTGCGAACGCAAAAATTCCATTCTCATTAACTCAATGTCCACAACATCTTCATTTGGATTTACGTAGACTTTCGCTAATGCTCTTTCATATTTAAGCGGTGAATAAACAGATTTATTGTGAGTTTTCAAGATTGAATCAAGATAATAGTTTTCATCTGCATTTTGTGCATTATATTTAAAATACTCATATCTTTTTTCGTGATATTTTGATTTGGCTTTAAGGTAGTCTTTGAAGAAGCTTCTTGTATAGCTTACATTATTATCACGTGAAAATTTATGCAAATAGGATGCAAATCCTGTTTGTTCATAGTTCAAAACATTGGAAGGTATTATGCTCTTCGGAAAAAAGACATTAGTTTGCTCATTATTGATATACGGTTTAAACTTCGCACCCCATTGGTAGTCTATTAAATTTGCATTAAAACCATCCCAGAGTATATTATTTGAATTTAAATCATTATGATATATGCCATTTTTGTCCAAATTAAATATCGAATCTAAAACAGAATTTATTTTTGTTGTGCTCATTTTAGAATCTGTAGAATATCTTACCGGCTGCCCACTTTTGAATGTTGATACCAAATAATAATTGCCTTTTTCCGTCAGTACTCTTGTATTAAAATGTTGCGAATTTGGAAATGATACTGGAACCTGCGACAAAATATCAGCTTCTCCCTTAAAGCAATTGTTTGTTGTTTCCATTAATTCCTTAGATTTTTTCACAACAAGCCTTCTTGCTTCATCCAAAAGATATACAATCGAACACTTTCCATCCCCGAGTCTTTTAAATAAGTATGAGGATTCTTCAAATTTGTCAACAAGTTCTTTCACTGCAATGGTTGCCGAACCAGCCGGATAATCCGTTATAACCCGACTTTTAAAGCTATAAAATTTTTTACTTCTACAATTATAATTTGCAGAACCTACAGAATTTATCAACACAAAAACACCCTGTATATATTTTTTATAATTATACAGCAAGTAGTTTATTTTTTCGATATTTGTAAATGAATATTAAGAATGACCACTTACAACTTAGCTCACACCAAAAGCTGTAAAAGCCTTTCTGTGTCTTTGTCTCCACGACCTGATACGTTGACAACAACAATATCGTCGGTTGATGTTTGAGGCATCAACTTTTCAAGGTAAGCAATAGCGTGTGAAGACTCGATTGCAGGGATTATGCCTTCAACTCGGGACAATCTCGCAAAAGCCTGCACAGCTTCGTCATCCGTTATCGGCTGATATTCAGCAAGCCCGTTATCCTTCATATAACAATGCTCAGGTCCGCAGCCGGGATAGTCCAAACCTGCCGAAATCGAATACGACGGCGCAACATTGCCGTCCTTATCGCAAAGCACATACTGGCGCTTACCGTGAAGTATCATTTTCTTGCCGACAGATAAGCTTGCAGCCGTTTTTCCTGTTTCAATCCCTTCACCTGCCGCTTCCAGCCCGATTAACTTAACATCATCGTCCATAAATGCATGGAATGCCCCTATTGCGTTGCTGCCGCCGCCGATACATGCGAGCACGTAGTCAGGAAGCCGCCCTTCTTTTTCAAGAATTTGTGATTTAATCTCCGCACCGATAACAGATTGGAAAAAACGAACCATTTTAGGGTAAGGGTTAGGGCCGACAGCCGAGCCGAGAATGTAAAAAACCTCATCCGAGTGGCGAAGCCAATAATCAATCGCCGCGTCACACGCATCAGCCAGAGTTCTTGCGCCCGTGTCAACCGAGTGAACTTTTGCGCCGAGAAGTTTCATTCTCTCGACGTTCAAATGCTGGCGTTTTATGTCGTTTTCGCCCATAAAAATCGTACATTCAAGCCCAAGCAAAGTTGCCGCAGTAGCTGTCGCAACACCGTGCTGACCTGCACCTGTTTCTGCGATAACACGCGTTGCACCCATTCTTTTCGCCAAAAGAGCCTGCCCGATTACGTTATTAATTTTATGCGCACCGGTATGATTCAAATCTTCTCTTTTTAAATAAATTTTGCCTTTGCCGTAATGTTCTGTCAGTTTTTTGGCAAAGTATAAAGGCGTCGGGCGTCCCGAATATTCTTTCAAAAGCTCATACACTTCCGTCAAGAAACTTTCGTCATTCTTTGATTTTTCAAACTCTTCATCCAGCTTATTCAAGACTTTTTTGAAATCCTCAGGCACAAATGCCCCGCCAAACTCACCAAAAAAGCCCTCTTTATCAGGCATATTGTATTTTAAATTTTTTACAAACATATTTTCTCCAATACTCAATTTTTCTCTATTCTAGCAAAAGAATGAGAAATTAAAAATACAAAGTTTTAAGCAGAAAAACAATCGAACCCAGGAGACAAATGCTCAACGTAAACATCAAGCGCCGGTTGTTTTTTCTCATAAACGTAGCCCAAACCACGCTCTAATCTTTCAAACCCCTTGCCTATGAGCTTATCGCTCGTTGTACTCCCTATAGAATATGGCAAGTTAATGTATTTTTCAGACCCCGGAGCAATATCATCAAACTGACCGGTTATAACAGTTGAAGACTTGTTAAGCTTTTCCAGATTATAAACAAGACTCCATCTCTGATTACTGCTCAGATAAGGCCAAACATTTCGCGCCATAACAACAGTATTTGAAGAGGGGAGGTTTAGACTGTCTTTCACCATATCAGCTTCTTCAAATTTTACACAACGTCGCAATTTATCTTGTACTTTGTAGGTGTTTGTACCGTCAATTTGCACAAAATACTTGTTAAACAAACTCTCGTCACCCAAATAAGATATAATTGTATTTTTAGCTTGTTTATCAATATCGATAAGCCCATTTTTGCCACGTTCAACAAATGTTTTATCTATATCACGGCAAATTATCGGAAAAAACTTTTCCGCTTCCTTGTCATGCGCTTTTAACAGCCTCATTGCAAGCGAATATGCCTCAGAGCCGTCAGATGAGGCGTAGTTAATTACGTTAACTCTATCAGCATTTTTATATTTTGATACCAAAAAAGCTGTACCTTCTATCCAATTAAAGCAGTCTCTGAAAAACTCGGTAATTACGCCATTTACAAGTTTTTCACCTTGCCGAACCGTCCTCATTGACGCTCCAAATGCAGGCGCGGCTGCTCTATAAACAGGCATATTATAATTATTAACTTGCATAACCACTTTTCCGTACTCTATGTTCTAGTTAAGGAAAAGCTTAGAATAAAATTGCCCGTTTTATTCACAAAAAAATCAAGATTTAATAAATATTTACAAAGCGGCAATACCAAATATGTTATAATTGCTCAGTACGCAGGAGGCAGAAGATGAAAAAGATTTTTATTGTATTTTTGGCATTATTTTTAGTCCAACCTTTGGCTTTTGGGGCTAAAAAGCAAACGCAAAAACCGGACGAAAAACAAATCAATACAGAAGAGCAGTCAGCAGTATTACCTGAAGACGAAACTCCTTTTATAGGCAGCATTTCAATAAATGCAGAAAAAAAAGACCCGAAATTAATCTATATTCCCCAGCCTGTTAAGTTTGATAATAAACTTTATCAGCAAAAAGCTGCCGCAGACAATGCAGAATACGCAAAAAATAAAGCAAAATTGACATCAGAGCAGTACAAAATTTACAGAATTGCAGAAAAAATAATCAGAGCGAACAACTTGGACTACCAAAACTGGCGTATAGGTTTTAATATTAGCGCTGAGGATGTAAACGCAACTGCTTCCGCCGGTAATTTAATATCCCTTTACAGTTCTCTTTATGACTCGTTTAACGAAAACGACGACGCACTTGCGTTCATAATTTCTCACGAGCTTGGGCATTTTCTGCTCGGACACCATCAGTTATCGGCTGAAAAATACTACAAAATTCGACAGCTTGAAGTCCAATCAGCAACTCTAAGGGCTAACGCAAATGAGCAGCGACAATTAGGACAAATCAACGATTTTTATGGAAACAACTCTGCGTCAATGGTGAACAATATTTCAAGCATAGGCTCAACGCTAAGCTCCACTTTAATAGAGAAAACTATAAACGAACTATACAAGCAAGCACAAGCATACGAATTTGAAGCAGACAGCGAAGCCGTTGTGCTTATGACAAGAGCAGGATACAACGCGGAAAGCGCTTTTGAAACTTTCAATTTGTTTCTGAATTTGCCAAGCATATATACGACCAAAAGCACCCACCCGCCTGTACAGCAAAGAATGAGCAATTTGAGCAAAGAAATAAGCGAAGCAAACAAACAAGACCTGATAAACCAAGGGAAAAAGAATATATCAGAATCAAATGTTTTACTCTGCACAAAGTCCATGGATAAAAAAACTTTTATTATAAGCAAACCTGTTAACAGCAAAAAAGCTCCGTACAAGAGCAATACAAAAGATGTAAAGTATCTCAGACTCGGCTATATTGAATACAAAAACAATAACATCAGTAAAGCTATAGAACATTTTAGAAATGCCTCAATTTACAACCCTTCAGACTATGTTGCCCCGCTTTACCTTTCGTATTCTTACGAATATTTATACAATCAACATAAAAACAAGGAATACCTAAAACATGCTTACCGCTGGATAAAAAGAGCCTCATCCGCAAACCCTCTGGACCAAAATGTAATAAGCCAGATAAGCGCATTGAAAGAATTGAAGTAATAAAACAGCCTGTTCTTTTGTATTTTTTTTACTCTGCTTGTCCAACAGTGGCAGGCACGTTGTTTGAGTAATCGCTACTCTCAACTCAAACTAACTGGCTGCATCCGGCAAACTACGGCTCATTCTTCGCCTTGTTTGTCGTAGGATTACGAACCCACTGATAAGGCTTCGCCTTATGTGCCTTCGTTCCCGCTTTCTCCATAAAAAAAACAGGCTGTTAGCCTGTTCTTTT
>CAYWSX010000017.1:0-25583 GCA_964461115.1 uncultured Muribaculaceae bacterium | reverse complement strand
TGATAACACGTCTGTAAAGGTCGTTAAGGTCAGATGTTGCAAATCTTCCGCCGTCCAACTGAACCATTGGTCTCAAGTCAGGAGGTGTTACAGGAAGAACATCCATAATCATCCATGTAGGTTCCGTGTTGCTTTCAAGTAAAGCTTCGATAAGTCTCAATCTCTTGATTAACTTAGCTTTCTTTTGAACAGAGCCGCCAGCTTGCGCAAGTTCACTTCTGATTTCTTCAGCAAGTTCAGAAATAGTGATTTCTGAAAGCAAATCTTTGATTGCTTCTGCACCGATACCTACTTTTAATGTAGTTTCTTCATTTTCTATAATGTAGTCTTCATATTCTTCTTCAGAAAGAAGTTGTAATTTTTTGAATTGAGATTCACCGCCATCCAAAACAACATAATTGTTGAAATAGATAACTTGTTCCAAATCTTTCAAAGTCATATCCAAGAGCAAACCCAGATACGAAGGAATACCTTTCAAGAACCAGATGTGAGAAACAGGAGCAGCAAGTTTAATGTGTCCCATTCTGTGACGTCTGACTTTTGAATCGGTAACTTCAACGCCGCAGCGTTCGCAGATGATACCTTTATGTCTTACTCTTTTGTACTTACCGCAATAGCATTCCCAGTCTTTTGAAGGTCCAAAAATTCTTTCACAGAACAAACCTTCTCTTTCAGGTTTCAATGTACGGTAGTTGATAGTTTCCGGCTTTGTTACTTCACCGTATGACCATTTCATCACTCTTTCGGGCGACGCAATGCTTATTCGGATGTAATCAAAGTAATCTATACTTGTAGACAATGTCTTATCTCCTTATAATTATTCTTAATTAATCTTTAAATGTGGTTGGAGTTTCAAAAAAGTTGATATTCAACAATTCTGAGTCCATATCAGACAGTACTCTTTTTGGAGCTGATTTTCTCAAATCATCGGTATCTGACATAAGGTCGACTTCCTGACCGTCTTTTTTCGATACCGTAATATCCAAGCCGATACTTTGCAATTCTCTTACAAGTACCTTGAATGATTCAGGAATACCAGGTCTTGGGATATTGTCGCCTTTTACGATTGCTTCGTATGCTCTTGAACGTCCGTTAACGTCATCTGACTTGATTGTTAACATTTCTTGAAGAGTATAAGCCGCACCGTAAGCTTCAAGTGCCCAAACTTCCATCTCACCGAATCTTTGTCCGCCGAATTGAGCTTTACCACCCAATGGCTGCTGTGTTACGAGTGAGTAAGGACCTGTTGAACGAGCGTGAATTTTGTCATCAACAAGGTGGACGAGTTTCAAGATATAAGAAACACCAACTGCCACCGGTCTTTCAAACGGTTCGCCGGTTCTTCCGTCATACAGAGTAACCTTACCGTCTTCTTGAACCCAATCGCAGCCTGATTCTTTGATACCTCTGACAAGCTCAGAATGAGTAGCTATTTCTGATTGGTTTTTACCGTACATTTCGTCAAACGGTGGAGCTTCATAGTAATCTTTAGTAAGATATGAAGCCAAACCAAGCAAGCATTCGTAAGTTTGACCAACGTTCATACGTGAAGGAACACCAAGAGGGTTCAACACGATATCAACAGGAGTACCGTCAGGCAAGAATGGCATATCTTCTTTAGGAAGAATTCTTGAAACGATACCTTTGTTTCCGTGACGACCTGAAAGTTTATCACCAACTGATACTTTACGTTTTTGAGCGATGTAAACTCTGATAACTGTGTTAGCACCAGGAGGAAGTTCATCCCCTTTTTCACGGTCAAATACTTTAACGTCAACAACGCGTCCGCCTTCACCGTGTGGAACTCTCAATGAATTATCTTTTACATCTCTTGCTTTTTCAGCAAAGATTGCTCTTAACAATTTTTCTTCAGGTGGGTGCTCTGATTCACCTTTCGGTGTGATTTTACCTACAAGAATATCGTCTGCATAAACTCTTGCACCTATACGAACAATACCTCTTTCATCAAGGTGGCGAAGCGCTTCTTCAGAAACGTTAGGAACCTCGCGGGTAATTTCTTCAGGCCCGAGTTTAGTTTGACGAGCGTCTATTTCTAATTTTTCAATGTGAACTGACGTGAATATATCATCGTGAACGCATCTTTCAGAAAGAAGGATAGCATCCTCGAAGTTATAACCTTCCCACGGCATATATGCAAGAAGCACGTTTTTACCGAGTGAAAGTTCACCGCCGTTAGTTGAAGCACCGTCTGCGATTACATCGCCTGCTTTAACCTTGTCACCTTCGCGTACGATTGGACGCTGGTTAATGCAAGTATCTTGGTTACTTCTGACATATTTCATCAAAGTGTGTTTAACCACTTTGCCTTCTTTTGTTTCAACAAAGATTTCTTCGCCGACTACCTTAATTACGGTACCGTCAACTTTTGACACCATAACCATACCTGAGTCTTTCGCTGCACGAGCTTCCAAGCCTGTACCCACAACCGGTCTTTGTGTGATAAGAAGAGGTACTGCCTGACGCTGCATGTTAGAACCCATTAACGCACGGTTCGCATCATCGTGCTCGATGAATGGAATCAATGATGTCGCAACAGAGATAATCTGAATCGGAGAAACACCGATATAGTCAACTCTCTTGGAATCACCCATCGTGAATTCTGAACGGTAACGAACAGGAACATATTCTGCTTTAATTGATCTGTCTTTATTCAACTCAAGGTCAGAAGGCGCTACACGGTAGTTTTCTTCTTCGTCCGCAGTCAAATATACAACTTCATCTGTTACAACACCGTCTTTAACAACAAAGTAAGGTGTTTCAATGAAACCATAGTCGTTAACTTTTGCGTGAGTTGCCAACGAACCTATCAAACCTGCGTTAGGACCTTCCGGCGTTTCTACCGGACAAATTCTTCCGTAGTGCGAAGGGTGGATATCACGAACCGCAAAACCTGCACGCTCTCTAACAAGACCGCCAGGTCCAAGAGCAGAAATACGACGCTTGTGTGTCAATTCTGCAAGAGGATTTGTCTGGTCCATGAACTGTGACAACTGTGATGATCCGAAGAACTCTTTCAACGACGCGACCAAAGGTTTTGTGTTCAAAAGGTTTAACGGAGTCAATGTATCTGAATCTTGAAGAGTCATTCTTTCTTTAACGATTCTTTCAATTCTTGAAAGACCAACTCTGAATTGGTTTTGAAGCAATTCACCGACTGAACGGATTCTTCTGTTACCCAAGTGGTCGATATCATCAATAGAACCTTCGTCATATGTTAAATTAATAAGGTATTCAATAGATGCAACCATATCTTGAACTGTAAGCGTTCTTTGAGTTTCAGCCACGTTCAAACCGAGCTTTTTGTTCAATTTGTAACGACCTACACGACCGATATCGTATTTTTTGTCATCGAAAAATCTTGCTTCCAAGATTGAACGTCCGCCCGAAGCAGATGCAGGGTCGCCCGGTCTTAATTTTTTATAAACTTCGATTAAAGCGTCGTCTGTTGTTTCAGCCGTATCTTTTTCGAGTGTTTTCTTTAAGAAATCATAGTGCGTAAATAGAGATTCCATCTCCATTGCAGTAATCCCCAGTGCTTTCAACAATGTTGTAGCAAGGATTTTTCTATTTTTGTCGATTTTTACGTAAATCAAATCGTTAGAGTCTGTCTCAATTTTGAGCCATGCTCCACGGTTAGGAATTAACGTAGCGTTGTACAAACGTTTACCTGTAGGAGAAACCTCTCTTTTAAAGTATACGCCCGGAGAACGAACGATTTGTGATACGATAACACGCTCCGCACCGTTGACGATAAACGTACCTTTATCAGTCATGGTCGGGATGTCACCGATGTAAACTTCCTGCTCTTTAATTTCCCCGGTATCACGGTTTACAAGACGAACCATAACGCGCAATTGCTTTGCGTAAGTAGCGTCATGGATACGAGCTTCTTCAATCGTGTACTTAGGATTGTCAAACGTGTAGTTTGGCAAAAAGTGGAGTTCTAATCTACCTGTGTAGTCCTTAATAGGAGAGTATGAAAGGAATTCTTCCTTCAAACCTTCTTTTAGGAACCATTCAAAAGATTTCTTTTGAACTTCAATCAAGTCAGGTAAGTCAGCCAATCTTGTATTTGGAATACCCATTGGCGTAACTCTTTTAGCGTATTTTGTCGACATTTATTCACCTCTTATATTGTGGTTTTACGTTATTAAATTCTAACTATGTGCATAATTATTTCATTTTACACTGTTATAAGATTCTACCGCATAAACCATGCCAGTCAAGGGAATTAAAATTATTTTTGTCAATTGCCTAAACATTTATTTACAATTAGCAAAAAAAGGGTTGACAACTCTCGATTGAGTTGAATATTAGGGATTTCGATATATTTTTTGTATCAATTTGCCCCGCCTTTTACAAAAATACTAATCCCCCCCCCAAAAAAAAATACAAATAAAATTTGCTACCCGAGTCGTATTACTCTATGCAATTGCTCTTTTAACTATTTCGACATACCAAATTTACCTTTAAAATTATCCTAAAAGGAATTTTGTCATGTATAATTTTTTCAACACTGAAAACGCAAATGCCATGGAATGTCTCACAGTCGGAAAATGCTCTGTAGACCCCGGAACTATCGCATTAAGCGAAGCTTTCATATACGAAACCCGCCAGCTCGCATATTATATTTTAAAAATCAAAGAGCTCGGGTATGAAAACCGCTTAATTTTAAATACAATAATAGATACCCTCTCCTCCGTAAATTTCGGATTTAACTACATTCGCAAGGACGTAGAATCCGTACTGAACGATCTTTTGGACAAAAGGAAAGAAGTTGTTGAATACTATAAAAATATCTGTATGCGTAAAAACCTCGACTGCCAGCTTTTGCAATCAATTCATCCAAGTGACGAAGACATAAGCCTTGTAAAAGCAATTATGACCGGTGAAAAACAAGCTATAAACAAAAATACACAGCTTTCGCGCTGCAAGAAGAATTTATACGAGATAATTATTTTGATGGCAAAATCTGCCTCCTCAACTCTTATGAAACTCGGGGATTACAGTATTGAAGCAGACAAAGAAAAATACGAGATTTTAGAATTTATTAATAATCTTAATTTTATAAACTTCCGAGAAGAAAAACTTGTACGCAAAATAATACATTTTGCAAAAACAGCCTATGATTTAAATCTCAAACTTTATGCGGCTTACGAGGAAAATTACGGAAATCTCAGGGTGAAAAAGGTAAAATTTGACCGTCACCAAGGCAAATGCATACTTGTGTCCGGCGACAACTTCCATGACCTTGATTTGCTGCTTAAAGCAACTGACGGAAAGGACATAAATGTATACACTCATGACAAAATGATTTGGACATTTGCATACCCTCATTTTCAAAAATATCCGCATTTAAAAGGGCATTATCAAAACGAATTGAACAGTTTCCAGATTGATTTTTCAAAGTTCCCGGGACCTATTTTGCTGACTCGTGATTATTCAAACAAAGTGGACAATGTTTATCGCGGCAGAATGTATTCCACCGACTTTATCAGCGGTAAAGGAATTTCAAAAATTAAAGACTACAACTTTGATCCTATTATTGAAGGAGCACACAATTCTAAGGGATTTGCCGAAGATAAAGAAAAATTCAAGCTCAATATCGGATACAATTTCAAAACAATTGAAAACAAAATTGATGAAATAACTGAAAAAATTGAAAACGGCGAATACAAAAATATTTTTGTTGTAGGGCTGGTAAATCACGGTCATAATTCGCAAGATTTTTTTGAAAGATTTTTCGAAAAAATCGAAAATGACGAATTTATAATCTCATTAGCCTATGATAAAAAAGGAGACAATATTTATCACATAGACTCCTATTTTGATTTTTCACTTATTTATAAAATTATTGAGCGTATAAAATCAAAAGATAGCACCAAAAATTTAAAGATTAAAGCGCTTATCACTCAGTGTACAAACGATTCCGTTACTAATATCATTACACTTAAACAGCTTGGAATCGACGACCTTTATATTTCTTGCTGCAGCGTAAATACTCTAAACCCGTCAGTAATGGAATGCCTGAAAGAAAAATTCAATGTCAGACACATTTCGGAAAACCCCGATATTGAGATTGTGCTTTAATTTCCCCCGCGGATTTCTTTATAAACGTTCATATATTTAACCGCGCTTTTATCCCATGTGAAATCAGCCTCCATGGCGCTTTTACGCATAGCATTGAGCGTGTGTTTGTCTTGAAAAACGGCTTCTGCGCGCTTTATTGCCTCAAGCATATCCCAGCCGTTATACCCGTAGAATTTAAATCCTGTCGAACCGTCTACCGGATAGCCTTTTATCGTATCTTCGAGTCCGCCTGTCGCACGCGCTATCGGAAGCGTTCCGTATCTCATGGCGATAAGCTGAGAAAGCCCGCAAGGCTCAAACTTTGAAGGCATTAGGAAGAAATCCGAGCCGGCATAAATTTTATTAGCAAAATCTGCCTTATAATCAACCATTGCACGAATATTCCACGAATTATTCGAAAGCCAAATCATAAGATTTTCGTATCCGTATTCGCCCGTACCGAGAATAATATACTGGGCATTAACTTTTTGAAGTTCCCACTGCATATCATGGATTAAATCAATACCTTTTTGATGAACTAAACGGGAAACAAGCCCAATTAGCGGTACATTCGGAACATACGGCATGCCGAATTTTTCAAGAATATCTTTTTTACATGCCTCTTTACCGGACATGTCACTTATAGCGTAGTTTTGAACAAGATTTTTATCAGTTTTCGGATCAAACTCGGTATAATCTATACCGTTTGTAATCCCGACAACCTTCCAAAAATTATCACGAAGTGTATAGTCCATACCTTCACCAAATTCATCGCCCATAATCTCTTGAGCGTATTTTTCCGACACTGCAATGATTTTGTCAGAAGAGTAAATAGCGCCCTTGACCCAATTTACTCTTCCATAATGTTCTAAACAGCGGTCATTGAAAACATTGTCCCAGCGCATGTTTGCAAAATCGATAATTTTCGGCTCGCAAGAACCTTGATATGCAAGGTTGTGAATTGAAAATACTGTTTTTGTATCTTTGTAAAAATCATCATGCTTATAATTGCATTTTAAATAAACAGGCATCATTGCCGTGTGCCAATCGTTTGCGTGGATTACATCCGGGCGGAAATTCAGCAGCTTTGCATATTCCATAACCGCCATAGAAAAGGCCACATATCGCTGCTGTTCGTAAATTGTATCAACCCATTGAGGATAAACACAGTCAAAACAAGAATAGTATTTCGGATTGTCAACAAAAAATACATTTATATTCGTATTCGGAAGTTTGCACATTTTGAGCTTAAAAATATGCTCCGTATTACCCATAGAAATTTTCAATTCGGAATTTTCAAGCTCTTTTATTCCGAATTTTTCCTGATTAATACACCCATATAGCGGCGTAAAAACTGCTATTTCAGCATCAAGATTCTCAAGCGCTTTCGGTAAGCTTCCCACAACATCAGCAAGACCCCCGACTTTAGAAAACGGTGCAACTTCGGCAGACGCAAACAATATCTTCATATAAAACTCCTGTTTTTCATTATTGTCGGCTATTGCGCCAAATATGTCAATGCTTGTTTTAAAATTTCCTCAGAATTTAGGTTTTTGTCGGATTTTGCAATAGCGGCCTTGATTGCAGGCTTGATTTCCTCAATTGTATACCCGAGAGAAATCATAACGGCTTGCGCATCAGAAACAGCTTCTGTATCGATTTTTTCAGCACTCACTTCTGTCAAATCCGAGATATCCACAGGCATTTTTTCCTGCCAGTTAATTAATTTATCTTTCAATTCAAGAATTATTTTTTGTGCCATCTTTTGCCCGACGCCTTTTGCACGGGAAAGCGCTTTAGCGTCTTCTTTAATAACCACGGCTATAAGTTCACAGCCCGAAAACTCATCCAAAAGCACAAGCGCGACTTTAACACCCACACCTGAAACACTCTGTAAAATATTAAAAATATCGCGATCTTCCTTGTTCGAAAACCCGCAAAGTCCCATAAAATCTTCACGGTGTGTTAATGATGTATAAATTTTACACTCTTTTTCGACCTCACAAAGCGCCGAAAGCGTTCTGCGATTTGTCTCAATCAAATAACCGATATTGTTGCACTCCAGAGTTACAAAATTGCCTTTCGGCGTATTTTGGTGCTTTTGAACAATAATACCTTTTATATAATCATACATTTTCGATTGTTTTCCCGAGTTTGTGTACCGATTCAATATCTTCTTGAGGCTGAATACCTGTTGTGGTCAAATAGTTGCCGATTAAAATCCCCTCAACACAATATTTTAAAGCAAGTTCACGATTTTCTTCACTCAACCGAACTTTTCTGCCCCCTGCAAGCCTTATCGCCGAATTAGGGTTAGCAATCTTCAAAATGGCAAGTGTCCGAAGGATATTTTCTTCATCAATTTTGTCACCGTAATTTTCAAAAGGCGTCCCCTCAATCGGAGTTAAAATATTCACAGGAATGCTGTCAGGCGCGATTTCAGCAAGCTCAAGCGCCATTTCTACCCGCTGCTCTATACTCTCACCCATGCCTATGATAACGCCGCAGCAAAGTTCCATTCCGTATTTTTTAACAAGCTTAGTCGTATTTATACGATCTTCATACGTGTGCGTTGTGCAAATTTCAGGGTGATAGGAACGACATGTGTTGATATTGTGATGAAAACGACCTAATCCGCTTTCTGAAAGCCTTTTTGCCTGTTCTTCATTCAAAATCCCGATACTTGCGCAGCTTTTCACACCCTCGATATCGTTTATGACTTTAATCATATCGAGCATAACATCAAAATCACTCTCATCAGGGGTTTTTCCCGATGTAACAATTGCAAATCGTGTTGCCTTATTTGCCTTGGCCTCAAGCGCCGTTTCACGCACCGTATCAAGGGATACAAGCGGGTGTGTTTCTATCTCCGTGCGATAGTGAGTGCTTTGTGAACAATATTTACAATTTTGAGAGCATTTACCCGTACGAGCGCTTATAATTGAGCAAAAATCCACTTCATTTTTAGTGTATTCCGCCGCTTTTTTAAGCAAATCCTCTAAATTTGAGTTATACAATTCCAGTAGTTTATTTTTAGTAATTTCCATAATATAATAATTATAGAATAAACATCACTTTTTTTAAAGGACGGATATGAGTGAAAATTCTTTAAAAGATATCGTATTGACTTTAAAAGAGCAGTTGAAAGAACTCAAACTGCGAATCAGGGTTCGTATGGAAAAAATTAATGATGTCTTGAGTGAAAATGTATTCGTAAGCGGGTACGAAAATCTTTACCTCGAAGGCATGAGCACCTATTCAAAAGGACGGTTCAAACGTGCGATTTTTTACTTTGAAAAAGCCCTTAAAGAAAAAAGCAGAGACTTCAAATGCCTTTATAATCTCGCACTTTCATATCAGGCAGACAACCGCTTTGAAGATGCAATTCAATGCTACACAAGAGCACTTAAAGAAGAACCGGAGGAATACGATACTATATATAACCTCGGATTGTGTTACTTAAATGTTCACAACGGCGAATTGGCAGAGCAATATCTGGCTGATGCGGTAAGTCGCGACGAAAAAGATACAAGTGCAAAAATGAGTTACATTCTGGCTCTCGTCGAAAATAAAAAAACAGATGAAGCAATTGCAGAAACAATACAAATCGTGAAATCTAACAAATCATTTTTGGGATTTACGCTTACAGTTGCGAAATACATAGAAAGTCTAAGCTTTGGTGAAAAAGACGTTGAAAATATCACAAAAGTCATAAAGCTTTTAAACAGCTACGTTAAAATTAATAATAAAAACAGTAATGCACATCTCCAGATTTCCATGTGTTACGGAAAGCTCGGAAACTGGGATTTAGCACTCAAACATAGCATGCAAGCTCTTGAATTAACTCCCAAATCATTTGAAATCAACAGCCACACGGGACTTGTTCTATATTGCAGCCACAACTACCATGAGGCACTTGAATTTTACGAAAAAGCTCTTTCTTTGTGTTCTTCAAATAATTTTGACATTCATTACAACATCGCGCTGACTTACGAAAAACTTGGTCAAAAAACAAACGCCGTTAAAAAATTAAAATACATTTTAAAGAGATTTAAAAATCATCCGCAATCCGCCAATGTAAAAGCACTAATGGAAAGCATAAAAACTCCGCTTAAAGACAAGGAAAAAGCTGAAGCCAAAAAGGATGAAACAAAAAAAGAAGAAAACACACAGGAATAACTACAAAAACGGATTTTTATCAGTTTCATCAAACTTCATTTTAGAGTTTTTTATTACATAACCGCACTTTGAACATGCAAGAACTGTTTTTGTGCTGTCTATCGGCATAAAAACATGCTCGCAGGTTAGCGCGTCTTCAATTTCGTCAACAGTTCCGTCTATAAATTCATCAAGCTTCGGCACCGATTGCTGCTTTCTTTTTTGCTTAATTTTGTTAATCAGCTCAATAATATACATTATTTAGCCCCGTTAAACTCAAGAAATACATTTTCTATGAACTCCGCACCTTTTTCAAAAGATTTTATATCAAGTTTTTCATCAGATGAGTGCATATTATAAATATCTGCAATACCTATGAGATAGGGTTTAAATATCCGCCCTTCAGCATTTTTTTCATGCGCATATACGTGCGTTTCCGCTCCTGCGTGGAATGAGGAAACTTCAACATCAACACCCGAAGCTTTTCCGGCACGTTTTACTACCTCAATCAAAGTATTGTCGTTTGCACGCTCAAAAGGCTTTAAATGTTCACTAAACTCAAGACTCACAACCGCTTTCCCTTCATATTTTTTATTGAAATTGCAGACTGTTTTTTCGATATCTTGTATAAGCTGTTTTTCGACTGATTTATCTGAACTGCGTATGGAATAAATTGCAAATGCGTCGGTGTTTATAATATTGTCCATCGCGTTTTCTGCAAGTTCTTTTGAGTATGCCGCACCGCTTAGCTCCGACGAAATATTCTTTACCCCGCCTGCAACTATTGCGCCTGCATTGAGCGAAGTGATTACACCTGTTTCATCATTCTTGTATACCCCATGAGGCAACACTGCAACAACTTCAGAAATAACATTCACAGCATTAACTCTTGTTTCGTCCTGAATATCCATGCCTGAATGCCCGCCTTTATGGGTTTTTACAGTCAAAAGCATTTTTGTATAGCCGGCACCCGAAACCTCAAGCTTGCCGAGTTTATCAGAGTCCAAGACAACAACATAGTCTGATTTCAACTTATTAAACTCAACATTGTGAATACCCGTCATGCCCTGCTCCTCGTCTCGAGTGAAGACAATTTCCAAGCCGCCATGTTTTAGAGCTTTATTTTCTTTGATTTTTTTGGCAAGCCAAATCGCCTGCGAAACACCCGCTTTGTCATCGGCCCCAAGCGTCCTTGTTTTGTCGGTTTCTACAAATTGTTTGTCCGCTGAATAAACAATATTTACAGGTGAAGCGTCACCCACCACATCCATATGCGCCGAAAGCAAAATCGATTTTTTTGAAGTATCGGTCGCGTCAATTTTAGCGTAAACGTTGCCGTATTTGTCCTGATGGGTATCTATATGAAGTTCTTGGAAAGTCTGCACGATTTTTTGCGCAACCGCCTGCTCTTGAAGCGACGGTGAAGGGATTTTCACCAGCATACAAAATAAACACAATAAACTTTCCATATTTTCTCCTTTAATTATCTTGCCTTGAAAAATCTTTGATTCGTTCCACCCTGTCCGACTTTTACACTCACCCGGCGCAGACACTTCGGACATCTGCCAACATATGCGGTACCTTCTTTGTTTTTGTATACTCTTGCATACACGTTGCAGCACTCAAACATGATACCCAAAAAACTTTTTTTATTTTCGCCGTCCATTTTAAATCCCTTAGCATAATTTAATGTTCCAACAATTTTATAGTACAATTTTTCTATGAAAACATCAATCATAATGACTAGTTACAACTACGAAAATTTTCTTCCAGAGGCAATAGAAAGCGTGATTTCGCAGAGTGTGTCTGATTGGGAATTGATTATTGTAGATGATGGTTCAAAAGATAATTCTCTCGAAGTTATCAACGAATATTGCAAAAAAGACAAACGAATAAAACTTTTCAAACATAAAAACGGTCAAAACAAAGGGCTTAGAGAGTCTGTATTGCTTGGAATCGAAAAAGCTTCCTCAGATTGGGTTGCATTCCTGGAAAGCGATGACTACTGGGCTCCCGAATACCTCGAAGAAAAATTTAAAGCATTGGACACGCACCCTGAAATCAACTTCATATATAATGATACTGAGATTTTCGGAAACGAGAGACGAAAAGAAATTTTTCAAGAATATTTTGACAGACTTTATAAAATATGGGGAAATCAAGACGTAAAAGATGTTTTTGACTGTTTCGGGAACGAAAATATTGTTCCGACTTTTTCTTGTGTTATGTGCAAAAAAAGTGACCTGTTAAAATGCAATATAAAACCAACTGCAGAACCTATTTTAGACTACTGGCTCTGGTGGCAGATGGCAGAGAAAAGTAAATTCTGCTTTGTAAATAAAAAACTTACATTTTGGCGTCATCACCAAACAAGCTACCTCTCTAAAGCAATGAAAACATACAAACACCATATTGAGCGAGGGCTTTTTATTTATGAAATAACAAAGCTCTTCACACGCAAACCTAAACTCTCGGCACAATATTCGGCAGAACAAAACCGATTTTTATCTATATTAATTTATACAATGATTTATTTGAAAAGGAAAATACCTTGCCGGATAAAAGACCTATTTAAAGCACGTAGAGCTGATTCTTAGGATTTTGTGTTTGGTTTTTACGTATTCCGCGCTTTTTTTGAGTTCTTCGTTAAAAGTCCCTCCGCTCAAATGCCTTGCGTCAAACTGTACAACGCGCGACTCTATATTTTTTTTGCGCGCGCTTATACAAAAATCTTCGGCATACATATGAAATTTTAAATTTTCGTCAAACCTAAGACCTGCCTGATATATAAGCGATGAATGTACAATAACACAGCAACAATCAACCGTTTTAACCTTTGGATTGCCCGAAGTTACATTTCCTACGGTTTTATTTTCTTCGCCTTGAAAAATCTGTCCCAGCATACAGCGGCGGTATATTTTGAAAATGAATTTTGGCTGAAATTGCCAATAAAAAAGCTGCCGCGCAATACCAACTGCACCATATATGGCATTTTTCGGAAGATTTTCGAGCTTCTTCAGCGGATTTTCATTGAAGATAAAATCTTGATGTAAAAAACCAATCCAAAAGTCGCTATTCTCATCGAGCGTGTCTATAAAAGAGTTGTAGCGCTCTGCAACTCCGATATTTTCCACATTATTATCAAAAACAATTACCTCAGAATCTTTTAAGTGAGAATTCTCTCCGATACAGCGGCTAAAAGTATCAAAATCATTCACTACCGTAACAATTTTAAGGCTTCCGCTCATGCTACTCGCCTTTTTTGATATGCAAATCTCTTTGCGGGAATGGGATTGAAATGCCTTCTTTTTTAAATGCAATTTTAATACGCCGATTAATTTCTCTACCAATAAACCACTGGTGCTGCGCTTTTGTACGAATTCTCAAACGAATAATTACGGAGCTGTCCGCAAATTTCTCCAGCCCTAAAATCTCAACATCATCTAAAATATACGGGCTGAATTTTTCATCCTGACGAAGCTCAGAAGCGACCGACCTGATAACCTCCGTAACTTTGTCCAAATCCGCGTCATAAGAGACACCAATATCTATCAGAGGAAAAGCGTATTCTCTTGTCTGATTTGTAATAACGTTAATTATGCCATTTCTTATGTAGTGAACATGGCCTTGCATGTTGCGAAGAATAATCATTTTTAATGTGATTTTTTCAACCGTTCCTGTATGACTATCGATTGTAACAACATCCCCGACACGAATCTGACCTTCTATAAGAATAAAAAGACCCATAATAATATCTTCAACAAATCTGCGTGAAGCAAAACCGACGGCCACACCGACAACCCCTGCTGCAGCGAGAAGCGGTCGGATATCAATATTAAACTTTGCCAAAAGCGCCAAACCGACAACAACTATTATAAGCGCGTCAGTAGCAGATTTTATAAGGTTTTTTACAGTCGCCGCCTGTTTTTTAAACTCAAAGCTTTCATTAGATTCTATAATACGAGCAAACATTTTTTTGATGAGAAAATTTATCACCTTAATCAACGCAAAAGCTACCGCACAATATATTACGCAAGTAAAAAGCCCACCTGCAAATTTCTCCGCAAACGTGATTAATGTTTCATGAGTTATGTACTGTTTCATGTTCTCTTTCCCTGTTATAAATCATCTTTTCTGCATATTCAAAGTCTTTTGGTGTATCAATATCCACGCAAGCGTCAACTACGTGAAAAATTGGTTTTTCTCCGATAAAATCTTTAACCTTTTTCAAAGCCTCTGTTTTTATAATGTAAGTCTCGCCTGTTTCGCACATAAGATCAAAATGCTCATCTGTATCCTGTCTGCGCGGGCGATTTCTGTAATCATAAAGCCCTAAAACTGTTCCATCATGGTTTTTACGCCATTTTGCGTGTGTTGTACCGATTTTTTTGACACAAAATGTACTGTCGCAATCCGAACTATTGAGGAAAAGTTCGATTGTTTCATCTAATCTTTTAGTATCACGAAGCGGGCAGGTTGCCTGCAAAAGCACCACAACATCAGGTATATACCCTGTTTTTTCAAGCTGCTCAACTACATTTAAAAGAACAGGAGCCGTTTTAGTCTCATCCTGAGCAAGTTCAGCAGGACGCCAAACAACCTCAGCACCACAATCAGCAGCGACTTGAGCGATTTCCTTATCTTCCGTCGATAAAACAACTCTGTTAATATATTTCGAATCTAAAGCCGCCTTGACGGAATGATAAATCAAGGGACGCCCCGCAAGCAGCTTCACATTTTTCCGCGGAATGCCTTTTGAGCCGCCGCGGGCAGGGATTATTGCCAAAAATTCCATTAGTCTTCCGTAATCTGTATTAATCTAAAATTTGTTCAAGCATTTGAGCGTTAGTATTTGCCTTTTCAACGTTAGTTATTCTTGAACGTCTGATGTATGAACGCAATGCTTCTCTGATAAGTTCGCTTCTGGAGCGTTGTTCACCGTCTGCAACAGAATCTACTTTGTTCAAAAATTCATCGGGCATTGAAATCAATATACGAGCCATAATTAAAAGTTCTCCCACTTTTATCCACGAAAAACATTATAACATAAAAAGATATGTTTTCTATATACTTTTTGCATGTATTTTACAATATTTAACCTAAACTATGCAGTTTAGCTAAATAAAGCCCGCGTAAATAAACCAATTAAATGATTTTCTATGTGAATAAATATTATTTAATATTATATGTATATGTATAATAATTAATTATTTGGAGTACTAAATGGATTTAACGTCGATATTAGGATTTATTATAGGGACAGCGATGTTGCTGGGCGGACAAGCGCTCGAAGGCGGAAACATCGGACAGCTTATGCAGGTTACCGCGGGTATGATTGTTATCGGCGGTACTATCGGTGCAGTTATTGTAAGTTTCCCTGCTGACCAGCTTAAAATGGCATTTGTACTTTTAAAAGATGTTTACGGTATGCCAAAAGCCAATGCCAGCGACATTATTTCTGAAATAACACAGTTTTCAACCAAAGCCCGCCGTGAAGGTATAATTTCGCTTGAAAAAGAAGCACAATTTGCCTCAGACCCACTCTTAAAACTCGGGCTGGAAGCAGTTTCAGACGGCGTTGATCCATCTTTAGTAAAAGAAATGCTCGAAACACAGTTTGGCCGGCTTGAAGAAGAAGTTGCAGGCGGGGCAAAAGTATGGGAATCAGCGGGTGCATATTCACCGACCTTTGGTATCATCGGTGCGGTTATGGGGCTTATTCAGGTTATGCAAAACCTTTCTGACCCGACAAAGCTGGGTGCGGGTATCGCAGTTGCATTCGTTGCAACGATTTACGGCTTATTTGCAGCCAATTTAGTATTTTTACCATTCAGCACAAAAATTAAAACAAAGTACGCAAAAGTATTTAATATTAAAGAAATTATTATTGTTGGTATCCTTTCTATACAAGCGGGTGAAAGCCCTGCGCTGGTTGAAAGAAAACTTAACGCATACATTTTAGACAAACACATGGAAAAAGCAGCATAAATGGGCAGAAAACCAAAACACGAAGAACATGAAAATTTAGAGCGGTGGCTTGTATCATACGCCGACTTCATCACGCTGCTTTTTGCAACTTTTGTTGTCCTATATGCACTGTCTCAGGTTGATATTTCAGAGTTTTCCAAGCTGGAAGAATCACTCAGAGCAGCTTTCGACCGTCCAAGCATAATGCAGGGTTCTGAGGGCATTATGGATACAAAGGGCGATAATATAATGGATAAAACCAGCGCAGATTCTGTTATTTCTTCATTGATGATGGAATATCTCAGCCCGAAATATGAACAGGAATCATACGAGGAAATCAAAAAAGAAATTGACGAAATGGCGAAAAACAAGGAACTCGAAGGGGTCAGTGCAACTGTTGATGAGCGCGGTTTGGTCATAAAATTAAATGATTCAAATATTTTATTCAAATCAGCTTCCGCCAAACTCGAACCCAGCGCCTTAGCAAAGCTTGATAAAGTCGGCGTTCTTATTTCTCAGAAATTTATGATGCATAACATCAGAATAGAAGGAAATTCTGATAATCTGCCGTTTTCAAATAAAATTTATCCTTCAAATTGGGAACTCTCAAGCGCGCGTGCCTGCTCAATCGTCCGTTATATGATAGACAGATTCAAACTTCATCCTGACCTGTTTACGCCTGTCGGTTTCGGCTCCACAAGACCTATTGCCGCAAATAACACCCCTCGGGGAAGAGCAGAAAACAGAAGGGTTGAAATTATTGTACTGAGAAACAAATTCAAAAAACAAGAAAGTGCACAAAACACCGTAATCAAAATGAATAAGCAGGAACAAGAACAGTATCGTGCTGAACATATTCAAGCAATTAATAAGGTTAAAGGTATTTCTGACGCAGCTCTCAAATTAACCGGAGAGGACACGGAAGCCGCAAAAAATGTATTAATTTTGAATGAAATTTATTCTTCCGAAACAAAGAGAATAAATGCAATAAAAGACAATCAACCAATAAATGCCTCAACAGAACAGAACTCTGAAACTCAAAAATCCGAATAGAGATAAAAATGAATTTTATAAAAAATTTATTTAAAAAAACAGCAACAAAAGTCACAGCGGTAATAATTTTAGTACTGCTGATTTTGAGTGTTTTTGTTTTTTGGGGCTGGTACGAAAAACAAATAAACAAAGTCCGCGGTTTCTATTACGTATACCAAGGCGACAAAGCATTTAAAAAAGGTAAACTTCAAAAAGCTGTAAACAACTATAATAAAGGACTCAAACTTTACCCTGAACACGCAAAAGCACGCTGCAATCTCGGCAATATATATGTAATGTACGAAGACTTTTATTCTGCAGCAGATTCATATGAAGAAGCACTTCAACATAAACCTAATTTCATGATTTGCCGTATGAATCTTGGAATTATCGAGGCGGAGAAACTCTCCAACTATGACGTTGCGATACAGCAATACGACAGAGTCATCCAAACAAAACCAAGAATTTTTCAAATACCGTTCATTTTCAGCAACTGGAAAAGTACCAAGCAAAATCGCGCAATCGCAAGTTACAACAAGGGTTTGGCATACAGAGGAAAGTCAATTTACGTAGGTGAAAAAACTTTTATATCCAAACAATATCTTGAAAAAGCAAAGCTCGCTTACAAATACACTCTTAAAATACTGAAAAACAGCTATGACACTCACTACAATCTTGCCTTGACAAACCATTTACTTGGCGATTACAGAGAGGCAGGGCTGGAATACTGTAAGGCGATTAATCTTGAACCTATGAACTATGAGGCGCATTACAACCTCGCAATTCTTTTAAAACACCTTGGACACTACAAAGAGTCCTTGATTGAATTCGAAAAAGCAGGTATGCTTTTAGATGCACGGGGAGACGTCACAAAAACACGCTATGTTTATGATGTTTTAAACGAGGTAAACCAAAGGCTTGCGACTGAAGGGGAGTATGAGTTTCTTCGAACAAGGACAGAGGGCTATCAGCCCGTAAAAGAGGAAGTAATTTTACACAACGGACTTGTTGTAGTAGATAGACACGATGATGTGCAGTTGCGAAGATTTTTGAAAGACTGCCCGACAAAACAACTTTTTAAGGACTATGAGATTAATGAAGAATAATACACAGCTTGATTTTTTATGGGATATTTCAAAAAATCTTTCAGATAGTTATGATGCAGAAAAAATTGTTTCAGCAATTAAAAATTCTCTGAAAAAATATATTAACTGCGATAATGCGGAAGTTTTAATTTGGGACAAAAACACCGGAAGCGTCAAAAATTTCTCTAAAAACTGGATTATGATTGAAGAAAGCAAGCAGGAATATTACCTTCACCAAATTTTAGACACTTTTGAAATTTTAAAAAACGCAATCATATACAACGATTCCGTTTACAGCCTTGTCTCAGGTGAAAAAACAAATTTAAATATCAAAAAGCTCAAAAATAGTACCGGTTTGAAAATTTATCTGCCGCTAATAAGAAAAGACAGCGTTTTCGGTTTTGTTGAACTGGATATTTCACAGGAAAAAGAAAAGATTTCGCCTGAAATGTTGAAGACATTCGGGATTCTGATTTATCAGCTCTCCATAAGTATTTTGAACAATATTTTAAACAATAAAATGCAGATAAACGTAAATTTCCACGATGCGATGAAAAATATCGCGAAAATCATCGAAAGCCAATATGAGCTTAGTTACATCATTCCTCTAATCGGCGAAATGATTGACAGATTTGTCTCAAGCCACCTGATTTATATTTTTCTTTACAACGAAAAAACAGGGTTTAACCTTCTTTGGCCTAATGCTTGCCATGAAAAACATATCCCTGAACTTTTAAAAGGAATAAATAAAAACAGCGAGTTTTTAGTAACGGATGATAAGAAAACAGGAATTTTTCCGCTAATACAAGAAAAAAATCTCTTGGGCGCAATAGTTGCATATAGCAACATAGACGTCCTTTCCAAAAATGACATAACTTATTTACAACAGCTTTCAAACCAGTCCTCAATTACAATTCAACGTGCGAGCGTATACGGTGAAATCCTTAAACACGCCACACTTGACGCATTGACAGGACTGAATAACCGCAGACAGTTTGATGTACGTCTCGGGCAGGAAGTCGCGACTGCAAAACGGAAGAAAAAGCCTCTTTGCTGCATTATGATTGACGTTGACTACTTTAAAAAAGTAAATGATACATACGGACACATTGCGGGCGACTGCGTCTTAAAACGTGTAGGAAAAATTATCCCTCAAGAACTTCGGGAATATGATATTGCCTCAAGATACGGCGGAGAGGAGTTCTCAATTCTGCTTCCTTTCACTACAATCCAAGAAGCATTTGCCGTTGCACAGCGTCTCAGAAAGGCCATAGAAGAGGCTGAAATGGACATCTCGGAAGCGAAAATTGAAGGTGTAAAATCTATAAAAGTCACTGCCAGTTTCGGCGTCAGCGAATATGTTGACACGATAAAAGACCCGAAAGAACTTTATAAAATGGCTGACAGCGCGCTATACGAAGCCAAAGAGCGCGGAAGAAACAGGGTTATAGTCCATTCTTAGTCTTTGCTGCACGCAACAAAATACACAGTATTTGGCCTCACTGTATTCGCCGCACCATAAATGCCGTTTGAGCGAGAAGCATCAAAGGCTACATTGTACGACCAAGTTGAATTGTGTCCTTCTGTTCTAAATGGAAGAGATTGGCTGGTGTCTGCGAAAAAAGCACCTTGTAAATTATAATTTCCGTTAGTTGCAAATCCAAAATCACCATTCCGCCCCAAATATCCTGTAATATTTGGAAGCCCATGTGCGCGGGTTGTCCCAATACTGTCAAAATTAGTTGTAAGAGCAACATATCTGTCATCCATGCCTGAAACAAGCGTCCAGCCTCTCGGACATCCCTTGTTAGAACGGTAAGCTTCAACTTTTTTATAATACATTATTGCACCTTGAGGAATCTGAACAGTCTCAGTGTTCTGAACGCTGCTTTGTTGGCGTTTAGATATAATCGGTGCCATTGCCGCAAGCGCAATGCTTACAATAAGCAAAGTTATCATTGCTTCTGCGATAGAGAATCCGCTTTTCATAAAAATCTTCAGCATATGTTCATCATATCAATAATTTTTACCAAATACAAGCTGACAAAATTAATCATCTCGACTGAAAACAAGGCTCAATTGCGGTGCTTTCACGTCAGGGGTTTTTTGACCTTTACCTTTTGACAAATCTTTCGAAAAATCTTTCTGCATTCTTACCATCATGCGTTCTGCTGTTTCCACGACAGTTTTTGGCAGTCCTGCCATTTTCGCAACCTGGATACCATAGCTTTTTGAAGCAGAACCTTCGACAACTTTTCTGAGAAATATGATTTCACCGTCATCTTCTGAAATCGTGATACGGTAATTCTTTATGGCTGGATTCGTTTCCGTCATTACGTTTAATTCATGGTAGTGCGTGGCAAATATGGTTCTTGCCTTGATTTTTTGGCTTATATATTCCGCAACACTCCACGCAATAGCAACACCGTCATAGGTGCTCGTTCCACGCCCGATTTCGTCAAGCAAAATCAAACTTTTTTCTGTCGCAGAATTTAGAATAAACGCTGTTTCATTCATTTCTACCATAAATGTAGACTGCCCGAGCGACAAATCATCAACAGCACCGACACGGGTGAAAATTTTGTCCACAACACCGATTTTCGCATACTCAGCAGGAACAAAGCTTCCGATTTGCGCCATAAGAACAATTATTGCTTGCTGACGCATGTAGGTTGATTTCCCTGCCATATTTGGCCCGGTCAAAATCATAAATTCTGCAAAACCATCCGAGCCATCACCTGCAACAATTTTTAAATCATTTGCAACATAAGCACCAAGCGGTAAAATCTTTTCTACAACAGGGTGACGCCCACTTCTGACATAAAGTTCGTTACTTTCATCAATATCAGGTTTTGAATAGTTGTTTTCAATTGCACTTGACGCAAATGACAACAAAACATCAATCTGTGCAAGGTTTTGCGCAATTATTCTTACATCTTCTATAAATTCTTTGGAATATTCACGCAAATCGCAGAAAATTTTATATTCAAGTTCGGTAGACTTAGACTGAGCAGAAAGCACATCGTCTTCATGCGCTTTTAATTCTTCCGTAATAAAACGTTCGGCACCTGTCAGCGTTTGCTTTCTGATATAATTTGGCGGGACTTGGCTCAAATACGAATTCGTAACCTCGATAAAATACCCGAATACACGGCTGTATCCGACTTTTAAAGTTCTAATACCTGTTCGCTCTTTTTCTTGCTCTTCAAAATCTGCAAGCCATTCTTTCCCACCTTTTAAAAGATCTTTGAAGTAATCAAGTTCACTATTTACGCTTGATTTTATGACTCCGCCTTCTTTAATCGTAATAGGTGCATCCTCGAGAATAGTTTTATCAATTATGTTTGCAAATTCCACAATAGCGCTGACATTCGAACAAACATTAAAATACTCGGACTCGTATCCGTCTAAAACATCCACAAAATCCGGCAAAAGTTGAAGAGTATTTTTCAATGAAATAAAGTCTCTCGGGTTTATACTGTTATTGCTTGAACGAGTTGCAAGACGCTGGATATCTACAACTTTATCAAGCAGATTTGATAGTTCTAATCTCAAACGCGGCTCTGAAAGCAACGTTTCAACAGCCTCTTGGCGTTTTTTAATTTCTTTAACACTCTTCAATGGCTGGGCAATCCATTTTTTAAGCAAACGCGCGCCCATATTGGTTTTTGTCTTATCAATCGCCCAAAGCAAAGAGCCAAATTTTTTCTTTTCTCTTACAGTCTCCAGCAATTCCAAATTACGACGCGTTCCCGCGTCCATAAGAACGTATTCCGACAAATCATATGCGTCGATATTCGATATGCGAGGCATATTTTCCTTTTGAGTGTTGAAAAGATACTGCAAAATCGCACCTGCCGCACGATACCCCGATTTATACTGTTCAAAAGGTAAAGCGTCTGTGCTCTGGATTTCCAATGCAGTCAAAACATTATTTTTTGCACGAAGTTCATCAAAAAACGTTTCCGAAACGCAAGAACAATTGTAATTGTTAACTATTTCATCGGGCAAATCAGCCTTTTGCTCTCTTACAATCTGAAACGGGAGTAGATTCTGAGCAACTGCAGAAGCAATAATTTCAGACGGCTTAATCCGCGCAAGTTCAGCCATAACCTGTGAATGAATAGTTTGCGTAACTTTAAATTCACCTGTTGAAATATCTACGTATGCAATCCCCCATTTATCAGCTTTTTTATCCTCAAAAACCGCTGCCAGATAGTTGTTAGCATTAGATTTTAAAAGATTATCTTCAGTAAGCGTTCCGGCTGTGATAATTCTCACAACATCACGCCTGACGAGTCCTTTAGCCTCAGAAGGTTCTTCAAGCTGTTCGCACACAGCTATTTTATGTCCAAGTTCAAGCAGTTTCGGAAGGTAAGTATCTACTGCCTTAACCGGAATACCCGCCATAGGCACCTTGCCGAGACCGCCCCCGTCACGCTGTGTCAGTGTTAACTCAAGCTCTCGGGATAAAAGTACCGCGTCTTCCATAAAACATTCGTAAAAATCACCCAATCTATATAATAAAACCGCATTTTGCTGCTTCAGCTTTACCGACAAATATTGCTTCATCATCGGCGACGCTGTTTCCATATCTACTTCGTAACTATTCATATAATTTATTTCAGTCATTAAAAATTTGCTCCCACTAATAATTTATTATAAAATTACGATATAAGCAATTTTATATGTAGGAGTTTTAAGATGGGTTGTCTGAAAAATATTATAAAAATTATAATCATAATATTTGCAATAATAGGCTTTAAAGCCGTTGGCGGAATAGGAATTTTTCAAGGAAAATTTAATTTTAACTTTTTCGAAAAGCCCTCACAGGAAAAAATGCAGGAAAAAGCTTCAAAAATTGCTGATTTATCCAAAATTAACGATGAATACGAAATTGAAAAAACTGCCAATGTAATCGGATTTAAAGCTGTTATGTCAGAGCATAAGGCAAGTAAACAAAAATTAATAATTATTGATACCGGAAAAAAAGATATCTTAACAAAAGAGGATTTTAAGACCAAAGAAGTCGACCAAAAATTAAAAGATCTTGCGGACAAAATAAAATATCAATTTATCCGGGTAGAAGACCTTAAAATCACTGAACGAGGAAATATACAGACTATGGGGCAAACCGTTCCTTTCGTAAAATTTACAGCAGGCACAGTAAATCTTCCGACACCAGAAATTAAAGGCATAATCGGAGCTGCAGTCGGCAAAGACGGAAAAAATAAACTTATCCTGTCAGTTACAGACGGTGAAAAATACTCTCAAATAATCACACAGCAGTTCTTTAAAGATGTTAAATAAAAATTTAAAGCTCTATGAAAAATATATGAGACGCTGTATAAAGCTGGCGCAAAAAGGTGAGGGAAAAGTGTCACCCAACCCCTTTGTAGGCGCCGTTTTGCTGGATAAAAATTTAAACTTTGTAAGCGAAGGCTGGCACAAAAAAATCGGAGAAGCCCATGCTGAAGTAAACGCTATCAATTCCGCTAAAGAAAAAAATATCGATATTTCGGGCGGAACAATAATTGTAAATCTTGAGCCATGTTCACATCAAGGAAAAACTCCGCCATGCGCTGATTTAATCATCAAAAGCGGATTAAAAAGAGTAGTGGCGGGCTGCATGGATCCCGACTCGAGAGTGGCGGGCAGCGGAATTAAAAAGTGCAAAAATGCCGGGCTTGAAGTAATAACAGGTGTCCTCGAGGATGAATGCGTATCCTTGAACGAAATCTTTTTCAAAAACAAAAAAGAAAAGGCTCCGTTTCTTGCAATCAAATCAGCTGTTACTCTTGATGGTAAGATTGCGACCAAAACAGGCTCTTCAAAGTGGATTACAGGTGAAAAAGCTCGAAAAGATGTACAAAAACTCCGTAATAAATACGACGCTATTTTGACTTCGTCTGAAACAATCCTAAAAGATGACCCAAGTTTAACCTGCCGAATGAAAAACGGTCGTAATCCGGTGAGAATTGTGATTGATAGTCATTTAAAAATATCACCGTCCTCAAAAGTTTATCAAAATGACGGAACGCGAGTGATAATTGCAAGTGTGAAAAATTCGACTCAAAATTATTCGGAAAATGTCGAGATTTGGATGCTGCCCGAAAAAGAAGGACACGTAGATTTGCAGGTTTTGTCCGAAAAACTCATTAAAAACGGCATTTTTTCTGTTCTTGTCGAGGCTGGCGGGATACTAAACGGTGCATTTTTAAAAGAACAACTCGTCGATAAACTTTATTTATACACAGCCCCTAAAATTTTGGGAGACAACGGCGGAAAATCCTTCGCTGACGGGTTTGACATAAAAAAAATCAGTGATTGCACGAACTTAAAGCTGGTTTCTGCCAAAAAACTGGGCTCCGACTTCTTGACCGAATTTACAATGCAAAAAGAGCGCAAATAAACTGCGCTCTTTGGTATTTGTGTAAACTAAACTCCGAATTTATCTTTAACCAATTTATCGTATTGTATCTCGCCATGGCGGTCTGTGTAACGGTTTTTGTCGTCTTGATTCATTACATATTTTTGTACAATTTGATTTTTATCTACATAATAAACTGTTTCAATAGCGATTGCTCCTTTCCAACCGGGCTTTTCATCTGTTTTTTGCCCTACAGTTTTTGCCCAAGACTCCATAATCATTTCAGCTCTGTCAAACAAATCAACAACCCCTTTATCTTCGGCATTCCCAGCTGTGTCTTTTACCTTGTCCTTAACTAGAATATCTGTTGCATCTATTAGGTCCTTCAGACCTTTGGGCTTGTCTTTGTCCACTTCTTTTTCGGCAGATATATTATTTTGATTGCCCATCAACCCCGCAAAAAATCCGCCCATCATAGCTCCAAATGCCATCATACCTGTCATAAAGCCTTTTAAGAAATCGGCATTTTGAGACGAATCGGTATTATTAAACATCTCCGCGCCATCGAAAACTTGGTCTTCCTGATTCTGCGCCGCCATAAAAGTATTGTCATCAAAAAGACGCTCATCCGCTTTCTCACCCGTTTGGGCTTTTACTTCTCCACTTGCAGGCTGCGTACCGAACATTGCCTTCATGATTTCTAAAAAATTGATTGTCATAATTTTTCCTCCAAACTTTAACTACGGAAAACTCATCGACATTTCATCCGCATGACTTTAGGATTTTTATAAATCAAATAGGGGGGGGGGGGGGGGGGGGGGGGGGGCGGGCGCGGGGGGGGGGGGGGGGGGGGGGGGGGGGGGGGGGGGGGGGGGGGGGGG
>CAYWSX010000016.1:0-26335 GCA_964461115.1 uncultured Muribaculaceae bacterium | reverse complement strand
GTCCCATACTTCCAAACATAAAATAATTATATCAGATTATTATAAAAAATTGTAGCATTCTTTTGAATCAATACAGATCTTCTTTTAGTTCTTGCAAATAATCCTCCTCAAAACAATCTAATGGTCTTTTTTGTGCCTTAGATTCAAGTTTATATTTTTCAAACCTTCTTTGCTCAATCAAATCGTTTAAAACAGCTATTTCTTTTTTGTCCAAATCTTCAACTGCTTCTTTTGCACGAAGTCGCTGATAAATACTTGGTCTGTATTGAGACAGTTCAGATATTTTTCTGTCCCGCAATAAATTCTCAGGATCTATTGATCTTTCAGCACAATAAAGTTCGACATCGAGGCATTGAGAACCTGAAAAACCTGATTTATTAGCTATTGTTCTCATGCAAGAATTCGCCGCAATATTGTTCAAGTCTTCATAGCTAAACGCACCCTCACGTTCAGTCACCTTGCAAGCACCCTTAATGTCGTCGATTTGTTTTTTACTCAAACTCTCCAAATCAAGAGTTTTAAGCTTTTCCACAATTTCCTGATAATTTTTCTGTCCCGCAAACTTTGTTTCTAATTTCTTTTTATTATGCTCAATAAGGTCAAATAATAACTTAAATGCTTGCTCGTTACTCGGAACAGAAAAATATATTTTTTCCATCTTGCTTTTTCCGAAATCAGGATGGATTAAATGGGGATTTTGAGAAGTAAACAAAAATACAGTACCAGAGCCGCCTTGACTTTGAGGGAGACAGCAATTGTCGAGCAAACTTTTAAAGTAATGAATAATTTCTACATTATTATTAGATTGAAGTATATTTTTATCTGCATTATTGTAATCAAAATCCAATAGACGTTTTGCCTGATTGTAATTCATACCCAAATATTTTTCGGCATTATTTAAAACTACAATATGTCTGTTCTTCGCCCCTGCGTTATTTTGTAAAATTTGGGCTACTTCAGATATAAATTTTTCAGGAGGCGTTTGGGAGATATCACTTATATTACAATTAATAATCTTGTTAAATCCTGAATTTATTCCGCTAACAAGTTTATTTATAGCAAAGGATTCCGACCCACACAGCAAAACTGAGGGCGGAATAGGCGCAGATGGATTTTTTGCAGCTATACAAAGCGGCTCTAAAAGGATTTTTGTCAGTTGTTCTTTTTCCTTCTCATATCCTAATATGCATTCGTTTAGTAAGGCCATTGATTGTTTATAAGTTATCCCGCCCTTAAAACTCAAATTGTTTTTTTGGGGGAAATTAGACACCCGAACAAAGGAATCATTAAAATTCCTAAGCAAAAAAGGGTTAAAATAACTCTCTCTAAACTTATTAAGAAACAATGGTGTATGAGTTTTCACACTATTTGTCATCACATCTATTTGCATTCTTTTGGCTTCTTTTTTTCTTTTTTTACACCACATTTATTATAAAACAAAACCTTCTCAAAAATTGCTAGTCGCGTTTTATGTCCCAACTTTCTTCCATCATTTTTATATCCAAGTGGTCTTTGTATGCTGTTCTGTTGGCGTATGCGGTTTCGTAGAATTGGTCTATAACATTCTTTACGGATTGACTTTCTTTCATCGGTGCATTTTGTGCCTTCGTTAGCGCATAGTGCAAATCATAGATTGCGTCATTGTTCCATATTATATTTTTTCCTTTGTTCAATGCTCTTTTTAACTGCTCTTCTGTTTTGATAACATCTTTTTTAGCTATAATTGTCATGTACGACAATCCGTCGCTCAATCCTAATTCATCGCCATCCATGTAGAATTTTCCATATTTTTCATATATATCCATTACTTTGTTCACGGTTTTTTCTGTTGGATTTTTCGGCAATGCCGTCTTAATTTGGCTTAATGTTGAGGTTCCCACATCTCTGTATTCTTCTCGGGTTCCATATTTTTCGAACATCAATAGGGCGTCGTAGTATGATGCTTCGTTGTATTCTGCACGGCCGAGGATTTCTTGAATATATTTATGTTTTTCGGTTATTTGCTCCAGAGGGTTTTCGGAGAAGACTTTTTTATCCACTACTGATATGTTATATTTTCTTATTTTCGCTTCTAGAGCGCGGTATTCTTCTTTGTGTAGAGCATACCATTCTTCGTCCCAATATTTTGTTTTGTAGGTTTCGAATTGGCTTCTTAGTTTCTTTGCTTCACCTTCTTCTATTCCCAGTAAGGTGCGGGGATCGCCGTTTTTTTCCAGGGTTATTTTTGGTTTTTCGGGGGCTGAAGCGGGCGTTGTTTTTGGGGGATGGGGTTCAGATTTTGGGGTGGCTTTTGGGGCGTTGCTTAATTCTGAGGCAGTTGCTTTTGGCTTTCTTCTTGTTATTATGCAGATTGCTGTTAGTATCGCGGCTGCTATTACTCCCCAGATTATTATTTTGTTCTTGTTTTTTGTTGGTTCTTCTTTTTCGAACGTGTCGACTTTTGCGGCTCCGATTGGCGCAGATGAAATTGGGCTTGGCTCTATCTTGGGCTCAAGCGTTCCTATTGCTTTACTCACACTATTTTTCATCACATCTATTTGCATTCTTTTGGCTTCTTTTTTTCTTTTTTTACACCACATTTATTATAAAACAAAACCTTCTCAAAAATTGCTAGTCGCGTTTTATGTCCCAACTTTCTTCCATCATTTTTATATCCAAGTGGTCTTTGTATGCTGTTCTGTTGGCGTATGCGGTTTCGTAGAATTGGTCTATAACATTCTTTACGGATTGACTTTCTTTCATCGGTGCATTTTGTGCCTTCGTTAGCGCATAGTGCAAATCATAGATTGCGTCATTGTTCCATATTATATTTTTTCCTTTGTTCAATGCTCTTTTTAACTGCTCTTCTGTTTTGATAACATCTTTTTTAGCTATAATTGTCATGTACGACAATCCGTCGCTCAATCCTAATTCATCGCCATCCATGTAGAATTTTCCATATTTTTCATATATATCCATTACTTTGTTCACGGTTTTTTCTGTTGGATTTTTCGGCAATGCCGTCTTAATTTGGCTTAATGTTGAGGTTCCCACATCTCTGTATTCTTCTCGGGTTCCATATTTTTCGAACATCAATAGGGCGTCGTAGTATGATGCTTCGTTGTATTCTGCACGGCCGAGGATTTCTTGAATATATTTATGTTTTTCGGTTATTTGCTCCAGAGGGTTTTCGGAGAAGACTTTTTTATCCACTACTGATATGTTATATTTTCTTATTTTCGCTTCTAGAGCGCGGTATTCTTCTTTGTGTAGAGCATACCATTCTTCGTCCCAATATTTTGTTTTGTAGGTTTCGAATTGGCTTCTTAGTTTCTTTGCTTCACCTTCTTCTATTCCCAGTAAGGTGCGGGGATCGCCGGGTTGGTATTTAATGGCAGGGGTTTCTTTTACTGCAGGTTTTTGCGCCGGCACATCCAGTAGAAGCCGAGGCCTTAGCTCTTCTGCTTCTTTATATGCCTGAGGGGATATTCCTAAATGTTCCATATCAAATTTTCGCAACAGCTCTTCAAGAGTTTCCTCAGTTGCAGGAGTTTCCACCACTCTGGGTTTCAAGCCCCTGTAAGAGTAAAACAAATCACTGAATTTACGGAAAAATGAAACATCTTCCGGTTCGGATTGGTGGGGCAATGCAAGCCGAGGCTCTTTCTCCGGTGAACCAAAAATGCTTTTTACAGTTTTCACTGTTTTTTTGATACCTTTTCTTAGGTCACCACCTATAGTGTGTTTTTCCTTACTCTTCACGTATTCTCTTCTCAGCACCGACTCTTCACGCTCCTTAAAAAAAGCCTCAACCTCAAATAATTTGTCATCAATCCATTGGTTAATCTGAGATTTTCTGACCTCAGGGATATCTGCCCCCTTTCGCATATCTTGGAAATATTCCAGATTTTTCATTATAACGGGACTCGCTTTGTCTCTTATGAGCGTTTCAACCTGTTGAATTATTTCCTTTTCCGAAAATCGTGCCGAAAAATAAACATTATGTTTGTAGTTTGTTGATTTTATTGCAGTTATATTCATCATTTTACTCCCACATTCCGTCCCATTGCTTGAACAGGTCGTATTGCATCTGCTCCCCTTCGGTGAGTTCTGCGCCTGATTTTTTCAAAGCTTCAAGCTTTCCTAATTCTTCTTGAATATTAGACATACGTTTCAAGACAGCTTCTTGCATTTCGTTATTAAGCTCACCGTTTTGGTAACTTTTAATCAGGTCTGTAAACTCCTTGCTCGCCATGTCAATGTCTGCCGTTTCGACTTTATCGTTGACCATACTATAAATAGACTTGAATTTGCTGTATCTTTTAGGAGTAATGTCTCTAACTGTTTCACCTTTTATGTCAAAGAAATATTTGTACATAGGTTTTGTCGGATTGTCCATCCATTGGTCAAAAGCTCTGAATATCATGTCTTTTATTTCGACGTTACTGTATGCGCCGCGCTTGTTTGACGGGTTCGTAAACTTTATAAATTGTTCCAGATTAGGCCAATCCTTAAGTTCATGATCAATAGCCAGATTGCCTAATGTGCCTTTCTGTTTTCTCTCAATAAGCATCCCCTTAGCTTTTTCCGACAATCTGACTTGGGCGTTCAGTATGTTTTCGAAATTGTCGTGGATAGAAAGTGCTTTTATTTCTTCGAGCAAATCTGAATTTTGTTTAAAGTAGTGTCTTATAACAGATATTAAGTTTGTATCCGCAGCAGGTTTTACTGCGATAGGCATAAATTTGCCTTTTCTTCTCATTAGGTCTTGGTCGATAAGGTGCGGATAGTTTGTTGTTATGAATAAACTCGTCGCACTTGAGGTATTCTCTCCTGCCTTAGGAACTTCTGAAATCCTATCCAGAAGTGACTTTAGAAATCTTACGTTATCAGTATCCTCTCTTCCGCAAGAATTCAATACATCGAAATCATCAGCTTCAAATTCAGAACCAAATCTTCTGGCTTGATTCGGGCTCATACACATGTATTTTTCAGCTTCGTCAATTAAAAGTATTGTTCTTTTTTTATGATCTTTGTGGGTCGCCCGTGCTTCCGCCAAAATACTATTTATTACATCTTTAAAATCTTTATTAGAAGTGCTCATAGGGAAATGCACTACATTGGCAACAGCCCTGCATTCTTCTTCGATACCTCTAAGCATTTCGGTTTTACCCACGCCTGTCGCACCATACAACACAACCGCGTTCGGCAGTTTTACAGAAGGGTCTGTCTTGGAAGCAATCAATGGCGTAATAAATTCCTTTCTAAGCTGGTCTTTTACATCAAAATAACCCGCAATTCTTTCGTTAACACCGCCTCTTTGATTTACCGTCTGGTTTACAAAATCACCGAGACGCGCACAAGTTAATTCCGCTTTATAAGCCGCTATCTCTCTTTTCGCTGACGCGATAGACTCTTCTTTAACGGCTTGTGACTGTCCATAGTCTTCAATAATAGCCTTGAGATTATCTTTTTCACGTTCAATACTTTTATACTTGTTATAATTTTCCCAGTAAGGTGCCATTTTTTGCTCATAAACTTCATCGCCATTTGACATCCATTTAAAGCCTTTCCAATAATTGCCGCGTTCAGCTTCTTTCGCTGCTGCTGCACGTGCCCTGGCATTTTCGCGTTCGATAGAATCATGCCAATTGTGGTAAAAATCCAATTTGCTTTCCGCGTCTCTAACCCTTGAAGGCTTCACACCTGTAGCCAAACCTTCTTCGAGCGTTACTATTCTTTTGTACGTTTCATTAATTTTATCTATCAAAATTTTTGTATATGAACCGGGCTCCAACTTGGGTCTCATATGTTCAGCTTTTGCTGTGATATTAGCTGACGCCATTGCTCTTTCCAACGCTTCATCAAGGCTCTGCGCGGCCGGCTTGAAAATTTTTCGTATATTCCACCCCGCAAATGAAACCTGATTAGCTCTACTTTGCCCTAAATCATTGTTAATCGAGTTAGATGTTGCAGGCGCGCTGCTTTGGTTTTTCAAGTTGTTTTTTCTTGAAATTGATGATACTGAAATTGATTGAATTTTCATTTTTTGTTCCTTTTCTTATGTTAATTAGTTTGGTAAGTTTTAAGCCATTTAGTTTTTCCATTGAAAAAACGATTTATAATAACGTCTTGTTCGTTGTTTTTTAATAGATTTCGGAATTGAAAAAAAGATTGATAAGGCGAATTTTTATAAGGATTTCTGACTGCCTGAATGCTATTTTTATCCATATTTTCTATAAATCTTTTGCTCATATCACAAGCAATCAATTCTATAGGATTTACATTTGCTCTATAACAAATACTTTTAGCGAAACTATCACCAAATATATTCTTGTACGCCCCAACCGCTTTATCATCTGTTAACGAAATAAGCCTTTGTAAAGTTTGCATAGCTCCATATCGCTTTAACAAATGTCCTTCGTGCGCTATATGTGAAAATTCGTGAAAAAAAGCCTCTAAAAAGAAATCTGTGCTTGTGTTGCGCTCCCGGTATTCCAAATCACTAATTTCGTCAATTTTATGCCATGGGAAATCCCGATTAAATATCACGCTCATTGCAGGAGTCACATTTTGAGAATTTTTGTTTATTCTACAAGGTAAAAAATTTGTAAAACCGTATGTACCATGCGGATTTTTAATTTTTAAAGCACACAAATCTTCTGTTAAAATGTTTCGGGGAAGAGCAATATTTATTTTGTATTGGCTGTGCAACTTACGGAAAAACTCAAATACTTTTAACACTGACCAAGCAACAAATTGATTATTTTTAAATTCGGCATTAACAGCATTTGTACCTAAATAACTTTCTATTTTATTTGTGTCAATACTATTAATTTCAGATAGCATTTTTTTGGTGAGCCCGCCATTGAAACTCACTTGGTTTGATGTGTTATTTGTGGAAAAATTAATTATCATTATCCTCATTTCTTTTTTTAAGAATAATCAAACAATATATTTTTTGTTATTTTAATAAATTCATTTTAACAAAAATTTACACTTTTCGAATGTTTTTATTGTTTTTTTGTGTTTAAAATAACAAATACTGATTTATTAAGAAGAAAGCTTTTTATGAAAGTGTGTGCAGCCAAATTTGCAGTTAATACAAACAAAAATGTCTTTTTCAGGGGAAGAGATGAAGAACTTAATGCAGAGAATATTGATAAATTCCTTAAAAATAGTAGGATATCTAAAAAAAGCTCATTTGTAGATTTGAAAAACATCAATCAGAAAGGCTATAGCGAAAAAATTAAACAATTACATTTAAAAAGGAATATAAATGAAATCTCAGAAGCTTCGGATAAAATATTTGATAACCCGTTAGATATTTTCAAAAGATATGATGACAGTGATTTCTACAAACGAATTTTTAAAACTCAAAGTAACGAATCTGCAGGCTTGTTTAAGATATTGTCCTTCGACAAAAATATACTAAGAAGTATATTTAAAAAAGGAGCACCATATTTTTCTGAAGGAGCAGCTAATTCATCATTGATAAATAACATTACAATCCCCGAAATCACATCTGAAATTGTTTACAATAAAAGTATAAAACCTTCTGATGTAATTTCTAATATATTTTTGGATTTTAAAAATAACGACATGGCTATTTTCAACAATTCAATTAGTTCCTTTAGTCAAATCTCGAACAGTTTTTTTCAACATACCTCTCAAAAATTAATTGAAGTAAAAGGAATGAAACATACTTTTCAAAAATGGATAGAAAGAGTTCCTGTTTTGGGATTAAAGCATGTAGCAAACAGGGTTGCTATGCAGCAGCAAGCCGTAAAATACATATATCAAGATTACAATGATTACTGCAATAAGTATATTCACAAAGGGATTCGGCCAATTGCACAATCCTATCTGGAAAAAATCAGACAGACACAAAATTGCATTGATATATTATCACCGTTTGCATCTAACCAAGATTTGCAATTTTTCGAAGAGGTGACAAGGAACATGAAGGCTATGGCTGAACCTTTGCTTGAAAAATACACAAAAATGATAACATCTGTAACTTCAAATGGAGAAGCTTTATCGAATTTTTATAAGGCTATAAATAGCAACGGAAATATAAGATTTATAATAAAATCTGCTTCAACGGTATTTATCGCCATTTAAGATTGGCAGCTATTGACCGGGAATTTTTTCAATAACAGAATCAATAATATGATCAATTTTACTTAAAATACCATCACCTGCATCTAATAAATTCGGTTTCAAAGCTACAATCTTTTCTACTGCTATATCCGAAGAATGTGAAGCAATATCACCTATATTATCTATCCCAAGCTCTGCTCCGATATTATCAAAAATCTGATGATTACCAATAGAGCTTATGCGCTCTCCTGCACTTTTAGTTATACTTGGTAATTCATCCGATAAATCATAATCCAAATTAAAATGCTCAACACTACCGCTCTCAAGACCAGAATCAATACTATTTGGAGTTACGCTTGCCTCATCCTCAGAAAGAGATTTGAATGCAGGACTATTCTTTGCTCTTTCTATCTTATCTTTTCCAGCCATTGTCAGATGTCCGTTTGAGTCTATATCTCCATTTTCGATGGTACAACGCGCGTCTTTTAGGGCTTGTTCAGCCTCTCTTTTATGAGAATTTACTATAACCGATTCTCTGGCTTTCGCTTCAAGCTCTTTTCGCATTTTTTCAGATGTTTCCATTTTGCCCAACATCGGCTTTTTAAAAGTTGGCATTTCTTCCACATGTCCACATAAAAAGCCTTTGAATTTACGCAATAAACAACTGGCTGCATAATATACGTCAAACTTCTCAACACTCTCTGAATTTTTAATTGAGAATTGCAAAGATTTACTTATATTAATCCCTCTAAATGCGATCTTAGCAGCACTGTATCTTGGGCGCACATATCTACAATCGTTAACTTTCATCATATCGAACCACCATTTTGGAAAAACGCAACAAATTCATACTAAGGCAAAAGCGTGATTTTAACTATGGTCTATTAAGTATTGTAAATATTCTTATCGTAAATATATTATTAAATGATGAAATATTATTTTAATTTCTATATAGTCCTGCTAAAATATACAAATAGAGGTAAATATGGATTTTAATATCAATAATTGGCTGGATGAAATAATTAAGCAACTAAAAGCAAAATTTGCTGATAACTTGCTGTTTATTGGACTGCAAGGCAGCTACAACCGAGGCGAGGCAACCAAAGACAGTGATATTGATTTAATTGTTATCCTTGAAAAATTGGATTTTGAGGATTTAAGACTATACAAAAATATCATCGAAAATATGCATTTCAAAGAAAAATCTTGCGGGTTTATTTCAGGCAAAAAAGAGATACAAAATTGGTCAAAACATGACTTATTCCAATTTTATTATGATACAAAACCTCTTTACGGAGATTTAAATGAATTTATGGCTCCCCCCAAAGCCGATGATGTAAAAAAATCAATAAAAATGAGTTCAGAAAATTTATATCATTCTGCCGTACATTCATTCTTGCACTCGCAAAATCCAAAGGATATTTTGGCGGAACTATATAAAATGACTTTTTTCATTTTACAAGCCAAATATTTTGTGGAAACAAATACGTATATTCCGACAAAAAAAGGGCTTGCGTGTCGGCTGGAAGGCAGAGACAAAGATATCTTAGAAACTTGTCTCAACAAACAAGAAATACAGAATAAAGACGATAAACAAATCGAAGATTTGTATTGCAAACTAATCGAATGGTGCAGAAAAAACATAGTTGGTTAAGCAATATTTAGAATTAAACTGTTTTATATAATATAAACTGTGTTGTTTTGTAGTAATTAATAAAGAAAAACTTATAATGAAAATTAATTTAGATAAAAATATTCCTGTCTCTAGGAAAAAATAACAAATGCGATAAAAAAAAGGTTTAGCCTTGAAGTAATTTCGCCCCAAACATTAAATGCAGACACTCTAAATTTAACTTCTTTTAAGATAATCGATCGCGAAGAAGCCTTTAAAATACTAAAAGGAAAGAAATTTAGAAGCTATAATAATGATATTAAAAAGGTTAATTTAAATATAAACGGGAATGATGTTGAAAGTTCGCTTATAAACGGAGGGGGTACCAAAACAGCTTATTCAGCAACAGTTAATAATAACAGATATGCACTTTTACTGCCAAATACGCCACAAGCTTGGTCAGAAGCTATATATGAGCCTGACAATACAAGATTGTTCCGAGATGCTGGGCTTTTGACTGTAGATTTTCTTGAAATTATTCCGATAAAAATTGAAGGCAAAAGTTTTCCGGCACTTCTTGCAAAGCCTTATGATATGCATAGCTTTAAAATATTTGATTGTAAGACTTTTGATGATAAATTATGCCGCCATCTGTCTTCTAATGAACTTAATGAAGAGATTGCAATGAAATACTTGATTGATATTGTTCCTGATGTTCAAAAGCTTGTCGATAACAGTTTTTCAGTAGGAAGTGACAGCATTAATCTGGCATTGACAAAAGATAAAAAACTGAGATTATTTATAAATGATGTTGGTTCGCGTGGTGATATAAGCAAGCGTAATAATTTCACACAAAATGAAAAAAAAGAACATGCGAAATTTTATCTTAAAAAAGCAATTGATGGCTTTGCGTTTAATTTTCCTTTGGCACTTAATAAGAAATCATACATTTACAAATTACAGAACGGAAATGCAGCGGAAGCTCTCATGGAAAATTTATACAAAATAATGTCTCTTTAGTCAGTTAATGAGTAGGGGAGTAAAATTTAATAAATAACTTGTAAGTCGGTTTCAACTGCCAAACTATTTCCGATCTTTAATATATGCTTAAAACTCAAACATAAATAGATTCTGAAACAAGTTCAGAATGACAATTAAGCTGATTTTGAATAATCAAAACGGACGTTAAACTATACTAATTATACAAAAGTATAATTTCAATTTATGGCGGAGAGGGTGGGATATCTTGGATTATTGGCTGTTCGGCAAAAACGTGGTTTTGCCTCATAAGGCGTGCTGGGCTCGCTTCGCTCACACGGCGCACTAGCCAAAATCCGCTTGAACCAATACAAGACAAGTATCGTTTAACACATGGTTTGATTTCTTTTAACAGTTAGTTTGATTATTTTGTGTAAGTTCATTATTATTTTAAGTTATATTTTTAAATTTTTTCTCAAACTTCTCTGTCAACTATGTAAATATTATTTTATCTTCATTACAAACATTCTTAATCTAATAATGATTTTTCATATAATTGGGAATATTAAATTTTTCAAATATACAACCACCTCTAATGTCATTCATTAGATTCCAATAATATGTTTGTGCCAATCTATGCTCAACATCTATAGGATATTTAAAAGAATATTTTCTATCTTCAGTTAAATCTGGAGTGTGGGATTTTCTATATTCAGGCAGTAAATAATCTTGCATTCCCCATCTTATATCATTTAACATTTCTGTTAAGATGCTCGCATAATAAGAAAAAATATTACCATCACCGTGAAACCAATTGTCAAAGTCCTCAATGACAAGAATGCTATCTATATCATCTATATCGATATTATTTTCCTTAAAAATCTTTTTCAGCGTTAAAGCAATCATTGTCAGTCTTGTAGTATTATGCTTACGAGTATTTCCACAAATTAGCATGATATCGATTCTCTTGATTCGAAAATTGCATTGAATATTAATAGATGGAAACCACATTTTTTCGATTGTTATAATAGTATCAAGCCAAATTTTGAATTCATTAATAGACTCTTTAAGATTTTCTACAGAATTTTCAATATTAAAACTGGGTGCTTTTAGTATATCGCTTAGTAATTCAATGTAATTTGACTTTCCTGAAAATAGATTTCTAGAAGGTTGTGATAATAAATCTACTAAAAAAATATTAAAAAAGTATTTTTCTGTGTAATCTCGAAATCTCACCTCAACCAAGCCTGCCTGAGTATAATGTAGTTTTATTATCATATTATTAACTATGGAGTTAATAATATCTATGACTGACTTTAATATTAAAATTTCTTTTTCTATTTCTGTAAAATCATTTGGCTTAAGCATGTTGGTTAACCTGATTAATGATAGCATCAATGTTTTCATGTAATGCATAATACATTGCGGCTTCCCAAGAGTTAATCCTATAATCCTCATAGGATTGTGCTTGTTCAAGTAACATTTTTTTTAATATATTTATCGACAATGATGTATTTATTATAGATTTTTTTCGTCCCCAATACTCATTTGCTGCATTTTTAGAATACAGTTCACCTAATTGTAATTTTTCAAATTGAAAATTAATATTTGCGACAATATCAGTTTCTGTTTCGTCTGGACAATTTATATAGAATATAAATGTAGGTTCATTATCTATAGCAAAGTCTATTTTTGCATATAACCACCTGAATGTATCGATAGCATCAATATAATACGGGTGAATGAATTGAGAAGTGGGTTCGCTGGGGATAAATTCATGCTTTTTTAAATTACATCTTGAACAAATCGGTACTAAATTAATTGGAATGATGGACAGTTCAGGAAACCCAGAATTTGTTTTGGGCAGGAAATGGTCTATTTCTTGTACATCTTGTTGCGAACAATAAGGACATTTACCAAAAGGAGCTGCGCTTTTGAGTTTATTGTATAAACTATTCGCATAACCCCTCGTATTAACCATTTGATTTTTATACAATTTAGAAAAGATCTTATTTTCAGTTAAATCATTATCTAATGTTAGGGGTTCTAAAGAATATAGCTGATTGCTTTGTGCTTTCTCTTCATAAGTTATACTGTTACTAATAATATTAGGAACTAATGACAAAGTTTTTTCTTTACAAGAGCGCAGCTTACTAATACATTGCTCTAGATGTTCTTCAATATTGTCCATATTTGGTTTATCAATACTATGCATTTTCTTCTCCTTTCGTAAGAAGAATTGATCTTAGCAATGCTTTACCTTCAAATCCTATTTGTTTATTAAACAATTCTATGATTTGTTCATAATTTTTTTCTTTTGCTTCCTTTGAAAGCATTTCATGGAAACCACTACTTTCCACTTCAAGCTTAAAAACTTCTCTTGTTAAAATCCCTACGTTTTCACCAAAAGTTTCTATGGTTGGTCTGTTAATAGTATACTCATCGCCAAATCTATTGATAATTGAAACGCAGCTTCTAGGAACTTCTTGAAGAACAACCGGAGAATGAGTTGCAATTATTGATACTCCGTTTCGTTGTTTTAGCAACTCTGATAAAGCTCGTATATACGAAGACAATAAAGGTGGATGTAAATGATTTTCAGGTTCGTCGAGCAACACTAATGTCCTATCGTTTACCAAATCAACAAGTTTTGTAATTGATAAAAGTACAATTTTATGTCCAGAGCTTAAAATTTTGTATTGTTCACAAATTTTATTTATTTCATTATTGATTGATAAATTAGGCAAGTCTAATTCATTGAAACAAGGGTCATTATTTAATATCTTTATTGCATTAATCCATCTTTCCTTTTTTATACTATTCAATACATTAGCAAGGGAATCTTTGAATTCTTTATTTAGGTCTTCTATGTTTTTAAAATCTGATTTCGTATTATTATTCTTTATTGTTTTTAAGCCTACATATTCATATGTAATATTTTTCTTTTTTAATTCTTTTTTAGATAGTGGCGTAAACCCATCAAAAGTACTAAAAACAATTGTAATTAGCCCTGAAAAACGACCTGCATCAATATTATCTTCTAAGAATTCAATTTGCCCCTTTAGGCTTTTGTATGATTTATTTTCATTTTCTAAGATTGATTCTGCTATTCCAGCCAATAATCTTGTTTTACCAACTCCATTACGTCCAATTAATACGTGAACATTTGTTGGCGGCAGAGAGTCAGGCTGAACAGATATACTCAAATTCACATTATTATTTTTTAATTCAAAGTCGAATTTGTATGAAGTTAATTTAGCATTTTTGTTTAATATATTTTTAAAAGTTTCCGTTATATTCAAAGATGTATTTTTCCTTAATAAAGATTTTTTCATAGGTTCTTCATTAAGGAAGTCATAATAAATGTTTTGATTAAAGACGCAATCTCTCAACGAAATTAATATATTATTTGATATATTTTCATATAGTCCTATTATTTCTTCATAATAATTTTGATCTGAGCCGACTGAACAATATTCATCATCCAATTTTTCAAATTCTTGTGGAATTTCAACAAAACCATGTGGCATATTCTTTTTTATAATCTTGATATTCCCTATTTTAAATTTTTTTTCGCAGGTTTTTACATAAAACAAAGAGAAAGTTGTTTTGTAATAAAAATCATCCCATTGGTCGCGAACAAGAACTACTACATCAGTAAATTTTTCATTTATGTCAGTTTCTTTATCAACAACTTTGAATTTAATTTTTGTACTAATAATATCATTTTTGATTTTTCTAGCATTATAAATAGGTTTATTAGAAATGTATTTCTCTATATATAATTCCCAGCCATCAAGGATTAAATGTTTGTTAATAAAATCATGCAAAATTTCAATATTATTATCATCTGGTTGGACAGCAGGGTGTAAAATTTCACAAATGAACCTTAAGAAAGTTTGGTCAGAACCACTTAATATCTCCAATCTGTTATCATTTAATACCCAATCTTCACCCCAGTCATAATTGTTAACTGTATGTTGAATTATATCTCCCTCGGCATTTGCATATCTATGATCATGCGATGGTAGTTCTGTTAAATTATATATTCTTTTTAAAAATTCCAGTTCTGATAAACGTCCATAAATATTAATCTTGCTCAAATTAATTTCATCAATGATATTGCGCTTGGTTATTTCAGATATTTCTTGTGTTTCAAGTGTTTCAATTTTGGAAATATCAATATTGTCATCTAAGAAGAATTCTATGCATGTTACCTCAGCACCATAATCTTTTGCAGGAATTGCAATTTGGACTGCATCTAAAATTATAGTTATATCCCTATCAGGTAGTTCTTTTAATTCTGAATGTTGTTTTAGAGGAGAATATATTTCAAAAGTACTAATTCTTGAATATAACTTTGTTCCCCAAGAATCAGATTGTTCAATATTTTCATAAGAATATTTTAAAAGTTCAGCCAAATCTTTTCGTTGTTTTACTTCTATTAAAATCTTTTGGATAACATCTAAACTCATAATTTCATTATATCAAATCAAAACTTAATTTTAATATATATGTACTTATATTTCTTGTAACCACTTTTCCTCCACAGCTAATGGAAGTAATTGCGTAATTCTTCTAATCTTAAGTTCCTTAAGTATATTCTTCTTAATCTTGATATATTCTTTGTAATCAATCCCAAGCCAATTCATTATCCCATTGGCATTTTGACCCTGCATTAACATCATTGCCACTTCTTTTTCTCCTTCGTTTAAAATTTCTAGCATTAATAATACTCTTTGATTTTATCGACCTGTATAAGTTTGTTTTTGAACGCAAAATACGCAAGCTGCCTTCTGTTTTGGAGCTTTAATTCTTTCATAATTTTACGAATTTTATATATAAATTTATTTTTATTCCGGTTATAAAATTCTTCAGCTATTTGACGATAGGATAAACCTGTAAAAAGAAAATAAAGTTCACGAGCTTCTTGAAGATTATATAATTTATGATTTATATCAAAGCTCATAACAGCCCCTTGATGGTCTTTATAACAGCTATATGCTCTTTAAGGCACCATATATGAGGAGCTATATTAAAAACTTTAAACATTACCTGAGTGAGATTTTTCACTTTGAATTTAGAGGGCAAATCGGTAATAATTTTTTCAATATCAAGTTCTATTTGAACAAACGAACTAAAATTCAGCTTAAACATTTCCTTTGGTTTTAGGCCGTAAATAAGACCAGCAATGATTTCACATTCATCATTTGTCAATTCAAGTTTTGAATTGTTTTTGTTTTCTTTAAGCCATTTCAATATAAAATGAAAATTCATAACAAAATTTGTTGTGTCAAAATTAACTCTGGGAGAAATAAAATCATTTGTTATCTCATAAATTAAACATTGATATATTTTCTTTTCTTGCAAATATAACTGCTTGAAGGTATTTTCTTCAATTGGTTTGTCGGTATTATAGATTTTCAATATATCCATAACCAATACTTGGACAACGAAATTTTCATATAGTTTAAAATTAGAATCTGTCGAGAAATAATTTTTAATTCTTTTGAGTTCTCTCAGGTAAAGCAGTTCATCTTCATATAGGCTCGATAGATTTTCAAAACTATCTTTAATAACCTGGGGCATTTCTTTTAGCATAGAATTTAGCACAACAAGATATGAAAAATTATTCATTACGGTTTGTTCAAGTTCTCTAAGTAGATTGATTTCCGTTACTCTCTCATCTTCTATATTTAAAATATCTTTTAAAAAACTAATTCTTGCTTTTTGCTCTGATAGTTCATTCGTCTTAATCGTAAGCCTATCATCTGTGGGGATGTTTTTCATAAGTTACCTCTCTTAATTAAATATCGTATTATACGGTTATTTATTAAGTTTATAACGCAACTTCATTCTTGACACATTACCCATTCGATTGATTTTTGCAAATTATGACATGCGAACACATCAAAATATGCTATTTATGTAAAGTTATTTGTAACCTACACTTAGAATATGAAAATACTTGAAGCTGTAGGTAAAAATACAAAATCTTATAGAGAACAAATGACTATGACACAGGCAGTTTTAGCTGAAAAGGTTGACACGTCCGTTTCCACAATTTCGAGATTAGAAGCCGGAGAAAATCTTCCTAAAACTGAAACTTTGGAAAAAATTGCAGATGTTTTAAATACTACTGTGTCAGACCTTTTTGTAATAGCAGAATCTAACGAAGGTAACTCTCAAAAAAAAGAATTATTAGAAACACTCTCGAAATTATCGCAAAAAATGGACGAAAACGATTTGCAATATTTCATTGAGAATATGAGAAGTTACTTAAAGGCACAAAAAAACAAATAAGTTGTTTATTCATTCTATGAATTTTTATCAGATGCTGTAATTGCATCTAAAATTGTAAATATTAATTTTCTGTTTTCGAAACTGGTATTTTTAAACTTTTCAACAAGTGTAAATTGTAATTCCTTGTCTTCGATATTTAAATCTTTATCATCAAATACAAAGAATTTTGCAGGTTTTTCACCTAAGGCTTTTATAATCCGGCACAACAAGCTATATGACGGAAAACTGTAACCTGTTTCAATACCGGATAAGGTTTGAGCAGTTGTTTCAGCCAGCTCTGCGAGTTTTTCTTGGGTAAGTTCTTTTTGTTTTCTGTAGAACTTAACCTTTTTACCAAAATTTAATTTAATTTCATCATTCATCATATACTTAACGATATGTTGTATATTTGTATATTTCAATAATTGTTTATCGTAGTATACGGAATTACATTAAGTTGATTAAAATGCGAAAAACTTAGGGAATAAAGTATTGTAAAATAGCGTTTAAAAGCTGTTTAAAATCCTTTTCTCCGAGAGTTCGGTATCAAGTTGGTATAAACTATCATAATTTAAAATTAAAGAGAATAAAAATAGCAAAATAATAACAATTATTCTCAATGCTTCTTGGAAAAGCATCCTATAAGGTATAGGCAGAATTGATTATAATATATCAGAAAATTTGGTCGAAAGAAAAAAGAATGTGACTGATACCTTAATTAACAAATTTAATCTAACAAACAACTCTATAATCAATATCAAAATTAATCATATCAATACTTGTTGGTTCATCTAATCGGAGAATCCGATTACCTATACGAGTTATCAGGGGGACAACAAGAGCATTACCCATAACAAAATATCTGAATTTTTCCGGCATCCCAGTGTTTGTCCAGTTGTCAGGAAAACCATTCAAACGTTCACACTCAATAGGAGTTAACAAGCGTAATTGATTAGTTATATAATCAACAACAACATGTGTACTTCTATTGACAGAAGCTTCGCTAGTAAGCATAGTACGGCTTGGTAGAGTCATTTTATCAGGAAATGACATCGCACCTTCCGTATAAAAATATTTTTCACCATTGGGTCTTAAACGTGGTTCTCGTTTCGAGCCCTTTAAATATTCCCATTTTTCCAGACTTCCATTTAAAAAGAATTTTTCATCAACTTCATCTTTCTCGCATATATCATTTAAAGTCAAGGATTTAGATTCAATAGGAATTGTTTCAACTGTATAAACTTTTCCTTTAATACAAATCCCTGAATTCCAAAACTTTGTTTCAAAATTGTCAGAAAGTGCACTCAAAGATTTATATGATTGGGGAGATATGTCGAAAGTTTTTATTTGAGTTTTGTGAATAGTTTCTTTTTGTACTTGAAACTCTGACGCAAAAAAACCATCTGATATTATTAAATCTGATTTATTAGTGTTTAAGAGCTTTCTATAATATGGTTTTGTTTCACGAACTGCAAAAATGAATACGCGCCTTCTTCTTTGGGCACAACCGTACTCTGCCGCATTTACGACTCGCCATTCAATGGCATATCCTAAATCAGAAAGACATCTCAAAATAACACCAAAATCACGCCCTCTTTGCTTGGCTGGCGACTTTAACAATCTATCAACATTCTCCAATAAGATGTAGGATGGTTGCTTATTTTTTACTATATCAACAATATCCCACCATAAAGCACCTTTTTTTCCATCCATGCCTTTAGCACCAGTCCTTGCTACAGAATAATCTTGACAGGGAAAACCACCTACTAATAAATCGTGTTCTGGTATTTCATCTTTTACGGCAGCTATATCTCTATTAATGCAATTATGATTCTCTCCGAAATTTGCAGCATAACAATCATAAGCATATTGGCTAATTCTGCTCGGTTCCCATTGATTTGCCCAAACCGTTTCAAACATATCTGAAGCATTCTCTAGCCCTAAGCGAAAGCCACCAACACCTGCGAAAAGTTCGACTACTCGTATTTTTTGTTTTTTGCTTAACATTTTTGATATTACCTCAAGATAATGTTACCATAACAGGTATTAGGTGGGTTCAAATGCAAGAAAAACGTTACAAATCCAAAAATGAATTATTGACCAAAGCGAAAGAATCTGTAGGTGTGTCTTTTGGGGAGATAGACAAGTATCAACGACTTTCAAATGCAAAAAATAAAGGCTGTATTGGTCAAATGATAGAAGAAAGTTGGTTTGAAATTGCCGTAAACAGCAGAAAAGAAGCTGATTTTAAAGAATTAAATGTTGAATTAAAAGTAACACCGTGTGTCAAAGTTAGGTCTGGTAGAATGGTTGCCAAAGAGCGACTAATTTTGGGAATCATCAATTATATGACAATTTGCAAAGAAGAATTTGAAACAAGCTCTTTTTTGTCAAAGAACCAATCTTTGCTATTAATGTATTATGAATATATTAAAGATGTGGATTTAGCTGACCTAAAAATGGTAGGGTCTATACTATATGAATATCCAGCAAAAGACCTAATTATTATAAAACAAGATTGGGAAAAAATTGCCAATAAAATAAAAGAAGGAAAAGCTCATGAATTATCAGAGGGCGATACTTTATACTTAGGTGCATGCACTAAGGGGGCAACAAGTGAAAGTAGTTATAGAGAACAACCATTCTCAGAAGAAAAAGCCAAACAAAGGGCTTTTTCGCTAAAACAATCTTACATGACTCATATTCTGAATGAATATGTTCTTAATAATGAACAACAAGAATCAATAATCAAAAATAATGATGAACTCAAAACTAAAACTTTTGAAGAAATTGTATTAGAAAAGTTCTTGCCCTTCTATGGAAAAACACAAAGAGAATTAGTTAATGAATTTAGCTTAAACATAACAGCAAAAAATATCAATGAAAGAATTCTTGCTTCGATATTAGGAATTAAAGGAAGCATAGCTGCAACAGAAGAATTTCAAAAGGCAAATATTATACCAAAAACAATACGAATAAATCCTGATTATACAATAACCGAAAGTATGTCATTTCCTACGTTCAAGTTTAAAGAAATTATTGAAGAAAACTGGGAAGACTCCTATATGTATAACTTGTTTTCTCAAACAAAATTTATGTTTATACTTTTTAAATACAACAAAAATAACGACTTATTTTTTGAAAAAGTATTATTCTGGAATATGCCGGTAAAAGACATTAACGAAGTCAAAAAAGTCTGGGAGGAAACCATAAGGGTCATAAAAGAAGGTGTAAAAATAGAAACACGTGGTAATAGAGATTTCAATAACTTACCAGGCATGTCTTTCAACCCCGTAAGTCATGTGCGTCCACATGCTAAAAATAAGCAAGATTGCTATGAACTACCTAATGGTGAAAAAATGCCCAAGCAATGTTTCTGGTTGAGCCATAAATATATTGAAAAACAAGTTTTATAATGAACTAGTAATATTAAGAAATACTAGCATTTATCAACGCCTTTAAATCAATTTTAAGTTTTCCAAACTCCATCTCCCTCCGCCACAACCTCTCCGCAAGGTTCAAATGCAAATAAACTTTGTGTTTATGATGCCCCTCAATCCTTTTCAAATAACAATGGATTTTCTTAAATTCTGTTTTTTCCTCTTTGGTGAAAATTACCTCATCATCAAAAGACTGTAAAAGCTTTTCTGCAACATAAACCTGATTATCATAAATATAAAAATACGCAGGGTTATCAAAATAATTTCGCATTTTACCAGTTTGGGGTTTTTCTTTGTGGAACTTGAGAAGTTTTTCAAATTGGTTATTGTAAATCAGTTTCTTAAATTCTCTGAAAAAATAAGTAATACACGAATCATTAAGTCCTACGAGACATGAAGTTTTTTGAGAGCAAACACCAGCACAAAAACATTTAACAATTAAATCAATGGTTTCGGGGGTATGATGTTGAAACATCAAAGGTAGTTGTTTGTTTTTCTTCTTGGATTTTTTGCGTAAAGCCATTGACTCATAAATATAATTATGACCGCTTTTCTTTATATATCCACCATTTTGAAGAACTAAAAGTTTCTTTTTTAAACTTTCTTCATCAAAATCCGCATACAACAAAACATCATTAAGGGTAAACTTGTTTAATCTTTTGCATAGCAACAGAAGTTGTTTTAAATCCTCGTCCATTCAAAAACCCTTTCATCTCAAATTCATCAATGTAATTTATGTTATTCCTTTTCGCCTGCAGTTCGATTTTTTCAACCAATTTCATAATTTGCCGAAACTGATTATTTCTTGTCGCAAGATATTCAATCGCAGTTTCTGAAAACTCTACATCCGTAAATGATTGCAAGACTTCTTTCAATTCGATTATGTCAAAATGTTCAAATTTAAGTTCTTGATACAATCGGTCTTTAATGGCAGCAGACCTTGATATCTTTTTGTTCAGATTTTCCATTCCCACAAAAATTATAGGCGACCCGGTTACATCATGGATATCTCGCAAAATTTCAATAATATTATCACCGGCGCATAAATAATCACATTCATCTACAAAAATTGTTCGAGCCTGCTTTTTGAGATTTTTTATAACAACATTGTAATTATCCTGCGTTGAATAAAAAGGTTTTTCGCCTAATTCTTCAGCGATTTCACGAAGTAACCAACAAGTTGTCATTTTATGGGCAGCTCTAATATACACGGCTTTATTTGTTAAAGCCCATTTGCAAATGGTAAAAGTTTTTCCCAAGCCAGGTTCACCGTAAACAACTGCTATTTTTGCCATATCGTCAGGTGCTTTTTGTAGCGTGTTCATTAGTGCATTAAATTTCTCTACATTTTTAGTTTTAATATAAGCTTTTTTCATGAATTATCCTCATATAAATTGTAATACTCGTCACTTTTTCTGTATTCCTCAATCCAGTTTCTTTCTTCTTGGCGAGTACAGCCATGCTGCATTAACCAATCATACTTTTCATAATCTGTATTAAAGAAAGGTTTGTTCATTTGTTCTTCTCTTGGAGTAAGCTTCTTTTGCTTCGCAATTTTAAGCGGTTTTTCCTCAATTTTGGACGGCTCAGGCTCAATTTCGATAAATTGTTCCTGTTCACGTCCGCAATATTTTAAGTAATTTTTGACCGCTTTATTCTTTAGCCTTGTATGCTTTTGAATTTTTTGTTTAAAATCTTCCATATCTTTTACAGAACCTAAATGATAAGCCATTGGGTGTGTTTTGGTTACTTGTCTTGCTACACAAAGGAATTCACCTTTTAAGGTGTAAACATGAACTTTTGACAAATCAAACAGGCTGTATCTTATATATACAGGCTCACGAAGTCCGAAAAGTGCGTCATTGTAGTAATGATTGTGTAAAAACTTGATACCGTTTCTGTGAATTGTTTTGGTTTCAGTTTTCATCATCAAGTCGTTGAGAATATTTTTATCGATTGGTCCTTTTTGAACACTGTTTAAACATTGTTTAATCGACATTTCACGAGCATTTGGACAAGGTTTAGAATTGTGGTAATCTAACCACTTATCAAGATACTTTATAACTTCTTGAATGGTCGGAACTCTGTTGTTCATCTGTATTTTGTGCAATTCTTTATGAAGTTTTTCCCCTCTCATAAGTCTTGCAGGCTTATCTTGAATTGAGGTCCCTGTGTATGAAACCATAAGTTTTTCAAATTCTTCTTGGAATTCTAAGAAAAACCGCTCAATAACTTTTGCCTTTGCATTGCGAACCTTAGCAAAAACAGATTTTATGCCTAAATTTGCATAAACCCCGTTAAAACCTTCTTCATCAAAATTACAATTCTGAAAATATTTTGCACGAAATGCACGGCCGTTGTCTTGATAAACAATTTTAGGGATTTTGCCTAAATTCATTATGGAGTTTCTTAAAGCACTTGCGATACATTGAGTGTTTTCGGACATCATTATTTCATAACCGACTAAAGCCGTGGATTTCCAATCAAGGAAACCTACCAATGTGGCTCTTGCAGGTTTTCCGGTAAACGGATTAATCACTTGAAAATTCAAAGTGTGGCCGTCCGCAATGAGGACATCCCCGACTTCTAACTTTGATATATCTCTTTCAATATATGGTTCAACTAAATCATCAAAAGCCTTTTCGCCCTGACGTCTTAAAACCCATTCACCGAAATTAATTTTCTTAAATTGCTCTGCATATCGTCTGAAAGTCATATCAGAAGGCAAATCGGTTATACCCTTACCCTGCAGACAAACTTTAGTAAAACTTATCGCTTTTGAAACCCTAAATTGATTTTCATTGAGTAGAAAACCTTTGAAAACACTAATCATTTCAGGAGTTAAAGCTGTGTTATACTCGCCGAGTTTTGAATATTTGTATTTTGGCAGCATTGATTCAATCGTTCCATGTTTTTGAAAACAGCTTACCCACCTTTGAAGTGTGGCACTTGAAATTGTTCCAATTGTTTTAAAAATTTTAGGCAAAAGCTGACCGCAATTATACATGCTCAAAAAATCCACATCTGCAGCTTTTCTTGTCGAATATCTTTTTCTAAAATTCAAGTAGCAATTCACAATGTCAATTCTTGCAAGCGCCTCAAGCCTTGCCTTTTGTGATTCAAAACTTACAGCATTATTGTTTAAAGTAACAAGATTATTTGCCTTAATCCGCTCGTCAATGATTTTTAATTGGAGTTCCGGCTCTAAGGTGGTGATTAATATTTCATAGGTCTTGCCGCCCTTTGTGTTGACCTCTCGCGAGATGTATTTGCTTTTCTCGCCTTTGTTGATTTCAACACGCAAAGAACGGTTGCTTTTTAAACCTTTCATTTCTGCAATTTTGTCGATATTAATGAATTGCTGATTCAATTCTTGTTCTGAAATATGCTTTCCTAACGCCATTTTTAAACCTTTTTTAGTTTCATTAATATTATTATGGCGCGTTAGGCTAAAGAAATAAGCTGTTTGCTACAATATGCTAATGCCAATTTTGTATTATTTATGATAGAATTTAGGCATAAAAAGACTACCTTTTGTGTGTTAACTTACAATTTCACGGAGAAAATGTATATGAAAAGATTCTACTCATTCATTTTTTTATCAATCTTAATGGCGGGACTTGCTTCAAATTATTGGGATTCTCACAAATCGGCTATTTACAAAAGTATTCATAATGATTTAGATACTTACAAACTTTCAGAAGAACAAAAAGTTATGATGAAAGAAATTGATAAAGCTAAAATAAATAAAAAGGATATGGAAGCTTTTTATAGTGTCAAAACAAGTGAAAAGGAAAATTAAAAGGAGTAATGTAATGGATTACAAAAAAAAATTAGGTGAAGCCGTAGAAAAAAATATTATAAACGTTGAGCAACAACAAAAACTTATTGAACTATTTTTTAATAATTCTAATAATTCGGATCATCTAAAAGAATCTTATATTAAATTTTCGACAGAAACATTTTTGTATTACTTTGGAAGTTTTATTATATTATGCGCAATGGCATTTTTTATGTTTAACACCATAACCGGAAGTACATTTTTTAAAATATTTTGTTTAGGTTCTTTTTACGCTGTAATTTTTGCAAAACTAGGTGAATATTTATGGAAAAAAGCTGAAAAACTTCCTGCCGGTTTATTATTCTTTTTATTTGTAACTATGATTGTATTTCTAATTATGGTCGTGGAAAAAGCAATAGGTTTCTTTCCTCATTTTTCAGAAGCCGATAAGTACGTAAATTTTTATGCGGCCTGTCGGCCTGCTTTAATATCCTTAGCACTTTCCGCAATTATTATTGGTTCTGTGGTTCTTAAAAAGCGTGCCGATTCATTGCAAACAATTCCTGTTATTTTTGGTTCTTATGGCTTATTTGTAATGATTGGTCCAATGTTAGCAGGTAATTTTTTGGAGCCGACAGAAATTAATATTTATTGGGTAAACCTTATTTTCTCTATTTCATTGATTGCAACGGCTTTTAAGCTTGATAAAAAATCAGAAATTGATTATGCAATGTGGCCTTATATCTGCGGCGGTTTTGCTTTGTATTACAGCATTACATCTATCTTGAGTTATTACATTCAAAATCCCTATAGTGAATTTACACCTTTTGTATTTGGTTTAGTAGGTTTGATTTATATTTTAGCAAGCTTAATTATCAAAAGAAAAATATTTATGATTTTAGGTGTTTTTGGCTTCGTAGGATATATATTTTATCTGGAATTTCATTTTATTGAAAATAGTCCGATATTATTGGCGGCAATAATATTAATTACAGGATTGTTAGTTTTTTATGCAGGAATTGCATATCATCAAAATAAGGAAAAGATTTCAAGTTATATTGAAAAACATTTACCTGAGAAATTAAAAAAAATATTGAATAGATAAAAACCGAAGAAAAAGCGAAACATGAAGATTAAAAACAAATTTATTGGAATTTTTATTACAATCTGTTCAGTAATTGTCTTATGCACGAACGTTTTTGCCGATAATCTGAAAGATATCAGCAGTCAAGTAAGTAAATATGTCGATATGACAAGTATTTCGTCTGATTATAAAGTTCATAATGCAACGGACGGTGATAATATAAAACAAATTACTTTTATCAATACAAAAACACGGCAAAGAATGTCTATTACTTTTTCAAAATATATGACTGCTAAGAATGAAGAAGAAATGACAAAGTTTGTTGAAGATTTGAAAAATAACAACGGAACAGGCAAGAGTGATAAAATAACTTCATTTAAAACATTTGAGGCACATGGTCAATCTACACCTTATTTTAATGTGAATCAATATGATAAGGGCAAAATACTTGCAAAAGCTATGATTGGTGCAATAGGTGATTATGAAGGTAAATTCATTATAATTCAGTCATACAGTTTTCCAACGAACTATGACGAGCAAGAAGCCGTTGAATTTTTTAGCAAATTAAGGCTAAAAACAAATGAGTTTTAACCACGATTAAAAATATTTTTATAGTTAAAATATCATGTACAAAAAAATTACCGACTAAATTTTTAATCGATACCAACTAAAAAAAATTTTCAGCTGACACAAAAAAATCAAACTAGCTGTTATGGCTCAAACTAAAAATCTTTTAATTTATTATTGAGTTTTAGAGGGTTTAAACTAATTTTTTTTTGGTCCGAAAAAAGTCCCTTTTCGTCCGGTTTGATTTTTCGATAATCAACGAAAAATGCAGAGTTAAAACCCAATAAAATCAATATTTTTCAGCTTTTGGCTCAAACTAGCTGTTATGCTCAAAACGGACGTTAAACTATATTAAACTATAATAACTATACATAAATTAAAATTACACTAAAGTGTAATTTTAATTTATGGCGGAGAGGGTGGGATTTGAACCCACGGTACATTGCTGTACACAGACTTTCGAGATCCGCACCTTAAGCCACTCGGACACCTCTCCATGCACATTTATA
>CAYWSX010000015.1:0-44336 GCA_964461115.1 uncultured Muribaculaceae bacterium | reverse complement strand
CCCCCCCACCCCCCCCCCCACCCCACCCCCCCCCCCCCCCCCCCCCCCCCCCCCCGAATCTTAAAAGATAAAAGTGATAAAAAATTCACTTTTTTGGAAATGCCTCTAAAAAATCTTACAGTTTTTCACTTAACACCAAATAAAAAAGCTTTTTCTGTTGCTGAAGCAATGATTGTGCTTCTTATTGTCAGCATTGCGCTTGCTGCTATGGCACCGATTTTATCCAAAAAAACAGCAAATAACAGCGGAAGTTTCAGTGACAAATGGATTTACACCGCAAATGGAAAAGATATTTCTCGCCCTGTCAACAATGTCGGTATAGGATTGGAGCGGAATAGCAATCCGAATGCCAAATTACATATCAAATCCTCTCTAGACGAGCAAACATTCAGAATTGACGTTACCGCTTCTCAAAAAAATTCTATTATTCAGATTTACAAAGACAACAAACTTGTAACATCCATGGATAAAGACGGAAAATGGTCGCCTGACAGTACGCCTGCTAATGCGGTGATGTTTTTTCGCAGCCCGAATTGCCCTACCGGCTGGGCTAAAGCGGATGGAATAGAAAACAGCCTAAATTTGCAGGGAAGATTCTTACGCGGAGCAGGCGGTTATTCGACATGCAGTTGGGACGGAGCAAACGAAAGATACACTAATTGCAGCGGGAATCCTAATAATGCACAGTATAATGGAGCTTATGAGGATACGGGGCGTGAAATTTGGGGTTCGTTTGACTTATATGGGCAAACAGGAGTTTGGCAAGAAAATGGCGGCTTTTGGGGCAACCCGGGAAGTTATGACGGTGGTAGTATAACAGCGGATGGAGCAAAAAATGTGCGTTCTCAGGTGTTTTTCTCTTCAAAATATGTTTCGCCGAGAGGACCGGAATTTATGCCCCGCAATATTGCTCTTACTCCTTGTATTAAATTATAGTTAAGCAAATTTAATATAAAATCACTCCATGCTTGATTTTAAAACATGTTTAATATAACTTGGATAGTGAACCAAGGAAATTGGGGGAATGGGGCACAAGTCCCGAGAAGTCGAAAGGCGGAAATTCCTTAAACATCCAATCGAGGTTTAAAAGGACATTTTAAAGATTGTCCGACAAATTAAATAGATTATTAACAATCAACAGGCGTGCCTGTCGGTTTTTAACAATAAAATCAGGTCGATAACAAACAACAAAAAGGAGCAAAATATGGCAACAAAAGCCTTCAAACAAGATAAAATCGAAATGCTTAAAGAAAAAGCTTCTAAAGCGAAAGTAGCCGTTGTTACTGAATATAAAGGCTATTCTGTTGAAGAAATCACAAACTTGAGACGTGCTCTTCAAAAAGAAAACAGTGATTATACAGTTACAAAAAATACTTTAGCTAAAATTGCTTTCAAAGGTACTGACTTCGAAATTCTGGAATCTGCTATGTCCGGTGCGACTGCTATCGCTTTCGGATACGAAGATCAGGTATCTCCGGCAAAAGTTTTATCTAAATTTATCAAAGAATCAAAAAAAGGTGAAATCCTTGCAGCTGCTTTGGACGGAAAATTACTTTCCGCTGAAGAAGCAAAACAACTTGCAAATCTTCCTTCAAAAGAAGAACTTTATGCAAAAATGCTCGGATGCATCAACTCTCCTGCAACAGGTATCGCAGGTTGTGTCAACGGTGTTATGTCAGCGCTTGTACGTGCTATTGACGCTGTTGCTAAACAAAAACAAGCTTAGTTGGTGAAAGCCCGACACAGTATTAGTAAAAAATAATTCAAATTATAAGGAGAATTAAAATGAGCGTAGAATCAATTTTAGAATCAATTGAAAAATTAACATTAATCGAAGCAGCTGAATTAGTAAAAGCTATGGAAGAAAAATTTGGCGTATCTGCAGCAGCTCCTGTTGCAGTTGCAGCAGCTCCTGTTGCAGCAGGTGAAGCTCCTGTAGCAGAATCTAACGAAGTTTCTGTTGTATTAGCGTCAGCTGGTGCTAACAAAATCGCTGTTCTTAAAGAAGTAAGAGCTATCACAGGTCTTGGCTTGAAAGAAGCTAAAGATTTAGTAGACGGCGCTCCTGCTCCTGTTAAAGAAAACGTTAAAAAAGAAGATGCTGAGTCAATCAAAGCTCAATTAGAAGCTGCTGGTGCTACAGTAGAAATTAAATAGTTTTTTAACTGTTAATTTTAAAAAAGACGGAGATTTTCTCCGTCTTTTTTGTTTACAATCTTTTTTGTGTTTTTAAATACTCCACAGACAAAAAATATATATGTGAGATATAACCTCTGAATACAATATTAATTTTTGCTAAAAATTATTAAAAATAAAGGCTTTTAAGCAATTTTAGCGAGAAAAAATACTTTATATAAGAGTAAGGAACGGAATAAAAATTCTAAGGAAGTTCAAATATATTCAAAGCAATTTCTCAAAGCTGCGAATAAAAACAAATTTTATACTCTCTCTCTTAATATCCTCGTGTTTATTTAATGTTTGTCGAAAATGACAAACATTTTTTTTTATTGTGAACAAATTATTTTGATGTTATGCTTGCGTAGTAAAAGCCCTCGGTTTTTATCGGTAACACAGAAATGAAAGTTACAAATGAAACTTACGTTATTGAATTCTAATAGCACAAGTTCTCCCCTCTTGAAGCGCAGCAATAGAGATGACAGTTTTACTATACAAAACAGTTGTATATCAAAGAATATAAAAAATAGCGGTTTTGTAAATAATTTTAAAAGTACGGCAGATATTAATCAAAACAGCCGTATTTTTTTTCGTGGGAGCCTCCCTCAGGCTGCCGCTAAAACTACTTTAGATAAATTCGTGACAAACAAGTATTTTAAAAAGTTTTGTGAGCTTGCAGAGAAGAATTCTTCAATTGCAGAAGCCTTGGGCGCAATATTTATTACATGTCTTATTCGTCCCGCGGTAATTCTTTCGCTGCCTAAAAAAGATGAAGAAAAAAACAAAAAAGCGGCCTCGCATTCAATAGCCTCAGGAATTTTTGGATATATTTTTGCAAAAATAGTTTATAGTCCTTTTGCCGCAGCTATGAAAAAAATACAAACATCAATTAAAGACGGTAATCCCGAAAAATATCTTGGAAAAACGGGACAATATCTTACAAAGCCTAAAATCACCAGAAAACTGAATGGTTGGGAAAAAACCGTGTCAAATTATGATTGTTTCAACCAGTTTATAACATACGGCCCGCAAATTTTTGCTTGTTTTGCGCTTGCTGCGATTATTGTCGGAACAATGCCGTACATCGACAAACATATAGTAGAAAAATATTTTGTGAAAGGCAGAAAAAAATCTCCTGATGATAATAAGTCTACAATGTCTGACCGTTTTAAATATATTCCTTTTTCAAGAAAAGAAGACAGCCTAAAAACCAAAGCCTTTCGTGGTTTTCAAGGAGGGCAGGGATAGATGAAAATTTCTGCTATAAATTCTGCAATTACAAATTCTTTGCCAAAGCAAATAGGTCATGTTTGCCAAAATGTTCCGTCGATTGCCAAAACGGCTGAACATAAAAGCTCTCTTATGCCTAAATTCTTGAAAAAAAGCTACGATTATTCAATAGAAACGCTTGCAGGCTGCATAGGAAAGTTGGCACAAAAGGATAAAACCAAGAGGTTTACCGAGTGGTGTGTCAATAAAGATATAAATTACACAAACCACTTGGCCGCTGTTGTTTCGAACATTCAGAACGGATTTTACATGTATAATGTTGCAAAATCTCAAAAAATTGAAGAGGATCAGAAAAAACCGCTCATGCTTAACATGTTTATCGGCACAATGCTTGCAACAGTAGGCGGTTACACCATTAACAAAGGAATAGATAAGCGCTTGTTCAAAGTCGAAAAAGCTATTTCGAAAAACTATCCGAAAAACGAGGCAATTTTGACAGGTTTTAAGGTAGCGCGCAGTCTGATGATATTCCAACTCTTGTATAGATTTGTCACACCTGTAATTGCAACCCCTGTTGCAAACTACATTTCAGATAAACAAGAAGAAAAGAAAAAACTGAATATTTAGTCTTCAAAATTTTCAAATATGAGAGAGGGCATAAACGTATCAGTTTGAAAAAGCTCTTTATTGTTGCGGATGTTCTTGAAGTGCGTTGTTCAGATTTGGTTGATTTTGACTAAAATTATATTTTAATGATTCTTTGATTTTGTAAATAAAACCGTAAAACTGTCATGCTGAACTTGTTTCAGCATCTTATAAATATCCAAAGTAAGCTATAAATTAATTTATAACTGCCTGAATTAATGTAAATGGTCAAATTGGATAGATGCTGAAACAAGTTCAGCATGACTGCTACATATAATTTTATTTAGGCTTATAAACCCAATGCTTGTTTAATTTTGTAAGCATAGGATAAGGGATTATTTACCGCTGAACTTTTTGGCAAATAATCCGCATTGATTTTGCTTGCGATAAATTTTATGTCGTAGGAGGCTGAAATGAGAATCACAGGGCGTTTTTTGTATTCGCTGAAGCCTTTTATGTTGCGAATCAGCCATTCACCTGCGTGTTCGGGTTCGTAGTCCTGTTCCATTTGTAAGTCGCTTAGTATTAAATCGTAGGGTTCTTTTAATTTTAATTTAACGTCTTCAAAAGCTTCAAAAGCAGAGTTTTTAGTTGTGATTTCGAACTTTTGATTATTATCTTTCAATACGGCATTAAGCGCACTTAAATGAAAGTTTCGCCATTCCGGCATATCATCAACTACAAGAATTTTTATTGTCATAAAAAAATTATAGCCGAAATACAGCCTTTTTGCCGAGTTTTAATCTCTATCAAAAACCATCTGTTGAATTTCTATGCCTTCTATGTGGCAAAGGTCCTTCTGCAGTTTCGGAACAAGCTCGTCATTTATAACTTCAAGAAGGATAATGCCGTTTGGTGAACACTTTCCGCAGTCAACGTCATGAAGACCTATTCTGGTTCTTATTATACAGCCGTATTTTGACAAAATTTCTTGTAAATCCTGTGAGGCAATCATCCTGTTGCTTAGCCTTATACCTATAATTGTTTTCATTTTTCCTCCGAAGGTGATTTGTTAATATAGGGCGGCGCAAATATAGTTTTACGCCGCATAAAAGTATTTTTATTCAATTTCAAGTTTTTTACTCAGTTGTTTATCGGGCATGAGTTTTGGGGCTTCGATTCTCAATATACCGTGTTCAAGTTTTGCTTTGGTTTCTTCAACATTAATTTCCTGTGGGAAATATACTGTTCTTGAAAACTCACCGTATTTAAATTCAGATTTTCTGTAAGATTTTGTATCTTGCTGATGTTCTTCTTCTTTTTTAGCCGCCATTGTTACATGGTTTTTATCTATGTCAATTTCCAGGTCTTCTTTTTTTATACCGGGAAGTTCAGCTTTGATTTCGTATTGATTATCTTTTTCTTCAATTTCGACAGGCATAGCATATTTGTTCATTTCGCCCGAAAAAACGAATTCAGGGAAAAGACTGTCAAAACTGCGGTTCAATATAGTGCTGATTTCATCATTAACATTTTTTATAAAGCCGTCCGGTGTTTTTTTAATCAAATATTTCATAATAGCTCCTTTCAATATTCTCGCGTTTACTTCCGTTTCTATTCTGTGCGGGCTGCGCACAAATATATGCTAAGGCAAAAAAACGGCACTTACATTGCCGATAAGTGCCGTTTTTATAGTTAATTTAAAATCAATTTGAAAGATTATTCCATTCTCGGGGATTAGCCTGAGGGGGTGGTTATTCGTCTAGGGCTTTAAGTTGTTTCTTTTTAAGGTTGTGTAAAACTGCATCCACCAATAACTCATACGAAGCAGAGTTTTGAATTGATGGGCTAAATTCCTTAATTAATGTTTCTCTAACCATGGCTTCGAGCGTTTCGCCGTCTGCGCATGCTTCCTTCTCTTTGTCATTGCAAATCATATCAAGATAGTTTGAATTGATTTTGTAATCTTGCATTTGTGAGAACATCAGCCACTTAAGTCGCGGCCTTACCGCTTTTAGCGATTTGACAATCTTTAAATCTTTCAAATTGAACATGTTTTCATCCCTTTAATTGAGTAACACACTTTAACTATTTCACTATTTTAAATGAACCTCAAGGTGAAAAATTTCTTCTTTTTCTTGAGTTGTTTACAAATATTTACTATTTTATCATACTGTTTTTTCAATTACATGTAAATAGCCTGTAAATACTATATTTACAGGTACATTGCGTCGGCAAATTTTTCATAAACATACCTTCTGTGGGCGTCGGCTCCCGGGTATGTGTCAAAAATGTTGTGATAGTGGCTTTCTGCATCACCATAAGCGCTGTAGGAAATTGATTCCATCATTTCTTTATGTGTGTTTAGAGTGTTGCGAAGTGTGAAAATGTCTGCCATTTGCATAAAAACAGGCAGTTTATTGTTCATATCATTTTTGTAAAGACCAAACAGGGAATTTTCCAGTCTTGCAGAGCGCCGAATATTATGCATTCTTCCGTCATCATTATCATTTGAAACATCCGGTCCGGGTGCGTAATCCTCATTTTGATAATCGCGGGAATTTCTCGTTATCTCTTCTTTATTGTCGGGATTGCCCCAGTCTGTGCCTGCGCTTAACCCCATGTTTCGATACCGATCATCATTGTTGCATTTTTCACCAACGAACGAAAGATCGTTTCGCCCTGTTTTTTCTCTGATTTTTGAAGTTATTTCCTGCATTGTGCTATAGTCGGGGAGTCCTCCGGATCCGCAATAATTAGCCATATCCCAGCCGCCTATATGCTTTGCGCTGTCAAAGAAAATTGAATCAAAGCCCAAATCAACAGCATGACAGCATGCGTCTATATATGCTTCTTTTTCAGAATACCAATTGAATGGACGTCCTTTAACTGTCATTTGGCCTTCGGAAAGAGGCATTCTGATTCCTGTTTTAAATCCCATCAAATGCGCTAAATCATTGAAGGCTTTTACCTGTTCGTCGTCACTAATATGTTGTCCGTTTCGGCTCAAGCCTCTAGACGTTAGGTTTTTGCTTATACCTGAATGCAGGTTTACAGTGTAAAGACTTCCAAAGCCTTCCGCACCCTCGGAATCATTGTAAAAACAAGGGAAAAGTTGAGATAAAACAATACAGTTTGCATATCGATTACCTGATGGCGGTAAGAGCGGGAGGAGTTTTGTAGCATTTAAAAGTCCTTCGGAAATCTTATTGCCGTTGTGTTTTGCAATCAATCGAGGATTAATTTCTATATAATTGGCATGCCTGCCCCACTTGTCGCCATAATTTGGCGTTGGAATATATTCAGGTATTTTTGTGTTGTTAGTAAGTGTTAAAATCGACTGGATTGCCTGTTCCGGTGTTCTTAAAAGAGCTTTGTGCGGTTGAATATCAACCCATTTTTTAAAACCTGTATTTCCCCGATTAAATAAATGTTCGTTTGTGAAATCATCTTTGTATATTTTATTTCTGCCTGTTAAAATCCAAAAAAGCCTGTTTGCGGGTTGGGAGTCACCTTTGTATTCTCCGAATGAAATTAGTGCCCGATTAATATTTCCGCAATAATTTAAGTAATTTAAAATTGCTTTAGGATTGTTTTTTAACGGCAAATTATGCCCGTAGTCACCGGATTTTGCGGGTTTTTTAGGGGAATAACACGGAGTGTATGATATAGCTTGTAATTGCATACTTGTCTAAAAACCACACAGGATATTTTTTGCCAATGCGATTTCTTCATCTTTGGTTTTTATGTTTCCGTTAATTTTTGCTTCAAGGATTTTATTTAAAGTTTCGCCAAGATTTTTCCCCTGTGAAAAACCCAAGTTAATAAGGTCTTCGCCTGAGATTAAAAGTTTTATATTTTTTAATTCGTTTAAATAATGCCGGGCTTTTATGTTTGAAGTTTTTGCGATGTATGCGATAACGCTTTCGGGTATTCGGTTCTTGAAATAAGAATGCACCTCAAAATCGGTAATTAATTTCTGATGATTTTGTCTCAGTATCTCTGTTTCCTCAATTACCGTCTTTTCTTTGGCTGTAAGGTTCAATTTTTCTGATTCTTGTGTGCTGACAGACAAAGCAAGATAAATAAGCCAGATATTTTGCATGTTTATATGGTTTAAGTTTGCGTTAATAGTTTTTGCGATTGAAGTCCCATTTTTTTCAGGTTTGGTTTTTGTAATCAATTTATAAATATTTTCGCTTACAAAATCATTGTACAAATCAGCAAAATTCAGATTGAAAGCAAGTTTCAAAACTTGTTTTATACGTTCGTAGCAAATATTATCGGCATTAAAACTTTCCAGATATTTTTGTTGTAAATTTTCAGTTTTTTTCTCTAACGAGAATCCCAATTTATGTCGAAAACGTAGACCGCGTATGATTCTTGTCGGATCATCAATAAAACTTTTTTCATGAAGAATTTTCAGTTCTTTTTTTTCTAAGTCAAGTAATCCTCCTGTAAAATCAATTAATTCGCCGAAATTTTCTTTATTTAGTGAGAGCGCGAGCGCATTCACCGTGAAATCACGGCGGGAAATATCTTCTTCCAGTGAGCAGCCTATTTTGGAAACCATAGGCAGATGCCCTGCCCGGGGATAGGTTTCGGTTCTTGTTGAAGCTATATCAATTTCAGTATTTTCTTCGAAAACAACTTTTGCTGTGCCAAAATCTTCTGCGGTGCGATAGATTTTGCAGGCTCGGTTTTTTTCCATAAATTTTGCAAATTCAATCGCATTACCTTCTATTACGATATCAAGATCAAAAACAGGTTTTAAAAGGAGCAAATCCCGTACAATTCCCCCGACGATATAGGCTTTGACTCCGAGTTTTTCGGCATTTTCGCTTACTGTCTTAATTACGCTCAGAAATTCTTTTGAAAGACCGTTATTTAATTTTTCAGTCAAAAATTCTTGCACGATTTTATCCTAATCTTGTTTTAAAAAATTATCTTCCTTTTACGTAAATGTTCCCGAAAACTTGATGATATTTGCTGTGTTCAAATTCAAGCATGCGGATTTTTTCGATTAATTTTTTGTTGTCACTTATCGTATTTTGCAATTTTTTAGAAAGAATTTCATTATCTCTTTTGTAGGCACCGGCTTTAAAAGCTTCTTCAATTTTTTCGGTGTTTTTAATGTATTTGCCCAAATCTTCGGTTATTTGTTGCGCGATTGTTTTCGCAATCACCTGAATACTCTTGGCGGAAGTGTCTGAAACCAATGCAGTGGTTTCTTTTTCTTCTTTTGGTGCTTCTTCCACTATTTCAGCATTTTTCGCTTCGAGTTCGGATTTTTTGATTTGAAGCTTGGATTTCAAAGCCTCATATGCGTCTTCGTCATAATAAAGTTCGTTATTTTCGTCTTCATAAATAGGCTCTATGTGCAGCTCAAGAATGAGTTTTGCCACTTCTGTAATGTCGCATTCAATGTCAAAAAAGTTTAATTTTTCAACGATATTTGTCTGTGTATACATAGAAACCCCAAGTGATTTTGTCCGATACTCACAAGTATAATATCACAATTTTGCACTATTTCATAATTTTGAGTTTGTATGCCGAAAATTTTGCAAAAAAAAAGGCTAATTTTTAGCCTTACGTAATTTGTTGAGTATCGTTTTTTAAATGTTTACTTTGTTGATTTTGTTTTTCAAGCCTGCTGCCAAATCTGTTCTGCCGTTCTTTTCGTAGATTTTTGTCATTGATTCCAAGAATTTCATGCTGTCTACATTTCCTGTTTGTTGCGGCATTGTGTTTCTTATTGGTGCGGATACGGTAGAGGCTGCTCTGGTGTCTCGTTGAACGCGATTTACAGGTGTTGAAAATGTTGACGGTGTTCGTGTTGATTGTGTCGGTTGTGTATATTTTGGAATTCTTGTCTGAGATGTAGTTTTCAAGCTTGAAGAGCCGTATCCTCGCTCAGGTAAAGAATTTGATAATGTGCTTGGTCTTTGAACTTTTATCGGATTTGAATTCATTTCATATGGATTTTTTTGTGCATTTTGGTAAGAGCGTAAACCGTAATTAATTGACGGTGCATTTTGAGGTGAGCTGTTTTGAGCAATTTTTGAACGTAGTGAAAGCGTTTCTTTGACTTCTGCGTTCAATTTTTTAGCAATTTCGCGTTCTCTTTCTTTAAAACTTTGAGTTAGTCCGATTGCCGCTTCAGAGTTGGATTTTTTGAAGATGTTAACGGCTGCCGTCCCGATGATAACGAACAAGCCGAGGTAAGAAAGCCATTTGAAACCGCTATTTGAAGGTGCTGACTCATCTGTATTTTCTTCTGCTATCAGGCTTGTGTCGCTGTTGGAATTAAGCTTTTCTGCAACTGAAGCAGGATTTAATTTTGCCCAAAATCCGCCCATGCTTGCTTCTTCTGTTTCTTCACCGCTGTTTTTATCATAAACAGGCTTGTAATTGTCCACAGGAAGGCTCAAATTGATTTGGTTCGGATCGAAATTTTGTGACTCGACAGGAAGTGCAGAATTTTTGTAATCCAGAGAAATATTGCTCTTATCCACGTCTGTGCCTTGAATTTGAATTTTCAAATCGTCGCTTCCGCTCGGAGTTACGGTAACATTGTTGATTGTTGCAACATCATTGTATGCTGTGGCAAAATCTTCTGTCGCCGCTGTGTTTTTCATCTCTATAACGAGCTGCTCGCTGCCTTTTATCATTTTTTTGTAAGAGGTTTTCTTGTCAGTTTTTAGTGTGACGTTGTAACCTTGTTCTGCTTGCGAAATTTCTATTCCGCTGAGATTGATATCGGCTGCAAATGCGCTTGCGGACGAAAATAAAATCGTCATCGCCGTGAAGATTGCTGTGTTTTTTAAATTCCCTAAAACTCTACTCATTTCCCCTTGTTACTCCCCCGTGGAATGATTTTTTGCTTTTGTCCAAAGCATACTCAACTTTGTGATTTCATCATATGTGTTTTGGTGCTCTAAAACATCAACCATAGGGTTAAAATTTGCATATAGACCATTTGGTCTATATGGAGGGCGAAAAGCTTATTCTGAAAGGGTTTATAGCTGAGCCAAATTCTTTTAAAGCTCAAAAGTCATAGATTTATTTAAAACCCTATCCAGCCTGAAATAACTCTGATAAACTACTGCTTTTCCAATTCTGTTTTCCCAGTCTTTGCGCACGTAATAGTAATTTTGAGGACTCTTGTTTATGTAGTGCATTGACATCGCGCCTTCAAAAGATTGAGTAGTTCTTAACAGTTCGCATTGAGAGGATAGAGCTTTGTTCCCGGTTACACACCAGCTTGTCAGCGTATCTTCTTCGTTGTTTTTTAGGTAATTTATTTTTATGCTGGAGTTTCTTCGTCTGACATCACTCAGCAATGAATCGCGAAGTCTTTGTGCATTCAAGTTTCGCCCTAAACTCCATTTAAATGTATGAAAAACCACACTTTCCTGCCAGTTGTTTGCATTGTATCCGCTGCGCACAAACTGAATTATGGCGTCGCTTTCGGAGTTCATGTAATTTAATTTGTACCAGTTTCCGGGAAAGTCCATTACGACCGTCTGGTATGCAAAAACAGGAGCGCATATCAGCAAAAAGAAAGCTATTACTGATAAAAAAGCTCTACAAAATCTCAAATACAGGTTCCTCTTTGCTCATAACGATTTCCGCACCGTGATTTTCTATGATTTTTCGAATATTATCCAATGCAATTACTTCACTCTCAAAATGTCCGACATCAAGCAGTAAAACTTTGCTTTCAAGCGCTTCATGATATTTTATGTCAGATGTAATGTAGCAGTCTATGTTGTATGGCTTCAAATCCTGAATAAAACTTGCTCCTGAGCCCGCACAGAGTGCTATTCTTGAAATTTTCGTAAAACCTCCATTGTTTGCGGCTTTTATCGTTTTAAGGTTAAGCTTTTCCTTTAATAGTTTTAGAAGATTTTCTGTTTTTAGTGTTTCTATTATTGTATATTTTACAAATTCGTTGATTTCTTTTAAGTTGCCAAAACCTAATATTTCTGCGAGTTTTTCAGTTGTTCCGACAGAAGATTTATCAAAATTTGTATGCGCGCTGTAAACCTGAATATTGTTTTGCACAGCTTTTATAATTGCTTTATTTTTTATACATTTGAGCGGTGAAAAAATCAGCGGATGGTGACTGATAATCAGATCACAATTGTTTTTTACGGCTTGTTCAACGGTTTCTTCCGTGACGTTTAAGCAAACGAGTATTTTGTCGGTGTTTTTGTTTCCGAGATTAATCTGCCAACCCGAATTATCCCATTCTTCCTGTGTTTCGATGGGCGCGGCTTGTTCGATTGCCTCAATAATTTCTTTAATTTTCGCCATAAATAAATTCCAGTATTTTTTCTGCAATTACCTTTTTCGGTGCTTTTTCAAATTTTGTTACGTTTAATTCTTTGTCTAAAACATGCACTTCGTTTTCGTCGCTTGAGAAGCCGATATCACATCTCGAAATATCGTTTGCAACAAGAAAGTCACATTGTTTTTTTGAAATTTTGGTTTTAGCGTTTTCAATCAAATTTTCACTTTCTGCGCAAAATCCTACTATAACTTGAGTTTCACCTTTTGTTTTGCAAATTTCACTTAAAATATCAGGATTTTTTACAAGTTCGATTGAAATATCGCCTGTTTCGTCTTTTTTGATTTTTTGTTCGGAGGTGTTTTTAATTCTGTAATCTGCAACCGCTGCCGCCATTATTATACAGTCAGCGTTTTGCTTTGCTTCTTCAACTGCGGATTTCATTTCAAGAGCGCTTGATACTATTACGCTTTCGATATTTCTGTTTTTAGGCTGGTAGTTCATTGTATTAATTAAAATAACCTTTGCGCCTGATTTTGCAGCTGTCTCGGCAAGTGCAGCACCCATTTTACCTGATGAATAGTTTCCGATATATCGGACGGGGTCAATATTTTCACGAGTCCCGCCTGCTGTTATAACTATTTTTTTACCGTTTAATTTTCCTGAATTTTTATTTAAAAGTTCGACGGTTTTATCAAAAATCTTTTCAATATTGCATAATCTGCCTACACCCTCGGTACCGCAAGCAAGAAATCCCGTTTCAGGGTGGGTAAATTTGTAATCAGCGTTTTCCAGCTTTTTAATATTTTCCTGAATAAATTTGTTGTTCCACATTTCGCAGTTCATGGCAGGGGCGATTACAACAGGTTTTGTGAATGCGCATACGAGTGAGGTCAAAAGGTTATCGCATATTCCGTTTGCAATTTTAGAGATGGTATTTGCGCTTGCCGGAGCAATAACAAAAATATCAGCCCAATCGCAGAGCGAAATATGCTCAGGCATAAGATTTTCAGCTTCAAACTGGTTAATGTAAACAGGATTGTTGCTCAAAGTCTTTATTGTAAGCGGCGTAACAAAATTCGTTGCATGTTCGGTCAAAACGACTTTTACATTCGCATTATTTTTTTTGAAGAGACGGATTAATTCAAGGACTTTATAAGCTGCAATGCCGCCTGTTATACCAATTAATATATTTTTATTTTTAAACATGATGTTCTTTCTGCTCATCGAAAATCTTCTGTAATTCGTCGAGAGCTGTCTCAATGCTATCATTTACAACCCGATATGTAAATTGCTTGGAAATTTCAAACTCGGATTTAACAGCTGAAAGCCTTTTTTGGATTGCTTCTTCGGTCTCGGTGCCGCGACCGCGCAAGCGTGCTTCCAAATCTTCGATAGAGGGCGGCATAATAAAAATGAACACTGCATTTTTATACTTTTGCATAACCTGAAGAGCACCTTGGGTCTCGATTTCAAGGATTAAATTATTTCCTTTTTTCAATGTTTTTTCAACATACTCAAGTTTCGTGCCGTAGTAGTTTTCTGAGAATTTAGCCCACTCTAAAAATTCTTCGCGTCTGATTGCTTCTTCAAATTTCTTTTTTGTAGTGAAAAAATAGTTTACACCTTCATTTTCACCCGTTCTTGGAAGCCGCGTAGTGAAAGATACAGAAAGTTTGATATCAGGGTTTTTTTCCATAAAAAGCTTTAGCAGCGTGCCTTTGCCGACACCTGACGAACCTGAAATTACGAATAATTTACCAATCTCATTCATATTATTTTTATTATATACTAAATTTTCAATAATTAAAGTGCGGGTGTGAGACTTTTAATGTACTCAGAACCCTTCAAAATAGCTTGTTCATTGATTAAGAGCAGTTTTGCTTTAGACGCAGATATTATTTTTTTGATAACCAATTTTAGGCTTTCAATTTTAACAATCTTTGTTTTTTCTATGAACGCACTAAGCATAACGACATTGGCACATTTTATTTCACCGATTTTTGCAGCAATTTCGTTTGCAGGTATGAATAAATAATTTATGTCTGTTCTTTTTTCGTGCCCTTTGTATAATGATGAGTTTACAATCAAAGTCCCGCCCGGTTTAATTTTCATTTCGAATTTTTCAACGGATTGTGCGTTTAAAGCTATAACGTAGTCAGGGCTTTTCTGATATGGTGATGCAACCTCGTCACTTGCGATAACAACCGTACAATTTGCTGTTCCTCCGCGCATTTCCGCGCCGTACGAAGGAAGCCAGGTAACGTATTTGTCTTCGTCCATAGCGCAATTTGAAATCGCCATGCCTATAAACAGAACGCCTTGTCCGCCGTAGCCTGAAATTATTATACTGCTTTCTTTGTAACTCATTATTTCACCTGTAATGTATTATTTACTATTTCATCATTGTTAATTTTGTTTTCAACGGTTTTATCCTTGTAAATTCCGAGCGGAAACACAGGATACAATTCTTGTCTTACGCGTTCATGCGCATCTTGGGGCGTAAGTTTCCAGTTTGTTGGACATGTTGAGAGAATTTCAACAACAGAGGCACCAAGCCCTGCCATTTGTATTTCAAAAGCTTTTTTAATGGCTTTTTTTGTTTCTTCAATTCGTCTTGAGCTGTCAAGTGATACTCTGGCAACAAATGCTGCACCTTCGCAGGTTGAAGCCATTTCGCAAATCTTGATAGGGAAACCTTGAAGCTCTGAATCGCGACCGTCTTGGGTAGTTGTAGTGATTTGTCCCAAGATAGTTGTAGGAGCCATTTGACCGCCTGTCATGCCGTAATTTGTGTTGTTTATGCAAACTGCCGTGACTTTTTCGCCTCTTGAGAGTGCATGCATACTTTCGGCCAAACCGATTGAAGCAAAGTCCCCGTCACCTTGGTAGGTGAAAACAAATTTGTCAGGCTTAGCTCGTTTTACGCCTGTTGCAACCGCAAGTGCACGTCCGTGAGGTGCTTCTACGATATCTAAATTGTAGTAGTCGTTTAAGAACACGGAGCAGCCGATTGAGCTTACAACAATAGTTTTGTCTGCAAGACCGAGTTCGTCCAAAAGCTCCGCTATAATTCGGATTGCTACACCATGGTCGCACCCTGGGCAAAATGTTACTTTGCAATCTTTTTTTATTCTGCTTGGTTTTTGAAAAACTAATTGTTCCATAAATTATTTTAAACCTTCCATAGCTTTTTCAATTTGTTCGTAAATCTCATCAGATGTGAAATAGAAGCCCGCAGGACGTCCGTAAAAATCAACTTTTGTTTCACCGTTTACGGCAATTTTGACGTCTTCAAGCATTTGCCCCATGTTCATCTCGATATCCAACATTAATTTTTTGCCTTTAGCACAGTTGTTTAAGGCGTCGGTCGGGAAAGGCCAAAGGGTTATCGGTCTGAATAAACCTACCTTCATTCCGTTATCGCGCGCTTTTTTAACGGCTGCTTTTGCAATTCTTGCAACGCTTCCAAACGCTGTGATGACAAGTTCCGCATCTTCCGTGAACATTTCTTCGTATTCTGTTTCGTTTTCTTTAATTTTATCGTATTTTGCAAAAAGTTCCATGACTTTGTCGTGCAAGACTTCTTCGCTTCTATGAATCGAGCCTATCCAGCGCCCTTCACGTCCTTTAGCACCATCGAGCGCCCAAGAGCTGTTGTCGATTTGTTCATACGGATAATCGTACAAAACAGCAGGCTCCATCATTTGCCCTAAAAGTCCGTCAGCAAGCAAGAATACCAAAGTTTTATATTTGTGTGCCAGGTAAAAAGCTTTATATGTGTAATCAATCATTTCCTGAACGTTTGACGGTGCAAGTGTAAGCGTTTTGTAGTCGCCGTTTCCGCCGCCTTTTACCGCTTGGAAATAATCACCCTGGGAAGGGAAAATATACCCGAGCGCAGGACCTGCGCGCATTACGGAAATTACGACAGCAGGAATATTGTCTGCTGCGATGTAAGACAAACCTTCCTGCATAAGCGCAATAGCCAAAGACGAAGAAGATGTCATCGCCATTGTTCCGGTTGATGCTGCGCCAAGCAGCATGTTGATTGCTGCAACTTCGCTTTCTGCTTGAAGGAAAACTCTTCCCTTTTTTGGCATTTCAACGCTCAAAAGCTCGCCAATTTCATTCTGTGGTGTTATCGGATATCCGAAATAGCATTGGCAGCCTGCATTCATAGCCGCATGTGCTATTGCATGGTTACCTTTTAGTAAAACTTTTTCTCCCGCAGTTACTGTCATTATCTGTAAACCTCAACTATTGCCATGTCAGGACATCTTTTTGCGCACATTGCGCATCCGATACATTCATGATTTTTATCATCAAAAACGACCGTGTAATTGCCTTTTTCGTTATATTCTTCGCTTGGCTTTAAAAGATGTTTCGGACAAACCCCGACGCATAAAAAGCAGCCTTTACATTTTTCACTATCTAGTACAACTCTTCCCATTATTATCCTTAAACCCATTCTGGATTGCTAGTCTGGTGTGCTTTTAGCCGATAATTTGCTTTTAAGGCTTTTTGCACTTTCCAATCACTATTATACAACAAATAAAAAAACCGACCTAATGTTAAGGTCGGTTTTTATGTATCTTAATAATTATTAAAATTAGTCGAATACGTAGCTGATTAAAGATGCTTCTCTTGCTCTTTTTGCAGCTGTCGCAAGCAGTCTTTGGTGTTTAGCGCATGTGCCGGTAATTCTTCTTGGAAGAATTTTGCCTGCTTCTGTTAAGTATCTTCTGATTTTTTGTGAATCTTTGTAATCAATAATTTCTACTTTGTCAGCGCAGAAATTACAATTTTTACGTTTTTTTGAATCTTTTGGTTCTCTTGCCATTTTTTATTTCCTTATAATGTATTTTAGTTTAACCTAGAACGGTATTTCGTCTTCGCCAATAAGGCTTTCAGAAAATTCATCCGCTCCGAATTTCACAATCTGCTCAGATTCGCCGAAATCTGACGATGCACTTGCAGATTTTGAAGCAGAAGTCGAAGTTGAGCCGCCAATTTTTTCAAATGATGAAGCGTCAATTTCAACTATTCTTTTTTCGCTGCCATCTTCAGCTTTTACAACGGCATTTTGAAGACGTCCCTCAACAACAACAGTGTCACCTTTGTTAATTGTGTTAACAATATTGTCCACCATGTTGCCTTTTGCGACCACTCTGATTAATGTTTCGTCTTCAGGATTTATGTTGATAGTAAACCCTGTGATAGGAACATTATTTGAAGTAAATCTTTTTTCAGGGGCTCTGTATACCGTGCCTGAGATGGTTGCTCTAGCTAATGTCATATAATTTATCCTTAAATTATGCGCTAACTTTAGAAGATTCAACGAACATTGTTCTGATAACGTTGTCGTTGAGTTTCAACTGTCTTTTGAAATCCACTACTTTGTCCGCAGGGAGTTGTAATTTTTGAGCTACGAAAAAGCCGTCTCTGAAGTTTGCAACTTCAAAAGCCAATTTTTTTCTGCCCATTTTGTCAGTAGAAACTACGTTTCCTTTGAAACCTTTGATGGTTTCTTCGATTTTTTCAATAACTTTGTCTACTTCTTCTTGATCCATAGTAGGTTTGATTATTGCTAATAATTCGTAAGTTTTCAATTTTCTGTTTCCTTTCCAGCCTATAAGTTTTTACACTTATCGTTAGTTTGTATCTTTATGTCAAGACCGTAACACAAACATGCTATTTTTACAAAACTTTCGCTTTGAGAATGTTAATTTTTGCTAATAAAGCATGAAAAAAGCGGCTCTTAATTATAAGCGCCGCTTTTTAGATTTTAGCTTAAAACTAGAGTTTTTCAGCAACCATCAATGTAGTTTCAGCCAATCTTGTTGAATAACCCATTTCGTTATCGTACCAAGAAATAACTTTAACCATGTTGTCGCCCATTGTCATTGTCAATGCTGCGTCAACAGTTGAAGATTGTGAAGAACCGATAAAGTCAGTTGAAACAAGCGGAGCTTCTTCATAAACCATGATTTTACCGTCAGCAGCAGCTTTTAATGCAGCATTTACTGCTTCAGCTGTTACAGGTTTTTCTGTTTCGAATACAACGTCTACTACAGAAACATCCGGAGTAGGAACACGCATAGCGAAACCGTTCAATTTGCCTTTCAATTCAGGAAGAACCAAAGCAACGGCTTTAGCAGCACCTGTAGTTGTAGGAACTATGTTCAACGCGCCTGCTCTTGCACGTCTAGGGTCAGAGTGACCTGCATCCAAAAGTCTTTGGTCGCCTGTGTATGAGTGAACTGTTGTCATCAAACCTTTAACGATGCCGAATTTTTCAAGAATAACTTTAGCAACAGGAGCCAAGCAGTTAGTTGTGCAAGACGCCATAGAAATTACGTTGTGGTTTGCAGGATCATATTCGTTTTCGTTAACGCCCAAAACGATTGTTTTGTCTTCGTTTTTAGCCGGAGCAGAAATGATAACTTTTTTAGCGCCCGCTGTGATGTGCGCTTTAGCTTTTTCAGCATCTGTGTAGAAACCTGTTGATTCAATAACGATATCAACGCCAAGTTCACCCCAAGGTAAAGTTGAAGGATCTTTTGATGCGTAGAATTTAACTTTTTTACCGTTGATTACAAGACCGTCTTCAACAACTTCAACAGTACCGTCAAATCTACCCATAACAGAGTCATATTTGAATACGTGTGCCGCATCTTTAGGTGTCAAACCCGGGTCGTTGATAGCAACGTAATCGATTTTTTCAAAAATGCCATCTCTGATAGCAGCTCTTAATGTGTTACGGCCGATTCTACCGAAGCCGTTAATTGCAACTTTTTTAGACATAGTGTTAGCTCCTCTATTTTTACTACACTTAATTTACAAATTTTGTTATAGCTTAAACAAAAGTTTAAATCAAGAAAGTTTATTTTTAAAACCTGTAAAATAGCCCGTATAATTTTTTTTCAAAACTTTCAAACCTGCGCCCAAATAAGTTGTCGTAATCATTGTGATAACAAAATATATATAAGTGGTTTGCACGGGGTTGTAAATCCAATAGATATCGTGGTTTGCCCGTTCAGAAATCGGAATTCCGTGTATCCATAGGAAAAAAGCTGTGATTATATATATTACCAGCAGATGATTTGCCATAACATGATAGGTGGATTCTCCCATCAGTTTTAGAAATTTTACATCTTTCAGGTAAGGATAAAATATTTTAACGATAAATAAAGACGCCCAAATGCCTGTAAGAGCTGTTAAAGTAGGAACAATAAGCTGATTATCAAAACGTCCCCAAACCAACACATAGCTAAGACCTATTCCCTGCTGAGGGGTATAATCTCTGTTAAAAAGCCATAAAATTGATTGAAAGATTATTATTGCGCCGAGCCACTTTACGGTAAAAATGTCGAATTTTTCCTCGATAAAGTTTTTATAGAAAAATCCTAAATATACGAAAAAGAGCGAGAACATTGTCCTAATTACAAGCAGAGCTATAGAATCCATAGCTATCAATTTACTTATAGGTATTGCAATGCAGCCGATTAAGGCGAAAATTGCTAAGTGGAAAAATTTGTTATCTTTAATTAATTTTAACGAACGAAAAACAAATAAAAATACTATCATTGTGATAAAAAGCTGCGGTACAAACCACAAGGGGCATGATAAATCGAATTGGTGCCCGTTTAAGAATGGTGTTATAAAAAAATTCTTTAAAGAAATCGGCATTCCCCAAAATTTTCCTGTAAGTTTGAAAATCAAAACGGTTACACCAAGATAAAATAAGTTATACCAAAAATAAGGAAGTAAAAGGCTTTTTACCCGTCGTTTGAAAAATATCTCTACCTCATTTAAATATTTTTCCTTAAATAAATACCCCGAAATAAAGAAAAACAAAGCAAGCTGAAATGAATAGGGCGGGAAAATTCCCAGCAAAGAAAACTCTAAATGCCCTGATACGACAAGCATTATGGCGAGCGCTTTCAGCAAATTAACTTTGTTGTGAAATTCAATTTTAGCTTCATCAATCATAAATTTTACCTTTTTAGGTTTTTATTATTGCCTAAAGTAAAAAGTTTTGAAAGAATTATTAATTTTTTTGCTTGCAAATGCTTTTTGTGAACCAGTTTAAATCCTTGCAGTGAAGGTAATCCATGTTGTCTTTGTATATTACCCATGCGGCGCAGTGCTCGCCTTTTACATTAGGCTGTAGGCATTTGTCTTCTCTCCACTTAAAGGCATGAAGTCCGACAGGGTCGACACCTTTTTTTGAGATGACAAAAAGGAAAATATCCTTACCGAAAGTGTTTGGACCTTTGTTTCCGTTTAAATCGGCTTGAATTAAGGCGCAAGCCCCTTCATTGTTTAGCCCCTCGCCGTCGCCTTCGCCATAAATGTAAGCTGTACAATTTGCGGTGGGTGGTTGTATTATTAATCGGGTTCCATCAGCAAGAATTACTCTATATCTGTTGAATCCGTAATACAATCCGTCAGCAGCGGCTCCGTTTAGATATTTAGTTTGAGTATTAGCTTGATAACTGAGGCAGCGTTCAGGGCTCCCAATTCCGCAGTCTCTTCCTATTTTTAGATTGGAAAGAAATTTTTTAGAAAAACTTGTATTTGTGTTCACGTTTTGGCTGTTATCATTTATCGCATCGCTGTCTACCCAAGTGTCCGCAGTACCGTATGTTTCGGTTGCCATTTTGTGAGTGTATTTTAATTGACTGTTTAATTTTTTTAATTTTGATATAAATTCTTGTTCTTGATAATGCGCGATAATAGTCGGGATTGCAAGTGCCACCGCGACTCCTATTATAATAAGCGTGACAAGTACTTCTGTCAGCGTGAAGCTCTTTATTTTCATTTTCTTACCCATCTATGATACTAGTTTATTATAGATGAAGCTTTTGAATTTGTCAAAATATAAATCGGCAAATGATAAGCCAGATAAGCTTATCAGCTGTTTGAAAGTGCTTGTTCCAAATCTGAAATGATGTCATCGGCGTTTTCGAGACCGACAGAAAGACGCATAAAATCGTTTGTTACGCCGCATGCTTCAAGTTGTTCATCTGAAAGCTGTCTGTGGGTTGTTAATGCGGGGTATGTTATGATTGAGCGGGCGTCGCCAAGGTTTGTAGCATGAGTTAAGAGTTTCACGTTTTCAATAAATTTTGTGCCTGATTCTCTTCCGCCCTTGATTCTGAAACCTACTAAGGATGAAGCACCTTTCGGCAGATATTTTTTTGCAAGTTCATAATAATCCGAACCTTCAAGTTTTGGATACGTCACCCAAGAGATTTTTGGATGATTTTGAAGGTATTTTGCAACTTTCAAAGCTGTTTCAGACACGCGCGGCATTCTCAAATGTAGTGTTTCAAGTCCAAGCAGGGTCAAGTAAGCATTCATCGGGCTTATGCAGGCGCCAAGGTCGCGAAGAAGCTGCGCTCGAGCTTTTAATATAAATGCCTGATTGCCGAAAGTTTTTGTATAAGATAATCCGTGGTAGCTTTCGTCAGGTTCGACAAGTTCAGGAAACTTTCCGCTTTTTTCCCAGTCAAAAGTTCCGCAATCAACAATAATGCCTCCCATGGAGTTTCCGTGTCCGTTTATGTATTTTGTTAGAGAGTGTGTGATTATGTCTGCTCCAAAGTCAATCGGATTGAGCAAGTAAGGGCTTGGCACGGTGTTATCCACAATTAAAGGAATATTGTTAGCGTGTGCAACTTTTGCAATAGATTCGATATCGGCAACATTAAGCTTTGGATTGCCCAAACACTCGATAAATATTGCTTTTGTCTTAGATGTAATAGCCTTTTCATAAGCATCTGCAGATTCTTCTTTTATAAATGTTGTTTTGATTCCGAATTTTTCAAGCGTGCATGCCAGAAGGTTAACAGTTCCGCCGTATAGCTGTGAAGCAGCAACAATTTCGTCTCCTGCTTTTGTGATATTCATCACGGCAATAGTTGCAGCCGCTTGTCCGGAGGACGTAGCGAGTGCGCCCGAGCCTTTTTCAAGAGCCGCGATTCGCTGCTCAAGAACACTTGTTGTCGGATTTGACAGCCTTGTGTAGATGTCTCCGCCTACTTTCAGGTCGAATAAGTCTGCCGCATACTGAACAGTGTCAAAACTGAACGCTGTTGTCTGATAAATCGGTACAGGGATACAGTTTTTATTTTCCGCTGGATTATGTGCTCCGTGAAGCGTCATTGTGTCAAAGTTATAATCTTGGCTCATTTTCACCCTCCGATTAGTTTATGTTAGTTTTGATAATATCTGACACCCATGGAATGTAACTAAATTTACCTCGAAGCGAGGTAATTATGAGGTATGCGATAAAAGTTATAAAAATTAAATTTAAGAATGAAAAAGGGCCGAATAACGGCGTTGCAATGTAGAATGTGATAGTGGAAATTATTCCGCCGATAAAAGGAATGTAGCTTAATAATCCCAAAACCAGTGAAACAGCACTGGATAACAAATAAAACAATATTGACAAAAATATTGATTGGAAAATATGGAATTTTAAAAACGGTTTTAATCCGAGTTTTAAAATTGCACCTAAAATCATCCAAATAAAGCCAATAAGCCCCATAGTCAAGTAAGACAATGCTGCAATTAATCTTTCCAGAGGCAGCGGTTCAGAATCTCTATATTGCATATAAATTCTCTTTCCTTTTTATAAATTCGTCCGTAATTTCAAAGTATACAAGCTTTAGTTCGTCACTTTCGTGATCCAAGCTTACTGCTTTTCTGTAGTTTCTCATTGCAAGGTCTAGGTTGTCAAGTATTGCGTGAGTATTGCCGATGAGTTTGTAGGTATCAGCGTCATCCGGGGTGATTTGTGTTGCTTGATTGTAATAATCAAGCGCTTCGTCTCCTCTGTTTTCAGCAACAAGCAAATTCGCAAGCAGTACATAGGCATTTGTCATTTTAGGTTCGATTTCGATAGCTTTTTTGTATATTTCAATAGCTTCAGAAATTTTGCCCTCATCAGAAAGTGAAATCGCGAGACAAACGTAAGCTTGATAAAATTCAGGCTGAATTTCGAGTGCTTTTTTGAAATATTTTTGCGCAACACCGTAGTTTTTCAACTCCGAAAAGGCATTTGCCGTGCAAAGAACAGCCTTTACATTGTCAGGTTCAAGTTCGGAAGCTTTTTTGAAGTTTTCGGCAGCTTCTTCGAATTTTCCCAGCTTCATAAGCATGCTGGCTTTGCTGATGTAATTTTCAGGGTCGAATTTATCTAATTTGATAGCTCTTTCATAATAATTGCAGGCATCTTCAAAATCACCATTGTCTTGGTATAAAAGACCGATTGCGGAGTATATCATTGCATTTTCGGGCTGCATTTCAAGCGCAATATTGTAGTTTTGCATCGCAGGGCGGAATTCGCCTTTTTCGGCATAAGCGTTTGCAAGATTGAAAAAAATTGAATAATTATCTTTTTCTATTTCTGCCGCACGCTTGTAGTTTTTGATTGCGTGTTCGTATTCTTCAAAGAAAAAATACAAACTCCCTGTATTTACAAGTGCTTGGACATCATTTGGGTTCAATTCCAATATGTTTTCATACGTTGAGAGCGCCTTATTGTATTCGTTTTGGACGATATATAATTTCCCAAGCAGAAAGTAATTATCTATGTTTTGAGGTTCCTGCTCTATGGCTTTTAACGCGTCCTCTATTAAAGTTTGATTGTATGTAAAATCTTCCATAAAATTCCCGTGTTTCTTACAGTTATTTTACAACAATAATAAAAAAAACGGTATTTAAAATTTTTATGCAGCCCTTAGTTTATGCAAAAAAGAAATTTATTTACAAAATTTTACAATTTTAGTATTCAAAAAAATATTATTCTTGTTTTATAATTGGAAATGACAATTCTGCATTTTGAGGTATTAAACAGGAGAATATAGTGAAAGTTCTTTTCTGTACTACAGTTGAGGGTTCTAAATCGGGGAGTATTCTGCCATCAGTTTCATTGCCTGCTCCCAAGGCTGCAAATGCAATTATGCCCTTATGTAGTATTAATAATTCCAACATTCCGAAACCATACTTTGCCGGAGTTCACACAAATTACAAGGTCTATAACAAAGAATCAAAGAAAAATGAAGCATTAATTATTGAGCCAAAGACAGATTTCACCGAGTTTTACAAAGAAGAAAGATGTTTTCCGAGATTAAAAGCTGCTAATGCAGATTTCACCCAGTCAAATTTAGAAGCAACTTATCTCAAAGGATCCGATTTAGAACATTCAAATTTTACAAAAGCTTTTTTATATGGAGCTAAACTGCACTACTGTAATTTGTCTAATTGCAATTTTAGAGAAGTAAATGCGATAAAGGCTAAATTTTATAAGTCGGATTTAAGCGGTTCGAGTTTTATTGATGCAGATTTTACTAAAGCCAATTTTCAAAATGCCAAGTTTAAGAACTGTGACTTGAAAAATGCAGATTTTAAAGAAGCAAACTTTATAAATGCTGATTTATCGAGTGCGTTTAATCTGAATAAGGTGGGATCTTTAACCTTTGCTGTTTATAGTGAAAATACGGCGTTTCCTGTAGGATTTAAGCCTGAGTCAAAAAATATGATAAAATTTGAACCGGGTGCTGACTTATCAGGGATATACTTAGCCGGAACATACATACAATATTCGAATCTCCTTGACTTTGACGATTACAAGAAAATTAATTTTGAAAATTCGAATCTTGAAAAAACAAAATTTTCACATTTGGATTTAAGGGGTTGTAATTTTAATTTTGCAAATTGTAAAAAAACAGACTTTGATAGTTGTCTTTTATCAAATTCCTCTTTTTCCAATTGTGACCTGGAGCGTGCCAGCTTTGAGAACTCATCCTTGGATAATGCCAGATTTCATGGTGAGCGCACCAACCTCAAATATGCCAATTTCGTGAATGCGGATTTAAGCGGAACAGATATTGCCGAACTCAAGGAAGGACAGCTTGCTAATGCTATTTTTTCACCGGGAACCATATTGCCGCGTGATTTTAGCGAAAAAGACGCTGTAAAAGCCGGTATGATTTATCTTTGTGATGAAACGGACTTTTCAAATAAAAATTTGAGCGGAATAAAATTCAGCAGTTACAAATTTTCAAAATATGGAGTTAATAATTTTAAAGATATGAAATTTGTGCGTTCAAATCTGCATTACGCTGATTTTACTAATGGTTGTTTGGAAAACTGTAATTTTAAAAAAGCAACATTGAGAAACGCGTCATTAAAAAATGCAAACTGTCAAAATGCAAATTTTTTCATGACGAATTTAGTTTGTGCTGACCTAAGAGGAGCAAACTTTCAAAATACCAATTTGGCCGGTGCAAGAATGCAGGGGATAAAGTATGATGAAAAAACGGATTTCGCGGCTGCAATTTATGACCAAAATACCATTTTGCCGGCAGGGTTTAACCCTATTGCGCATAAAATGACTTACAAAGAAAGTGCTATAGGGAAAAAAGATTAAATGAAAATACATCAAATACAAAATTATAATAATCAACCTGCTAAACCTTGTTTTAGAGCAGGTGTTACTGATTTTTACTCGGATTTTGACGGAACCTATATGCCATACAAATATAAGCACGATGTACTGTGCCGTGACGGCTGCGCTGAGAGAAATAATTTTCTATTCAATCAACGAACAGAATTTCAGTTGTATTTTGATAGATTTAGAGAGTTTTTTAGAGCCGCAAAAGGGAAAGGAAAAGACAAATTCAATTTTGTTATAACCACGGGTAGAAACCGCCCCGAAATTAACTATTATATGCAGAAAATTCGTCAAGACGGTCTGTCTGTCGTTCTTCCTGAAACCTTAATTATCAATAACGGAGGAGAAGCTTACAGCCTGAGACGAGATATAGGCGATTTTTTCAAAACTAACGAAGCTGAGGCTTATTTGGCTGGTGATTTTGTCACTGCAAAAAGAGAGAGGGTTAGAAAAGCTGCGGGCGGCTGGGATGGTGATAACTTGAGGAAAAATATAGAAAGAATACTTTCCACAGTTACATTCGACCCAAATCGCTCAAGAAATGAAGGACAGCTTATGCAGTTGACAGAGGGCGCATTTGAAAATTATAGAGAGTTTTATGCAAGTTATTCAAAGATAATGAACACCAACATGTCTCAGGACGAAATAAGAGAGTATATTCAAAAATTGGCAGAAAAATTGAAACAAGAAGTACTTGTCAGTCCGGAATTAAAAGAACTACACGGCTCCCCTCAAGATATAGATTGGAAAATAGGGGAACTCGCCGAAAAATTATATAAAATACAACAGAATAAAGCGGTAGTCTTGTCAACTCCTACTAATGGATATTTTTACGGTGGAATGGAGCTCAGCAGGCAGCTTGAAAGGATGCCGCTGTGTCCTTCGACATTTGTTTCGATAAGGGATGATGGTAATCTCGGATTTATCTTGAATTTGTCTGAAAATTTAAGTAAAGATGACACCACTGATGATATAGAAAAAGCAATATCTGCAACAGTAAGAAAGTCAGCTTCTGCCGATGTGAAAACCCGTTACCGGGACACATATCGCAAATATAGTACGATAAAAATTTTACCGGTTGTCGAAGGCGGTAAAATTGACAAAGTTTTTGACACACGTATTAAAGTTCAGGAAATTATGTCAAAAAATCTGAACGATCTTGTAATAGCTGCTGGGGATGGCTCTAATGATGCAAGAATGTTGAATTTATTGGAGTATACATCTATGAGGGGCTTCGATGAAGAGTCTCTGCAGGCAATATATAAGCTGCCTATTATTTCTATTTATGTTGATAATTCTAAATATAACAGAAAAAGACCTAACGTGGGGGTAAGGTATCTTGATTCAATAGACAGCTATTTTAATTCGGATGGAAATATCCGATTTATACATGTGGATCCTAATAATCCGGCAAAGCCTCAGACTCTTCAGGATGCGGTACAGCTGGCAATTCGTGAGTATGCAAAGAGAAATGAAGAATTTCGTAAAAATCTTTCTGATGATATGTTGAGGCTTATCTCAAACATGGATTATAAATACCCTATCGACAAAGAAATTGTTGCTAAGCTTGAAAAAAGTACAGGCGCACAGCTTTGGAATCCCGCAAAGGACTTACCCAAAATATCTGAAATAAAAGACAGCATTTCCGGAGCAGCGCAAGGCTCAATTAAGAAACTGTCAAAAAATAAGATAGTTTTTGGCTCTATTGCTTCAATCGCATTGGCTTTAGGCGTTGGTGCATACCTTATGAAAAAAGATGAAAAACAAAGTGTGGAGAAGGTATGAAAATTTATGCCATAAACCCGATAAATCAAATAAACTTCAAAAGTAAAGTTAAAAAGGTGCACACAGGAACGGTACCTGTCGAACTTGCTGAAAAAGTTGATGTTTTTGAAGAAACCCACAAAAATGCAAAAAAACTTGGAAGCGGTTTATTTGCAACAGCTTATGCCTTAGACGATACAAATTATGTTATAAAGGAAACGCTTTCTGATGATTATGCGAAATCAAGAAATAGTAACTTTTTTCCTGAAGCTAAGGCTCTTTCAATGGTACCTGATACTTTAGATAATACACAGAAGTTGGTTGCGCACGTACAAACTGAAAAAAATAACTATTATTTGATTTCGACTTTTGTTAGCGGACGAAAGGCGGAATATCCTCTTCAGCCATGGAGTTCGAAGTCATTTAACGGGCTTTTGAAGACTTTATATGATTTAGACGCCGCCGGTATTTATCACAACGATGTAAATCAGGCAAATTGTCTTATTGATGAAAACGGGCGTGTAAGCGCGATAGATTATCAATTTGCAGAAAAATTTGACCCTTCCGACGCGTCCAAAAATAGCATTTCTTACAAAACTCCTCCATTTATGATGCCTTCAAATGTCCAAATGTTTGAAATGGCTAGTTTGCCTTGGTATTTGCGGACTATGAGCAAGTTGGCACCAAAGAATGAAGTGCGTGAAATATTCAAAGAATATATAGAGGCAAAGGCATCATATGCGGCAAGAAGAGCTACCCATATGAAAAAAGAGGGTGTTTTGGGGCAAAAAGCAGAATATGAAGCCTTACAGGCAAGATTTTTTAAAAATCCTTCTGATGAAATCTTAGATTTGCAAGCAAGAAAGCTTCAAGTGATGTATTCTTTCAGAAAGACTTTCTCCATAATAGACCCTAATGGAAAACCTGATAAAAATATTGTTTCTGCGATTCCAAGCTTTTTCTGCACAGCAAAAGCTGCACGTGACATGCTTATCTATGCTCAATGCATAAAAGCTCAAACCCAAGATCCGCTTTTGAAAAAATTCATGGGTTATGAAATTGAATTCGCAAAATACTGGCTGGATGAAATGATTAACGAGGTTGGTGTAAATTCAAATGAGAGTGTTTGGGCTTGGATTGAGCGGAATGCGCTACTGCGTCCAAAATGTTTAGTTGAAGAGCAAGATTTTGGCGAGCAAGGAATGGCGCTTGTTGAAGCAGGACCAGATCCAAAAGATGACTTGAGTGCAAAATTTAAAGTTTCTGAGGACTTAAGATTTGGATATATTGATAACATTGCCTCGATGGTTATTCATCAAAATGCAAGCAAAAGCGATGTCGACTCTGATACTGGTTTTATTGAATGTATACAAGAAAATTTGCAAAAATTATCCGAAAAGCTTAGCACAGACAGATTTTTTTCACCACCCATTGAAGTAAATAAGAAAGTCATGGATTATGAACTTTTGAAAGAAAAATACATTTCTCATAATAAAAAAGGAATCAAAGCTTGTAATAACTCTGTATATAATGCCGCTATCCCGAATTTTATGATGGCTGTTTACTACGGTAGCTTAGCGAAAAAGGCTCTCAATAACTTGCCAACAAATATAACCGGTTGTAAATATAAACAAGAGCAAGAAAATCTGATTTCAACCTCTGTGTCATTAGAATTGGCAAAACTGTGCGGAAGGCGGTTGACTTACTGCCTCTGCACGCCATATAGAGAGAAAGTCTTCGATAATTTTTACAATTTTGATATTTAGCACATTTAAAAAACGGTATTTAAAATACCGTTTTTAGTTGAGTTTTGAAACAAAGACTATGATGTCATTTATCGAATCCATTACAAACTCTACTGCCAGTTTCCTGAGCGGCTGTTTGTCCAGATACTCGAAGGCGACAAATACAGGGTCTTTAGAGTTTTTGAACCTCATTCGAATGTCTTTTTTGTCAAGAAATTCGTATTGGTCTTCTGCATTTTTATTATCTTTTTTCTGTCTTTTTAAAGGAGTGTAGGAGCCGTTACCCGTGCGGTTATTCTCCGTACTCATCGGTGCTGAAATAGTCATAATTTTTCTCTCTTAAACTTATGCGTGGAATAGGTTGTATCTCTCATATATATAAAGGTATATAATGAGTAAAAATTGCTTAAAAAGGCTTTTGGATGTAAAGAATTTGTAATATAATGAATTGAAACATGGAGAATTTATGAAATTAGCGATATTAAGCGGTACTTTTGACCCTATACATAAGTCTCATATAGCGCTTGCGGAATATGTCCGTGACAATTTTGATTACGAAAAAATTCTTTTAATCCCTGCGTACAAGTCTCCGTTTAAGCCCGAAAGTGAGACAATTGCCCGCCATCGTCTAAACATGGTTTATGCGGCGGCAAAAGAACTGCCTGCTATAGAAGTGAGCGAGATTGAGTTTGAAAATACAGGCACATCTTATTCGTATTTGACTGTAAAAAAGTTGTATGAGCGTACTGAAATCGACGGTAAAATAGGCTTTATAATTGGTACAGACGCATACATTCATCTGGAAGAATGGTATAAGGCTGAAGAGTTCAAAAAACTTGTCAAATTTATTGTTTTTGAGCGTGAAATTTCGTTTGAAGACGAACGGGTTAAAAAGATTCAAACACAAGGTTTTGAGATGCTAAAAGCCTCTATGCCTTTTGTTGATATATCTTCATCGGCAGTAAGAGAAAGATTTTCGGCAGGAAATAACATTTCAGACCTTGTGCCGAAAGCCGTTGAGGAGTATATTAAGGAGAATGCAAATGAATTATACAAATAAAAGTTTTGAAGAAATAAATGTTTGGCTGAAATCGAATCTCAATGAAGAGCGATACAGCCACAGTCTTGGAACTATGCAATGCGCTGAGGAATTAGCGGAAAAATTCGGCTTAGATGTTGAAAAGGCTAAAACAGCGGGATTGTTGCATGATTGCGCAAAATGTTTTTCAAATGAAAGATTGTTGGAAATTATTGAAGAGAAAATTCCGTCTGTGGAGAAATGTGAACTCGTAAACTACAAAACGCTTCACGCGCCTGTCAGTGCTTATATTGCAGGTGAGGATTTCGGTGTTCAAGACGAAGAAATTTTGTCGGCAATCCGCTGGCATACTCTCGGAAAAGTGAATATGACAGATTTTGAGAAAGTGATATTTCTTGCGGATAAAATTGAACCTAATACTCGCCCGCAGGAATACAGAGAGAGAATTTTAGCTGAATTGGATAAGGAAAACGGAATAAACAAGGCACTTTTAATTTGTTTTGCGGAAACGTTAAAAAGTCTTGTCCGAAGAAAGCTTGGCATTTGCCACATAACAATTGACGTTTATAACGAACTTTTGTCGGCTGTTTAGAGGGTTTTAAGGGTTGAAACCTTGTAGAAACAGGCATTTTATTTTATACTAAAATGACATTTATTATCGGAGGGAATAGAAATTTTGGAACAAGAGTTAGAATATGACAGAGAATATATTTTAGGCTATGGTGTGGATCTTTTGACGATGAAAGAAGGTCTTGATTTTATAAGCAGTAAAATGGTTGCAGGTGAAGGCGGACAAATTGCGACAATCAATCCGGAAATGATTGAAATGGGTAACAAAGACGAAAAGCTGGGGGAAATCTTACGTTCTGCAGACTTGGTTATTCCTGACGGTGTTGGAATAAAAATTGCGTTGAAAATGCGAGGAATAAAACAGGAACAGGTTGCGGGAATTGAGTTTGCTCGTCAGCTTTTAAATATTTGTGCGGAAAACAATTATTCGGTCGGCTTTATCGGTGCACAGGAAGAAGTTGTAAATCGCGCTGTTGAAAACATTAAGAGCGAGACGCCTAACTTAAATGTTGTTTACAAACACAATGGCTATTTTGAGGACGAAGATGAAATCATAGATTCGATTATAGAAGCTAATCCAAAGGTTTTGCTTGTTGCGATGGGGGTGCCGCGCCAAGAATTTTTCATGGAAAAGATTAAATCCAAAAAAAATGATATAATACTCATAGGCGTAGGCGGAAGTTTCGATGTTTGGTCGGGATTTACAAAGCGGGCGCCTGTAATATGGCAGAAACTCGGACTTGAGTGGCTTTATCGTACGATAAAGCAGCCGGAAAGATTTAAACGTATATTTCCGACTTTGCCAATGTTCCTATTTAAGGTTATAATAGAAAACGCTCAACTAGAAAAGGATTTTGAATAATATGGCAGAAGAAATCAAGCTTACGGAGAACGAACTTACTGAAATTAAAGATTTTGCCAAGATTGTGAGACAAGATGTTCTTGCGATGGTTTTTAATGCGAAATCGGGTCACCCGGGCGGAAATCTTTCTGCTGTCGAAATTTTGAGTACGTTGTATTTGAAATGCATGAAGCATTTTCCTGATTGGAGAAAAAACTCTGAGTTTAAAAATCGTGACAGACTGATTTTGTCTAAGGGACACGCATCTGCGACCCTGTATTCGGTTTTGGCGCGTACAGGGTATTTCAACACTGAAGAGTTGATGACTTTCAGAAAATTAGGTACAAGACTTCAAGGTCACCCGTCTGCAAAACACATCGAAGGGGTTGAGGTTTCGACAGGTTCTCTCGGACAGGGACTTTCGATTGCTTGCGGTGTTGCTTTAGGTTTGAAATTAGACAAAATTGATTCTACCGTTTATGTTTACATGGGTGACGGCGAATTGCAGGAAGGAAGCGTTTGGGAGGGTGTTATGAACGCTTGCCACCACAAACTCGATAACCTGATTGCTTTTATTGATAAAAATGATCTGCAAATTGATGGCTGCACAGATAACATCAAGTGCATGACGCCTTTGTGTGATAAATTTAAGGCTTTCGGCTGGGCTTGTGACGAAATTGACGGACACAATCCGCAGGAAATTTATGAAGCGGTTCAAAAAGCTAAATTAAACAAAAAACCTACTGTTATAATTGCCAAAACGGTAAAAGGTAAAGGTGTTTCGTTTATGGAAAATAATGCGGGCTGGCATGGCAAAGCGCCTAGTGGCGCTGAGTTTGAAGCTGCAATTCAGGAATTAAATAAGTAAAAAGGAAGAACATGTTGACAAATAGCAGGGAAAGAAAATCAATAAGATCAGAATACGGCAAAACGCTTGTGGAACTGGGTAAAGATAATCCAAATATTGTAGTTTTGGATGCAGATTTGTCCTGCTCGACACAAACTGCGATGTTTGCGAAAGAATTTCCCGAGAGGTTTTTCAATATGGGGATTGCCGAACAAGATATGATGGCGACAGCTGCCGGGCTTGCGACAACGGGGAAAATTCCGTTTGTTTCAACGTTTGCGATGTTTGCAACGGGGCGCGTTTGGGATCAGGTTCGAAATTCTATCTGCTATCCGCGTTTTAATGTTAAAATAGTTGCTACTCACGGCGGTATTACTGTTGGAGAAGACGGAGCCAGCCACCAAGCGCTTGAGGATGTTTCGATAATGCGTTCAATCCCGAATATGATGGTCGTTGTGCCTGCAGATTGTGCCGAAACAGCTGCTGCAATAAGGTTTGCAGCTCAATACGACGGTCCGATGTACATAAGAATTGCACGTACAAATGTTCCTGATGTTTTTGACCGCGAAAAATATAAATTTAACCCGAATAAAGCTCTTATTGTGAAAGAAGGGGCTGATGTTACGTTGATTACGAATGGTGAAACCCTTGCAGAAGCTATTGATTGCGTAGAAGTTCTAAAAGAAAACGGAATCTCTGCAGAATTGGTTCATATGCCTGTGATAAAGCCTGTCGACGCTGAGACTATTGTTAAGTCAGCGGCTAAAACAAAAAAAGTTGTGACAATCGAAAACCACTCGGTAATAGGCGGTATTGGCAGTGCGGTTTGCGAACTGTTGAGCGAAAACCTTCCTACATCGGTGTTGAGAATAGGTACGAATGACGAATTCGGACAAAGCGGAGAGCAGCGTGAGCTTATGGAACATTACGGGCTCACGGGCGAAAAATTAGCGCAAAAAGTAATGAAATTTTTAGGAAAAAACTAATATGATACAACTCAGAGGTGTAACAAAAAAATATAAAAATAACGAATACGCTTTAAAGAATATTAATCTTGATATTCTGTCGGGCGAATTTGTTTTTCTTACAGGTTCGAGCGGTGCGGGTAAATCTACTCTGATGAAACTTCTTTATCGCGAAGAAACTCCTACAATAGGCACTGTTATGATTGGTAATATAAATGTTGCGAATCTTCCAGATGAAAGAGTTCCTGATCTGAGAAGACATATGGGAATTGTGTTTCAGGACTATAAATTGCTCCAGAAATTGAGCGTATACGATAACGTAGCATACGTAATCAGAACTCTCGGTATAAGCACGAAGGAAATTAACGCGCGAGTTATGGGGGCATTGAAGGTTGTAGGTCTTGCTGACAAAATCAAATCAAAACCGTCCGAATTATCCGGCGGAGAGCAGCAAAGGGTCTCAATCGCCCGAGCAATCGTAAACGGACCGCCTTTATTAATCGCGGACGAGCCTACCGGGAATCTTGACCCGAAAAACTCTCTTGAAGTTATGCATATATTAGAGCAGATTAACCAAAAGGGGATTACGGTTCTTGTTTCAACGCACGACCATGCCATGGTAAACTACTTCAGAAAAAGAGTAATTACATTAGAAGACGGTCAAGTAATCAGAGATATACAAGCAGGTACATATGAGTAATGAAGATACAAAAGCACGAATAAAAAGACAGGTAAAGTCGCATTTGCCTAAAGACTGGCTGACAGAGTTGAGAATTGTTTATAGGCTTGCTATGGAAACAATTAACGGCATTAAACGTACAGGCTGGATGAACATTGCGATTATTACAACAATGGCTGCGATTTTGACGATTTTTGGAGCGTTATTCCGTTCTACATTGTCAGTTTCGGCGTTTGCAAAAGAATTCGGCAATGTGCTTGAAATTTCGGCATATCTCAGCCCGAATGCGAATAACGGAGCGATTATTTCGCAGATTCAATCTTTGGAACATGTTCAGCGCGTCAGATTCATTCCTAAGGCAAAATCTTGGGCGAAATTGAAGGCAGAACTTGAAGTCGCAGATATTGAAAATCCGCTTCCGGATACATTACATATTAAGGTGGACAAACCTGAAAATATACCGCCGATTTACGATACTTTGAAAAAAGTAAAAGGAATTGAAGATTTAAGCTACGCAAAAGATATTGCGCAGAAAATGCAGCTTTTCAATAATGTTGTGAGCACGATGACGATTTTAGTCATAGTCATAATCGGATTTTTGACTATTGCAATTATCCACAACACGATACAGTTTGTAATTCAACTGCGAAAAGATGAGATAGAAATAATGCGTCTTATGGGCGTCAGCAACTGGTATATTAAGACTCCGCTTATTGCTCAGGGAGCAATTTACGGTTTTATCGGTGCCGTGATTTCGTTATTTCCGCTTAACGCTGTCCAAAACGGTCTTACTCAGGTACACCAGTTCTTTATGGTTCCTACTCCCGTCCTTGCAACAAACATAGTTGTGTTTGTTCTTTTTATAGTGGCAATAGGGTTCGGTGCATTAGGAAGTTTCCTTTGTGTTAAAAAACATTTACAGGTATAAATATGGATTCAACCAAAAAATTCATACTTAACTATAACGATATTCCGGCAATGCCGAACGTGATGGTAAAGGCTCTGAATGTCATTAAAGACGAGGGCTCGGGCTTGAATGATCTTGCGGATGTTATGTGCTATGATCAGGCGCTTACAGCTCAGGTTTTAAAGCTTGTAAACTCTGCCTATTATGGTTTTGCACAGCAGATAACCTCCATCAACAAAGCTCTGCCGCTTCTTGGTATGGATCAGGCAAAAAACATAATTATAACATTCGCGATGAAGCCTATGCTTACCTCCAGAGGCGGGCGTGTGCTCTGGGAACATTCTATTCGTGCAGCAGTCGGGTGTGAATACTTGGCGCAAGAATTTAAAATTATGGATCCTGCGGAGGCTTTCGTTATCGGATTTTTGCATGATATCGGCAAAATTGTTCTCAATATGAAAAACCCGATTGTATACAGAAGAGTAACAGATCTTGTTAACAAAGGTGCCAACATTCTCGACGTTGAAAATATGTTTTTTGGCACAAACCATTCTGATGTTGGTTTTTTGCTTGCTAAAAAATGGCAGCTTCCGATTGTTGTTGTTAACGGCATAAAGTATCACCACCAGCCGCAATTATCGAGCATGTCTAATTTTGCTTATATTGTCTATATTGCGGATAAGCTTACACAAGACAAAAGCCGCGGTATTTTACTTGATCCTGAAATTATGAAAAATTCTAATATCGAGATAGGCGACCCGCGTCTTTATCGTGAAAATATTATGTCCAGAGCGGAAATCCTACTTTCCAGCCTTGCACACTAATTCTTCACCGTAAAGTTTTGCTTTACGTTTTTGATAGTCAGGATTTGCGAGATAATCGTCGTATTTGTCGTACGCGTTAATAAACCCGTTAGGTGTAATCTCAACTATTCTGTCAGCAACGGTTTGGATAAATCGGTGGTCTTGCGATGTAAATAGAATTGAACCGTTGAAATCTATCAAAGAGTTGTTTAAAGCTGTTATGGCTTCCAAATCAAGGTGGTTTGTCGGTTCATCAAAGATTAGAACGTTGCTTTCCGCTACCATCATTTTTGCGAGCATACAGCGAACTTTTTCTCCACCTGAAAGAACGTTTGCGCATTTTTCGGATTCTTCACCACTGAAAAGCATACGTCCGAGGTATCCGCGGATAAAGCTTATATTTTGATCCGGAGAATACTGACGCAGCCAGTCAATAAGGTTCAGGTCTGTGTCAAAGTATTTTGTGTTGTCTTTAGGGAAGTATGAAACCGTTGATGTAACACCCCAATCAAAGCTTCCGCTGTCAGGCTGAATTTCGCCTGCAAGAATTTGGAACAAGGTTGTAACCAAAAGCGGGTCGCGACTTATAAATCCTACTTTGTCCCCTTTTTGCATTTCAAGTGAGAAGTTTTTAATTAATTGAACGCCGTCAACAGATTTGTTCAGTTCTTTTATGTGTAAAACGTCGCGTCCGGGCATTTTCTGATAGTTGAAACGTATGCGTGGATACTGTCTTGAGGAAGGTTTTATGTCTTCAAGGCTTAATTTGTCGAGCATATTTTTTCTGGAAGTCGCTTGTTTTGCTTTGGATGCGTTTGCACTGAAACGTGCGATAAACGCTTTTAATTCATCCATTTTTTCTTCAGTTTTTTTATTTTGTTCTTCTTTTTGGCGCTGTATCAATTGGCTTGCTTGAGACCAGAATGAATAGTTGCCGGCATATAGCTGGATGTTGCAATAATCAATGTCCGCCATATGTGTGCAGACGTTGTCGAGGAATTTTCTGTCGTGAGAAACTACTATTACAGTGTTTTGGAAGTTGATAAGAAATTCTTCCAGCCACGAAATAGTGTTTATATCCAAGTGGTTTGTAGGCTCGTCGAGGAGCAGAATATCAGGGTTGCCGAAAAGCGCTTGCGCTAACAAAACACGAACCTTTTCGCTGCCCGATAGGTCACTCATCAAATTGTAGTGCTTTTCGTTGTCGATTCCCAAGTCGCTCAAAAGCGTTGCCGCCATTGACTCTGCCTGCCAGCCATCGAGGTCTGCGAATTCGGTTTCAAGTTTCGCAACACGCATTCCGTCGTCGTCGTTGAAGTCAGGCTTCATATATAATTCGTCTTTTTCCTTCATGATGCCGTAAAGGCGTTTATGACCCATAATAACGGTATCTATAACAGTGCATTCGTCAAATTCATAGTGGTTTTGCTTTAAAACTGCGACACGCAGACCTTTTGCGATGTGAACATCTCCTGACGTCGCCTCCAGTTCGCCCGATAAAACTCTCAGCAAGGTACTTTTACCTGCACCGTTTGCGCCGATTAGACCGTAGCAATTGCCGGGTGTGAATTTTACGCTTATGTTTTCAAAAAGAGCTTGGCTGCCGAAGCGCACCGTTAATTTATCTGTTGTTATCATGTTTCTAATTCCATTTAAGTGTCAGTAACATTGTACTATAAATATTTTATATTTTTACGCAAAAAAAATGCCGCACTGCGGCATAAAGTCTGTCATGGAGAAAAGGAGTGGAGAAATATATTAAAGAGAATCGGCTACAATTATACTATACCCGAATGCAGGTATATATAACGTATATACTAATAAAATTTACATGTTGTTACATAGCAGCTTTAATTGCAGGTCAAAAAAGTTCCTAATATTTTTTTGGAGTTATCGTCTTTAAATAAGCTTTTACACCTTCTGAGAGAATTAAATTAGGTTGATTTGTGCAGAATTCGTCCAGCTTTATTATCGCCGAGTTTTTATCTCCGATTTCAAGATACAAAAGCCCTACCATTACTCCGTCGAGTGGGTTTTTGCTTCCGAGATATTCACTGATTTTTTTATTTACCGTGCCTTTGCCCATTCTTCGATAGGCATTTGCAAGGTGCTGCCTGTAACTTAAGTTCATGGGATTTAGCTTAATTGCGTTTATAAAACTGTCCTCTGCAAGATTCGGGTACCCGATTGCAAGGTAGGTTCGTCCCAAATTATCGAAATAAGTTGCGGTGGACTGAGAATTAGGGTTTAAAGAGATAGCGATTTTAAATTCCTGAATAGCACCGTAATAATAGCCTTCGTTAAAATAATTCATGCCTACGTTGTTGTGGGTTACGGAATTTTTTTCCGCATCAATAACGTAAATCTCAGAAAAAGCAGGACTTACGGATAAAAATAAAGTTAAAATACCAAGAAAAACTTTAGATAATTTCAATTTCTTCGCCCTCTTTTGCCACAAAGCAGTCAGGCTCTGAGTTTGAAATTTCGGTTTCAATTGCACGAATTTTTTCGTCCGTGTAGGAAGGTTCGAGGTGGAAAAATGCAAGTTTCTGCGCATGAGATTGATGTTTGCTTTCGATTGCCATTTTGTAGGTTGAATGCCCGAATCCTTGTTTTGGCGAAATTGTGGAGCTGTAATCCTCGCTTGTGTATTGTGCGTCGTGGATTAGTAAATTGCAGTTTCTTGCAAATCTTGCCAATTTTTTGTCCCCATCAACGTAGCCTTCGCGGTCGGTTGCGTATACAACGTTTTTGTCTTTGTATGCAATTTTGTATGCCATTATGCCGTTTTGCGGGTGTGCGTATGACTTGTAGCAGCTGATTATTACCTCTTCCCCTTTTGGGATGAAGTCTTCTTTTGAAGTTACGGTTTTAAGTATTGGTTCTTCGCATTCAGGTGAAAGAATTATGATTTCACTGCTGCCTGAAATGTTGTTGATTCGAACGTTTGCAGCAATATCACCTAAATCCAACGGGAAAGATTTACTGAAAAGTAAATCTGATAAAATATCTTCCAAATCCTCGTCAAAGTCCGAATATCCGAACACATTTAATTCGGTAGATGCGAGGTGAGCGGGTTTGAAGAAAGTGAAGCCCTGTATATGGTCTTGGTGGATGTGGCTAAGCAAAAGAGTTGCCTTAACCGGTTTTCTTTCATAAGGATTTTCCGCAGACGCAATATGCTCTGCCGCAAGGTCTTCACCGAGTGAGATAATACCTGTTCCGGCATCTAAAATTATCAAATGACCGTTTACATTCACTTCCACGCATGAAGTATTTCCGCCGTATTCAAGCATTTCGCGGTTGGGAGTCGGAAAACTTCCGCGAACGCCTCTGAATTTGACAAAAAACTTACCTTCAGAATTTTTCATAATTCATACCTGCAATATTCTTCTATACTTCTATGGTACTTTATTTCGGGCTATTTGTCTATAACAATTGTGGTTGTTTGGTCGCATTCTGCGCCTGCGCATGAATGTGCCGCCATGTTTTTCAGTTTAGCCTTAATTTGTATTTCTTTTAGATTAGTTGGTTTGAAGTAAAAGTCAAATATTGTTTTGTCTTTGTAGTTTTGAACGTTTACAATTCTGAATGCGTTCGGATATGTAACGAGTGCAGGCGTTGAAACGTGTAATACGTTTGCATTTTGAGTGATTTTTGCTGCGTGATAATGGCCTGTGAAAATTGCAATAGGGTTTTTGTATTTGTCGATTACAGCATAAAACTCATCAGCGTTCAAAACCTTATGGTGCGGACTTGAGAAAGGTTCTAAAATCGGGTGGTGAAGGAATATCAAGACAGTATCTTTTTTTGCGGATTTAAGCTCGCCGTCAAGCCATTCAAGTTCTTCGGGCGGAAAAATACCGTTACCGGTAATCTTAGAGTTGTCCACCGCATCTAAAACTATTACTTTGTAGCCTTTCTTAGGTTTAAATGAGTAGTATGATTGAGTAAAATCGAAATTTCTATTGTGTCCTCGCAAAAGTTCAAGGTAGCGGTCTCTTGTCATATCCCCGCTTACTGATAGGTCGTGATTTCCGAACGCCATATACCAAGGGTATCTGAGACGGTTCATTATTCCCATAAATTTCATCACGTCGCAATCAACCGGGTAGTCAGCCGTATCGCCTGTGTGCATAACAAAATCCAGTCCTTGAGTATCGTTTATTTGGCTTACAGCGTCTTCAAGAAGCGGAACGGATTGGCTGAGTACCTTGAATGATGTATCTTTTCGGGTTGTAGTCAAGTGTGAATCGGACAATTGTGCAAATTTTAATGAATCGTGAAGACTGAATGCTTGCAAATTCACTGCAAATACAATAGCAAAAGCCAAAAGCAGTATATTTTGAAAATGTTTTTTCATATTAAATTCCCTTCTGATAAATGTTTCGGATTTTGCTAATATTTTACGACCAAGATAATAAAAATGTAAGTCTCTTTGTGAAGAATTATGTAGGCGAATTTTTAAAACTTTAACAAAAATTTATCCTTACAATTTGATACAATTCACAACTTTTAATTGTAATTAAGGGCGCTTTAATATACGATTTAATTGTTGAGGGAATAGATAGATAGATGGGATGTGTTGAATGGACCGAAATTTTGTAGACGACACTTATATAATAGATTTGAGCTATGCTGTATCTGCTAGTGATATAGTTTTTGAGCTCAGTTCAATCATCGATAACGATATGGCGAAAAGCCAAAAAATAGCACTTAAATTGGGTAATGTAGACCTTAATCAGTCACAGCTTTTGAGCATACGTTCGCTTATCAGCAGCATAAATTCAACTGTGGCGTTTTTGGAAACAAACTCTGCACAAACAGAGCTTTCGGCTATTAACTTGGGGATTATTGTTTCAACTATAAAACAGGCGGAGCCTGCGGTTGAAGCCACGGCAGAAACAGTTGAACCTGCTGAAATTAAGGAGCCTGAATATGTTCCTTCGTATGGTTATGTCAAATTGGATGACCATATCGAAAGTGAGGCTTCGGAGGAAGAAGAAACAGAGGAAATGACGGATACAGAAGAGGCAGAGGATGAAGTTCTCACAAGCAGCAATGACGGTGTAGTTGTTGAGGATTTTGTTTTTAAAGCCGGCGCGAAAGAAGAGATTGTGGAAGAAGATCTGCATGCAGAAATTTCTGAAGAAATTTATTCAGAAGACTTTGTTTCAAAAGAAGAAATTCACAATGATACTGCAATGACAGAAGAGCAGGCCGATGAAATTATCGAAGCAAAAACAGAAGATATTCAAGACGCGCTTTCTGACATCTATGCGTCAGAAGTGAAGCTTGAGTCAATTCTTGAAAATGAGCAGGCAAAACAAGAGCCGGAGCAGGGTGTTATTTCTGCCGAGGTTGTAAAGCAGGCTGTACGAGAAGAAGAAAAAAGTTACACCGAAGCAGATTTTGAAATCGACCATTTTTCAACAACATACATAAAACAAACTCTTCGCTCGGGGCAAATCGTTAATTATGACGGAAACGTTGTTATTATAGGTGATTGTCATCCGGGAAGCGAAGTGAGCGCATCAGGAGATATCACGGTTTGGGGTATCTTGAGCGGCATTGCTCACGCAGGCGCAAAAGGCAACCCGCGCGCCCGAGTAAGAGCCTTGAAAATGAACGCAATCCAGCTTCGCATAGCAGATTGTTTTGCACGTAAGCCTGACGGTATGAATACGATTTTCCCTGAAAGAACGTCGACTTTCACGCCGGAAGAAGCAAGAATTTTGAACGATGAAATCGTTATATTTAAAATAAATGACTAATAAGGAGATAATAATGTCAGGTCGCGTAATTGTAATTACATCCGGAAAGGGCGGGGTTGGAAAAACAACCACAAGTGCCAATATTGGTACAGCTCTTGCAAAAAACGGCGCAAGTGTTGTGCTGATTGACACAGATATCGGGTTGAGAAACCTTGATTTGCTTCTCGGGCTCGAAAACAGAATTGTTTACACCCTTGTAGACGTTGTAGAAGAGCGTTGTAAGCTAAAACAAGCTCTTGTAAAGGATAAGAGAAATCCTAATCTTTGCTTGCTTGCGGCGGCACAAACCCGTGACAAATCCGCGGTTTCCGAAGAACAGCTTAAGGAAGTGTGTGAAGAATTGAAAGATGAATTTGATTACGTTCTTCTTGACTGTCCTGCGGGTATTGAGCAAGGCTTCCAAAACGCTATTGCAGGCGCGACTGAAGCGATTGTTGTTACGACTCCTGAGGTTTCGGCTATTCGTGACGCAGATAGAATTATCGGTCTTTTGCAAGCCAAAGAAGAAATTGAAGATTACAAACTTGTTATAAACAGAGTTCGTCCTCAAATGGTTCAAACTAACGATATGTTGAGTGTTGACGATGTTATAAACACTCTTCACTGTGACCTTTTGGGTGTTGTTCCTGATGATACATACATCATTACGTCAACAAACAAAGGTGTTCCTGCGGTTAACGAGGAAAAATCGCTTGCGGGTCAGGCTTATATAAATATTGCAAGAAGAATTCAGGGCGAAGAGGTCGCTTTCATTGATTTAGACGAACCTAAAACCCTTCTCGACAAAATTAAAAGATTTTTCAAATCTTTGGGCAAAGGAGAATAGACAATGAAAGACTTTTTAACAGATTTTTATAATAAAGTTGTAAACTTTTTCCAAGCAGAAAAAGTTGAAGGCGAAAATACAAAAGAAACTGCAAAAAACCGTTTGAAACTCGTTTTAATGCAGGACCGTTCAAATCTTGAGCCTGAAACAATGGCGCAGCTTAGAGAAGAGCTTATTGAAGTAATTTCAAAATACATTGTTATTGATAAAGAAGCATTGGGCTTGAACCTTGACGGTGATGGTGAATCAATGGCTCTTATGCTGAATATCCCGGTTGTCAGAGCGAAAACTTCCGAAGAAATTCAAGAAGCTTTAAAAGCTGCGAAGGAAGCGGTTTCTGAAGAAGAAATTGAAATAGTTGAAGCGGAAGAGAATTCTGAATCAGAAAATGCTGAATCTGACAATGAATCAGACGATGAAGAAATTGAAGAAACAGTAGTTGAATTTTCTGAAGGTTCGATTGATGAACTTGATTTGCCTTGTGATGGTGGATGTAAATGCGGCGGATGTGACTGCAAAGAAGATAATGAAGCGTCAGATTGCGAAAAAGAAGAATGCTGCCAAGGTGAATGTGACGGCGAATGCTGCAATGAGGAAGCTATCGAGCCAACAGAACAAAAATCTGAAGACAACACAGAAGAACAGCCTGTAAAGAAGAAAAATAAGAAAAAATAACCGAAAATGGAAGTTTTTTATGACTTACAAGAAATAACCAAAAAAGAAGCCCCGCAAGAGTTATCGCTCTGTCTGGGCTTCTTTGACGGTGTTCACCAAGGGCACCAGGTTGTAATAAATAATGCTGTTAACTTTGCAAAGCAAAACGGTATAAAGTCTGCGCTCATTACGTTTGCAGAACATCCTCTATGCTTGCTTTTTGGCTACGAAATTTATTATATATCGACATTGGAAGAAAAACTTAAATTAATCGAAAAACTCGGCATAGATTATGTTTTCGTACTGGAATTCAACCGTGAACTTGCTCAAAAATCTGCGTATGACTATCTTAAAGATATTTTGGTCGGACATTTTCACCCTAAAGCCGTTACGACAGGGTTTAACCACTTTTTCGGTATGAAAAAGCAAGGGGACACGAAATTTTTGCGTGAACATAGCCAAGAGTTTGGTTATGACTATTTTGAGATTCCGCCGATAACTTTTAATAATATAGTTATAAGTTCTTCGAAAATAAAAGAATTTTTGGCGGAAGCAGATATTGTAACGGCAAACAAACTTCTTGGGCATAATTTCTCGTTTGAATCCGTGGTTCAAACCGGGCAAAAAATCGGGCGCACCATAAATTTCCCGACCATAAACTTGGAATATCCGCAAAGCATGACTAAAATCCCTTATGGTGTATATTCTGCAGAAGTTACTTATCAGGGCAAAAAGTATAAAGCTGTTGCAAACTGGGGATTGAAACCAACGGTAAATGATGACTTAAATCCAACATTTGAGGCTCATCTGCTGAATTTTTCCGAAAATATCTATGGCAAGCCCGTGAGAGTTGAGATATCAGAATTTATTCGTGACGAAATAAAATTTCTTTCTGTAAAAGAATTGCAAAAACAAATTGCAAAAGATATTTCTGCTGTTTCATAATAACTATATTTACACGCGTGTAATAATCTGTTAAGATATAATAAACAGAAATTGAATTTTGTGGTAAAGGGTGAATAATGGCTATAATATTGAGTTGTGTCGGGGTGGGGGCAAAACTTATAATATGAAATTGATAAAAAATTAACTTTTTTAGGAAAAATTTACTTTCTTCTGCTCTTTATATTTAATAATATTTTAAAAACCTAAAAATGAATTTAACAAAAAA
>CAYWSX010000014.1:0-52972 GCA_964461115.1 uncultured Muribaculaceae bacterium | reverse complement strand
ATGTTTGGAAGTATGGGACTGCAAATCGAGTATCTTTTGCTTTTGCAAAATTTCAGGGAAATAACCCGTGGGATTTTTGACCCGATTTTTTCATTTATAACGTGTTTTGGTGAGTTTTTAATCCCTGTTGGCTTTATTGCCGTGATGTATTGGGGATTTAATAAGCATATAGGTCAGTTTTTGATTATGAGTTTTTCCTTTGGATTGTTCTTTAATGCTTTTTTCAAGACTGTAGCTTGTATTTACAGACCTTGGTTGATAGACGCCAGAGTTCATCCATTGCCGTCGGCTGTTCCTATGGCGGATGGGTATTCTTTTCCAAGCGGGCACACTGCAATTGCAATGAGTGTTTGGGGCGGGCTGGCATATTTGTGGAAGAATAAAATTGCAAGATTTTTTCTGATATTTTTGATATTTCTCGTAGCTTTTTCGAGAAACTATTTAGGCGTTCACACATCTCAGGATGTTATAGTATCGATGATAATAGGTTTTGGACTTTTATACGGGACGGATTTTGTTTTTAAGTGGATTGAGAAAAACCCCGAAAAAAGAGCCTTTGTCTGTTTTATTTTGGGGACTATCGCAGTGATTTTGCTTGCTGTATTTGTTTTGCTTAAAAATTACCCTGTTGATTTTGTGGACGGCAGAATTTTGGCTGACCCTGTTGATATGAGAAGGGGGAACCTTGCTAAGTTGAGTTTTGTTTGGGGTAGTTTTTTGGGTTTATTTCTGGAGCGAAAATTTTTAAAATTTGAACCAAATTGTAATTTTTCGCTGAAAAAAGCAGGGCTTTTGGTTTTGGGATTGGCTATTCTCGGTGTGTTTCTTTTGTATTTCGCAAAACCGCTTATATTGATTTTCGGCAAGCTTATGGGTACCATGATAAATAGTTTTTTGGCTGCAGTGTTTGTAACTTTCTTTTATCCGCTGGTTCTCAAGGCTGCTGATAAAAAGTCTTAGTTACTTTACGCCTTTTGAGTTGAGGAAAGCTCCGTATTTTTTGTCTGTTTCTGAAATATGGCTGAAAATCCAGTTTTTAAGGAAAACCGCAATATCAAAGTATAAAACAAGCTTGTCATCTTTAAAATCATTGCAAAATTCTACAACTTTTTTGATGAATTTTTGGTGTTCTTCTTTGTGTGAAATGTATTCAGGATAAAAATATTTAAACATATAGTCTTCTTCGGTTGCGAAATGAACTTTAATATATTCGATAAGTTCCATAAGTACCTTTTTTAGCGCATGGCGATCTTGTTTGTTTTCCATTGCGACATAAAGATGATTTAATGTCTCGATTAATTTTTTGTGCTGCTGATTCAGCTCATTTACGCCTACGTCGTATTTTTCTTCCCAAACAATATTTCCCATAAAGCCCTCACTATGTAATTATAAAATTATATTAGTATATTTAGTCTTTATTTGCAATAATATTAGGAGATTATACTTGTAAAGTCGCTTGAATCAAGCTTTTGTGGTCGCCTTGTGCAAGCTCGAGGACTTTATTCATATCAAGCCCCAGCGCATCTGTCATTCGCTCGCCGTAATCCTTATCCGCCCATATACAGTGCACTGCGTGGCGATATTTGATATTTTCGGTGCAAGGTTTGATATTTCTTTCAGTGTTTCCGATTAGAGCTTGTTTTTGCTCCTCGCTCATAAGACGGTACAGCTCGCCGCCTTGTTTATAATTATCGTCTGTCGGGTCAGCAGCAGGGTCAAAACGCCACATTGCACCTTCCAAATCCAGCGGAGGCTCCGCAGCATTAGGCTGCGCTGCCCAGACACCTTGCGAATTCGGAGTGTATGCGACAGTTGCACCGTAGTTGCCATCCACACGCATTTGACCGTCTCTGTGGTATTCGTTTACCTCGCATTTTGGACGGTTAACGGGGATGTGGTTATGATTGACGCCTAAGCGGTATCTTTGAGCGTCTCCGTATGAAAAAAGTCTCCCCTGTAAGAATTTGTCAGGGCTGAACCCTATACCCGGAACTACATGAGCGGGGTTAAATGCTGATTGCTCGACTTCTGCAAAATAGTTTTCGGGATTTCGATTGAGTTCCAGGATGCCGACCTCAATAAGCGGGAATTCTTTGTGCCTCCATACTTTTGTTATGTCGAAAGGATTTTCGTAATGATTTTTTGCCTGTTCTTCTGTCATAACCTGAATATACATTGTCCAGCGCGGATAATCGCCTCTTTCGATGGACTCGAAAAGGTCACGCCCGTGGCTTTCACGGTCTCGTCCGATAAGTTCTTGTGCTTCTTGGTCGGTGAGATTTTTTATACCCTGATGATTTTTAAAGTGGAATTTGCACCATACTCTTTCATTTTTTTCGTTATAAAGGCTGAAGGCGTGTTCACCAAATGCGTCCATGTGACGATAACTTGCAGGTATGCCGCGGTCGGACATAGTAATTGTTATCTGATGAAAGCATTCCGGGAGCAGTGTCCAAAAATCCCAGTTGTTTTGTGCCGAGCGAAGTCCTGTTCTGGGGTCGCGCTTTACCGCTCTATTGAGATCAGGAAAATTGTGTGCGTCACGGATAAAAAATGTAGGGGTGTTATTTCCAACCATATCCCAATTGCCTTCTGAGGTGTAAAATTTCATTGCGACGCCGCGAATGTCTCTTTCAGCGTCGGCTGCGCCGCGTTCACCCGCAACTGTTGAAAAGCGTATAAAGACCTCTGTGGTTTCGTCTTTTTGCATAACTTTTGCTTTTGTATATTGCGAAATATCTTGTGTGCAGATGAATTTGCCGTATGCACCGCTGCCTTTTGCGTGCATTCTGCGTTCAGGAATAACTTCACGATCAAAGTGAGCAAGCTTTTCAAGAAGCCAAACATCTTGAAACATCACCGGTCCTCTTGGGCCTGCGGTGATAGCGTTTTCGTTATCTGCGATAGGCGCACCTGCTTCGTTCGTGAGTTTTTTCTCATCCATAAACACCTCCTAATTTTATTTCATAAATTATAACATTTTTTCAGAAAAATAAAAATTATACGATTGGGATTAAATTAAAGTGCATATTAAATAGAGCGAAGTGTAACCGATAAGCATTAATACAGGCGTATCCATTGAATGCGGCGCAAATGCTTCCGCTAGGGTCATAACCGGCGGGATAATAATCAAGGCTGTTATAAATTGAGGCAAAGTATTAAATTCTTGGAAAAATATTGCGACAGAAATCAGGCTGATAACATACACACATGCGCTTCCGACATATGAGCGGACATAGCGGTGTTTAAAATTCCAAGACGGTACAATATATTTCTTTTTTCCGAACATTGTCCCTACCGGTTCCGCCAATCCGTCGCCTATACCGATAATGAACACGACTATTAAAACCAGTAGCGGTTCATGTATAACTTCTTCAAAAATCTGCTGGAATATTACACTTAAAATGAGCCCCGGCAGAAGGTTGCCCAGGATTATCCACTTTAGTGTATTCGGTCTGTCTTCTGTTCTATCCATGGAGTTGAACTGTATCATAAAAAAGCTGAAGCGCTCTCTGATAGGCTGTATCATAAGCAAAAACATTAGCATTACGAAAAGGGTTTCCCATAAATGCGGAATAATACCTTTGTTGTGGCTAAAAGGGTTAATTAAAGGTACGAGATATGCTGCAAAGTGTTGAAGCTTCCTGGTATAATTGACCTTAAACCAAGAACCTGACGAAGACTCAATGTAACCTTTTTTATCAATCGGACAATAGTGTCGGCACAAAAGACCGCCAAAAAATGCAATACCGCCGACTATCAATAATTTTAACAAGCAGAATGCGAAGAATGTGTAATCATGAAATATCGCAGGTTCATATTTTAAAGTAACCACAAATAGCCCGACAAAAGAAGCTATCCAGCCCAAAAGAAAATATTTATCAAAGGTTTTTTCCCAGCACTCAGGGTAACAGCCTGCCGTTTCCCCGGGAAGAATAACTTTTTCACGTTTTTCGTCCATATCTTTTACCTTCAAAATTCGCTTATATAATGATATCACATAGAGTCATATTATGATAAAAATTTAAAAATATGATATAATTTTTTTAAATTTTAGTTGAGTGTGAAAGGAATGTTGTATGAAAAAATTTATGTCTTTATTTTTGCTTCTTGCTTTGTGTATAATGAATACTTTGCCCGTTTTTGCAGAAGTCGAGCAGAAGGTATATGTCCATAACCTAAACGGTGTTGAAAAAATTGAATCAAATAGTGTGATAAAGCTGGCATTTGCGCAGGATTTTAATGTAAATGAATCAGAGGTCGGTCAACGTATAAAATTTGTTTTGACTGAACAAATTACAGACAGCGATAATACTGTATTACCTCAAGGGACACGCTTTATCGGGCATGTGATGAGCAAAGAAAACAGCAAATTCGGTTTTAGAAGAGCAAGAGCAAATGTAGTCATAGACAGATTGATATTGCCGAGCGGAAAAGAGTACATCATCTACACAGAAGCACAAAAAGGTGATTTAGTAGCGCCGGCAGCATTAAACGCGGCTAAAGGCGTTGGGATGACGACAGCTGCGGCTGGTGTTTGCGTGTTTGGTGCAATGGCAATAGCAATTGAGTGCTTATCGATTGGAGGCATGATTTTAGCACCATATACCGGTGCTGCCGTTGGCGGGGCTATAGCTTTGTCCTCAAAAGGGCTTAATTGTAAAGCAAAATCAGGAACCCCATTTGTAATTGTTCTGAAGCACCCTATTGAGATGGATTTTCAGGAGTTTTAATGATTTTTCAAGCCTAAATGCTTCTTTGATTGTAAACTTTTATTCACACTTTGGACAGAAGTCGTCAAAAAAATATAATTATAAGTGTTGAGTATGTGTGATATGAGAGAAGGAGTGTTTTATGAAAATTCAAGCCGTTTCGGGACTCAATAATTATGCTAAAAGCCCCTCTGCTGTTAGTTTTGGTGTTAATGTTGGATCTCTAAAAGGAGCCTCAAAGTATGTAGGTAAAATAATGTCTCAGGAAGAAATTCTTGCAAGAAAGAACCACTTTGCAAAAATAAATGCACAAAAAGCAGCAAGAACAGAGCATAATCTGGCACTTAAAGCTCAAAAAGCTGAAAAAAGAAAGATGCAGCCGATTCAGTCAATGGTGGATGAATTAGAGGCTAAAGGCTGGCAGGCATAGTTATACAATAGATTCGTGGCGCAGTTTTGAAGAAAGTTCTTTGAGCTGCATTCTAAACTTGCGAAAATACGCTCTGCGTTTCATTCGCTCTTTTATTCTGTGGCGTTCGTCTAAATCTACTTGCAGCATAAATCCCAGTGGAATGAGTAAAATTGCAATAAGCGTAAAAATCTTGAAAACATCGGTATAAGCAAATATATTTGACTGGACAATCAACTGTTTGTAATAAACAAAACCGGCCTTGTGCTGAGCGAATAGATGAGGATAAAAGTGCATAAATTTATGTGTTGTAGCTTCCATGTGACGTCGGAAAATCAAATTGCAATTTGAAAGATTTCCCACAAGATGATACTGGTGAGCTTGAGATAGCCTTGCAACGAGCGTATTTGATACAGAAACACTAAAAACCGTCGCTATGCATTTTGCCAAACTATGAAGCCCTGCTCCGTTAGACAGTTCGGATTTAGGAAGAGTTCCCAGCACGAGTGCAGATATCGGAATGAATGTTAAAATTACGCCGGCTCCGAGAATTACATTCGGTATAACTATATATGCGAAAGAAACTGACAGGTTTAGGTTTGTATACCAGAAAGTTGATATCGCCAAAAGACCGAATCCAACTCCTATTAAAAGTCTGTTGTCGACTTTTTGTACAAGTTTGTCGATAAAGCATAGCATTACAAGACAAGAAATAACGCGAGGAGCCAACGACAATCCGCTTAAAAACGCCGTGTATTTCATAACGCCTTGTAAATATTTCGGCAAAAGTACTATCGTGATGTAAATGAGCATATTGACGGCAGCTCCGAGAAGTGTTCCGACAGCGAAGTTACGGTCTTTAAATACTCTAATGTTTACAATCGCATTTTTGCATTCCAATTCCCAAACGATAAAGAATATGAATGAGAAAAGAGATATCCCTGCAAGCCAAGCAATCCAAGGTGTTCCGAACCAATCGAATTGTTGCCCTTTATCGAGTACAATCTGCATTGGCATTAGCCACATTATGAGAAGTAAAACCCCCACTGTATCCATTTTTCGAGGTTTGGATTTGTGCGGGTTTTCCGGGATGAATAACTGAACTAAAAGTATAGAAACTATCCCGACAGGAATGTTCATAAGGTAAATCCACTGCCAGCTTGAATTGTCAACTATATATCCTCCGACGGTCGGTCCCATAATAGACGAAACCATTACTGCAAGTGCAAAAAGCGCCATAGCCTTGCCTCGTTTTTCAAACGGGAAACTCGAAATCAGAATTGCCTGAGACATAGGCATGAGCGGTCCTCCGCCAACACCTTGAACTAGTCTGCCTACAATCATAATATTTAAACTATGTGAAAATGCGCAAATTAACGACCCGATTGTGAAAAGCCCGATAAAAATTTTTAAAAAATTGACCCTTCCAAGCTTGTTTTCAAACCAAGCTGTGAGCGGGATAAGGATTGCATTAGCAATCATATAACTTGTTATAACCCAGTTTGCTTCGTCAAGAGTTGCACCAAAAAATCCTGCTATATGGGGAATTGCAACGTTTGTTTCAGATGTTGCAAGCATTGCAAAGGATGTAGGCAAAAGAATTGCACAGCAAATAAGCCACAAAGGCGTATTTTTCTCGGTATTCGGCAGGTTTACTGTTTGTGTAGTCATTTTGGGTCTGTCTAATCTTTCTTCTGTTATTATGATAACACAATAGGTTTTTTTATGCCGAAATATGAATTTTTATAAAATTGCCCTCCAAAATTTATTTAAGAGGAATGATTTTTTCTTCCTTGGAACTTACTCTTATTTATGCGGAGGCGAATATGAATATTTTTGTTATAAACGGACATAAATACTATCCTTTTTCAGAAGGAAGGCTTAATCAGACACTATTTGATGAAATTGTGGAGCTGGCAATTCAGGATAATAGCGTTAAAACTACAATTGTTGAAAATGGTTATGATATAAACGAAGAAATTGAGAAATATAAGTGGGCGGATATAATTATTTATCAGTCACCGGTGAATTGGTTTTCAGTGCCATGGATTTTGAAGAAATATTTTGATGAAATTTTTTTGTACGGAATTTTTTATGCTGCAAGCGAAGAATACGGGCAAGGCGGCTTGATGAATGGCAAAAAATATATGTATTCGATGACGTGGAACTCTGCGCTGGCAGACTTTAACAAGCCGGGATTTTTTGATGACCGTTCGGATGAAGATTTAATTCTTGCGCTGCATAAATTTCAGGAATACTGCGGATTTGAGCGAATTAAAAGTTTCTTTTGTCATGATGTTGTAAAGCAGCCCGATATTCCTGTGTATCTTGAAAAATTAAAAATACATTTAAATAAATACGTTTTAAAATAACAATATTCTGTTATAACTTTTAATTATTGGAAAAATTGTATAAAATACTCTTATGGCTATAATAAAACGTGAATTTTATGCAAGAAATACACTGGATGTGGCAAAGGCTCTCTTGGGGCAGATTTTGTGCAGAAGAGTAGGCGGGGAAGTTAGAAAAGGTAAAATTGTAGAAGTTGAGGCATATATGCAAGAAGACCCTGCCTGTCATGCCTACCGCGGAAAAACTCCTCGTGCCAAAACACTTTTTTGTAAGCCCGGCACCTCATATGTTTATTTTATTTACGGAATGCACCACTGCGTAAACATTGTAACCGACCGTGAAAACTACGGAAGCGGTGTTTTAATCCGCGCACTTGAACCTGTACAAAATATAGATAATACAAACGGCCCCTCCCGTCTTTGCAAGGCCTTAAACATCACAAGAGAACAAAACGAAACCGATGTTACTGCATTAGAGTCTGATTTGTGGCTGGAATACGGTGATGACATAGAATCTGATGATATTGTTCAAACAACAAGGATAGGGTTAAAAGTTGGAGTGGATACTCCGTGGAGATTTTATCTAAAAGACAATAAATGGGTCTCGAAAAAATAATATTTTCAATAAAAAAGAGGCCTTGATTTCTCAAAGCCCCTTTTAAAGGAATTGCAGCTCTTAATCTGCTTTAATTCTCATACCGTAGAATGAACGGTAAACAAAGAACAAAGCGATAAAGAAGAATACCACGCCGACGTACGGAGCGTATTCTTTAAAGCTGTTTGATATTGCGATTTCCATTGCAAGAAGACCGAATAAAGTTGTGAACTTGATAATCGGGTTCATAGCAACAGAAGATGTGTCTTTGAACGGGTCGCCTACTGTGTCGCCGACAACAGTAGCTTCGTGAAGAGGTGTTCCTTTTTCGTTAAGGTCAACTTCCACGATTTTTTTAGCGTTATCCCAGCATCCGCCTGCATTTGCCATAAATACAGCTTGGAATAAGCCGAATACAGCAATAGCAATCAAGTAGCTTACGAAGAATGCTACGGGCTCTTTCGAGTGCGTAGGTGCTGAGAAGAATGCGAATGCCAGCGCAAACGAGAACAAAGCGATAAAGATGTTCAACATACCGGATTGAGCATATTGAGTACAAATTTTAACAACTTCTTTTGAGTGTTCTGTTGCTGCCATTGCAGAGTGTGTGTCTTCAAGGTTGATGTGTTCTTTTATGTATTTAACAGCTCTGTGCGCGCCTGTTGTAACGGCTTGCATAGAACTTCCCGTGAACCAGTAAATTACTGCTCCACCCATGATGAAGCCCAGAATTGTGTAAGGGTTCAACAGGTTCAAAATAGCCTCAGGCTGAATACCCAAAGTGTTTTTGATTACGAGAATAAGCGAGAAAATCATTGTTGTAGCACCAACAACCGCTGTACCGATAAGTACAGGTTTTGATGTTGCTTTGAAAGTGTTTCCCGCACCGTCGTTTTGTTCAAGCAAAAGTTTTGCTTTTTCGAATTGCGGTTCGAAACCGAATTCTGTTTTGATTTGATGTTCAATGTTGTCTACGCTTTCAATTAATGAAAGTTCGTAAACAGATTGAGCGTTGTCTGTAACAGGTCCGTAGCTGTCAACAGCTATTGTGATTGGTCCCATACCTAGGAAGCCGAATGCAACCAAGCCGAATGCGAATACGGATGCGTAAATCATCATTGCGCCAGGAATGTACATGCTTGCAAAGTATGCGATGGCCATTAATACAGCAATTACTAAACCAATCCAGAAAGCGGAGAAATTACCTGCAACAAGTCCGGAAAGGATGGTAAGTGATGCACCGCCTTCGCGAGAAGCTGTAACAACTTCTTGGGTGTGTCTTGCTTTTGTACTTGTAAATACTTTTGTAAATTCAGGTATTAAAGCCGCGCCAATCGTGCCGCAAGAGATGATTACAGAGAGAACAAGCCACAGATTGTGTCCGAGGTGTCCTAACTGCCAGTAGCTTACGCCGAATGTCATAATAATTGAAAGGATTGATGTAATCCAAATTAAAGAAGTCAATGGAGCTTCAAAATCCATTTCTTCTGCTTTTCCGTAGATAATGTGGCTTGCTATGTCATTAACTTTGTATGCAACAACAGATGTTACAATCATTAAGAATCTCATTGTGAAAATCCACGTCAACAGAGGGATTCTGTATTCCGGAGATACACCTAAGAGGATAAAGCTGACGAGTGCAACACCTGTTACACCGTAAGTTTCGAAGCCGTCAGCAGTAGGTCCGATTGAATCGCCTGCGTTGTCGCCTGTGCAGTCTGCTATTACGCCCGGGTTTCTGGGGTCATCTTCTTTGATGTTGAATTGAACTTTCATCAAGTCGGAACCGATGTCAGCGATTTTTGTGAAAATACCGCCCGCAACACGAAGCGCAGAAGCACCAAGTGATTCACCGATAGCAAAACCGATAAAGCAAGCGCCTGCAAGATGTCCCGGTACAAAAAGAAGGATGGTAAGCATCATTATCAACTCAACGCTGACAAGGATTACACCGATACTCATACCGACCTGAAGCGGAATGTTCAAAATCTTGAGCGGTTTGCCTTCAAGCGCTGCAAATGCAGTTCTTGAGTTAGCAAGCGTGTTCATTCTTATACCGTACCACGCAACGCCATATGAGCCGAGAATACCGACAACGGACCAGCCTAAAATCATCATAACGCCTTTTGCGTCAAGATGTTGAAGAACGCCGAAATAGAACCCGATACATACAGCAATAAGGATTTCCAGTAATACTAGAAATTTACCTTGTTGAATGAGGTATGTTTTGCAAGTCTCAAAAATCAAGTTGCCGACAGCTAACATTGATTGGTGAGCCTTAATTCTTTTTACGTTGAAATATTGGATAATCCCTATCACAATACCCAGCGCACTGATTACAATCCCTATAACTAGGAGATTGTAGCTTGATTGGTGCTGTGCAAAAGACGGAACTACAAGATCAGCTTCGCTTGCCATTGAAGGCGCAGCGGAAAACAGAACAGCAGTAAGCATTGTGCACAACATCATTCCAAACTTTTTCAAGTTTTCCATGTGTTTTACCAGTCTCATTTTTTCCTCCTGTATAAACTATACAAAACCACGTAAGAATTATACTATACCTGAGGAAATAAAGCGCTACTTAATAAAAATTTACGTTAAATATATGAACTTGTTTTCTGATATACTGCTAAATATATTTATAAATGTGGAGATTAAGATGATTATACCCGTTTTATATGAAATAGAACTTCTTTGCCGTAGTGTAAGAAACTATATAAGGCACACTTATATGTCAAAACCCCCGGTAAGGGTTTTTAATCATAAAGTTGGTAAGCAAACATACGGACATGAGCATTCTTTGGGGTATGCTTGTAATGATGCTGAAATAGGCAGCTTTTGTGCGATTGCCCTAGGAGTCAAAATAGGTGTTCAAATACATACAAAGAACTATATAACGAATCATCCATTTCCTGAGAATGTTAACGGTACCTCTCAATATGACTATGAAGAATTCGTTAAAGCTAATCCTCCCGTAAAAATAAAAAATGATGTTTGGATTGGTTCAAATGCAGTAATAATGCCGGGTGTCACAATAGGTAACGGTGTAATAATCGGTGCGAATGCGGTAGTTACTAAAGATATTCCCGACTTTGCCGTGGCAGTGGGGGTTCCTGCAAAGGTTATTAAATTTAGATTTTCCGATGAAGAAATAGAATTGCTTAATCAAAGTCAATGGTGGAATTGGAACGATGATTTTTTAAACAAGAATGCTGCTCTTTTTCGCAATAAAGAAAAATTCTTTGAATTTTTGAAAGAAAATCGTCAATTAATTGTTGAGAATACTGAAATAAACTAAATTTCTTTTAGTATATTTGAAATCAGATTTTTAAATTTATCTTTAACTGTTGCCGCGCTTTCAACCACTTCGTCATGTGAAAGTTTTTTATCTTCGATACCTGCTGCCATGTTTGTTATGCAGCTTATACCCAGCACTTTAATACTTGCGTGATTTGCCACAATTGCTTCGGGAACTGTCGACATTCCGCAGGCATCGGCACCCAAAGTACGAAGCATTCGAACTTCTGCAGGAGTTTCGTAGCTTGGACCTGTAGAGGCCGCATAGATGCCTTGTTTAAGCTCTATGCCAAGTTTGTTTGCTGCTTTATGTGCTGTATCGATTAAATCTTTATTGTAAATACTGCTCATATCCGGGAAGCGTACTCCGAGCGAATCGTCGTTTTTGCCGATAAGCGGATTTGTTCCCATAAGATTTATGTGGTCTGAAATTATCATCAAATCACCGCTCTTGTAATCCAAATTAACAGCACCTGCGGCATTAGTCAAAATAAGTGTTTTTACACCCAGCTGTTTTAAAACTTTTATTGGCAAGGTTATTTTTTGAATGCTGTGACCTTCATAAAAATGATAGCGGCCTTGCAAAAATACGCAATTTTTCCCCTTTACCTCAGCAAAAACAAGGCTTCCTTTATGCCCCTCAACTGTTGGGGTTTCAAAGCCGGGAATTTCACAAAAAGGTATGCGTATTCCGCCTGCTTCATCAGCGAGTTCGCCAAGCCCGGAGCCCAGTACTACGCCGATTTGAGGTTTAAAATCATTAATTTTTTGCTTGATGTAGTCAAGAGTTTCGCTCATTTTTACTATTCTTCGAGTCCTTCGATATATTCAGCGACAAAGTTGAACTCTTCGTCATCTTCGATTTCTTCGAATGTATAGTCGTCGCCGTCTTTTTTAAGACGCATAAGAACCGCTTCTGTCTCGATATCGTCTTCGCTGTCTTCGTCTTCTTCATTTTCAGAAGCTGCACGCAAGATTGCATATTCAACGCCTTCAAGTTCAATGATGTCTAAAAGTTCGAGCGAAACAGTGTTCCCATCTTCATCTAGCGTTTCAATAAATTTTGTTTCAAATTCTTCTGCTTCTTCGGTTGTATTTTGTTGGTTTTCATTAAAATCATTCATTTTTTCTCACTTTCTGTTCACAAACTGTGATAAGATTATACACGCACTTTCTATATCTATCAAACTTTTATTTTTTTTGATATCTATCCCTCTGTTTTTAAGATTTTCTTCCGCCGCAAAACTTGAACAGCGTTCGTCTTCGTAAAATACTTCAAATTTATCCTTTAAGAGTTCTGAGAATTTTTTGCAATCTTCTGCCTGTTCTCCAAAATCGCCGTTTGCGTGAAGAGGAATTCCGACTACAATTTTTCTGATTCCGTATTCACGGCAAAGCTCTTCTATGCGTTTTACGGCTTTATCTTCAGGGGTGCGGGCAATTGCTTCTTTTCCTGAAATAACAATACCCATATTGTCGCCTATCGCGGCGCCAATTCTTTTTGTACCTATGTCAAGACCCAGAATGCGTTCCATTTATATTTTCCACCTGTCTTCCAGTTCTTTTATAACTGCTTCGATGGTTTTTTTGTCCAGAACTGCTTTGTTTGCTTCATTTCTTCGAGAGAAGATGTTTGTCGAAATTATACTGTTTTGATATTTGCCTCTTTCGCGCAGCAAGAACTCATAAACACTTACTCTTATTATATTCATAAGCATTTCAGTTTTAACTTCACAGTTATATATTATAGAGTATAAAATATCTGCGTGCTCGCTAAGTCCGCGTATACTCAGCAGGTATGCGCTTAGTAAAAGGCGATAATCAATTTTTTCAATACTTTCAGGGCGCCAAATTTTAGAATATTTCATTAAAATCGCGTCTTCAATTTCGTTGAATGCTTTTTCAAGGCTTATTTGTTCGGATAAAAGCGCTGTAATTTCATTCAGCAAATTGTGGAACTCCTCATCGTCATTGCTGTCCAGAAACCATTTGTCAAAAAGAGTTGTTGTGTAAATCTTTTTTAAATCTTCGATTGTTACGGGGATTTTATTTAGATTAGCCGAGAGTTCAACTTTAACGTCATTTGCAGGCAGTCGAATGTCTTGGAGGATTCTTTTCCAGCAGATATATTCGTAAGAGATTTTTCCGTCTGAGTCTAGTGAAGTTTTTTCCGCATTATCAAGAAGCAGTTTTGCAATAGATGGCTCAAGCAATATTTTTGCCTGATTTGAATAGAATTTGTCTACAATTCTTGAGTATTCATTTTTAGTAAGCTCGTTGAAGCCGAAACAGTCGATTATACCAGATGTGTCGTTAAAAACAGCTGCCATAATTTGAAAAGAGTCTTTTTCAAGTCTTTTTCGAATGGCGAGTATTCCGATATTGCCGTGACCGTCGGGCATACTGACAAAAACCTCTTGAAGTTCCGTGTTTTTTAGGACGCTTTCGAAGAATTCTTCGGTTTTGTCATATCTTGCGCCTGCAAGTTTCAACATACTGAGACTTTTTTTAGCGAGAGCTTGTGTTTCACTATCCTTGGAATATTCCGCAATCCAGTTCAGCGGACGTAGTGCAAGCGGTGATTTTGAGTCTCCCAGACGCTTTATTGCGTATTTGCACAGTTCGGAATTCGGATTAGCATATATTACAGGGATGAAAAGATTGGCAAGCTCATCGCCTTCATAATCCTCGCAAAGTGAATCTACAAGAATACTTCTGTCGTTCGGCGGAAGTGCTTCAATGAAATCGAGAAAGTCGATTAGCGCTTCGGGGTTATAGATTGCACTTTTGAGCATTCTTTCTGTATCGGAATCAATTACGGAATCAGGATTTTCAAAATACTCGATATATTTTTCATAGTTTATCTGGTTACCTAAATCTTTTAATATATTAATAATATTTGCTTTTGTTCTGTCATCGATTTCGGCACTGTTCAATAATTTCCATAGTTGAGACTCAAGCATATCTTTAGGGATAACATTTTCAAGAATGTAGGATAAATTCAAAAAACGGCTGTCATTTTTAGCCGAAATAATTTCTTTTATAAGAATGTCCAAAATTAACGCCTTGTCTTCGATTTTAAGAAGAGGCGAAATTATACTTTGCAAAAATTCAGGTGAATGCTTGTCTCCGCTGTCGATTAATTTAATAGCATTGAGAAGCTCCGCTCTGATTTGAAGCTTATTCATTATACTTTGCTCCAGAATAAATCAAGGATTTTTTGAGCTTCACCCGACGGCATTCTGTCATCCAAAATTAAGTATTGAACCGCTATCATTGTGCATTCGGAGCAAATATTTACCCCGGGGCCTTTGACCATTTTAACAACCTGTGTGTTAGGTCTGCCGCAAAAACTGCAATATACAGGCTCAAATTGTTCCTTTGGCTCCTGTTCGTTTTTTTCTTTATTTTTATCTTTATTTTTTGCGCCTGCTAAGCTGACGACTTTTCCTTCATCTTCTTGCATAAATGTATCCTCTGTTTTTCATTATATTAGCTTATTTTTAAATATTTCACAAGTTTTGTAAAGCATTTGAATTTGTATGAAAAACAGGTTATAATACCCCTGGGTTACAAGAGAGGAATAAGTCATTGAATCCTTACATAAAACAATATCAGAAATCGCAATTGGAGACGGCATCTCCTGAGAAAATTCTTATAATGCTTTATAGCGGTGCAATAAATTTTCTCAAAAAGGCAAAGATTCACTTTGAAAATAATGAAAAGGTAGAAGCGCATAATAATATTTTATCTGCCGAAAAAATTATTGCTGAGTTCATGACTACGCTTGATATGGATATCGGCGGGGAAATGGCCAAAAACCTTTATGCTCTGTATGATTACTTATATAACAAGCTTGTTGAAGCGAATATGAAAAACAAGCCCGAAAATCTTGATGAAGTTATTGATCATCTGGAAAAATTAAGAGACACTTGGAGTAAGGCTATTGAAATTGCAAATAAGGAAAAGGCCGAGCAGGAAGAAGATGATGATGAATAAATCAACACTTGAAATATTGCTGAATCAGTTTTACAACTGCTCAAATGCCATCAAAGAGGCAATTGAAAAAGATGATTCCGAAGAATTGGATGCTTTAATCAAAAAGAAAAAAGAGATTATTAAAACCATTGAGTTGAACAAGAAATTCATAGAAAGCGCCGAGTTTTCGTTGTTCGATTGTATGATTGCTAAAATAAAAGAGCAGGAACTGGAAAATTTAAAACTTTTGAAAGTTCAGCGCGGCAACGTATACAGAAACTACCTCAGAAATGTTCGAACCTCTAAGGTTTTAAACAAATATTCTCAAATGGAGCCAAGAAAAGGCAATATCGTCGATATGAAGGAATAAACTATTATGGAAGTCGGTTTGAGAAAGAAAAGAGCAGCGGGTATATCAGTTCTTTCTAATGTATCGCTGGTTTTTCTGAAATTAGTTGTCGGTATTATGTCGGGATCCATGAGTATTATCTCGGAGGCCGTTCATTCAGCAAGCGACTTGCTGGCTTCGTTTTTGGCATTGTTTTCGGTTTCGCGATCTTCAATGCCGGCAGATAAAGAGCACCCATTCGGGCATGGCAAGTATGAAGACTTTTCAGGTTTGCTTGAAGGGGGGCTGATTATTGCTGCTTCAATTTATATTCTTATTGAGGCAGGCAAAAAACTTATTTTGTATCCTGATATCAAAAATATTGATGTAAATATTGGTATTGCAGTTATGGCGCTGTCTGTAATTGTGAATATTTTTGTCAGCAGATATTTATACAAAGTCGCAAGAGAAACTGACTCAATTGCGATTTATGCTGACGCAGAGCATTTACGTACCGATGTATACTCCTCTCTTGCTGTGTTTGGAGGACTTGTTATAATAAAATTCACATCCTTCGCTTTTTTGGATCCTATTTTTGCAATTTTTGTCGCATTAATTATTATGCATGCAGGGTATAAAGTCTGTAAAACTTCGCTAAATAACCTTTTGGACGGAACATTGCCTGATGAGGACTTGGTAAAGGTTTCAGAGATTTTAAAAAAACACCTTTATAGTGATATTTTGTCCTGTTCTTCAATCCAAACAAGAAAATCAGGCTCTTTTCGCACAATCAATTTGGTTTTGTCAGTTAGGGAAAACATGACAATTAAAGAGGGACACGAAATCTGTGACAGGATTGAATCGGAAATAAATGCGGTGCTTTTGAACGCCGAAGTGGTTATTCATCTTGAACCTTGCGCGTGCGGATGTGAAAACAGCCTAAATTGTTAAGCGTTTGCGTTTTTGGCGTTGATTGTTGTACTATAAAACAAGTTATTTGTTTAATTGAAGTAGATGAAGAAAATAAAGTTCAATTTGAATACTCAAAATAGAATGGTGTTGCTGGGGATGGTTGCCAGCACTCTTTTGATTCTTGCAATTGCTCTGTTTTTGACCAACAAAGTTCAAGAAAAGCTCTCTCAAAGCTATAATGAGCTTTCTCAACTACTTACAAAGACAGTTGCAATTGAAAGTACTGAATTAATCAAAGACATCAAAGAGCCGCAAAAGTATGAGACGCTTGCTTATCACACAAACTTAATTCTAAACACGAACGACAGTATTTCGTACATCGAGTTCAAAAATGACAAGGGTAAAGTTCTTTATTCGAGTAAAAATACAGATAAAGAACGTGCAAAAGAAACAAAATCAAGTGTTTCTGCGCCAATGAGCATTCAAACGGACTCGGGGGCTAAAAATATAGGCTCTGTTACGGTAGGATTCTCAAATAAAATGATAAAGTCGGTTATTTTGACTACGAAAAACTCTATGTTTGTAGTCTTTGCGCTGGCTTGGCTTGTATTGAGTGGGGTCGCTGTAATAAACACCTGGCTTTTGACGCGAGAACTTCATGCTCTTCATCATGGGGTTAAAAAAATCTCGGGTGGTCAGTTTGGCTACAAATTAGAAGACAAAGACGCCAGCGGCGATATTAAAGAGCTTATTGCGGCGTTCAATGACATGTCTCAGCGTCTTCACGCCTATGAGGAGAAGAATATCGACCAGCTTACGCTTGAGCGTAACAAGTTTGAAACTGTTCTGATGTCAATTATTAACGGAGTTGTTGTTTGCGACAATTACGATAGTGTTGTTTTGATAAACAATTCTGCGCAAAAAATCCTCGATGTAGAAGAAAAAGAAATTTTAAACACAAAAATTCAAATGTACTGTGACACAGACGGTGAACTTTGTTTTAAAGATAAAATCGAGCAGTTCAAAGACACTCCGCTTGATATTATTGAGACAAAACCGCTCGAGTTTAATATTAACGTCGGAAAGCGTATTATAAAATCTGTTATTTCTCCTATGTTTTCAAAAAATCAGGATTATGTTGGCTACATTATTGTTTTGATTGATGTTACGCGTGAGGTTGAAGTTGATAAACTAAAAAGCCAATTTATTTCGAACGTTAGTCACGAACTTCGTACACCGGTTACGATTTTGCGTACATATGTTGATACTTTGTACAATCACCCTGACGATTTCGACGAAAATACCCGCAAAGAGTTTATCGGCGTGATAAACAATGAGACAACACGTCTTCAAAAAATGGTAAACGACGTCTTGGATTTCTCCAGATTAGAGTCGCAAGAAGCTAATTACGAAAAAGAAGAGTGTGATGTAACGCACCTTGTTGACGAGTGTGTAAACTCAATGAAAATTCTTGCCGATGAAAAAAATATAACAGTTTCTGTTATAAAAGAGCCTGATTTACCGTTGATTATGCTCAATCGTGACAGCATTCAGCGTGCACTAAATAATTTGATTTCAAATGCCATCAAATATTCGCCTGAAGGCTCGAGAGTTAAAGTTAGGACGGAAATTGCAGGCAATACGGACTTTGTGGAGCTTTCTGTTGAAGATAACGGTATCGGTATTCCGCAAGAACATGTAAATAAGATTTTTGATAGATTTTACCGTGTTGAAAATGACACGCATACCGTAAAAGGCACAGGGCTTGGTTTACACCTTGTCAAAATTACTATTGAAAAACATCATGGCGGGAAAGTTTTTGTCTCTTCAAAAGTTAATGAGGGTTCAAAATTCGGTTTCAGACTTCCAGTAAATGCAGACTCTGCAGAAAATAAAGAAGACGATTTGGTTTAATTTTCGATAACGTAAAGTTTTTTTAAAATAACCATGCCTCTCAGATTATTTTGTACTATTATTGGATAGTACCGTATATTTAGGGATTGTTAACGTGAAAATAGCAATTTATCCGGGCAGTTTCGACCCGATTACAAAAGGTCATATGGATGTTCTCGAAAAAGCTTCAGAAATGTTTGATAAAGTCATTATTGCGGTTCTTAAAAATAACGCAAAGAAAGGATTTTTGCCGACAGAGGACAGAGTAAATCTCATCAAAGAAGCTTCCAATCATTTAAAAAATGTTGAAGTGGACAGTTTTGACGGACTAACGATAGATTACGCTCGAGAGAAGGGCGCAAATCTCTTGATAAGAGGATTGAGAGCTGTTTCGGATTTTGAATACGAAATGCAGATGTCACAGATGAATAATTCTCTTGCTCCGGACATTACAACCGTATTTTTGATTACCAGACCCGAATATAGCTTTATTTCATCAAGTACGGTAAAAGAAATCGCATTCGCAGGCGGAAATGTTTCGAAATTTGTACCTGAATGTGTGGTACAATATTTTTATGATAATATGGATAAATAAAACATAAAGGCAGGATGATTTATGAGTCAGCTAAGAATAAGTGAATTGTTAGAAAAGGCAGATATCTTAATGGATAAGGGCATACCAATTATGCCCGGTTATGTGATTATTAAAAGTTCTACGATGGATGGGCTTTTGGACAGAATTAAGGCTGCTATTCCTGATGACATAAAAGAAGCCGAAATGATTTTGAAACGTCGTGATGAAATTATTACAGAATCTCAAAATCGTGCGGACAGAATTATTGCTGACGCGCAAAACGAAGCAGCACGCGTTCTTTCGGAAAATGAAATTATGAGAGCTGTTCACCAGGAAGGTCAAAAAATCAGAGAACAAGTAATTCAAGACTGCGAACATATCAAAACAAAAGCTCTTGAAGAAGCTGATAATGTAAGAATCCAGGCGGCTGATGAGGCTATGAAAATCAGACAAGGCGCTGAGAATTATGCAGAGCAGGTGCTGAATAATATCGACACTGATTTGTCGCAGTTGCAGCAAATCGTTCGTAACGGACAGATGCACCTTGAAAAAATGAAAGCAGAGTCTTATGCAGGTATGACAAATATGCGTTATAGCCAGCAAGATTTACAGCCTATGTACGAAGAAGATTATATCGAACAATAATTTTTCAAATAAATAATAAAAAACGCAGGTATAGAGCCTGCGTTTTTTGTGTCTAAAATCCTGTAATTTCGTTAAAGACTTTTATCGCAAAATTGTCTGTCGCCCCTGAAATATAGTCAATGCAGGCTTGACGGTAATCTTCTATCGAATTTAAATTGTACAAAATTTTGTTTTTGAAGTATGGGTTGCGGTTTTGCATGTCTGAATATTTCAAAATCCAATCTGCAAAGTGTGAAATCAAAATCGGGTAATAACGCGAGTCCTTGTTCATTGCGTCCATTGTATCTTGCAGGTTTCCTTTATAGTAGCTCAAAAGGACCTCAAACATTGTTTCGAGAACAAGCTTTGCATAGCGTTTAAAGTAATATAGCCGCTTATGAGAGCATATATTCCAAAAATTGAAGCTTTTAATTTCGTTCATAATCTCAAAATATTCTTGAGAAAAACCTATTCCACGTTGAGGGGATGAGTTTTTGCATAAATCAACCGTAAATTTATGCGTAAGTGCCGTGTGGTTCAGGCGATTTAATTTTGCATCTTTAAACAGACGCTGAATCATTTTTTCAAGCTCTTTTTGCTGGGATTCTTCAAGAATTTTGTATGTTAGAGCATCTTCTATATCCCGTCCGAGGTAAGAAATTTTATCTGAAATTTTAACAATACAGCCTTCGTATGTGAATGGGCGTGTCTGATTTGCATTTCTAATTTCTTTAAGGTCAAGGAATTCATCTCTCGGGAAGAGCCAATTTTCATCAACCTCTCCGCAGTGGCAAATTAGCCCGTCGCGAACAGCATATGTGAGATTTAAATTTTGCTCAAAACCTTCATAATCAATCAATGTTTCTATATCGTCAACAAAATGCAAGCTGTTGCCTTCATGCCAGAATTTTTTTGAAATATCGTAGCTTTTAACGATATCGTTTATAACCATTTCTCCGTGGTGTCCGAAAGGGGAATGTCCGAGGTCGTGCCCGACTGCGATTGCGTTAACGAGTTCGGTATTTAAGCCCAATGATTTTGCTATTGTGCTGGCAATTGACGCAACAAGCTGAACATGTTCTATTCGCGTGCAAATATGGTCGTTGCTGGTAGCGAAAAACACCTGAGTTTTACGCTTCAACCTGCGATAAGCATTGCAATGAAGAATTCTGTCATAATCGCGCTCAAAATCTGTTCTGATGTCGTCGTGACGCTTGTATATCGGATTAATCCGTGATGTCATCTTCTCCCATTTTTCATTGGTGGGGGAAGAAGCAAGCTGTGCAAATTTATATTTTGCTATTTTTTGATTTTGTTCTGTTTCCATATGGGTATTATACACTATCTTTTCGAATTTAACTCGTATTTATAACTTATTAGTATTAAAAAATTGTAATATCCTGCTAAAATTAAGCAATTTTTATTTGTCAGATGTATTATAAATGTACAATTATATCGTAAAAGGAAAATATATGCAGATTTCAACACAACCATACGGGCCGATGACAATGTGGGAAACTTATGACTCAAATCTAAAAAATGTCAGAGAACAAGTTACAAAGAAACCGGATTTAAATCTTATCCAAGCTCAGAATAAGCAGATTCATCAAAATTCATTACCGGTACTGGAAGAATTAGCAGCAAAATATAAAAATGCAGGACAAGTCCTTCAAAACAGTACAGGTAACGTTCGAGATAAAGCTTTAAGTGCCTTTTTGCAAATCAATGAATCTTTCAAACGTGCGTTTGCTGCCATGTCGAATAATAAACAAGCAATCAGTGAGATGAGAGCAATTACCGATGTTTTGTGTAAGTTGAAATAGTACCTATCCCTTAAAAGGGGAGTGGGGTCGGGTATTCAAGAAAAGATTTATATAATAATTTGCGAATTTGCGAGAATTTTAGATTAGAAATTCCTGCTTTGGTGTATTTATTGTTGTAATGTATTGAAAAATTTCGCATTAAAGACTGTCCAAAATGTGTCCAAACTTATAATCTGCTATAATACCACCGAATTTTGGCACGAATAAAGTCCCCGACTTTGTCAGGCGATTCCGTCGGATAAGGCGGTAAGTGAACGATGTCAATCTTGCCCCTGCTGTCGGTCTGAGGGTTTTTCTTCCCGAACTCGTAATGCGTCATTACGGTGTTTGCAGTTATCGGTATGCCGTATTTCTTCGCCAGACTTGCGCAAAGCTTGAAACACCCCTCAATCTGCTTTTTAGTGATAGGAAAGTTCCCGACGTTATTTTTCTCCCGGAAACCAGCCATAGCGCAAACAGCAACACCAATAGAGCCGGTGTTCCCGCCCCCGCAATGTGCTGCGTAGCGGCCGTCATTGCAATTCTCGTTATCCTCCGGCTTATATCGTCCAACATGCACGCCTCCGTCTTTATCTACCAAAAAATGATAAAATTGTTTGTCATACTCGCTCGGCTCATACGCCCCCGCCGTCCAGTGGATTATTATTCGTTTCAATATGCCTCCTATAATCTTATTCTATCCGCTTTAAAACGGGCTTACAATAATATAACATTTTTGTTTTTTGCTTTTTCAAAATTGTGCTATAATAACCTAGTGTTTTTATACAACTTTCGAAATTACATTTCTGCAAATGCATTAGCATTAGCGGGATTTATATTTGCTCATGATTGGTATGAGTTTTTGTTTGTTCGCTTACCGGAAACAACGGCAAATAACTACGCAAGTAATCAGCTTGAGGGCACTGGTGTTATGCTTGCCATTTTTTATACTTTTATGGTTGCGCTTGCAATTCTTATTGTCCTATCAGTTATAATGCTTATAGAATATAGATTTAGAAAGTTTTCAGAACCGAATAAAAAGTTAAAATGGCTAAAAAATATACACGCAGCAATAGTATGGCTAGGTTTTTTGCTTTTCGTCTCGCCAATAATCTACATTGTAAGTTTTATGCTCTTTTTGCACTTAATCGCTTAAATATCAGTATGCTTGCCTCGGTCTTGCCCGATAATACCCTCTGACTTCCGTTCCGTCATCACGCGTATATGGCTCGACCCAGACTTGCCCGCCTGAGGTTACATATCTGCTTGCACTATGTCCGTCATATGGATAAACATACTCTAAATCTCCTGAATTGACATCTTGCTTGAGTTCATCACCCTTTGGAAAGCCCCCTAAATTACGCAACTGAAACATAATGGGCTCACTGACAGATTTCCATACATCTTGAGGCATTTTTTTTGAAACTTCTTCAAGGGAAAAGATTTTGAAAGGATTAAACCCAACTTTTGACGCGCGTAATTTTATGTAATTATCTTTCTGCTCTGCCTTTTGCCAGTTTTTTTGTAATCCCTGAAAAATACTTGGCTCATCGTGACGCCTTATATCATTAGGCGTTGTCGTCAATTCACCTTTATACATTTTTTGCATTATGCTTTCAGCTACCCAATCTTTGATTTTTTGTTCCGGAATGCTATCGTAATCAACATTACTTTTCCATAAGTCCCAAATAATCTGATTTCCTGATGAACGACCACGTGAATTATTGCGTAAATCCATGTTAGACTCGTTTTCAGGGCTACCTTTTTGGTATCCTTTATATTCGTGAAGGTCGCCAATTGCTTTTGCAATATTATTATCATATCTTAAAGTTAGTAAAGCCTGCATATAATTATGTTTAAAAGCGTCGCCCTGATTGTTCCATGACTTGTTTCCATTAGGAGTATTCATATCAAAACCATATTTGCTGTAATATTTGTCAACATCACGGTTAACTTCATACGTTAACATTTCTTCCCAAATATCTCGATTACTCCAGTTATATGTATGGCGATTAAAATCAGGGTTTTTTGACCTCAATTCTCCTAGTTTTAGCTGTTTTTCGTGGTTTTTTCGAGCTTCTTTTTGTTTTTTCTCTAATTCCAACTGTTCTTTTGCTTTCATATTTTTCCTTTCTTTATATAATAGTGAACAATTCTTCTATTATACAAAATCCGAAAGGCGAAAACAACTGTATCGCAAGCCTAGAGGTGAATACAGGGCTTGAATCTAAGATAAGGGACCTGTACATATGTCCGGTTTATTTGCTTTTTAATACAACATCGTAAATCTTGGTGATTTTGTCATTTATGTCAGCGATTTGTTCCTTTAGGTCAGATACATTCTGCTGTTGTGCATATTTGCGCTCAACGTCGGCAAGTATTTCACGGTGCTTTCGCTCGAGCTGTTCCGGAGTCACAATTATTCTCTGTTGTATAAGAAACATTGCGACGACAACTATTATCGGCGCATATTCTGTCAGCGTTTCTATTTCCATCACTTCAAATTCCTAAACTGTCTTACATTGCGCTCAAAGCTCTTGCGGTCGAGAATGCGAAATGAATCTTTATACCTAAAAGCCGTGTTTATAGCCCTCTCTGCGTGCCTCATAGCCCGCTCCCCGTCTTCCTTGTCCTCAATTACGACACTCTCCGCCCGGTGCTCGACCCGTTCCGCCTGCCAGCCGAAGAGAAGCCCCATTGCTGCGAAAAACTCTTTTATCGCCTGCGAAATCCCGAACATTACATCTCACCCGCACCAATCTTCGCTTTCATCAACGTAACCGCAGCCTCCACCGCTTCATCAATAAACGCCGATAACAGCTTCACCGCAAGCGGCTTCAATAAAGACAAAAACGGAGGAAACTTTATCTTGTCCACAATAAAATTAATCGCCTGCTCTTTCTTGAGCTTACCTTCAGAAGACCCGTAAAACTTCTCCGCATACTCCACAGCCTCCTGCGCTGCGTCCAGAATCGTCTCTTTTAATTTTTCAAACATGTTTCCTCCTTTTTATACAATCATACCAGCGTCGAAATCCGATACTTGGATTATTTGGGTTGTCGAAAATCCGCCACTTGACAAAACCTCAAAAACAGTAAATAATACTCATATAGGGGGAAGCCCCAAGTAAATGTTACTTACTCGAGGTTTCACTTTGTACCCTATGAACGAATTACTTTAAGAAAAGTTCCAGCAGTTCCAATGCTGGGGCTTTTTCTTTATGCGCTTTAATCAATAAATCAAAGAGCGCAAAAAGCCATAAGCTCATATTTACCACCTCCTTTCGACCGCTTTCTTTGTTTACGCGTGTGCCTTGGAGGTTTGTGGTACTACCCTAGCCTAATAATACAATATTTTAATAGTTTTGTCTAAATTCTTTATACCAGTGTATAATCAATCACAACCGCTTCAAGCTCCTCGAGTGTAGTGCAAGCGTTAATCGCATTGATATACTGAACATTTAGCCCCTCAGCGCCCCAGACTGTCGACGTCAAGCCAATCAGCAGCGCCCCAAGCTCCTCAAGCTCCACTTTTGTCATGATAACAGTCTCGTTATCCATGGAGTTCCAGCCCACAGAATCCCCGTCTAAAAGCGCAGACAACGCGCCCATAATATTAACCTTGGAGTCTGTATCAGAATCAAACAAAACCCCTCTGTACTCAACTCCCGCGCGTAAGCGCTCATCACGCTTGCTCACATTCTCCGCTAGCTTCAAAGCCTTCGCCTCCGCTAACCTCTCCCCATCCGTCTTCCGTGGACACTTCTCGCTCAAATACCGTTGACCATCCACCTCGGACTGCTCTACTTCAATCTCTTCCATACCTATGGAAGTATAGAACTCTGCATTCGTCCCTACGCCTACCTCACAAAGCCCTGTTTCTTCATTAATAACTTTTGCATACTTTTTCATTTTATTTCGCTCCTTTACATGGGTAAAATGTATTGTAATTTACTGCCGCATTCATCGCATTCGAATAAAATTTGTCACCCTTTGATATTAAAAGCGTACAAATACTGTCTACACCTATCTGGCCTCCCGAGTACGCCATACTACGACCCACAATCGCCCCGTTTATGTAAACATACTTCTCCCCATCGCTGTTACTCAACAGGTCAATCACTAATATTCCATTAGTCGGAGCCGTAAATTGATTAGTCTCATTTGTATAAGTCTTTATACTTACCCCTGCACTGTAATCAGGCATTCCCCAGCCCACAGACTGGTTCTTAAACGCCTGCGAAACACTCCCGACCGTATTAGAAAGACTTTTATCCGCCTTTAGTTGCAGGTCAGCCAACACGTTACCGACATCGATAAGCTCTTCGTTCACAACAGTGTTCCCAACCTTGTAGTAGAGAAGTTTCAACGACGCAGACGGCTGAACCGTAGATGAATTACCATAAATCGGATTTGATTTAGAGGCGTCAAAGTTCAAAATACTGTTATAATTCTGAGAGCCCGTATTGTATGTATATCCTAGTCCTAGTCCAGAAAAAGCTCCCGAAGGGTTGGCGATTAGAAAAGAATTAACTTCGGCTGTAATATTCGGCAGCCCCGCCTCCTGGAATTCATTTACCTTAGAAGAGTCACCCGTAAACTGTGCAAACCACTTGTTTCGCGGCAAATAGAACTGCCTGTTTTCAGGATCAAGTACATAAAAATCAGCAATCTCGGTGCTCGTAAAAAGCTCATCCACCGCATCCTTTTTCGAAATATCCGCAATATACCACCCATTCGAAGCCCTCTTACTCTTAATCCCCTGATAAGTTACAGTAGCACCCCCCGCATACGCCTCCTCAATCCTCGCCACCGCGTCCGGATAAGTCATAGTTACAAGCGACCCTTGAATTGCCCACCCCACAGCCTCATCACCCGTCAAAACGTGGTCAGTAACTTTCGTGTCAAACAACCCAAACCCCGCAAACTTTTCAGGTACATGAGCCAAAATCTCATTCAACCCCTGCTTTCCCGCCTCAACAGCATTAGCCGCCTCAATTGCACTCTCTTCACTCGAATTTGCGAACCCCTCTGCCGCAGCCAAAACCTCTGCAGACTCAGTGTCGAACGCCGCCAAAGCTTCGCTCTTAATTCCCTCTATATCCTGCGTGCCACTTTCAATAAGAGATTTCGCCTCTTTCGCATAAAATTTAGACGAAAAGTCAGCGCCTTCGACCGCCCCGTCCGTCTTAACAGCCCAGTTTTTCGCAAGCGCCGAATAATATGCGCTCATGTCTTTGGTAGCATTAACATTAATTTTTTCATTTCCGGCCGTAACTCTAATTTTCGCCATTAAACACCCTCAACCTTTTTAGGGTAAACAATTACGCGGTTCAAAGAGCCGTAGGTATTGCCTTCCACAAAAAGCGTATCTTCGTTTAATGAACCCGGCGTAACAAGTTTAATACCGTAATAATATGTCGCAAATTTTTTGCCGTTAGGAACTTCGAGTTTATCCGTTAAATCTGATGTAAGACGAAATGAAATGCTCTCCTGCTTGTTTGTATTCACCAATACTTCTGCCCCCACCTGGTTTCGCTTTTCGTCGCGAATGCCGAAATACGCCTTGTAGTTTTCAATCGTCGGCAGATTGTTTACAACCACCTCACCCGTGTCGCCCTGATATAAAATTATCGTCCCGTCTTCGTTTACTTCTAGTGACATAAAACTCCTCACTTAACCTTGATGTAATATTTTAAGGCGATATTTTTCACACGCGCCTCCTGCAATCCAGTTTTGTAAACAGACGAATACCCCGAAGCCTTGAAATCAACCCCGTTTACGCCCCCGCCCGGGTCTTCCGATGTTCCTGAGTACCACGCGCCGTTATATTTAAACAATTTCCCATCAGGATAAACACCGTTGTTTACGGGCCTTACGCCCAAGCTGCCTACAAGGTCAGGCACGCCGTCTTCTTGGTAGCTTCCAAATGTTCTGTCAGTGTCTAAGCCGCGCCCGTTATCGAATCCGCGTATTACAACCCCGCGCAAGTCAGGCAGGTTAAATGTTGTGACCTTATTGCCCTCTCCGAACGTTGTGCCGATTTTTCCGTAAAGCTCCGAGTATTCTTCGCGCGAAAGCTCTGCCCCGCCGCACTCCATCCAGTTATCATCAGGCGTATCGGACGCCGATGATTTTATGTCACCGACCATGTATAAGTTCCGCTCGAATTTTGCCAATTCCTGCTTGAGATAAGCGTCTAGCTGTGTAACTTGCGTCTTAATCTCATCAAGCAGATATTGGTTGTTGTGATTGGTTTCGGAGGCCTTAATTTTATCGCCCTCTTGAAAACTTATCAAAAAATTTGTAGACATAATTACCTCCTATTTTCAGTTTATGTCAGCGCAAATCGGGCACTAAAAGTTTTATTTGTACTACTTTGCCCCCTTGAAAGGAATGAATTTTAATTCTACAAACACCCCTCCGTAAGACTTGTATTTATCCCCCTTGTTGACACGGAAATAGTTACTCGAAGTACAGCCGGGGTTCATGCCCGTACTAATCAAAACATTTGCAATGTCATTTATGTACAAATAGGCAAACGTTCCGCTCTGATAACTAGCTCCAGCATAGTAGTAAACACAACCTGCAAAGGGTGCTGTGTATTCAATATTATTAGATTGGCTTACCGCTCTGCTGAAATCCAGCCCAAACCACTCGAAAACCTTATCAATAAATGATTGCGAAGCTTCTGTATTGGCAAGATTAGTGTCAGCCTTGTTGTTCTGTAAGTTACTAACGTCAGATATTATATTCCCGACATCGATAAGCTCTTCGTTTACAACAGTGTTTCCAACCTTGTAGTAGAGTAGTTTCAGCGACGCAGGAGGCTGAACGGTGTCGGATTTTCCGTAAATCGGGTTAGATTTTGACGCGTCAAATCCTATTTGTGCTTGAGCATAACCGCCCCCGTCAAAATTATTAATGCTTTTTATGTTCGAAAAAAGTTTCCCGTCCCCGCCAAAAGCATATACTAAGCCCGTAATATTCGGCAGCCCCGCCTCCACGAATTCATTTGCCTTAGATGAGTCATCCGTAAACTGCGCAAACCACTTGTTGCGCGGGAGGTAAAACTGTCGTGAAGCTTCATCAAGAATATAGAAATCGGCAATCCCTATGTCTTGGAAAAGCTTGTCTACTTGCTCTTTGTTGACGATATTCGCGATTTTATGCCCATTTACAGCCTGCTTGTACGGGAATGTCAATGCCTTATCTGCATTGAATCCCAGCCTGCTAAGCTCTCCTGAGGTGTTGCCTGCAGAGAAAACTATCTTGTACTGCTTGTATACGCTGTCAGAGCTGATGTTATAGTTTTTTTGCTCCCCTAGAGTGAAAACCTGCGCGGTTTGACTGTCAATAACATCCCAGTTTTCGCCATCAATAGAAGCCTCAAGTGTCCACGCCGTCGGATATTCAGGATTCCCTTGGCTGTCAGCCTTTATAAAATAGCTTTTTAAACAGGTTGCAAAACCGAAATCAATTTTGAACCAGTAGGTGCTGAAATTACCCGTAACCTTTTGTGCTACGCCGTTGATGAGTGAATATGCGTCCGTGCTGTTTCGCGCGTCGGAAACAGTTATCCCGTTCGTGGTGTTCGCTGTGAAAGCCGGCATTGTAAAAGCTTCTTTGCGTAAAAAGTTGGCGATGGCCCCGCCTTGGTACTCGTTGACAATTTTGTCCACCGCGTCGGTATAAACTGATGACACAAGCGAGCCTTGAATTGCCCACCCCACAGCCTCATCACCTGTCAAAACGTGGTCAGTAACTTTCGTGTCAAACAACCCAAACCCCGCAAATTTTTCAGGCACATGAGCCAAAATCTCATTCAAGTCCTGCTTTCCCGCCTCAACAGCATTAGCCGCCTCAAGAGCACTCCCTTCACTCGAATTTGCGAACCCCTCTGCCGACGCCAAAACCTCTGTAGACTCAGTGTCGAACGCCGCCAAAGCTTCGCTCTTAATTTCCTCTATATCCTGCGTGCCACCTTCAATAATAGATTTCGCCTCTTCCGCATAGTACTTAGACGAAAATTCCGCTCCGTCCACTGTCCCATCCGTCTTCACAGCCCAGTTTTTCGCAAGTGTCGAATAATACGCGCTCATGTCCTTGGTCACGGTTATGCTGTTTAGTTCTTCGCTCATAATCTAAAAATTCCCCGCATAGCTTCCCAGCGTTTGCCCGAGTCTGCTGCCTATTGCCCCGCCCGCAGGTCCTGCAATCAGTGTGCCCGCTAAACCTCCTGCAATATTGCCCAATTCTCCGAATGTGGCAGAGTTTTGAGCTTTTTGTTTCTCAATAAAAGCCTGATTTTGCAAATTATAGTTTCCCACGGCGTCAGAGAGCGATTTAGAGGCGTTAGTCGAGTTGTGCATCATATTGTAAGGAACCTCATAAAGCCCCATAAGCGTCGCAAGCTTATTCGCCTGTTGTGCTTGATAATTCTGCATGGCTTGAACCTCTTGGTTCGCGAGAGTATCGGCAAATGAATTCGTCGCAGATTGAAGCCCGCTCGAACGCATAAGCCCGCGGTTTGCAAGCTGAGATAAAACACCCGAGTCATAAGCCTGTTTTTGTTGATTTTGGCGCTGTGCTTTTTCTGCCAAGTACATTTCGCTGTTGTAGCTCGGGTTTACATACTCGTTCAAAATGTTCGGCACATATCCCTCAACGGAGCCGACAAGATTCTGCTGAAATGAACTTGGATTGAAAGTGGTGCCGTTTTTATTCGTTGTCGAACTTCCGTAAAGCCCTGTGTTTAGTGTTGTTGTCGGGTATTCCCCCGCGCCTTTCGATTTTCCCATTCGTTTCTCCTTATCAGTAAATTTTTACCCGTTTTCTCAAACCCCGCCCTCCTTAGTGCAAATTGCGCGTGTTTTAAGTCGGTGTCCGCGTAAATGTCGCACTCGTAAGCCCTGCATACAGCAATTATCGCATTCACGATTTCGGGCAGAATCTTTGGCTCGGCAACCCCGCTCAGAAAAAGTTTTTCGTCGTTTTCAGTTAAAAAGATGAATCCGGAAAGCTTTCCGTCCTCTTCTTTGTAAAAACAATACAAGTGCGGATTGTTAATGATGAGTTCAAGCGGATAAATATCGGTTCTCATCGGTCTTTTCCGATACAACGCCTCAAATTCGCTCAAATCTCGAATCTTGTCAATAATCATACTTGCACTAATTATCCCACCCCTAATTTCGGGCAGGATGAGTTGGAAATACATCCCTATAAATTATTATCTACAATTAAATGCTCGAATGCCAAGTATGTAAAGTCTTTCCAATTTTTTCAATAAAAAATTATCTACAATTTACAAAAATATTATCTACTCAAATGAGTAAAATTATCCGCCGGCTGCAAGCTGACTTTCTTCATAATCTCCCACCGTAACAATCCGCGTATATCTCGACCCGACAAGGTAAATTGTCCGCTCAAGCTTCAGAAGCCCTACAAAATGTCCGCCCTCAAAAATTACTGTCTCATCATCGTTCAAAATCACATTTTCAATATCAGGGTGCTTTTTGAGGTAAGCTGTGAGGTTCCTGAACGACGACGGGTAAGCCTTTCCCCGGCTTTGTTTTTCAAAGTAGACTTTTTTTACGTCCAAATGGTGCCGAAACGCAGTTTTGACAAGCGGATTGAACTTGAAATCAAATGTATCAAGTCTTTTGGCTTGTTTGTCAGGTTAGATGTCAGATATATAACGGCTTTTTGCATAGACCTCACTGCAAGTTGTTTACTACATATTTTAAAGTGGAATTTTATGTTTAGCACTAATTATCTTATATAAACCTCTAAAAATAGTCAAGTATTAGATGTTTAGTATATTAAATTCTTATTAGAAAAAGCTTATCCTTTTAAAGAGGTGATTATGGACGATAATAAAAGAAAAAAATTATTAGGCACAAAGATACAAAAATTAAGAAAACAAAGAAATTTAACTCAAGATGTGTTTTCTGAAATGATAGGTATTGAGCCTGCAAGTTTGAGTAAAATTGAAAACGGCACGTTTTTCCCCGCTTTGCCGAACTTTATCAAAATGGCGGAAGCATTTGGTATAGAGCCAAATGATCTTCTTGATGTCGAGCACCTTAAAGATGACGAAAAATTAGAAGAAGAGATGATTGCTATCATCAAGCGTCAGTCCACCGAAAAGAAACAGCTTTTATATCGATTTATGAAGATGTTTAACGAATAAAAATTGTCGGCTGAATAATTTAAAATTCGCCAAACAATAGCTATTCTTAAAATGTGAGGTGTAATATGAATGAAGAAGAAAAAAGAAAATCATTAGGATTAAAAATACAAAAGTTGAGAAAATCAAAGGATTTAACCCAAGAAGCTTTCTGTGAAGCAATTGGTCTTGAAGCTTCAAACTTGAGTAAAATCGAAAACGGAAAATATTTCCCGTCTTTGCCTACATTTATAAAAATGGCGGAAGCATTCAAAATAGAACCAAGTGACCTTCTTGATGTCGAGCACCTTAAAGATGACGAAAAATTAGAAGAAGAGATGATTGCTATCATCAAGCGTCAGTCCACCGAAAAGAAACAGCTCCTGTACCGATTGATAAAAATGTTTAACGAATAGTTTTAATTTAGTACCTGTAGGTCGGGCAGTGCTTTACAGCGCCAACTCGCCTAAAAACAATAAAAAACCGTAAAGTAGGGTGCATTGCAATGCACCGGCACTAAGCTCCTCAAAAAAACAAACCTGCATGCAACCCCGCCTATTTCCCTCTCGTTTTGATTTTTGCGCGGATATTTTTGAGTTCCATAGAGTTTACGGCAAAGCCCTGCCCTTTTCCTGATGTGAAAAATCTTATGCTCATCGTATACCAAAAAGCCGGCACCGGAACTTCCGCTATACGCTTTGAATACCTGTCATCAGACGCGTAGCGCGCCTCATCATAGGTTTGGTTTTTCGGCGTGATAAGTTCATCATTGTCGTCGCCGTAAATCCCCTCTTGTGTCTGCACAACCCGCACGCGTTTCGGCGTTCGCTTACGCCCGTTTATTGTTAGTTCGACAAAAAAATCGTTAGTATAATTGTCATTTAAAATCAGTAATAACGGTGTTTTTTCCTTCTTTAAATTGCTGTTCGAGCCGAAATTTATATACGTCGTCTTGTATTCCGCCGGCATATATTCACCCGAAAAATCCTCGTTGATTTTTTCGGCGAAAATAGAGCCTTCGTCTGCGCAGGAAAGTACTTTGCTGTTGTAAAGGCAAAGTGAATTGATTTTTTGTTCGTTTCTTCTGACCCACTCTTTTTGTGCGTAATCGAAAATCAGCACGTCGTCATTAATCAAGAGCCAAAGCTCATTCCGACCGCCGTATATGCATGAATACATCTTCAGTTTGTCAATTCTGCGGTCGAAATAAGATTGAATCTCTTTTGCAGCGGGTCCGTTCGGTCGTGTCTGCCCGGTGTCTGTGATTTCCATGTAATAAACGTTTTTCTGCTTTGGGTCGTAGAAAAACAGATAAATGTCGTGCGAAATTACAGAATGCGCATTCAAAGTGCCGTTCATCGCGACAATCTCAAGCGAAGAGTTCGCCTCGTTAGGGTTGCCGATAAGCCGTGAAATATCATCTTCCGTGAATATAAAAATCCCCGACGAAAACGAATAAACCGCCGTTACCTTTTTTGAAAAATCAATGTACCAACTGTCAGCAGCATCTTCGGGGTTGTCGTTCCATACGTAAATATCGTTTTTGTGCGACGCATGTACGCCGTATTGCGTCGCCGCAACCAGAAAACCGTTCCACACCGTCATAGAAAGCCATTTTAATGAGCGTCCCTGATAATCCACCGCCACAATCTCTTTAACTTTTGGCTCCTGCGCAAAACATACCGTGTATACCTTCTGCCCGTTCGTAAACACAAAAACGTCGTAAGCCGTCGATGTCATTGTAAGCCCGTTGCAGTCTCCCGTTTTCGGAAGATTGTCAATAATTATTTCCGGCGTGTTGAGGTGGTTTACGTAGAATAATGCGCCCTTTTCCTCATTTTCACCGTATAAAAAGAGGTAGTTTACATTGTCCTGCACCGAAGGAAAACATCCGTAAATGTTATAGCCCTCAACTGAGTATAAAATAGCGTTTCCCGTGGTCGAACGCACGCCGATACCCGAGCCGAGGTCGGTTTGGTAAAGCTCGACGTTGTTCGCCAAAATCGCAGAAACAGCCCCGCCCGAGTTTACTCCGTTGTATTCTCGAATGCCCAAAAATGTAGAATATATCTGCGGTTCAAGTTTGAATGTCATTATATCACTACCCTCTGCCCCTTTTTCACAGGCTTTGCTTTTTTCACAAAGTTGCGCCACGCCTCCTTAAACTCGTTAATCGTCGGAATGTAGTTCTCGTCCTCACTGTCCTTGCAGTTCGTCGCAATAGTGCGCAACACGAGACAATCCATGTACAAAAACTCAAGATATGAAGGCATATTTAGAATATCATCCGCGTTCTCAAATTCGTCAAGCTCGTTTCCGCGTTTGTCAATTATAAACTTCACAGAGTCATATACAACGCTGAACTTGTAAACCCTCTCTGGCGTTGGCATAAGGTTTATGTATGAGTCAGGGTTGGAGTAGTTTATGCAGTAAAATTTCGGCACGCCGCCTGCAGTTGTATTCGGCTGAAGAACAGGAACTTCCTCAAGCGGGAAAAGCGTATCCGCGTTGAGTATCTCGCAAATCTGTCCGGGGAACATCGAATAATCACGAACCCCCACCATTGTTTCAAGCTCTTCAATACGATTTTTAAAAGGAAAATCCTCAAGCGACATCAAATATCTGTGTGCAGCATTTAGCTCTGCAAGCGCTGTAACAGCGTCTTCACCTCCAAAAACCATGTCATCTTTGTTAAATCCGCTGGAGGAACGGTTTCCGAGTTCAGTCAACAGTCTTTGCGTCGTAATCGTCATAAAATTTCCCTTAATACCTGTAACTTTATAATACATCTGCAAAAATCGGACAAAATCAATTTTACTCTAATTCAAGCTTTCATTTAAAACTCCTGCATTTACGCAAATATATTAATCATTATTAAGCTAAATGCATACAAATTAGTGTTCTATATTTTTTTAAAATGGTGCTTGCATTTATAGAATACGTAGTGTATGATATTCGTAAAATTGAGAATGCATATTCATCATGCAGCAGTCGCCGGAGAAGTATGGAAGAGAAATTATACGATTATAATAAGGTTTTGCGCGAGAAAATTAAGCACGAAAGAGAGAAAAAATCTTGGACTGTGGCTTGGTTTGCCAAGCTTGTTGCAATGGATGTCGAAACAATTAAAAAAATCGAAAGCGGAAAATGTCTCCCGACTCCCGAGGAAATGTACACCATCGCAAAAATTTTCAGCCTCGAACCTTATATGCTTTTTATGCCCGCAGCACAGAGCAAACACGACGAACTTTTTTATGAACTTTTCAGCAGGCTGGTTTTTATAAGAAAGTATAGCTACGTGTATAACACAGTAGCAACACTCATAATGGACCTTTCAACATACAAAATGCGTGGCAGAGGCAGACCATAATAAGTCGGGCTGGCTGACCTAACACCCCAATATCTTCTCTTCATCCGAGGTAACTTTTTTCGACTTAATAAATACGGCAAATTTTTCAGCCTGTGCTTTTGTAAGTTTGTAAGGCTTAATCTCGTCGCCAAAAGCCTCCATTAACTCTGCTGCGTGTTCTCTTTCCACATCAAAAACAAACCCGGTTTTGGTGTTTTTCAACTTCATGACCGCTCCTTTTTAAAATATAACAAAATCGGGAGAGAGTATTCTCCCCCGAAGTTTTGTTGTGATTTAAGCACTCAGACCTGCGTGTTTGCCCGCAGCATATACTGTTCCTGCGAAACCTGCCTCGTAGTCGAGAAGGATTGAACCGTCTGCCTGCTGAAAGCGCGATGGGTTCTCGATTATGACCGCATTCACAGATGACGCCGCAATGGGAACGATTAAATCGCCCAGCACTGCGTTGTCAAAAACACCAGCCTTGATTGTGAGTTTTTTCGCTGACGTCGCAGTGTTTGCAACCGTGATGTGCAGCGAGTTGTCTTTGCATCCGAAAGCGTTCACAATTTTTGTGCCGTTTGCCTGCGTAATTGTTTTTGGTGTCACCGTCCCGACCGCCGCGGATTGGCTCGCGTCAGGCAGTGGGGTAACAAGTGTTATTTCATCTCTAGCCATTTTAAATTTTCTCCTTTTTAGTAATTTTGTGACAAAAAGCCTGAAGCTTATGCCGAGTAATTGCCTGTCGCGATAGACCAGCAGCAAGTGCCAAGGTATTTAGCGTTCGGTACGCCGCGTCCGAAGACGAATGTCCCTTTAAACGCCTTGTTCACGCTTTTTTCTCTTGTGTAAGGAATGAGTTCAAGGTCTTTTTGCAATGGAGCCGCGAACGTCATACCGTCCACCGTAAAGAGCGGATAGTAGTTCATTGTGCTGTCTTTTTCAACCGCCGCAACGTTGTTGCTTTCGTAAATCTTCCAGCCTGCTTTTTCCATAATAAAGCCTGTTTTGATGTCTTTTGCCTGCGATTCCGTGTATTGAAGAAGCGGCATTCCAAGCCCGATTGCAATCGCTTCCGGCGGAAGATAGCAGGACATTTTGCCCGTTTGATAAACGTTCAAACGCGATGCCTTAGCCTTCATGTCCGCAAGAAATTGGAAAAAATTATCCTTGGTCAATGCATACGCCGAACCGTTATTGTCAATCTTGTAGCCTGCCATAGGGTATAGTTTTCCGAGTGCGCTGTCAACAGCGTCCCTAACCTGATAACGCGCGTCAGCACTATATTCGTCTATAAGTTTAACCGCAGCGTCTTGGTTTTTTGCACCCTGTATTTGAATTTCTTTTGCTTTTTCAAGCTCAAAATTCACCTGCAAACCTTGGTCGATTTTTACCTTTGCAACCGTTGAGTCAACAACCTCAGGGTCCTTAAGATCGCCGCCGTCCCATTTTGAAACAGTTACTCGCGCAGGCATGATGACGTCTGTCTCATCGCCTTTTGTCAAGCCGTTTTTGAACTCCATTCTCGCCGCTTTACCGATAACAAGCTCTTTTTCAAGCCTTTTTTCAATGCTCGCCGATACGCTCGTCGGTATCAGCAAATCTAAATTGTATGTCTGTGTCATAATTTCTCCTTTTTGTTAATTGTGTATTGAGTTCCGCGCTATTGTAATCGGACATCTTCATCTCGCCCGTCCGATTTCACCGCGTCTCGTAATACTTCTGCCAGTAATCTCTGGAATTTATGTCCTTTGACCTTCCGCTGAAAACAGGAATTTGCCCCGCTCCCGATGGCACCGCCGCCCTGTTTTTTACAATTTCCAGAGACTTTTCAGCCTCGGAACCTGCAATATAGCGCTCTACCGCCTGCTCTTCAATCGCACTGTATAACGCCGCAAGTACGCCCATGTCCTGAACACTTGTGATTGCACCGATGTCGAACATCGCCGAGATTACACCGCTTTTTGCGTTGTTGCTCTCAAGGTCGCCCAGAAATTCACCATGTGCGCTCTCTATCTCGTCAGCAAGTCGTTTTAGGCTCTCCTGTGCTGCCGCGTTCTTCTCCATTGCCGAAGCATTCAAAAGTTCGCTGGCATAATCGCGCTTCAACAGTGCCGCCTGTTCTATAATTCCGCCTGAAAAATACTTTTTTGCTTCGTTCAAATAAGATTCGTCAGCCGTCTCATAGTAGTTTTTCAAAAGCCCCGCCGCAAGATGTCTTTGCTCGGGCTCAACCGACTCCAAACACCCCGCATAATGCTCAAATTCTGCAAGCTTGACCTGACGGACAATCTCTGCCTCTTCGGCGGAGTTGAAACCTTCCGCTCGAGCCTGCGCCTGCCGCATATCGTTTTCTTCGTTCGACCTTTGCGAAATCTCCTCTTCAAGGGTCTTAACCTTTTCGCGAAGCTCGCCCACATATCGGCTCTGCGACGTGTAGCCTTTTTCAAGCTCTTCGGGACTTTCGTACTTGCCTGCGTACTTTTTCTTTTCGGTTTTGGTCAATTCTTGTCCGTCTTCGTTTTCTTCGGCTGTTTTATCGGCGTATATAGACTCCTCAACTGCGGTTTCTGCAAATAAAGACTGTGCAGGCGCGTTTTCAAGGGTTGTCCCGTCCGCTTGTTCAACAGGTTGCGAATTAACTGTGATTTGTTCTTCCATTAATTACCTCTTTTTTTGATAAATTCTTCTGAAATCTCTTTGATTTTTTGCAGTAATCGGCACATTCCCTTAACCTCAAGCGCCTCAATGTTTTTGCACGCCTCCTGCGTTACATAGTCGCCCAGGTATCGGATAAGAAGCATTCCGTCTCTGCTTTCAATCAGAGTTTTCAGACTCAATAATTTTTCTAACTCCATATTATTCCCCCAAAAATCGGGCACTTCGCCGCAAAATAAAATTCATAGCACAATAATACTCCCCGCAAAATCGGACAATGAGGAGGCCGCAAAAATATAAAATTGCATAAAAAAACGGGACTCAATCCCGTTTACTAAAATTATTTACATAGAAACCAAAAATTTTTTTAAGTTTTATATAAGCCAAATGGAGTCTTTGCCTTAGGTTGTCTTTTCGGGATTACTTCCCAGCCTTCCTGTGTTTTGAAAATCCCAAAATTATTGGAATTATGAGGCATTACTGATTGAGATTCAGAAGCTTTTCTTTGTGCTTTTTGAATAACTTCTGCTGTGGGTCGGGTGCTCCATTTCCTTAAATTTAGAGTATTTGTAATTTTTATGCCTAGCATTTTGTGAGCCTCCTTTAAATTCTTAATCTAATATAATCGCTAAAGAAAATTTTTTGACAGGTCGTGAACTAATTTTTACATATCTTTAATGTTAATTTATTATGGTAAAAACTTTGGAAGCAGGGGCTCACGAACTATGGATGAAGCGCTGTAGAGTTCGATTGAATTCGACGGGATTTTAGACATAGATTTTATAGCTCTTGCTTGAGCTTCTAATTGTCTTTCTAATGTCGGTTTTAATTGAGCTATTTCCGCAATACTATCTTTTATGGGCACAGTTTGAGCCCTTCTCCACGCAGCTAGCGCATTCGTCATACCAACCGGTTTAATCATATTTTATCCCTTCACAACATTCCGCCTATTAAATACCCCTCAAAAACTTTTTTTGATACTTTGTTAAAAAAGGTTTACAAGTATGAATTAATCAAGTTCGTTGTATTTCTTAGAAATTCCCTTAGTCTTCGAAGGAGGGTATTTTTCTGAATTTATTTTTATTTTGTCCAAAATAACTTTTTCTAAATCAATATCAGCATATTGGCAAAATAACAGCAGATAAATTCCTATATCAGCAATTTCCTCTTTTATTTTTTCTGGTTTAGATTGGAGAATTTTGGAGGAATCTTTGCAATCTGTCCATTGAAAAAGCTCCAAGAGCTCGTTTGCTTCAATAGAAATTGAGGCAGAAATGTTTTTTAGCGAATGAAACTGTTCCCAATCTCTCTCTTTTATAAATTCTCCGAGTATTTTATAAAGTTTTTCTATGTCCATAAGCTTTTCCCTGTCTCTTTAGTAATTTTAAATGTCTCTTCAATTATACCATCGAGAGCTTTTTTGATGTGAATCCACTCTTTGTTTAAGTCTATAGTCTTTGCCTGAAGTTTGTTTCCGGTAATTGTGTTTGAAAAATACACTTCATCTTCTATGTCTGTCTTTGCAAATAAGACAAGTCCTTCAACAAGCTGTTCCGTCTTTTCTTGTTTGTTTTTTACATATGTATATATTTGATAAAGCACAGAGGATCTTAATGACTCTTTATTGTGATATTTATTTAAAATCTTTTTTGAATAAAATTTTGTATCGATAATCAATGTTTTTGCACCGTCCGACAGAATTACGTCAGATTGCATTTCGGGTAAAAGAGTTGTATCATCTGTAGGCAATGTATCCCACCTTATCTTATATGCAGCAGGATTCAGTTCAGGATAATATTTTTTGTAATACTCGCGTACAAAATTTTGGAATAAACGCCATAACTCACCTTCATCTAAATGTTGCTGCAACTTATGTTTTCCGGTATTTGTTGTCAAAAGCATTCCCGCTGATATGATTCTGCAGAATTTTATAAGCATCCTATAGTGCTCATTGTGTTTGTGAAAATCCAGACTGTTCCATTTTACCTTTTTTAAATCAATCAGACTTATATGGCTGAATGGTTTCATTACGTCTTTTAATAAATTCTTATTTGCCTCTTTAATTTGCTCGGAGGTTATTAAAAGATGGCAAGTGCTTTTTATGATTTGGTTTAAAGTATAATTTTCTGTAAGTTTATCTTTCTCGCATATTATTTTTTTCTGTGAAAATGCTCCTACCTTTATAGAAGATGAAAGATTAATTTTCCCCGCAGGCTTGTTCAGAGTTTCTGATATACTTACATAATCCTTAAAAAGATTTTTCTTTATCAGGCTTGTGATTCCTCTATATAGTATTACTGAAAAAAGATCATATGTGTTGTCAAACTTTTCGACATCCATATTTTTGTCGCAGACATTTTTAAGATTTCGAAATGCGAATGAAAGCATATAATAAATGTTTTTTATGCATATGTTGTTATACTTTTGCATAATCAAATTCTGCTCTTAACTTATTTTCCAATCTTTGTCTGATATCATCATCTTCAAACCAATATTCTTTGAGCAGAGGAATTATTTGGTGCTCTATAACGCAATATAACCATTCATCAGTAACTTTGTCATCTGTGCAAAAACAGCCGTGACCTATCATAAATCCTTCTCCGAGAGAACTATCTTTTTTAATAGTCTGGTTTATTTCTACAATAGTTTTTATTATTTCGTTGTATTTTTTACTATTCTTAAGTTCCTGATATTTTTGAAAACTCTCTGTTTCAAATGCAGGCTTGAAATCGTAGAATGCGAATCGGCGTCTGAGTGCATAGTCTATTATCGCAATACTTCGGTCTGCAGTATTCATTAATCCAATGATGTAGACATTTTTCGGTACACAGAAGTCTTCTCCTCCGTACATAAGTTTAGTATAATGTCCTCTCTTGTCAGCTTCAATCATAGATAAAAGCTCGCCGAATATCTTACTAATGTTGCCTCTGTTTATTTCATCGATTATGAAGAAGTACTTTTCTTCCGGATTTTCTTTTGCTTTTTCACAAAATTCATAAAACACTCCTTTCCCTAGCTTATAATGAGCCTCAGACGGCTCGTAACCTCTCAGGAAATTTTCGTAGCTGTAGTTTTGGTGAAATTGTATTACACTGATTTTTGAATCATTTTGTTCACCCAAAATAGAATATGCAAGCCGTTTCGCTGTATAAGTTTTTCCGACGCCGGGTGCGCCTTGTAGTATCAAATTCTTTTTGTTCTCTAAAAGACTTACAAGCACGTTATATTCTCTTTCATCCACAAAAATATCTTTTAGAAACTCTGTTTTGGTATATTTTGGCAACTGTTTATACTCGATAGTTTTTGTTATTTTTTTTGGCTGTTTTAAATTGATTTTGCCCGATGGTATAAGTCTTTCATTTATTTCTCTTTCAAATTCAAGAACATTGGCAATACAGTTGAATACGTCTTTGTAGTTTCGGCATTTTATTTTTTCGTATTTAAACTGTTTATCCATATTTAGTTTTTCTTTAACTTTTTTTTCAATGTATAAACCTGCATACATTTCCCCTGCTTCTACTTTAAAATAAATTTGAGCTGCATTATTGTAATGCATAAATCTTTCAGGATAAATAGACACCCAGCAAGTGTCAGAACCGTTGTTTCTCGGTCCCTGAAAATTGATGTATTTTATTTTGTAGTTTTCCAGTTGAAATTTGAGAACTAAATCGTTCCCTACGTTTTCTAAAATTTCAATGGTTTGGTTTTTAACAGCAGGAATATAGAAAAAATCATACAAAATCCCAAAATCATTCCAGGCTGCTAATGGTTTTTGAGTTTTGCAGGTTTCAATGTAGTCCAGTTGTGATTCATTTAGATATTTCTTAAAGTAATTCAAATTTTTACTGTGAAAGTTATCTTTAATTTCTTTTATTGTTTTTGCGGTTACTACTGTACCATCCAAAATCATTTCTAAAATCAAATAGCGCACAATATAAATAGGCTTTATTTCCTGGTAGAAGGATTTAAGGAAACGAATTTGTAAAATAGGAATACTATTTACTTCTTCAAATAGTGATTCACTGACATTAGCCAATCTGTTAAAATATTTGGACTGTTTAATTAAAAGATTTAAATTTGCAACCATAATAAGACTCCGACGCGCATAACAATATATGAATTTTATAATAAATCAAAGAATAATACAATTTTTGATAACTAAATTGTTAATAATGTAATATTTAATGCTGATATTATTGCCCGTTCCTGCCCTTCGTACAATATCCCTATGAAGTTCTACGAACGATATGAGCCGCTGGCGTATCTGAATGACTCAGAATATGACGTCATTGCGCTCACAGGCGGACGCGGAAGCGGCAAAACGCAGCATTCTATACGCGGGGTGTTGATTGCGCTTGCGCAGCAGAAAAAACGCTGCTGTTTCTTCCGGGAGACAAAAGATACTGTTTCGCAGTCGCTTATGGCGGAAGCCGTGCAGATTATCGAAACGGACTTCAAAGACTGTGGGTTTTCAAGTACTAAAAATGAGATAAACCACACTAACGGCTCGAATATTTTCTACAAAGGGCTTCGGGAGATTAATTTAAGCTCGATTGAGAACCTCAAAGGGATTGCCTCCAGCACAGATATATTTTTGGTGGACGAAGCGCAGGCAGTATCTAAAGCTGTGTGGGATGTGCTTTTACCCACGCTGCGTAAAGCAGGAAGTATACTAATCGCCTGCTACAACAGAATTAAGGACGATTTACCCGTTGAAGAGGTGTTGTTTCTCGATTACAAAAATATGAAGGCTCCTGACGGTACATATTTTACAGAGGTTAATTACCCCGAAATCGAGCGCTTAGGGCTCTTATCCGACAGATTTTTAAAGCGCGCCGAGCTTATGAAAACGAATAAACCTAAAGAGTTTGCTCAAATTTATCTCAACCGCCCGCCCGATATGTCCGACCTTTGTATAGTTAAGAATTTCAGCACCGAGAACGTCAGACCGCTCTTCTATAACAAAGACCTTGATTTGCATATTACATGCGACTTTAACGTTGACCCTATGTGCTGGGCTTTCTTCCATAAAACGCAGAACAAAATGTTTTTCTTTGACGAACTTGTATGGGAAAATACGACAACGCAGCTTTGCGCCCATGAAGTAATCAGACGCTACCCCGACCACAAGGGCGCGATAATTCTCAACGGTGACGCGTCCGGCGATTTCAAAAACGTTGCACAGAAAAACCCTGATATCACTAATTTCCGGTTGATAAAAAATATATTGGAGAAGCATTACGGGCATGAAGTATCAATAAAAATCCGCCGCGGAAACCCGCATAAAATTAATCGGTACAATGCCTTTAATGAGCTTGTAAAAGACATCAACGGCGACGTGCGGGTATACTTCGACCCACGCTGTACCCGTGCGATTTACAACATTAAAAACTGTATGTACAAAGCCGGGACAACACAGCCCGACGAACCTTCGCCAAGTTTAATAAAGGCAGAACCCGAAAAAAAATTCCTCTTCCATATGCTTGACGCCGTGACATATCCTGCGGAATATTATTTTCCAATTAGGTAATAAATTATTAAAGTCTTATCTTCGGCACGTATTTTTTGAAAACTCTTTTAAACAAAATTGAGTAATGTTCAAGCCAGTCAAAGCAATCATTCCACGTTGTGCCGTCATTTAAATCAATACTGCCTTTTTCGATCGAAATCAGGCAATTTTTCTCGCATTCCTGCCAAATAAGCTTGTTTCCAACCGCTTTTTCGATCTCGACTTTATTATCAAGCAGCTTATTATAAAGCTCTTTATCATCAGGTATGTAAAAATCACAGGTGATTTTTTTATCTTGAAATAAAGCTCTGAAAGCAAGATAAGCCGTTGAAGTGCCGATTGAAACATTGTTCCAGTGGTTTGAGTTCGGTTTTTGAGGTTTTATTTGTGATTTTTTGGAAGCTAAAAAGTCATTGAGTGCAGTCCAAAAATCAAGCCTTTTCATTTGAGTTTTTGTGCTTGGTGCAACAGAGCGGCTGACAATGCGTTTCCATTCGTTTGGACGCGCCAGGATACTAAAAACAGGTGCATAGGGCGAATCAGCAATTTGAATAACTTCGACTTTTACAACGATAATGTTAATACTATCGTCAGAATGCTCATTAAGCCAGTCAACAGCTTGTTTATGCTCGTCTTTTATATCTTTTACAACCCAAATTATTATTTCAGCCTCACAACCCGCTGCATAAGTAATTACTTTACCAAGGTGGTCGTGGTCTATAATACTCAATTGATTTTCTATAATAATTTTTTGATTTGTATCGGGTCTAATAGCAAGAATATCCGCATAAAAAGAACCGGTTTGATGCTGCTTCTCAAGAAATTCTATTTTAATGCCTACGGTTTCACTCAACCGCGCAAGATTTTCTTCTTTAGAAAGCCATTCTGTAAAATCTAATGCTTCATGCTTCCAAACTTCTCTCAAATCAATATTCTTTTTTATCGCCAACTTCATCATAACCACACCTCATTTTTGTTTATCATACACCTGTTAAGATGTATATTCAATTTATTCTTCACAAATTTATAAAGAATCATATCTTCTTTTTCATATCATAAATTCCGCAAACGCCTTGATAAAGATATGATTTGCTAAGAGATCCGTTGTCATTCTTGAACTGCATTTGCCCCAGCCCGAACAATTCACCCGTGTGCCTGTTTATTGAGTAGCTCGCACTTTCTTCGGTCTGTTCGTATTTATTCTTGTAGCTCAAAGAAAGGCTGCTGTCCGACAATTTGCTGATTTCATAGCCCTTCATTTCTGTTTTATCAAGTTTGAGAATTTTTTCATTTTTCTCATCAAGAATAAAATAAAAGTCGTCCTCCGACTCAGGGAAAACAGTTGTGTAATGGTCGTTTACAGTCATTGTTTCCTTTACCTTGAGACTGCATTTTATCGGCTTAAACCGATTTTTTTTAAGAAAATAAAATACAGAACAGCCCAATATGCCGATGATTAGTAATAATATTGAAAATATCGCAAGTTTTTTCATTCTTAACTCCCAAATTCTTGAGTTTAGAATATTATATCAGTTTTTTTGTTTTTTAGGAATACATTTTAATATTGCAAGCTATCTTCACATTGCTCGGCAGATGTATCTTCCGGACTCAACATATCTCCACCGCTGCCGCTGTTTCGGGGCGTAAATCCCCCGCTGAATGGCAAAGATGAGGTCTGAGTCCCCGCCGGCGGTCTGACAAAAAACTTATCAGGGTTATCAAACCCGACCATTTCAACCGCAGTTTCAATAACCTCGCGCCAGTCAATCATCTGCCGCATTTCAGGGTCTTGCGCTACGCCTTGGAAAATCTGAAATAGCTCGCCAAACCTGCTTTTACGCTCAAAAAGAGCGTTCCTGTCCTCGTATACGTATTTGTATTGCGATTGTCGAATCACGTTGTCGATTTCGTATTCGCTTTCCTCCCCGCGTTCGCGTGCGTAAATAATATCCACTCCGTCCTTGAACATTGCCAAAAGCTCCGCTATGTTCTCAATTATCGGAATTATCGCGTCTTGGTTTATGATGTCGAGCTCTTTTGATACCGCCGCGCTTGCCCCCTTGTCCGCAAGTGTCAATTCTGTCGCGGTTCTTCGCGTTGGTACTATGTTTCCGGACATATTTGCATTAGATGATGATACATCCGAAATAACCTTGTCCAGCCTGTTTGTAATAGCCTCAAACCCGTTTTGATATCCGATTTCAAACGGTCTCGGCATTTCACCCGAGTAGCTGTTTTTGTATTTTTTCATAACCCCCGGGTAAATCTTTATATCCGAGTCGTTTGCGTCCACCAAATCCTCATTAACCCACGTAGGCGGATTTTTAGCGAGTTCCTGCATATCAAGACTCGTGTTAACCGCCTTCTCCTGCTCCTTGCAAAGCTTGTAAGCCGCCTTGAGAGGAGAAATCCCCCGCTTTGTCTCAGGGTCAAACTTCGTTGCGCAAAGAATGAACGGATTGATAAACATCGGGTTCTTCTCAAAACGTATCAAAAACCGCCCCGCAAGTACTTCCGCAATATAATTTTTGTATAAAATTCCGTCAATCTTGAAATCACCATGACAGTAAAGTACCTCAAAACGGTTGCCGTAAGCACTCTCATCGCGTAAATCCTCAAGCTCTCGGTTCTCAGTGTGCATTTCGGCGTCGTCACGCTTAAGCTCTTCCGCCTGCTCTTTCGTCAGCGTGTAAATCCGGTTCGCCTCAATGTTTTCCAAAGTCTCGAACCGTTTGAAAATCTTAACGCAGCTGTCCCAAGACTCCCTGTTTCCAATCTCATACGCAGAATGGTCAAACACGAACATAAATGGGCTGATTGATTTTACACGTGCGTTTTCATAGTATGGAAGTTCAACTTGCACAAAGGGTTCCCCCTTTTTTCTGCGCCGCAGAATCTTTGTTCGCTTTTCCCAATCCGTTGCAAAAATCATTTCTCCAATGTCAAAATAATTGTTTATTGCTTCGTCAAATTGGCGCCCAATACGCATTTTGGTTAAAGCGTCCACAATAGCCGCCTTCTGTATTTTTGCCGTCTCCTCACTGAAACGGCTTGTGCCTTTGACATCGAACATCTGGGATGGATTAGACCAAACTTCACGCCAAATCGCCGCCGTGCGCGCCTCTTTAATCGTGTATAGCCTGTTTAAACGCACATCCGCCTTCCAGTTTTCTTCGGCTGCGCTGCTGTTTTGTCCGTCCAGCGGTCGTTTAAGATACACTTCGCCCATAATCGCACGTGCATCGTCAATTTGCGTCTGCCTGTCTTCGTCCCACGTGTTAAACCACGACTTTATTTTTTTTGCAAACGCTTCCCTGTCAATAGCTTTCAGCTCTTTGCCGCTCTCAATAATTTCCAAAATATCTTCCATAAAAACCCTCTTTTTTCTTAATCATAGTGCCTTGAAAATCGGGCTTTGCCGAATCCTGCTAAAGCGAAGTCCGTGCGCGTTCATACCCTGTCACACAACGGCAAAACCCAAGCAGAAGACAGATCCCCTGTCAGAGAAATAGGTTAAATCCGGCTGTCACCCTGGATTTATTTCAGGGTCTTTTTAACTCGAATTCTGTGTTTTTAAGTTATTGTTTCTTTAATAAATTAAAAAGTCTGTTCGCCATTTCATCCTGACTCTCGATGCCTTTTGCAGACGGTTTTCTGTTGCTAAATTTCTTTATTTGCTCCTTGTTTATATCCTTAAATAGAATATGTTCAGAAAGCTTCCGTCCAATTGGTGTCTTCCCCGCAAAACCCGTAACTGCTCCGGACATACCTCCTTGAGCTCCTCCTGTAGTCGTGCCTTTAATTATTGATTTCAAAAGATTTTCGTCATTCAACAGCCCCTCACCCAGACCCCCGATACCACCGCCTACCGCTTCTGACGTTACCCCGTTCGCTATGTGTTTTGCTATGTTCTTCCCTAAAAAAGGTGCAAGCTTGGATGATAAACCAACCCCCAATCTCCCCCCGATACCCAAAGGAATAAGCCCGCTTCCAATCTGTATCGCCGTACCTGTTCTGTGTTTCAGCTTCCACATATCCAAATCACGCTCGTATTTTCCCCGCTCAGCTTCACCTCTTTTTTTGATTTCCGCCGCTTTTTGCTCTTGGCTTAATGTATTGTCATCTAATATATCTGAATAATTCCCGAATCTCTCAGGCAGAATAACATCTTTGCTGATATATCCTTTCAATGTCCCGGTAGGCGTCCCAAGTGTTTGCCCTACAAGAGGCTCTTGCCCCCCGCTGATTTTATTACCCGGCTCTGCACCATTCTGCCCGGAATCTCCTAATCTTTCGCTCGCTGTGCCCTTAATTAATTCCCATAAACCCATAATGTGCCCTCCATTTCCAAAGCATAACAAATTGCAAATTCGGCATAAGGTACATATAAAATCTTCTAATTGCGGCGGCTCGAAAATCACACGCAAGAGTTTTTCATTTCAGTCTTCCTGTACCCTTTGCTTCTCCGAACCCCGCCCCGGCACTCTGCCTTCACTTCACAAACTCCACTCGTATCGGCTCGGAGGTTACTTGTTCGATTTTTGATGTTTTCAGTCCGCTCAAGTCCAAAATTGCCTTGGAGGATTGAACCTTGATGTTGTTCTCTGTCGTTTTCGCCCGTAAAAGCCCTTCGAGAGTGTCGAGCGCAAGCATAGCAAGTGATGTAATCCTCTCTTGCGCTATCTCTTGAACGTTCTTGCTGATTTCTGCTTTCTCTTTCGCCCAGTTGCTTTTGCTTGCTTTTTCATGTATGGATTTTGCTGTTATATCGTACTTTTCCGCGAGCGCGCGCGGCGCGGCACCTCCTAAATATTCAGCTTTTATCCTTGTCCACGGCGTTAACTTTGCCATACCTGCCTGCCCTAACTGTCTTGACTGCTTTTCTCACCTTTTCGCCTTGCCGAAGCAAACGTAAAAGCCTTATATGTATTCTAATCCGCTCTTCGACGGGCAAAAGCTCTGTTCCCTCAATCTCTGCTAAATAAGGCTCTTGAGCATTCATGTGCAGTACAAGCCCGCTGTAAAAAATTTTCAGTTCCCCGAATTCGATTTTTAGTTGCCCCTGAATCGCCGCTTCTGCGGTTTTTTCATAAATAGCATGCAAAGTTCGATAGCGAAAAATGTGGCGCTGATTCCCCTGATAGCTCTTAATATTGGCGTTAATCTTGTCCGATTTTTTGTAGGTCGGAATTTTGTAACGGATGCGTATTTTTTTCGGCTGCAAGGTGTTTGCGCAGACCGAAACATCAGACTTAAACCTCTCCTCAGACGGGGGATTCGGGGAGGTGTTTTCATTGAAAACAGTATTCATAAAATTATTATACGCCTCAATTTATTACGGCGCGATATATCGAAGCGAAATATTTACATAGGCTTCATGAATTTTTGTAAAGGTCGAAAATATTTAAGCGTAATAATATGCCGTGTTTTCCATTATGATTTCGGTTAGTTTTTCAATGTCGTATCTGTCTTCAACACAACCCAGTACAAGGTCTTCGGCTTCATTATTGTCCATAATCAATGCGGCGCAATTTAAACCGAGAAAAATATAGCAGGTCTTTAGAGCTACACGCTTATTTCCGTCCAGAAATGCGTGGTTTTTGGCAAAGAAAAACAGATAAGCCACTGCCATTTTGTAAATGCTGCCATAAAGATATTCTCCGCCAATTGTTTGTTTCGGTTGATTCAGTGCCGAAAGAAACAGGTTTCGGTCTCTAACACCATTCATTCCGCCAAAAGAAGAAATACACTCCTGATGTATCTCGAGTACTTGTTCTTCTGTAAGAAATACTAAATTATTAGCTTGCAAGCACATTCAACGCCTTTTTTAACCCTATGGAAGAAACTTCGTTAAGGAATTCAAAAGAATTCGGCTCCAATTCTAAATCATATTTTTTAGACATAACAAAATATTTTTTTATCAATTTTTTAACTGTCGGATTGAGAAAATCTGCGTCATATCGCTGGTATATTAAATATGTTACCCCAATAAGAAGATATGACGTGTCCAAAAGCGAAATACAATCAAGGTCAAACTCACTGGAGCCTTCGTCTTTTTGATTTTCAAGTATTGCCGTAATCTGAGGAAATGCATTGTTTTGTATTTGCTTATATCGCAGTTTCAAAAGTTCAAAAATTTCTAACTGCTCATTGTCCATACGCAGCATTTTCTTTTTCATTACCTTGTTTTTAAAGTTTTTTACTGCTTCAACTTTATTTTCAACCAGCGGTATTACAGCTTTAAAAACGTCTAACTCTAACACAATTTTTCGTTTTTCCGGATTTATTTCCGCCTCGTATGCAAGCTCCAGGAACGCAAGCATAATTGTGAAAATCTTTTCGTTATTAACGTACTTTACAAATTCTACGCAGTCTTTATACTCACTCAATCTGATAATGTTATCAATGATTTTGTGAGTGCTGTCGTTAATTTCTTCTATTCGGTTATTGTCAAAGCTAAACGCAAGGCTCATTTCGTTAATCCGATTTACTAACCTAAAACCATTTTATCATGTCGAGTTATAAATAACAATCAGACAAAATTTACTCTTGTAAACAAAAAATCACTGACGTATTACTGCTTTATAGAAAGTTAAGTTTGATAATCAGACAAATTTTGCAAACGAAATCGCCCACAAGGCTAATATACAAGCGGGTAATATCGAGGTATAAAGAGGTAGAAGCGCGCGCAATTTATGGAGTATGAAATTAGAAAGGAATTGGTAATGTCTAACAGTATCGTGACATTTATTTTGCCGGATGAAATCCCCTTAGAGCTTCAAAAGTATGCCGAGGAGCGTGATATAAGCCTAAATAAAGCGGCAGTGCACGCATTTGAGGTATTTGTTGAAAAAGAGAGGCTGAAGAAGAGGCTTATTTTGAATTTGTAGGCTTGATTTCAAGCTCATTGAGATTTTTACGGTTGAGAGAAATAGAAATCTCGTCGCCAATAGAGGCTTCCCACAGGTGTATTAAGACGTTGGGGATAATAATTCCCCACGTTGAGCCTGTTTTGATGAATTTTTTTTCTTCAAGTTTTTTGACATTCGGAGCCAAAATAGAAACGAAAATTTTTCCGTCCTCATCACTTCTGTAATAAAATTTAACACTTGCAGGGTCGATGTCGAGCAGGTCAAAAACCTCTGACGGTATGGGACAGCCAAGACTATTCCCGATTTTTCTAAGCTTTTTTATTACTGACATTTCAAAATTCTCGTTGCTAAAATTCGATATACATGTTGACAAAAATAATATAACATATTATATTTATTTATGTAGTAACTCAAAGGAACACACATGAAGAAAAAGCGTATTAACTTTGATACAGACATGGAGTTGTACAAAGAATTCTATAAAAAGCTCATTGACCAAAGGCGGACGATGACAGAAGTTTTCACGGAATTTATGTATAAAACCGTCTGCAAGGAGCGAACAAACAAGCACAGTGCTCAGGCTGTTGCGTCTTCGCAGGTCTGATATTGCTATCATACAGTATGTAAGATTGCGGTGTCAAACACCACAGGTTCTTATAAATCAGTTAATCGCTGTGAGTCAGTAAACCTATAAGTTGACAATGTATGCATATAAGTTTGTCGATGTAAACAAATGTTACGCAGAAGTGCCCGTTAGGAGGGCATTATCTGTTGTGCGTAGACTTAAAAATTTGGCAGAATTGCCCGCAGGGAAGAGACCCGCGAGTTTAAAACAAAGAGGCAAAAGCGAAACCTCTTAAAATCCCGCTCTTGAACGGCGAAACCGCGTCCGCCGACATGCAATGAATGGCGGAGATTGAATTTTTATCTTTCGGCAGGCGAAGAGCACTGCCGATTAATAAGGATTTATCGGAGCCCCCCCGCGGGGCGCTTTGCGTCCCGTATTCCCATTCTTCCAACTTCGCACCGGTCCACGCGGCTTCGCCCCACCGCACTGGTTCAGGCGAAGTTTTGCGTTGATGTGCAGCGCCGCAGTCCCCCAAAAAAATAAGAAAAGGAGAACTCATGACAAAAAACCTAAAAGAGCGCATTGCGCGTGCCCCGGTTGTGCTAATTAGCAACATAAAATTCTTTATCAAATCCCGTAAAACCACAGCCGAGCAAAAGCGCCGGGAAATCAAAGACGCGCTGATGAGATTTTATATCGACTGCGATTTGCAGTACGGCAGTTATAACTTTTTACCCTATTATTCGGAAAAAGCAGACTTTCAGATAAAAAAAATCGAACAAACAGAATCTAAACTCGATGAAACTTACGCTAAGCTTCTAAAACATAAATCCGAGGTGTATCAATGGAATTGACAATAGAGGACAAACTCATTATGGACGCAGAGTTTCAGGAAATTATAAACAAACTGAACCTCTATAAAAAATGCTCAGAAAGTATGTTTAAATGCATTTTCTACCAGCAGGCAGTCGATGCAGTCAAAATGGTAAAAGCACTCGAAAAAGATAATCTTATTGAGGCGCTTTGTCCTGCAATGGAAGATTATTAGCGATTATCCGGGTTTAAAAAATCCTTTGGCAATTCTTTTTCAAGCAGAGCCGAAAACTCTTCCATAGTAATGCCCAAAGCTTTTACAACTTTAAAAATCTTAGAAAAATAAGCTTGGCTCAAACCGTTCTCCAGTGCATTAAGCGATGAGGTCGGTATATCATTTTCGTAGCAAAAAATAGTAAACTTTTGCCCTGTTTTCTTTCTAACATCTCGCAAAACCTTACCTATAGCTAAATACAATATTTTGTCGTTCTCTTGCATTAATACCATAATAATGTTATCCTGAGATAAAATATTACAGACATTTGGAATATAAAGAGGACTGTTATTTTTGCGTAAGAAAATTGTACTCGTCGATCTCGATGGTGTCCTTAACCAATATCACGGAAACTACGATAAGGACGTGCTATCCCCCATAAAAAACGGTGCTGAAGAGTTTTTAAAAAACCTCGCCGAAGATTTTACTGTAAAGATTTTCACCGTCCGTGACTTGGCGCTGGTGCAAAAATGGGTCGAGGATAATAACCTTACAGAGTATATTTCAGACTTAACGAATGTTAAAGAGCCTGCTTTTTTGATAATTGATGACCGTTGTGTAAAGTTTGACGGGAATTTTGAGCAGACACTTAATGATGTAAAAACATTCGCACCCTATTGGAAAAATGAATAATACTACTGTCACGAAGAACTTTTTTAACAAATGGAACAACAGAGCCCGGAAGGCGATGTTTCAAACTACCCTCCATGCTGGAAAGATCCTGAAACAAGTTCAGGATGACAGCCGGATTTAAAACACGCTCCCAAGAAGAAAGTAACAAAAAAAGCATTATGCTACTGTCATCCTGAACTTGTTTCAGGATCTTTCACACTTAAAGCCGTTTATTAATATAGAAAGAGATACTATGCTGTCCATTAGTCTTCTCCTGGCGGAGTCATAGGCAGAATAAACGTGCTTTATAATAGATTTTAAAGCAGAATTTTTTCAGCGAAAAATCCAACTACACAACAAACAATCCGGCGGGGCTTTCCCGCCTTTTCTTTACGAGGAATTATGGCATTTGACGGATATTTTATTATTAGCAGGCGAATTGTACGCCACTGGCTTTACCCGCTCCAGGAGAAACGGCGTTTTACGCGGTTTGAAGCGTGGGTTTGGTGCATAGGCAGCGCGTATTATTTTTGTACAAAAATTAATGTACTCAGCGGGTTTGTAACTGTCCCGCGCGGGAGTTTCACGTGTACTGCGGACGGACTGGCAAGAACTTGGCTTTGGGATAGACGGACAGTTGAAAAATTTCTTCGGCTGCTTGAAAGCGACGGTATG
>CAYWSX010000013.1:0-63739 GCA_964461115.1 uncultured Muribaculaceae bacterium | reverse complement strand
ATCAAATAAATTCACAAAAAGCGGTATTCAAAGGCTATAACGCAGACCCGGGTCTTTATGCAAGAACTGCTGGCCTCTCAGATGAGCAAGTTAAAGAATTTGTAAAATCTATGGAAGGCGCAAGTGAAAGAGACGTAATAACAGTAGGTCTGTTCACAGCATTTGGAAATAAATTAAAAGAATCAAGTGAAATCATCGGCGGAAACGGATTCTTCTCAAAATTACTGAACATCTTACACTCTGACGACCACCAAAAACGTGTAAAAGCTGTAGATGAGAGTATAACAAAATTAAGTAAATTAAATATTCAAGCTTAGACTTGGATGTAGCTGAAACTTTAATAACACAAACACAAGACCATTTAGCACGAAAACTAAAATAAGCATTTTTGCCATAACCTCAGGGTTATGGCTTTTATTATTCGAAGGCTTTGATTTCGGCTGTGAATCCATTGCTCCGGGGGGTTGTTTTGTCATTCTGAGGGAATGAAATGACTGAAGGAGGCTAACGTAAAAGCAGAAAGATTCTTCATCGGGTTCAGAATGACGACAAGTTTTGCAGAGAATGGCGGACAGGCTTCGCGACAATGACGATGTTGACTTAAAATAAATCAAATAGCCGCTAAAAGCGGGATGTCGTGCTTTTCATTTTTTACCCAACTTTGAGAATAGTTTGCTTTGACTGATTTTGGAGAGAATTTGAGAACGGTCGCGTAATTTATGTCTATAAAGTTCAGGCGTTTGAGTTCTTCTATAAAATAGCCTGTCTCACCGCAGTTTTGGCAGTAGTATGCGGAGGGTGTGATTTCGGTGCCCTTTGTTATCGCGATACGTTTTACGCCGCAGCAGGAACACCTGATGAGATACCACCGATTTTCAACATATTCGCCGCAGTCTGGGCAGTAGCCGCATTCAATATTTAGGCTCATTTTTTCATGCGAGCATTTTTTTAGTCCTAAAAAAGTCAATATCGACATACAACCCCTAGCTTTGCCTGTCATTCCTGATTCTTTATTAATAACAAATTGTTACAAGTCAATAATTTTGTTTATATTAAAATGTTATTATCAGATTAGAGGACATGAGGAATTTAAAGTGGATTTTACAGCATTAACGTTAGATATATTAAAAACTCTCTCGAATTACGGGGGAAGTTACGGTTGGGGGATTATTTTCCTGACGGTTATTATAAGACTTGCAATGTGGCCTTTGGGTGTGTCACAGCAGCGTTCTATGAAAGTTATGCAGCAGTTGCAGCCTAAGATGAAGGCTATTCAGGACAGATACAAGTCTAATCCGCAAATGATGCAGCAAAAAATGATGGAATTCTATAAAGAAAACAAATTCAACCCTATGGCGGGCTGCTGGCCTATGGCTGTACAAATGCCTATTTTCATCTTGCTGTATTCGGCTTTGATGAGCCCTATGTTCATTCAAATGGCGGGAAATTCATCTTTCTACTTTATTAAACGACTTGATGCGACTTTAAAAGGTAATGCTGGTGCGTCTTTCGATAATACGTTTAATGTGACGGCAAATGACAAGTTTACAGCGGGCAAAACCGTTAAAATATACGTTAAAGGTGATAAAGAAGCGATTGAGCAAAAAGTTTCAAAGCCGACCAAGTTTGTTCAGGTGCAAGGGGACATTGTTCCGGGCGAAGCGCTTGATTTGAAAGTCAGCCTTGATGATTTGAATTTGAAATACGCACAGCTTGAAAAAGTTGAAAAAGCTGAGCTTGATGTAATTGACGCGACCACCAGAGAAGTTGAAAACGTTACTTTCGTTAAATCGGGCGACATTTTAAAAGCGTCGGTTCCGACAAAAGCGGTTTCTTCAACAATTCACTACGACGTGTTGTTGCTGGTGTTGATTTTTGGAGCTTCGATGTTTGTAACGCAAAAAATAATGATGGCGACTACCAAAACAGCGCAGCAAGACCCTACTCAAGCCGCTATGCAGAAGACTATGGGCACCATGATGCCGATAATGCTTACCGCGACGTTTATTTTCATACCTATCCCTGCGGGCGTGCTTTTGTACTTGATTTCGAGCAACCTTATTCAGGTTCTTCAGACGGTTATCATAAACAAGCAGCTTGATATGGAGCAAGAACGTAAGACAGGCGTGAAAACTGCTTCTGAGGATGATTTGTCTGCACGCAAGGCGGAAGTAAAAGAAATTAAAACTATCGAAGAAGAGACAAAATAATGAAGCTGTCCGAGTTCGATTATGAACTTCCTGATGAGTTGATAGCCCAGTTTCCAGCGCAAAAGCGTGACATGTCGAGGCTTTTGGTGCTTGATAAATCAACAGGCGAGATTGAACACAAGCATTTTTATGACATAGTTGATTATTTTGACGAAAACGATGTGCTTGTTTTGAACAATACCCGGGTAATTCCTGCAAGACTTTACGCGAATAAAGAGACCGGGGCTGTAATCGAAGTTTTTCTGCTTAAAGAAGTTCGCAAAGACGAATGGGAAGTACTTTTACGTCCTGCAAAGAGAGTCAAGGCCGGAGATGTCTTGATTTCGGGTGATGAGCTTCGAATTAAGCTTGTGGAAAAATATGACGATGGAAAAGCGCTTGTTAAGCTGGTTTATGAAGGGGATATCTTTGAGGTTCTGGATAGGGTCGGAAAAATCCCGCTTCCGCCTTATATAGAACGAAAAATGAGCAATGAAGAGGTTGAAAATCTCGATTACGAGCGTTATCAGACTGTTTACGCAAAGGACAAGGGTTCGGTTGCCGCGCCTACAGCAGGGCTTCACTTTACGGAAGAAATCCTGGATAAGCTTAAGCAAAAGGGCGTTCAGGTTTGCTATGTGACGCTGAATGTGGGGCTTGGGACGTTTAAGCCCGTTAATGCCGAGGAAATCGAAGACCACAAAATGGATAACGAGGCATTTTGCATAGATGAGGCGGCGGCGAAGATTATTTCGGACGGAATGAAGGACGGGAAACGGATTGTGGCTGTTGGGACGACCTCTACGCGTACGCTTGAGACTACGTTTCAAAAACACGGCGAAATTAAGGCTTTAAAAGACAGTTCGGAGATGTTTATTTACCCGGGGTATGATTTTAAGGTTGTAAATTCCTTGATTACAAACTTTCACTTGCCTAAATCCACGCTTATAATGCTTGTAAGCGCGCTTGCGGGCAAAGACAAGATTTTTAACGCATACACGGAAGCTATTGCGAACAAGTACCGCTTTTACAGCTATGGCGATTGCATGCTGATAAAATAACGGCTTTTACCAAGGATAGTCGTCTTTTATCTGCCAGCCGTCATATTGGATTAGGGCGCCGCAGGAAAAAGCGTTGTAGTACCCTGCTGCGGCTGTTTTACTACATGCTGTTCGCGCTTGTGTCGTAATTCTCTGTCTAAAGTTAGGATTATTCATATTCTCCCATGCTTGTTCCATCGAAAATTTATAGGAGCGAACCGCGTCAAAGTCAAAGACAAAGATATCTTTTCCTATGATGTTGGGTTTTGAATCGCCGTTTATGTCGTAGAAAATATATGAAAATAATGACGCGTCGTAGTTGAGCGACAGTAAAAAACAAGTCCCGTCCGGTAGGTAAAACCATTTTAACTGATTGGAGTCAGCCATCATTGGATTTGTTCCCCGCAGGTTTTTTATCGGGTAAACCTTTGCCGGTCTCAATTTGTATTCGTAGGATTTTATGCCTGAAAAGTATTTATTTACAAATGGAACGACGCATTTTTCTGCAGCTCCGTTGTACATTCCGCAGTCTTCACTTGGGCGGTCGGGGACATAGATAGCCAGTTCAGGCCAATCTTCAACGGCGCCGTGTTCGCCTATTGCGCGCTCAAATACATTTGCAAACATCGAATAACCTTTTTTAAGCTTTACAACGGTCGTGTGCTTTTCGTATTTGTTGAATAGTGTCGGTATTGTGAGTGCAGCGATGATGCCTATGATTGAGAGGGAGATGAGAATTTCAGAAAGAGTAAAAGCTTTAAACTTCAAAAGCCTTGATTTTAGGCTGTTTTTTTGGGGGGGGGGCACTTACTGAATGTATAATTATCATTTTGGCGCATTTTTCATCCTTCTCTATTTCTGTCTCTTAAATCGAAGATTTAAAATTAATTTATTATCTATAATTATACATGAATTTTCAATAAATGAAAGTTTGGGTTAAATCTTTTCAAAACTTAACCGACATGGATGGCGGTTCGTGATAAATTTGTATTATGAAGTACGTACCTCTACATTTACACACAGAATTCAGTTTGCTCGACGGGGCTATACGCCTCAAGAAGCTTTGCGAATTTGCAAAAAACAACGACATGCCCGCAGTTGCAATAACAGACCACGGGGTTATGTACGGTGCGATGGAATTCTGTAAAACCGCTAAGGAAGCAGGAGTGAAGCCTATTGTCGGCTGCGAGTTTTACGTTTATGACGGTGATATTCACGAGAAAAAGTCAGGACAGAATGAGCTTTATCACCTTGTTTTGCTTGCAAAATCAAAAAAAGGCTACGAAAATCTTGTAAAACTTGCTTCTATCGCTGCAGTTGAGGGATTCTATTACAAACCGCGTATAAATCACAAATTGATTGAGGAGTATTCTGAAGATTTAATCTGTCTTTCTGCTTGCGTTCAGGGTGAAGTTGCAAAATTTATCCTAAAGGGCGACAAGGCTGAAGCGAAAAGGCGTGCAGAATACTACAAAGCGCTTTTTAAAGATGATTATTATATAGAAATTCAAGACCACGGTCTGGATGTGCAGAAACGCTCAAATCCTGACCTTATCCGTATTGCAAGGGAGCTTGATGTAAAGCTTGTTATCACAAACGACAGCCACTACCTCAAAAAAGAGGATGCTAACTGGCATGACACGCTTTTGTGCCTGCAAACGAATGCAATGAAAGATGATGAGTCGCGGTTCAGATTTTCCAACAATGAATTTTACGTCAAAACTCCGTCAGAGCTTAGGGACGCGTTTAAATGGCTTGAGGCTGACGAGTTTGAAAAAGCTATTCAAAATACCGTTGATATTGCTGACAAATGCCACTTTATGCTGGACAAAGATCGTGCGCCGCTTCCTAGTTTTGATGTTCCGGCGGGGCACACGGTGGATTCTTACCTGCATTATCAGGTAATAGAGGGATTAAAACGTCTTTACGGCGAAATAACGCCTGAAATTGAGACGCGTTATAAGTATGAGCTTCAAATCATTGAGCAAATGGGGTTTTCGGCGTACTTCCTGATTACGTGGGATTTTATCAAGTTTGCGAAAGACAACGACATTCCTGTCGGGCCCGGAAGAGGTTCTGCGGCAGGCAGTTTGGTTGCATATTCTCTTGGAATCACGGATTTGGATCCGATTGAGCACAATCTGTTGTTTGAGCGTTTCTTGAATCCTGAAAGATACACAATGCCCGACGTCGATATCGATTTTTGTATTGAGCGTCGCGGCGAAGTCATAGATTATGTCGCGCAAAAGTACGGCACGGACAAAGTCTGTCAGATTATTACTTTCGGTACGCTTGCGGCAAAAGCTGCATTAAAAGGTGTTGCGCGGGTTTATAATATTCCGTTTGCGGACGCAAACAAGTGGTCGCAGCTTATTCCTACAGGCCCTAAAGTCTATATTGATGACGCATTGCAGCCGGGGATGGAATTGACGGCTTTGTATGAGTCTGACCCTAAGGTTAAAGAAATTGTCGACATGGCAAAACAGCTTGAGGGCGTGAAAGTAAACTTTGGTATGCACGCAGCGGGGGTTATCATCTCCTACGCGCCGCTGAATGAGATTGTTCCCGTCCAGCCTTCAAAGGAAGGAATTGTCATAACACAATACCCGATGTCTGATCTTGAGACTTTGGGTTTGTTGAAAATGGACTTTTTGGGGCTGCGAAACCTCACAATGATTAACCATACCTTAAAGTTAATCAAAAAACGCCATGGGATTGAGCTTGAGATAAATAAAGTATCGCTGAACGACGAACAAACATATGAACTTCTGTCTCGAGGAGATACAGACGGTGTTTTCCAGCTTGAATCTTCGGGCATGAAGAACCTTGTCCGCCGTCTCAAACCGAACGTGTTTGAAGATATGGGTGCGCTGGTTGCACTCTTCCGCCCGGGGCCTTTAGAGTCGGGAATGGTGGATGATTTTGTCGAGAGAAAACACGGGCGTCAGGCTGTAACATACGCTCATGAGCTTTTAACTCCGATTTTGAAAGATACATACGGGACAATCGTATATCAAGAACAGATTATGCAGATTTTCCAAGTTTTGGCAGGATATTCGCTTGGACAAGCGGATATGGTTCGTCGAATGATGGGGAAAAAGAAATTCGATGAAATGGCGAAGCAGAAAGAGAAATTTATCGAAGGTTCCGCGAAAAACGGTATGGCTGCTAAAGATGCAACAGAATTGTTCGAACAAATTGAAAAATTTGCGGCATACTGCTTTAACAGGTCTCACTCAGCGGCGTATGCGTTTATTTCTTACCAAACGGCTTATTTGAAAGCCCACTATTTTGTGGAATACATGTCAGCGCTTCTTTCGAGTGTAAAGAACGACCAAGACAAGACTCAGATGTATATTGCCGAGTGCCAAAAGCACGGTGCAAAGGTGCTGGCGCCTGATATTAACAAGTCTTTTGCCGATTTTGCGCCTGATGGTGAGAATATCCGCTTCGGGCTTGCGTCTATCAAAAACGTTGGTGAGGCTGTAATTGAAAATATTCGTATAGAGCGCGAAACAAATGGTGAGTTTACTTCGCTTTATGATTTCTGCTCCAGAGTTGACATAAAATGCCTCAACAAACGAACTTTAGAAAGTTTAATCAAGGCAGGCGCGTTTTCAAACATAGAAACAAGCCGAAAACAGCTTATGTACAACCTTGACAGTATTGTTGCTCAGGCGCAGCGTGAAAGCGAATCAAAGGCGCTCGGACAAGCAAGCTTGTTTGCAGCTTTGGGTTCAGATAGCGGTTTTGGGCAGGGCTCTTATACGCTGCAGGGTGATGATAGCGAATTTACGGATAAAGAAATTCAGCAGTTTGAAAAAGAGTACCTCGGATTTTATGTCACGAGTCACCCGTTGTCCTCTATTCGAAACAGTTTACCGTTTTTGACGACGCACAATATAGCAGAGCTTGGCGAAATGCCGAACGACAAGTTGATTACGATTTGCGGGCTTTTGTCGCAGGTGCGTCAGGTGCCGTTCAAAAAAGACCCGACAAAATTTCTCAAAGCAGGTATTATAGAAGATTTGACAGGAAAAATCGAGTTTGTTGTGTTCTACAAGACTCTTTTGGAGTTCAATTCTTATGTTGATAACGAGCAGAAAGTTATTTTCTCTGGAAAATTGCAGCGCAAGGACGAAGACCAGATTAGTATTGTTGTGGATAGTGTAAAACCTGTTGAAAATTCGAATGTTGTTACGCTAAACGTGAAAAAAGATATTCCGTTTGAAACACTTGTGGGAATGAAGGATGTAATGCTCCAGCACAAGGGTTCTGACCCTATTATGTTCAAGCTGGACAATCAGGCGGGTGAAAAAATCCTTGCGTCGTCGGGTTTCTGGGTTCAAGCGACCAATGATCTTGTTAATTCGCTAAAAGCTAATTATGGCGAGTTTGTTGAGGTTGGAATTAATTCGCTTGATAATTAGGGGATTTGATATTTTTATCAATTTGAAAACAGGCTCCTAGGGGGAAAGATCCTGACCCTTCGGCTTTGCCTCGAGAGACAGGGTCACAGACATAGCCTTTCAGGCTCTGTCGTTCCCTTTGTCAAATAAATTCAGGATGACAGTTTGGTGTTCAGGGTGACATGCGGCTTTGAAATACGAGCCCAAAAAGAAAAAAATATTATCTCCCCGTCATGCTGAACTTGTTTCAGCATCTTTCCAATGTGAAAACTTTTATTGGTTTGTGAGTAATATTCTTTGGTTTAAAACTACCCTTAAAGCTGTAAAGATCCTGAAATAAATTCAGGATGACAGTTTGGTGTTTGTTTTTCAGGTTTTTATCCCCCTCCCTTCTAAAGTTCGGTACTTCACTAAGAAGAGCTGTCGACTAAAGGACTCAGAATGATGGAGTGCTTTTATCTTAAAACTTAAAATTTTATTCTTGTTCTTTTTCTTATTCTTCTCTTTTTTCAAATAGCTCTTTTGTAGTATATGGTTGTTGTACTTTTCGGTATTTTTTTAGCTTATAAATACAATTAAACTAAAATTGGATACGACTTGAAAAATGTGTATCTTCGAAAACCACGGTTTTAGGGTAGTAGACATTGGAGATTTGCTATGTTGACAGAAAAATACCAAGAAGAACTGAATAGCCGAAAGCAAGTTGAAATGAAGGACGTGAATAAAGATATGGTTTCGTGGCTGGAAGATTTGGCTGATGAAATCAACTGCCGCGTAGACCGAAAAGAGTGGAAAAGTAAATATAACAGTTACGTTGTATACGACTATGAGCCGTTTTGCTCGGACGGATTCGAAATTAATCTCTTCCTTTCCTCAACCAGCAAAGCGCATCTGAACTTTTTGAAATATCTTTATGAAAATAAAATGAGTACGCTTAAATACTTAGACAGCTGTATCGGCAGATAATGGGCTCTGCCTCATTCGGAGGTATCTCCCCGTCATTCTGAGGCGAAGACGAAGAATCTGAAAAGTTTGATGTAAAAAAGATTCTTCACCCTTCGGGTTCAGAATGACGGGGTAGTGTGGCGTTAAGAATGATATCTAGCTCTCGTCATTCTGATTGAGCGAAGCGATTGAAGAATCTTTTACCTTCAGTATTGGATACTTTTAGATTCTTCGGGTCTTACCCTCAGAATGACGGGGTAGTGTGTTGTAAGCGATGACAGATAAATGTAAATTATGATAACTCAATCAGAGAGCGGTTAGTCAGGATGTTTCTAAAATCCTCTTCCGTCAGTGTGAAAACCTTTTTTAGGGTTTTTACGAGGCTTTTTTCGTCCGGGTCGCATAGAAATCCGTTGATGTTGTCTTGAATTATTCCGTCAACGCCCGTGTTTTTTGTTCCTACCACAAGACAGCCGCTTGCGATTGCCTCAAGATACGCGACGCCGAGAGTTTCGTTAACACTTGGAAGAATAAATACGTTTGAGTCTTTGAGACGGGTGTAAACTTCTTCTTGCGATAGCTTTCCCGAAAATTTAACTTTGTCTTCAAGTTTTAGGGATTTTGTGAGCCTTTTGAGCGCAGAAAGCTCTTTTCCGTCCCCGATAATTTCGAATGTAAAATCGTGTTCTTTGAAGTGTGAAAATGCTTTCAGCGCGAGGGCGATATTTTTACGTTTTATAAGGTTTGCCGTGGTGATGAACTTTAGCCCGCTGTATGTTTTGATTTTGGCAAACATTTCTTCATCCGAAATCACGCGCTTAGGTGGAATTTTAGAAATTTGAAGCTCTATCTTTGAAAAAGTTTCGGGTAAAAGCTTTTTAATTTTCTCTTTTAAATGCGGTGCGCGGCAGATGATTTTGTCACAATTTTTGTATGCCGTCTTCATTTTGCCGCGAAATGGCAGGTACAAAGGCGCTGTCATTACGTGAATGTCGGAATGATGAACAGCATAGGTGATTTTCGGCAGGTTGGATTTTTCGCCTTTAAAATTCATCAGAAGTCTTTCTGCAAAGAGGATTCCGCTTGGCATGTGCGCGATAATTTCGTCGTATTCTTCGATATTGATATCAGAAGGCATACTAAGGAAAGGGAATGAAAAGTTGAGGTTCAAAATATTCAGCCCGAAGCAATTATATCTGCCGTTTGGCAGTATGCTTTTTCCTCTTATAAGAGAATTCAGCAAAAAGTTTGGTCTTATTATTTCGACAAGATTTTCTGCCGAAAGCTCTTTTATAATAGGGATAAGGGCTTTGGCGCAGTTTTCTTTTTCCTCAATCGGGATTAAATCTGTTACAAACAACACTCTCATGGGTATTATTATAACATCATCAATTTATGTATTGTAAATATTTATAAAAAGTTGTAATATTAACTGTCGATTAGTGCTAAACTCTATATATAAAGAGTTTAATAGGGAAATAAAAATGGCAAATGTAATTCAAGGTAATTTAGTTTCAAACAATGAAAAATATTGTATCGTAATCGCTCGTTTTAATGAGTTTATCGGGTCAAAGCTATTGGCGGGCGCGATTGACGAACTCGTAAGACATGGCGTCGACGAAGGCAATATTGACGTTATTTGGACGCCGGGTGCATTTGAAATCCCTTTGGTTACTCAAAAAGCTGCGTCTTCGAAAAAATATGACGCTGTTATCGCTCTGGGGGCGATTATCAAAGGCTCAACCCCTCACTTTGATTACGTTTCCGCAGAGCTCTCAAAAGGTATTGCGCATGTTTCGCTTCAAACAGGAGTTCCTGTAATGTTCGGCGTGCTCACAACTGACAATATCGAGCAGGCTATTGAGCGTGCCGGTACAAAATCGGGCAACAAGGGTGCTGACGCTGCAAAAGGCGCTATTGAAATGGTCAATCTGCTCGCAAAAATCTAATGGTAAAAAGTTAATAATCTAATATGGAGGTACTTAAATGTCCTTGAATCTTGTTAATGCATTCACTTTTGTGTTCAAAGAAAAAAACTGGTTTGCAAAAATTCTGATTGGTTCAATTTTGTTTTTCTTTATCAAAATTATCCAGTTTGCAATGGATTTTGTTCAATCTGACAGTATTCCCGCGTTCAATCTTGCCATGCTGTCCAAAGGGGCTGTAGAATCATTGCTGATTATTGCCGTAGTATACTTCGGTGCTTTGATTTTGCTTGCGATTTCTATCTGGATGCACTCCGCCTCGTTCGGGTATATTATTACAACGCTCGGACGCTATATGAAGGGCGAAGAAGATGTAATGCCTGACTGGGATGATGTTGTAGGCTGTCTGTTCAAGCGTGGTTTTAAATTCTTTATTGCTTTGTTTGTGATTATAGCTGCGATTTCACTCTTGTCGGCTGCAACGTATATGCTTTTTATTCTTTCAATGCTTGTTTCACCGTTCTTGGCATTGTCACTGGGGCTTTTGTCTGTTTTTATAACGGTTTATGTCTGCGTGATGTCGCCTGCTCTGTTGATGTCTTTTTGTGAAAACTACAGATTTATAAGAGCGCTTGATTTTGTGAGAGCACGCCAAATCGCGTTAAAATCTTTCGGCGAATATGTTTTAATGCTCTTAATGCTTGTTGGCGTATTTGTTGTTACAACTTTGGTCAGCTGGTTTGTGTTTAGTATGAAAATCGGATTTTTGATACTGCCGTTCCTGTGTTTTTACATTTTTATCGTAATGGGCAACATTATCGGGCAATACTATCAAAATAATTGCATTATTGAAACGGAAAAATAACTTTTCCTCACATTTGCACGTCATTCTGAGTAAGCGGAGCGATTGACAGCTCCTCTTCTTAGTTGGGCGTGCCGAACCTTAGAAGGGAGGGTGCCCCCTGAGGGTAAGAATCTTTCCGCTTTTTGTGTCTGAAGCTTTTAGATGTTAAGCAGCGCTTTTGTTCACATCAAGATTTTTGCGCTATAATGTAAAAATGGAACATGCGGAAGAAACAGAAAATTTGAAGGTTAAAAATCAGATTTCGCTCAAGAAAAATGATGTAGATGATTTGTTTTTGAACCTGAGTGAAAACCCTGTAGGGCAGGAAAATAAAGATTTTCGACTTCAGCTTTCAACTATTTATCAGTTGTTTGAGGACGAATTTCAAGATCTTTTTGCTGCACCGAATACACCTTTTCGCAACACTGATTTCTACTTTATTTTTGTCAAAAATGACATAAAAGTTTTTGTAACACCGACCAACAATTTTGATTTTTATGCCAAAAATAAAGGCTCGCTGTACAGGTTCAGTTCTGAGTTTATTAAAATTAACGGAAAACAGACTTGCGGTTACATAATTCCTCTGGATATGATTTGGGATTATTTTACTCAGCTTGAGGGGATTTTGGATTTTGATGCGGGAACTGAGAGCTTTAATTTTATAAACAAGTTGACGCAAATCCTTTTAAAACTGGTGGAAAAACTCTACTTTATCCCGTCAGTTAAGGAGAATGCCAATACTTTTAAAATCGAATGGGAACTTTTCATCAAAAACAAAGAAACGATGAAAGTGCTTGAAAATGTTAAAAAAGAAGCTCCCGGAGATTGTTTTATCGACGAAATCGGACTGCCAAATAAATGGGAGCGGATTATCTCGAATTATGTAAACTATGTTATTTACAAGTTTCTTTCAATCAAGAATGTTCGATTTAAAGATGCAAAATCTGCTGTTTATTTTGTAAAAGATTTTGAGCATAAGCGTTACCTCCGTTCTTTGGACTTGGCGGAAACCATTGCTCAGTGGCTTGATGAGCTTTATATCGGAAAATATGACGTTTTGCCGTTTATTGAAATCAGGAAAGTCGGCGATGACGATTTTGAATTAAAAGTTAAAATTAAAAACAAAAATACCGACGAAGTCGCTCGGTTAGACGACCTGATGGAGCAAAAACCTATTTTTGGTATGGATTTGGATACTACTTCCAAAATTGTTGAGAAACAGCTTCGCTACGTTCACCGATATATGCCTGAAATTGAGGATATATTTGAAGAAGACAACAATTACGCGCTTCATATGCACCTAAATGAAGTTTACAAAATCATGACGCAGACAATTTATTACCTAAATAAGGCGCATATTGAAGTTGTGCTGCCGGAAGGGCTTGATAATATTGTTGTTCCGCGTGCTTCCATAAATGCAAGGATTAAAGCCAATCGTGGTACTGAGTTCCACGAAATGCTGAAGTCTAATCATCAAGACACGCTTGTGCTGGACGAGATTTTAGAATTTTCATACTCTGTAGCTATCGGAGATGAAAGCCTAACTGCTGAAGAGTTTGAGGCACTTGTGCAGAATGCTGAGGGATTGATTAAATACAAAAATCAGTACGTTTTGATTGACCCGTCTGAAACGCAAAAGCTGCTTAAAAAGGTGAAAAACCCTGATGTTAAAGACTTGACGAAGCTAGACCTTCTTCATGCTTCTTTATCAGGCAGTTTGGATGAGTTTGAATTCGATTATGATCAGGCTTTTGCCGAAATCATTAAAGATATGACAAAAACCGAGGATATTGAGATTTCCGACCATTTGACGGGCGTATTGAGACCTTATCAGGAAAATGGCTTTAAATGGCTGTATACAAATACGCAAAAGGGTTTTGGCTGCTGCATGGCTGATGATATGGGGCTCGGTAAGACTATTCAGGTTATAAGTTTGATTGTTAAGCTTAAGGATGAGAAAAAGCTGAAAAACCCTGTTCTTGTTGTGTGTCCGACGACTCTTGTCGGAAACTGGGTCAAGGAGCTTAAAATGTTTGCGCCGACTTTGACGTCTTCTGTGTATCACGGGCTGGAGCGAGAGCTTGATACCAAGGCTGACATTGTAATTACGACGTATGCGATTTTGCGTATCGATATCGAGAAGATGAAAAAGCAAAATTGGGGCGCTTTGATTGTGGACGAGGCTCAAAACATCAAAAACCCTGACACATCCCAGACTCAAGCTGTAAAATCGCTGAAATCGCCTATCAGAATTGCTATGACAGGTACACCTGTAGAGAACCGTCTGAATGAGCTTTGGAGTATATTTGATTTTATCAATAAAGGCTATTTGGGCTCATTGAGAGACTTCCAGAAGAGTTACGCTATTCCTATCGAGCGCTTTAAAGAGCTTAAACGTGCGGAAAAACTCCGTCTTTCGGTTTCCCCGTTTGTATTGCGCCGCTTAAAAACCGACAAGTCGGTTATCGCTGATTTGCCTGAAAAAATGGTTATCGACGAATATTGCTATCTCGCAAAACAGCAGGCAGCATTGTATGAAAAGGTTCTTCAAGATATTATGGGCAAGATTTCTCAGGTATCGGGAATTAACAGGCGCGGACTTATATTTAAGCTTATTACAGCGCTGAAACAGGTTTGCAACCACCCTTACCAGTACTTGAGGGCAGGGGATTTGACTAAGGAAATGTCGGGCAAGACAGAAAAATTCATGTCTCTTATGCGCAATATTCACGAAAATAACGAGAAAACCCTTGTTTTCACTCAGTACAAAGAAATGGGGCATTTGCTGACCAATATTATAAATGATGAAATGGGCTACGAGCCGCTGTTTTTCCATGGGTCGTTGAATCGTAACCAGCGTGAAGATATGCTCGAAGAATTCCAAAATAATGACGAACAAAAGACGATGATTTTGTCTCTAAAGGCAGGCGGAACCGGTTTGAACCTTACGAAGGCTACGAACGTTATCCACTATGACCTTTGGTGGAACCCTGCGGTTGAAGACCAGGCGACAGACAGAACCTACCGTATCGGGCAGGAAAAAAATGTTATGGTGCACAGACTTATCACGCTTTCGACCTTTGAGGAAAAAATCGACGAGATGATTAAGGCGAAAAAAGAACTTGCTGATTTGGCGGTTTTCGAGGGCGAAAGAATCATCACAGAGCTTTCTGACCAGGAAATTTACGACATCTTCTCGCTTTCGGGTTAGAATTTTAAGGCTTTTTCAGCAGTGTTCAGGCTGCATTTTCCCCCGACAGGCAATGTGAGTTTTTCTTTTACATGCCCGATTTTAAGACCTGAAATTACAGGAATATTGTATTTTTTGCCGATTTCCGTGAAAATATTATCGGCAAATACGGACTCATCCAGCCCTGTAAATTCACCGACAGCAAGCCCTTTGATGTTTTTGCGGAAGTTTTTGTCAAAAGCAAGCTGGGTAAAGTAGCGGTCAATTTTGTATGCCGGCTCGTTTACGTCTTCGATGAAAAATATGAAATTTTCTTCGGGCACAAAGTCAAAACCCACCATAGACGCTATAGTCGTGAGGTTGCCGCCCCATAAGATTCCCTTAGCGGTGCCTTCGTAATAAATCTTTCCGTCCAATTTGACGTCTTTAAATTTGCCGTTAAAAGCTTTGAACATTGACTTTGCAGTGTATTCTGAAACAGTCTCTCCTCCGAAATCCGGGTTTGGCATGGGCGAGTGGTATGTTAAAAGCCCGGAATGCTTGTAAAAAGCGAGTAAAAAGGCTGTTGCGTCGGAGAACCCGCCGAAAATTTTCGGGTTCTTTCGAATCAGGTCGTAATCGATTTTATCAAGCAGTCGTGTTGCGCCGTAACCGCCTCTGGTGCAAAGGATTGCGTCGATATTCGCGTCGGTAAAGAATTTGTGAATCTCTTTTGCCCGTGTTTCGTCGTCTGCGCTCAAAAAATCCTTCTGCGTGTATGTCGTGTCTGAAATAACGACTTTGTAGCCCGCGTCTTCAAAATATTTGCGAGCCCTCTCCACCCGCTCTTGTTCGTATATCGGTCCCGACACAGTCAGAAATCCTATTGTGTCACCTTTTTTTAAGGGCTTGGGTGAGTTTTGTGTTATTTCTTCAATTATGTTCATATTTTTCCCTGTTTGGCTTTTTTCATATATAATTATAGTAGCAGTTTGGAAATAGGGCAAAAAATTGAGCGAGACATACATACCTTTATACAGAAAATATCGACCGCAGACTTTTCATGACCTCATCGGTCAGGAAAACATCACTACGGCGCTCTCTAATGCAATAAAGTTGAACAAAGTGGCACATGCTTACTTGCTTTGCGGCCCCCGAGGAACGGGAAAAACCTCCTCTGCACGTATTTTGGCAAAATCACTTAACTGCGTTGATGGGCCGACGACAGAGCCTTGCGGAAAATGCCCGAGTTGTGTTGATATTACGAACTCTACTCCTGTTGATGTGGTGGAAATCGACGCCGCAAGCAACCGTTCGGTGGAGGACGCTCAAAATATACTGGAAAAAATTCAGTATGTGCCGATTCACGGAAAATTTAAAATTTATATAATTGATGAAGTTCATATGCTTTCTACCACTGCGTTTAACGCTCTTTTGAAGACGCTGGAGGAGCCGCCTGAAAACGTCGTGTTCATTCTTGCGACAACCGAGGCGCACAAGGTGCTTGAGACTATCGTGAGCCGCTGTCAGCGTTTTGATTTCAGAAGAATTACGGTCGATGACATCGTAAAACGGCTTGAATTTATTTCAAAAGAGGAAAAAATTAACATCTCACAAGACGCTATCTCTGCGATTGCGAAATCTGCGCAAGGCGGAATGCGCGATGCGCTGGCTCTTTTAGACCAGTTGAGCATTCTTGATGTGAAAAAGCAGATTGATGTTGCTGATGTGGAAAATCTTCTCGGAAAAATTTCTGTTAATGTTTTGCATGACCTGACAGAAAAAATCCTATCGAATAGCCCTCAGGAGGCTGTTTTGGAGATAAATAAAATTTACGCTAAAGGCAACGAGCCTTTGCAGATAATTTCTAACCTAATTGAGTATTTCAGAAATCTGTTGATTGTGAAAACCTGTACAGACAGTGAAACAGTGCTTTCCCTCACTCAGTTGAGCGTTGATTACGTTGAAAAAGTTGCGGCTCAGTCGGAAAAAATAGATACTTCTGCGATAAACTACGCAATCGACAGACTGGCGACGTATTTGCGAGAAATTAAAAGCGTAAACGACCGCTACTTATGGCTTGAGGTTGGAATAATCGAACTTTCGAATAAACTTTCGACCGTCGGTTTTTCAGACTTGGTTTCGCGTATCGAAGAGCTTGAAAAGGCTGTTAGCGGAGGCATTCAGCTTTCAACCCCGCGTGTTTCGGCACCTGTCCGCCCTGCTCCTGTTGTGAAACCTGTGCAGGCTCCGGAACCTGTAATTGCGCCGATTCCACAGGCCTCTGCGGAGCCTGCTCCAACTCCTGCCCCGGTTCCTCCTCCACCTTCTGTGAAAAAAGAGGAAGTTTTGGCTGAAGTTGAGACGGTTTCAGAAAAGATTGTTGACGAAAAAGAAGTAGAGGTGCCGTCAGCGCCTGCCCAAGAAGAAAATACAGTTGACGAAGAACATTTGCCTGCTGCAGAACCTGCTGTTGTGCAATCATCTGAAACTGTGCCGGAAAGCACGTCTGAAAACGGCATAGAGCTTTGGAGTGCGCTGCTTTCGAATTTTTCAAGTCTTCCGAGCAAGATGTTTTTCTCCAATTTGTCGACTCCTGTCTTGATTTCCAGGGATAAGGTTGTGATTGGATTTACAAAAGATGTTTTTGTCACGCAGTCCAAGGACAGCGGACGGATGACCCCGCTAAAGACCGCAATTGAAGCAATGTTCGGCAATGCCGACATGCCGATTGAAATAAGATTGATAACCGAAGCTGAAGCCGATGAAATAAAATCAGGCATTCCAAAAAAAAAAGCTGATGTGAGCCCTGCACCTGCAGTTTCTGCACCTGAGCCTATTGAGCAGGAAGATTCCGCGCCTAATGACGAATCTTCGGATGAGGAAGACTCCGGATACTACGAAAAGCAGCTCTCTGAGCGTGATGACGCAATGAAAGTACAGCCAAAAGAGTATTCTGACCAAGCTAAAATGATTTTGGATTTATTTAACGGCAAATATATGGATTAGCACATAGAGCCGAAAGCGCCCCTGTCAAAGCCGAATACGTTTGATTTTCCGCCGTGTCCCCAATAGTGGCCGAGAGGGTTTAAGCTTGCGCACCCTGAGCCCCAGCCGCCGCAATTTCCGCCTATTTTGCCATAGCCCGGCGCTATGCCTCTTGCGACATAAGTCGGGAAACCGCCCGGTTTGCAGCCGCCGCCAAAGCCCCCTAAAATGCCCGGATACATGCCTAAACCGCCGTTTCCAAATGGAAATCCGATAGGAGGGAGCATTGCGCCGAGTGCCATCGGCATTCCAAAGCCCATACCCATGCCCATCATAGGCATTCCCATTCCGAATCCGAAGCCGACATTAGGTATAGCCATACCTAATGAGCCGAGGATGCCTCCGCCTGCTTGCAGAACTTTTCCGCCCAAGTTTAGTGTGCCTGATAAGAGATTTCCTACTCCGCAGAAAATACTTTTTAGTCCGCTGCCGAGTTTGCCCCAAATATCACAGCCACCGGAGCTGCTTGTCTCAACGGTCGTTTTTGCCGTGGTTTTTGTTTTATTTTCGGTAAATACACTGGTTGATGATTTCTTTTTTGTCGACGTTGAGCCGCTGCCCTCTTTTTGTGGGGTAACCTTAACAGCTTCTGTCGGCGTATCGTATCCGCCTCGAGTTACGTTCATAGTAAATCCTCTAAATATCTCTCGTATTCATGTAAAAACATTTTATTTTCAAAAATTGCCTTATTTCGTAATATTTCTTAAAAATTGTTTCCGAAGGGCGCTTGACAGAACCATTTTAATTGTTATACTAAGTATGTAGGAAAAAAGGAAAATACTTTTGATGAAGCTTATTCAACGACGCAGAATGTATATTTCGGAGGTTCGCATTTAAAATATGTGTTAAATTAACGTTGTTTTAAATTCGAGCTTTCCAAAACGGAAAGCTTTTTTGTTACAAATTGCAAATATTTCCTGAAAAACAGGCACGAATTAATCTTCAGGAACATTATAAGAACATACTCGGAGTAAAAAATTAACATGTTAAATACTATTAGCCTAAAGAATATCACATCAGTCGCGCAAGCCTTGCTGCGACGACGTTTGGTATCTGAGGAAGCTGGCGGGCGCCAAGGCCGTCTTGTTTCATTCAGAAAGGCAAAGGCACCAATTACAAGATTGATGAATCTTGCTTGGGGCTTGTGATTTAGGTAATAGAAAGGTTTTAAAATCAAAATGCAGCTCAATTCAATATCAAATATAGCAATATCCGCACTAGGCAACCCCTCATCGCTTATCCCGCTGGCGATTAAAGACACTATCAACAGCACTGGGATTACTTATTTTTCGTATGAAGCAGGCGGTAATTTAGAAGGCAAAGACAGATTCATAGACGAGTTTGGAACGCAGGCTATTTGGCTTTTTGGGCTTCCCGGATTTAAGGCACTTGCGGACAAGACTCTTTACAAGTTAAAGGGATTTAATCCTGACGTGGATGTTAGGGTTGTAAACTCAAAAGAACACATTGAGTTTGCAAGAAAGGTCATGAGCAACTCGGACGCAAATTCGAAAGCGCTTTTGGAGGATATTGAAAAAGCTGCTTCAAAATACCCTGCGTTTAAAAAACTTTTTTACTCGAAATTTATTCTGGCGACGGGGCTTACGTTTGCGTCATATTTTGCTTTGACAAAATACAAGCATAAATCGACAGAAAAAGCCGTGACAAAGCAGTATATGCAGAAAAAAGCCAACGAACAGTTCCTTGCGCAAAAAACGCAGGAAGAAAAAGTTTTTGACGATTTTCACTCGGCATTCAAAGGTTCTGCAAAAAAACAGGACAAAAATGTTGCGTTTAAAGGCTTGCAGTCGTTTATGTTCGACCCTGTGAAGAACCTAATGCTCGTTGACGCGGGGATTACGACTGAGAGATTAACAAAATCCAGAACGAAGTCTGAATTTACAGAGTATGCTATCAAAGAGGGCTCTCTGCTGTTTTTCATGTATCTTGCCGGCAGTTGGATACAAAACGGAATTGAGAAACTCGCGAAATCATTCTGCTCTGCGCCTGTGGATATGAATTTGAGATTTCTTAACTCTGATGAGTTGAAAAAAGCAGTTAAAGAAAATAAAATCACCGCCGACCTTGAAGCGTTCAATAAACTGAAAACAAACAAAGAGATTTTGGACTACATCATAGAAAATCCGAAGTCTATAATCGTTCAGGGGGCTAAAAAATCAGGAATTATTAAATTAATGAAAAAGAGTGACAAGATTGACGCAGGAAGTTATATTAACGTTGAAGACCTTAAGGATTTGACTAAGAAGCTTGATGATTTCATGAAGCCGGTGTTCAATCAGGGCGTGAATATCGACAAATACATGAAAAAAGCAAGAAACTATAAAATCGGCGCTATTCTTACAAACATAGGTGTATGTTGTGCGGCTCTCGGGTATGTTATGCCGAAGCTTATGTTCAAATACAGAGAAAAACAAACAGGTACGAAAGACTTCCACGTCGCAAAAGAGGTTGAAGCGAGACTTGCGCAATCCTTTTCAGGCGATAAGATATAATTATGAGATTAGATAAATTTTTGAAAGTATCCCGTTTGATAAAAAGACGCACTGTTGCCAATGACGTCGCGGAGCAGGGGCGCATTTATGTAAACGACACGCTCGCAAAGCCTGCAAAACAGCTCAAAGTCGGGGATGTTATAAAAATTGAGCAGTACAACAAGACGGTTGCCGTAAGAGTTCTTGTTATCCCGACAGGGAACGTTTCCGTGCAGGAAGCGCCTAGCTTATACGAAGAGGTTTAGCCTTCCCGGCATGTTCGGCAAGACGGGAACCTTGAAATCTTTACAGCAAATATAGGATACATGTTTTTTAAAACTCCGTTATATTTATATCAGAGGAGATAAGCATGTCGATTACTTTTAGCGGATTAGGTTCCGGTTTGGATACAAATGGATGGGTTGAAGCTCTTGTTAAGGTAAAGCAAGAAGATCTCATTGTCCCTTTAAACACGCAGATAAAAAACTTGCAGGCGCAGCAGAGTGTTTTAAGCAAGGTGAAAACAGCTTATTCGACGCTGCTTACAGCTACTCAAAAATTTACGGATTCTAAGTACGGTGCGGCAAAAGACGTTTTTGCGGCAAATACTGTAACGTCTTCTAATGACAAGCTTGTCGGGGCGCAGATTACAAACTCTACACCGCGTCAAACACTCTCTATTCAGGTTTTGCAAATGGCAACATCGACCAAGGTTACAAGCAACAAGTCGGTTGCGTCTCCTATCGATATGAACACTGATGTTGCGGCGCTGGCGAGCGGTTCGGTCAAAGAAGGAACGATGAGTTTTTATCTCGGGGATAAAAAGTACTCGATTGATGTAAAAGCGGAAGATAAATTAAGCGACATCGCTGATAAAATGCAGGAAGCTGCAGGCAAAAATGCAGAAGGCGGAAATCTTTTAGATATTTCCTGTTCAGCAGACGGACAGTTTCAGGTATCTTCTACGAACGGTGCAACTGTGCGTATCGGTACAAACTCTGATACGTCTACACTTGCAAGTGCTTTGGCAATAAGAAATGACTCAACAGGGGCAAAAAGCGCATACCCTATTTCTGCATTGAACCTTTCCAAGCCTTTGACAAGCGCAGATTCAGGATTTTATACCTACAATGAGGAAGGTGAAAAAGTTCCGCTTATCAATGCAGGTGAATTTAAAATCGGAAGTGCAACTATTAAAATTACTGACTCCACCACGATGAACGACCTTATTGGGACTATAAATTCTAATCCTGATGCGAATGCAACTGCGTTTTTTGATACAGTTGATAACAAACTTGTGATTACATCCAAGCAGGAAGGTGCTTTTAACGTAAACATTGAAGGCGGCACGTCCAATTTTACGGATGTTATGGGCTTAACTCGCGACGGTGACATTATTTCCGATACGCAAACTCTCGGTAAGAACGCCGAGGTTATGATTAACGGTTCTAAGGTTCAGTCCTACTCAAACACTATTACCAGTGAAACTTCAGGTGTTCCTGGACTTACGCTGGACATTAAGGACAAAACAGAAGAAGGCAAGTCTGTTAATATTATTGTCGGACAGGATACCGATAAAATTATGACATCGATTCAGGAGCTTATGACAGCTATTAATGACACCATAGCTCTGTCCGACGCTGCTACTGCAAAAGATGGCGGTATGCAGTATGAAAGCCGTTTGAATTCATTGAGAACCGACATCAGAACATCGGCTGCAAGCTCATACAATGAAGGCGATACTTACAAAACGCTTGCCTCCATTGGGATTACGACAGGTGCAATCGGGACTGCTGTTGATGCTAACACAAATAAATTTACGATAGATAAAGAAAAGTTAAAAGAGGCGTTGACGAAGGATCCGCAATCGGTAAAAAGACTTCTTATCGGAGATGTTGCGAGCGGAACTACGGGCTTGGTGCAGGATGTGCAGAAAACAACGGAAGAGTCTTTGGATTCAAAAAACGGTTTCTTTACTACCAGAAAAGAGAGTATGGACGCTGAGTTGAAACGTACTCAGGAAAAGTTGACGAGAAATGTTGACGTTGTTTCAAACTATGAAGCGATTCAAAGAAAGAAATTCCAAATTATGGACCAGCAAATATCGTCACTACAGCAGCAATTCAGCCAAATGAAATCGACGCTGGGTATTTCGTAGTACATCGCTGACTTGGTAAAAACTATCCTACTTTTGAGCTGTCTTCCGAGCAGAGCGAAGAAGCTGCTGCTTTTAACGATGAGCGTATTATGATTCTAGATTCTTCCCCCTGGCTGGTACCCCCTGAGAGTAAGAATCTTTCTTTCCTAATCTCCCCGTCATTCTGAGTGAGCGGAGCGATTGAAGAATCTGTTGCTCTTCACGCCGGGTGCTTTAGATTCTCACCCTCAAGGGGTGCCCTCCCTTCTAAAGTTCGGCAAACCTCACTAAGAAGAGCTGTCACCCTTCGGGTTCAGAATGCCGAGGGCGGAGAAGGGTAATTTGCTGTTTCAATAACCTGCCGCTGTGTTAACTTTCGTGTAGAAATGCGCGTGTAATTTGCCTCTTGACCTTTTTGTGCTAAAATATAATAAGGTTATTAGACATGGAGCTGAGGGGGCAATAAGGGGCGGTTTTAGCCGAAAGACCTTGTAAGCCGGCTTCAGAGGGGGAGATGCATTTTGGGCAGCCAACAAAATTTGTTTGAAGACGGAAAAATCGTTCCGGTAAATATAAGAGACGAGATGAAGCGTTCATACATCGACTATGCGATGTCTGTTATCGTAGGACGTGCGCTTCCTGATGTTAGAGACGGGTTGAAGCCCGTTCACAGACGTATTTTGTTCGCGATGAACGAACTCGGGATGACTCCGGACAAGCCTTTCAAAAAAAGTGCCAGAATCGTTGGTGAAGTTCTGGGTAAATACCACCCGCACGGTGATACAGCTGTTTACGAGTCCTTGGTTCGTATGGCGCAGCCATTTGCTACTCGTTATTTGACAATCGACGGTCATGGAAACTTCGGTTCGGTCGATGGTGACTCAGCAGCGGCGATGAGATACACCGAAGCGCGTATGCACAAGATTACGCAGTCCATGCTTTCTGATATTGACTGCGAAACAGTAGATTTTGAGCCAAACTTCGATGGTTCGCTTGAGGAGCCGTCAGTGTTACCTGTCAGACTCCCTATGATGTTATTGAACGGTGTTTCGGGGATTGCAGTCGGTATGGCAACAAATATTCCGCCTCACAACCTTAGAGAGGTTGTAGACGGCACGATTGCGCTCATTGATAAGCCTGACATTACGATAGAAGAGCTTAATCAGTATATTAAAGGTCCTGATTTCCCTACGGCGGCAACCATTATCGGTTTAAGTGATATTAAACAAGCCTATATGACAGGGCGCGGCTCGGTCAAAATGCAAGCAGTTGCACAGTTTGAAGAGATTCCCGGCGGAAACGGCAGACAGGCAAGAACTGCTATTATTATCACAGAATTGCCGTATCAGGTGAACAAGGCTGCTTTGATTGAAAAAATTGCAGAGCTTGTTCGTGACAAAAAAGTCGAGGGTATTTCTGACCTTCGTGACGAGTCAGACCGTGACGGTATGCGTATTGTAATTGAGCTTAAACGCGACGCTAAGCCTGAAGTTGTTAAAAATAATTTGTTTAAATATACGCAGTTAAGAACCTCTTTTGGTGTTAACATGCTTGCGCTGGTTGGTAAACAGCCACGATTGATGAACATATACGAAGTTCTCAGCGAATTTGTGGAGCACAGGGTTGAAATTGTTACCAGACGTACGATTTTCTTCCTCAAAAAAGCACGTCAAAGAGCCCATATATTGGCTGGTTTGATGATTGCGCTCGGAAGCTTGGATGAAGTTATTGAACTTATCAAAAAATCCAAAACAACCGAAGAAGCACGCAACGGCTTGATGAGCAGGTTCGGGTTGGATAATGATCAAGCTAACGCAATTCTCGAAATGCAATTGAGACGTTTAACCGGTTTGGAACAAGACAAAATCAAGGCAGAGTATGAGGAATTGAAACAAAAAATTGCTGAATACGAAGCTATCCTTGCGGACAGACAAAAAGTTCTGAATATTATTAAAGAAGAAATGCTTGAGGACAGAGAAAAATACGGCGACGACAGACGCACGCAGATTGTACCTGAGCAGGACGAAATGACTATTGAGGACTTGACTCCAAACGTTGCTATGGCTGTATTTATCACTCGTCAAGGATATTTGAAACGTATCTCGATGGACACGTTTGAGCGCCAAAACCGTGCAACACGCGGAAAAAGCGGCATAAAAACAAAAGATGATGATGATATCGGACACTTCTTCACTGCGATGATGCATGACAAAGTGTTGTTCTTCTCAAGCAAGGGGCTTGTTTACAGCTTGAATGTTTACGACTTCCCTGAAGGGCAAAGACAGGCGAAAGGCCTTCCTATTGTCAATGTGCTGCCTATCGAGCAGGATGAAAAAATCACTGCGGTTGTTCCGGTGTCGAGTTTTGACCCGAACCAAAACCTTATCATGCTTACCCAGCGCGGTTACATCAAAAAAATAGGTCTTGATAATTTCTCTAACATCAGACGTTCCGGTATTATTGCGATTGGACTTGAGGAAAATGACGGCTTAAACTGGGTTAAACTTGCTAACGAAAATGACGAAATCTTAATCGGTACTTCGTGCGGTATGGCGATACGCTTCCCGCTCAACGAACTCAGACCTCTCGGGCGTTCTGCACGCGGCGTAACGTCGATGAAACTTCGCCAAGGCGATCATATTGTCGGCTGTGACATCGTTCCTCGCAACTATGACGCTGATTTGCTTGTTGCGACGACTGACGGTTTCGGAAAACGGTCTAAGCTATCTGAATTCAGAACTCAAAATAGAGGCGGTATCGGTCTTATTGCTACGAAATTCAAAACAATTCAGTCAAGATTGATTGCGCTTACAATTGTTGAGGATAAAGACGAAATTATGGTTGTAACGGCAAACGGCGTTGTGAGCCGAATCAAGGCGTCGGATATTTCCCGTCAGGGCAGACCTGCAACGGGCGTAAAAATCCAGAACCTCGGCGACAAAGACAGCGTTGTTGCGATTAACAAACTTGTTGACCCTGATGACGACGACATCATTGTGACAGCGGCGTCTGAGGCTCCTGATGAGCCGGCTGAGGATTCAGGACAAATCAAATTAACTGATATTTAAGTTTAATTTAATAAAAATAAAAGGGGCTTTCGGGCTCCTTTTTTTTTGTTAAAATTAAGTAGCAAATTTTTTTGTTCACATGCTTTTATGTGAATAAGTATTATTGGGAAAGTGAAAAATATGATTGAACGAAGTGGAAATTGGTTTCAGGCTCCGAACGGCGCAAGGATACAAAATAACAGTATTCTTCAAGCGGAACTGCAAAGGTACGGAAGAAAAGCGGGACAAGCAGCAGCAACAGCCTTGCTTGAGGATATATTAATTTTTTCTGAAAAAGGTGATAAAATTATTCTTCAAGAGCGTCCGATAGTGAATAAAATAGGGGTAGAATCTTCTATTCCGAACGTCTTGGTGAAAACGCGGGACGGATATAATCTGGTTCCTTGGCTCAAGCATAAAAAACCTTTGCTGGAGGATTTAAAAGACGCAATTTCTGATTTTTGCGACAGAAGAGGGCTGTATAAATCTAATGTAAGAAATCGCGGCGGATTTCTGGGAACTTTGGCTAGAATCGCGAGAAGGTTAGTGCGTTAAGTTTTAAATTTGATTGAAAGTCTTAAAATGCAGTTTTGAAACCATTTTTAGCTTGTCTTTGTCATAGGTTTGCACGAATTTTTTTGCTGTCAAAAGAACTTTTTCCGATGCGCCTTTCGGAAGCTCGATTTCGTAGCGGTTTGAAAGCGTTTTCATTCGATTTACATACTCAGCGCGTGCCAAAATTGAGGCTGCAGCGACTGCGATGTCTTCTTCCCCTCTTACGCGTTGTTCAAGCGTTATTGCACGTCCTTTATCAAGCAGGGCGTTTTTTATAAGATTTTCGTTGCCGAATTTATCTGAAAGTGCGTGCGTGCAAGGCTTTTTCTCGAGAATGTTCTCAATAACTCGGGCATGTCCCCACGCCAGAAGCTTGTTGAGGTTGTTGAACTTGGCGTAAAGCTCGTTGTACTTTTCGTTTCCGATTACAACGACCGAGTGCACGGAGTTTGCTTTAATTATGCCCGCCATTTTTAAAATCATAGTGTCTGTGAGTTTTTTGCTGTCTTTTATCCCTGCTTTTAGAAATATTTGAGAATTTTCTTTGTCTGCAAGCACACCTGCGATGACGAGCGGACCGAAAAAGTCGCCTTTGCCCGATTCGTCCACGCCTATGTGGTCAAAATCAGATATGGACGGGCTGTCAGAATTTTTTGTCGTGCAAGGGGCTGATTTGCCCATAAATTCTGCGAATTTTATTGAACTTTCAGTTACGTCTGCGCCTTGCATGAGGAATTTTCCGCTGTTGTACAAAACTGCTATGTAAGAGCTTGTTTTCGCTCGGAAAACGGCGTACTGCTGTTCTGAGAATTCTGCGTTTTCTGATTCAAAAAACGCTTTTACTCTTGCGAATTCAGCCTTATCAAATTTGTCGGTAAAAGTATTCATAAATTTTATTATAACAGCAATATTTGTATTTTATCAGGTAGTGACAAAACCTCAAATTTGTGTAATAATGCATGGACTAATTGGTCTTAGTATTTTAATGGTGAAAAAATGAAAGCAAACTGTGTAAATGCCTCAGGGTGTTATTTTGGCGCTCGCCTGTGCCGCAGCCGTGCCCTTACTAACTATGCAAACAATCTTTTTTCAAACAACATGATGCATTCCCGGTCAATTAAGAGAATGTTCGATAATTTCCGCGGATTTCTGTACAAATACGGGACGGAGAGGGATATAGTCCGTTTTGACAGAGTTCAGGACACAACAGGCGGACTTAGGGCGTCAGGCGTCATTAACAATGAAAAATTTGATTTTCACGTAAGTTGTGATTCCGCCTTGAAAAACGTAAAAAAACTTTTTGCGGATAAATTTGCAGAAATGGGGATTAAACAAGCCCCTGTTCAATCTTTGCCGCCGAAGTCCCGCAGGGTGGCTGCTTTTGCATAAAAAAAAGACATGAAAGTTAACGCTTAACACAGCACACACTAATCATGTCTAACATTGGTAGTTAGGTTAGAATTATAAAACTTGGTTTATTAATAACTCTGAAAAATCAGGCTATTTGTTTCGTATTTGAATCGGAACTGTGGCTAATTTTTTGAAGCCGAAAAGTTTGTTCCCATCTTTAAATTTATATACGGATTTAGAGGATTTAGGTTCTTGGTTATTATAGTTGAGTAAAAATCTCATTAATTCAGGACTATACATTGAACACTCCTACAAAAGTCAATTCACACTATTAAATGTTTCACACACTTATATAAAGTATAATATTACGCGAAAAATGCTCTTTTTGTCACCTTGGTTAAGAATTTGTTACATTCGTTAAACTAAAGTATTAAAATATGAATTCTAATTACACTGTTTGGTTGATTTTATGCCGAACGGGGGTGTGTTAAGTTTAGTTTGTTGAGTCACAAAGAATAGGTATCGGATATGGCAAAAATCACTTTAAATACTACAGGTGTTGGTATTTTTAAATCATTAAATAAAACCGAAGCTAAAGCGCAGGGGCAGTCTCATGCGTCGAATCCTTTCGGGATAAGCTTTAAAGGGAACGTAATCCAAGCGGATGTTTTCCAAACTTCTGCACAGGAGACTTCTTCTGTCAAAGAGCGCGGCAAAATGTTTATGTCTGCGGTTGTAGGCAACATCAGCGCTTTTAACAACTCTATCAAGGAAAGATTGAACTCTGCCGTGTCTTTCGGACGTCGTGTAAGAGATAATGTTTCGACTTGGTGGGAACAGGCTAAAAATACTGAAATTTCGTTCGATTTGAGCGAGCTTTCAAGATTTGTTTCTGAAAAATTCAATAACAACCCATACGGTGTTAATAACCTCCTCAAGCGCCCGGCAAATGAGCTGGAAGAGCTGTTTAGAGCGGAACTTGCGGGATAGGAGATGAGAAATATGAATATGCAGAGAATTGAAAATATAGTAGAAGCTTTGTCTCGCCATGAGAACGAAGAAGAATCTTTGAGAATTTTACAAGAAATCGGTACAAACTCAGAGTATGACGAGGTTCGTGAAAGAACTGCTCAGGCTCTTATCAGAAAAAATAAGCATGAGTGGTTGAAATTGGCTCTTATCGAAAAAGGCAAAGGAATCCATGATATGTCGACAAGAGTTGCTATGAGTGCGATTAACGAGGTTCTTGCGCTTCAGGATAAAGAAGAAGTTATAAGAATTCTTGAAGATACGATGAACTTGCACTCTGATGAGTCTGTTCGTGATACAGCCCGCTCTGTACGCGCGCTGGTTGAGTTTTCAAGATAAGAAAAATTATAAACTTTACATAAATCGGTCAGTTTTTCGGAATTGACCGTTTTATTATGCTGTAACTCCAATCAGTCAGAATGCCGGTAATCATCCGTCATCCTGAGAATGTTCTCCCCACGTCATCTGAACCTATTCTCTACCCGTCATTCTGACGGAACGAAGTGACGGAAGAATCTGCTGCTCTTCATTCCAGGCGCTTTTAGATTCTTCACCCTGAAGGGTTCAGAATGACGGGGGAGAGAAGGGGGCAGAATAACGTTGCCGGCAGCCGCAAGATGACACTTTTGCCCTGACCTCTTTTTTTCGTGTATAATAAAAAAAAAGAACTTAGGAGGAGATTTTATGATGAATTTGGGAAATATGATGAAACAGGCGCAACAAATGCAGAAAAAGCTGCAAGAGGCGCAGGCTGAACTTGCCGCACAAGAAATTACGGGCGAATCAGCTGGCGGAGCCGTGAAAGTTACTTGCGACGGTCAAGGCAAGTTCAAATCTATCAAATTATCAAAAGAAGCTATAAATCCGGAAAATCCTTCATCGGTTGATGATGACACGGTTGAAATGCTTGAGGATGTTATAACTACTGCAATTACAAGTGCTTCAAAAACCGCTACCGAAAAAATGGAAGCTAAAATGAAATCGCTAACAGGCGGAATCAGCATTCCGGGACTATTTTAATGTACACCAAGCCTCTGGCACAATTAATTGAAAATTTTCAGAAGCTGCCTTCTGTAGGGCCTAAGTCTGCGCAGCGTATGGCGCTTCACTTGCTAAAAATGCCTCAAAGCGAGGTTGAACGTTTTGCTTCTTCGATTTTGGATGCAAAACGTACTATTCACTACTGTGAGGTGTGTTTTAACATGTCCGAGCAAAACCCCTGTGAAATTTGTCGTTCACAGAAACGTGACCGCTCCACGATTTGTATTGTTGCAGAGACGAAAGACCTTATTGCGATTGAAAAAACAAACGAATATAACGGGCTCTACCACGTCTTGCAAGGCTTGATTTCGCCTATGGACGGGATTGGCGCTGAGGATGTCAGAATTCGCGAGCTTCTGACGCGTGCTGCGTCCGATGAGGTGAAAGAGGTTATTTTAGCGTTGCCGCCTTCGATTGAGGGCGAGACCACGAGTCTTTATATAAACAAGTTGCTCGGAACGTTCGGAATAAAGGTTACGCGGATTGCGTTCGGGCTTCCGGTTGGCTCAGATTTGGAGTATGCGGACGAAATCACGCTTATTCGCGCGATTGAGGGACGTCGAGAGATTGGGTAGGGATTTTGGACTGCATGGGACATCGCCTTTCAGGCTCTGTCGTTCCCTTTGTCAACCTATCTCCCGCTCAACCCAGCTCTCAACTGTCATCCTGAACTTGTTTCAGGATCTAATAGACTAGGTGCGTAAACGATGTAAGTCTCACCCGGCAGAGCCGAAAGGCAAGAATTTTTCTTCAACGTTAAGAGGGATTCGCACCATCGGATAGATCCTGAAACAAGTTCAGGATGACAGTAAACGGTAAAAGTCAGGTCGTCATTCTGAACCCTTGAGAGTGACAGCTCTTCTTCTTAGTGAGGTTTACCGAACTTTAGAAGGGAGGGTACCCCTTGAGGGTAAGAATCTAAAGTACCCCACTTCCCCGTCATTCAGAGCGGAGCGAAGAATCTAAAAGTGTCCAGCGGGAAAAGCAGCAGATTCTTCCGTCACTGCGTTCCGTCAGAATGACGTGTAGATGGATTCTCAGAATGACGCTTGGAAAATATGCTGAGAGTGATCATTGTATTTACACATAAACGACCTGCTTTACGTTTAGGGCGTATTCCTTACTTATTATTCACTCCGTAGCCGAATAGCGCAAAGTCATACTTTACGGGGTCTTGCGGGTCAAATTCTCTTAAAACGCGGGTGATTTGCTCTGCAGTTTTGAAATCGCCATTTGCGCGCGTGATTATGCCTGTTGTGACAGAAAGTCGAGCCACGTGGGTGTCCAGCGGGATGATAAGTTCGGATTTAGGCACAAAACGCCAAACTCCAAGGTCAACTTCGCCTTCTCGAACCATCCAGCGCAAAAACATGTTCATCCGCTTGAGCGCGCTTGATTTGTGCGCGTCGGGTATGAGGTGGTAAAAGCCTTTGGTTACTTCATTCTTCACATTTGAGTAAAAATAATCGCATACGACTTCAAGCATGCCTTTTATTGTTTTTCGACTTTCCCAGCCGTATTTAAAAAGGGCTTCGAGGCTCGAATCGTCTTTTGTATAAAGCTTTTTGAGGATTCGCATAATTTCTTTTATGTCGCAGCCTTTTGAAAATCTGTAATCGAAATTGTCGAGGTCTAGGCTGTTTTCGTCGTAATTTTTAACGTATTCGAACGGTTTTTTGCCCATAATCTCAAATAATTCTTCTAGTTTCGGGATGAAGGCTTTTCGATTGCCGTAAGCGAACATGCTGGAGAGAAAGCCTGCAATTTCGATGTCTTCGCGTGTTTTGTACATGCTTGGAAATCGCACCGGGTCTGAGTCTATGAAGTCTTTTGTTTCGTATTCGGCGGCAAGTTCGTCCATTTTCGTTTTTGTAATCATTTTCCGTTTCTCAATTCTTTGAAGTAACTGTCGAGCAATTCTCGACACTCTTGTTCGAGAATTCCGCCCTTAATATTTATTTTAGCACCTAATAAATCTCTGACGTCGATTTTGGAGCCGAGCGCGCCGTAAAGCCCGTCGTATGCGCCGAAATACACGTTTTTAAACCTGCTTTGAAGGATTGCCCAAGCGCACATGGGGCAGGGCTCGAGCGTGACGTACAAATCGCAGTCTTCCAGCCTCCAGTTGTCTGATTTTTTGCTTGCTTGTTCAATCACAATCATTTCCGCGTGTTTTGCGGCATTTTGGAGTTTTTCTTTCTCATTGTGCGCGGATGCAATAATTTTACCGTCTTTGACAATCACAGCGCCTATCGGAAGGTCGGTTCCCGCCTGTTTTGCGATTTCTATGGCAGCTTTCATAAATTCAGTATTAATCATTGGCAACAGGCAAAGTTAAGCTTACAGTAAAACGGTTGTCGGGCGAGGAGTTTAACCTGATTTTTCCGCCCATTGCTTCAATGAGTCCCTTGACTATAAATAGCCCGAGCCCCGTTCCGCGGGTTGTTCTGGTGGTTTGGTCGTCGATTCTTGTAAATTTATCGAATAAGGTATCCAAATCCTCTTTTTTGATGTAATCTGCGCTATTTTCCACCTTGATGTATGCTATATCGTCGCCCTCTTTTGCGTAAGCGGCGAGTGTGATTTTTGAATCTTCGTATGCGTATTTTTTGGCGTTTTCCAGGAGGTTTATCAAAATCTGCTCCAGCCTGTCTTTGTCAGCGTAAATCAGCGGGAAATTCTGCGGTATATCAATGTCTATGTTTGAGTTTTCAACGTCTTTGAGCGAATTCAGGGAAATTTGTGCGACTTCCTCCAGATTTACCGTGTCAATTTTGATATTCAAACGCGCACCCTCAATGTCGGGGATAACAAGCAGGTCTTCAACCATTCGTGATAGTCGTTCTGCTTGGCGGCGTATGACTTTGAGCGATTTTATTTCAGTTTCTTTATCGATTTGTATGTCTTGTCTAAGCAGGCGCGACGTGTAGCCTTTTATGCTTGTAAGAGGCGTTCTCAGCTCATGGCTGACCGTGTCGATGAGGTTGGAACGGAATCCGTCCAGTTTTTTCAACTCCTTGTTTTTTAGCGTCAGACGGCGGTAAGAGAGGTTAATCTCCGAAACCATTCCGTTAAACTCGTTTGCCAAAAATATTAGTTCAAATGGTGTGAAAACGTTTGTCAAAAGACGGATTTTACGCTTGTAGTTGCCTTTCGAAATTGCCAAAATACCTTTGAAAAGCTGTTTTATATTGATGTAAAGGTAGGAGGTGTAAATCCCCACGACAGAGAAGATAAAAAGCACTGAAAGCACTATTGCGAGTATTATTTTGTATCGGGCGATGTTGATTGTGTCTTGGGTGACCTTGTTTGTCGTGTTTACGATGACGATGAGGTCGGGGTTTTTAACTTTGTAGTAAGCCAGAGGCTGGTTCTTGACCTTACCGAAGGTTTTTGGCTTATTTGACACCAAATGCGCGGGCAGCGATTCCATTGCGTATTTATACTCTTTGTCAGAGAGATTGTTTGACAGGACAAGCTTTCTTTCGCCATCCAGCAGGTAAACCTGCCGCTCGTCGTTCTTAAAAATTTCAAAAAGTTTTTTTTCAAAGACTTTTCGGTCGATTGTTGCCACCAGGCAATTTTTGCTGTCCAAAGGCTGGGCTAAGAATACCTGCCGGGCTTCTTTGTCGTAGTAATAGTCTTTATTATTTTTGAATTTTTCGTTGTAGACAGATATATCTTCGATTTTTATGTCGCTTATTTCAGACGAATTTTTTCTTAGTGCTTCCAGAAACTGTCTTCTGTATGAGTTTCGCGGAAGGTATTTTATCGCGAGTGCGATGGTGTTAAGTTCGCTTTTTGCAGCGTAAAAGAAGGTTTCGATGTTTTTGACGACGACTTCGCTTATCATCGAGACGGAGTAATTAAGTTCGCGGCGCACGGAGTGCTGGTTTATGTTGTTGATGATGACACCGCTCACGACCATTGGCGTCAGGACTGCGAAAATCATGACGATTAAAATTTGTTCAATAATTTTGAGTCTGTAATTGAATTTCATCACTCTTCTTCCGTGAACGGTGTGAGTTTGTAGCCGACGTTAATCACTGTGTGCAGGTATTTTGGACTTTTTGAATTTTCTTCGATTTTTTGACGAAGCCCGCCGACATGCACCCGAAGCATTCTCACGTCCTCATCGCTGTCGTAGCCCCAAACTTCGTTAAGCAGCGTTGCAAGGTTAACCGAGTTGTTGAAATGCTGCATAAGACAGTATAGAATCTCAAATTCAGTCGGGGTAAGCTTTATACGCTTTTCGTTCACGACGGTTTCAAGCGAATCCGGAAAAATTTCAATTTCACCCGCTTTTAAAATCTCATTTTTGAACGTTTGTGCGCCGCCTGACTTGGCTGAGTCGCCGCTCTCTGCCCCCGATCCCCCTCGGCGAAGCAAAGCTCGTACGCGCAAAAGAACCTCTTGGATATCGAAAGGTTTTATCAGGTAGTCGTCGGCACCGCATTCAAAACCTTCGGTTTTATCGTTTATGGTTCCCTTTGCTGTCAAAAGCAGTATAGGTACTGCCTTTTGAGCCTTGCGGATATTTTTACAAACGTCAAAACCGTTCATTTTTGGCATCATTACGTCCAACAGAATCAAATCATAGTTACTTGTAAGCGCTTTTTCAAGCCCTTCAATACCGTTTTTCGCCGTATCAATATTGTAGCCGCTTTGGGCAAGGTCGAATTCAAGCAAATCACGGATTTCTTCATCGTCGTCCACAACCAAAATATTTTTTGACATATTATAATATCCCCAATCGTGTATATGTCATTTTTGCATAATTTCGGGGTTTATACAATAGTCTGTGAAGATTCTTACCCGCAAGGGGTACCCTCCCTTCTAAAGTTCGGTACGCCGAACTAAGAAGAGGAGCTGTCGCTTCGCTCAGAATGACGGGGAGATTGAGAAAGAAAAGATTCTTCAATCGCTCCGCTCACTCAGAATGACGACTACTTATCTGAGCATATTATCCACCCGTCATTCTGAACCCTGTAGGGTGCAGAATCTTGATAGCTGTAAAACTTAAATTATCTCATTATACAAATCTAACCATTCAGGATTTAGGGAGTTTATCAAACCTTCTTTATATTTCCTGATTTTTCCTTTGAGATATTTTTCGTACTCAATAGCGCCTGCTATCGTATCTGTTTTTTTGTAATACACAAGCTTTGTTAAATTGTATCGTTTGCTGAAACCCTCAACTACCTTGGTTTTATGTTCATATATTCGTTTAATTAAATTGGATGTGACACCAATGTATAACGTGGAATTGGTGTAGTTTGTAAGTATATAAATGTATCCGCACTTACTATTCATTATTACTTGAAAAAGTATAAGTAATAAATCTTAATTTGCAACAGTATAAAATTAATAATGATTCTTACCTCATTGTCTCCCCGTCATTCTGAACCCTTCAGGGTGAAGAATCTTAAAGCACCCGACGTAAAAAGCAACAGATTCTTCCGTCACTGCGATCCGTCAGAATGACGGGGAGATTGAGAAAGAAAAGATTCTTCAATCGCTCCGCTCAATCAGAATGACGGGCAGCCTGTTGTCATTCTGAACCCTTCAGGGTAAGAATCTGAAAGCGTAGAACGTGATAGCAAAAACTTGTTTTTTCGTCTTAAACCAAATCCGCTATAGCGAAACGGCGCTGTCTGTGGAAAAATTTTAATAATAAGAAATTCATAGTTACACCTCGTATATATAATAAGTATATATGTAATAATTAATTGCCGGAATATAGGGATAAGATTTAAGTTTTGTAAAGATGAATTTTAAACTTTTTTTCTTCGCGCATTTGTAAAAAATTAAATACCGATACCTGTAAACCCCTAAAAATACTGCACAGTAAAAAAACAACACCTATATTTTTTATTTCACTCTGAATAAATCCTGCGGAAGCGCGAAATCGCGTTTTTTGATTCATGGCAAAAAAAAATTTGTTCTATTTTATATTAATCACAGACTTGTTAAAATAGTTGTGTACGTTATATAGAGTAAAGATGATAATAAAAGCCGACGTAAACAAATACAGCCAATTTAATAACCCTTTGTTAAAAAATAATCCCCACAAGCCTTCCGAGGTTAGTTTCGGTAACGGATTAAACCTTTTGACAATGGGACTTCAGGCGTGCGAACAGCACCCTATGATTGGTGTTTCCGTTATTGATGGTGCGACTTGTATTGCACCGCGTGCGGCGGTTGATTTCCATACAAACCCGCATGCAGGCCTGGAAACGTTCCGCAGAGAGTCATCAGGGCTTTTTGTAAACTGTCTTTTGCCGAGCTTTTTTGTATATGGTATTGCAAAATTAATCGAAAACTCTACATTGCCGAAACAGTACCGTGAGCTTAATATGTCGGGTTCTTGGGCTAACCAAAATTCGATAGAAAAGCTTTCGCAGTACTTCCCTAAAAATGGGCAGCCGCAGGAACGTGTTAAAGGCTACGTCAATAAGGTGCTGAATTCTATTCAGGGCTTTAATTCCTCGAATGACGGCGGCTGGGTTTCTTACTCTAAAGACAAAAAAGCTTGTGAAAATGTTGAAAAACTGCTTACGGATGTTATTTTAAACAAGTCATCAAAAAAAGAAACAAAATCTGCGCTGAAAGAGGCGTACAAACTGCTTGCCGAGTCTGTGAAGTCGGCCGATACGATTAGATTTTACGGAGACGAAAAGGCATTTGACGGAAACTTATCATCTCTGCTGCGAGACGTTGTCGATATGGGTAAAAAGTTCTCGCACGCCTCTGTAATTGATAATATGGGGCATTTTAAAGAGGCTGCCGTAAAGTTTGTGAACCGCAAAAGTTTAATCGGGCTTGCGGTCATTCTGCCGCTTGCGTCTTCTATGCAATATATTAACAGATGGATTACGAGAAAGCGCTCAGGCGTTGAAGGTGCACCTATTTATAGGGATTTCGGCACCGAAAACAAAATTCAGAAGGGAAAAGACTCGAAACTGTGGACATACAAGATTTTGGGTGCGGGCTCTATTATGGGGCTGGCGATATTGTCAATGATGAAAAAACCGAGTCTGAAAATGCTTCAATTTAAGGGCTGGTTCCCTACTTTAGACCAGGCGCGCTGGATTGCGGCTATTACTTTTGCAAGCCGTGTGCTGGCTGCCGAAGACAGAAACGAAGTGCGTGAGTCTACATTCCGTGATGTTGCGGGTTTTGCGAGTTTGTACTTCCTCGGGGACTATGTGGCGAAGGCTGCTGCGACTATGATGGAAAAAGTTAACCCTGCCAAGTACGACCTGATTAACAAGCACAAGGTTTTGGACAAAAATGCAAACGTGGTAAGCAAATTCGGCAACTGGATTAAAAATCACGGAATGAAATCCTTTGACGAAGTTAAACCTGAGATGAAAAACGCTCGTGCACTTTGTCAGGCGATTTCGCTCGGCGCGTCCATGCTTATTCTCGGCTTGTTCATCCCTATTTGGAACCGAAAACAAACTGAGAAAAACAGAGAGCAAGAATTGAAAAATATGGAGCTTCAAAAACAGTTTACGGATAAACTGGACGAAAAACTCTTAAAAACGAAGGTTTTTGAAGATGTAAAAAATGGTAATCCGCCTTTGCATAATGTTTCCGGTACGGATTCTAACCCTCTCGAGCATGGTCCCGAATCCACGATGTCGCTCTTGTGGCATAAATTATTCCCCTCAAGCAGTACCTTTTGCGGGTTTGAAAAAATGTCAAATTTTAAGTAATATTAAAATAATGTAAAAAACACACCGATAACAAGCAATTTTTAAAATTCACGGTTATTAAAACCAAAGTATGTACTACACAAAGCGAAACATGAACATCAGAGTTAATCAAAACCCACAACAGAATATTGTCCGAAATAACGGGAAGAATGAAGCTTCTGTGCCTTCCTTCGGCTCTGCGGTTGATATCGTGTCGCAGGGGCTCAGATATTTGAACACAAACCCGGCAGTCGGCGCGACGCTTGTCGACTTCGGATTTATGTCCTTGCCGAGAACCCTTGTTGACGCACAGCGCGGCGTGGACGCTTGTGTTGAGACAGGTATTCGTGAAAACTCAGGTACCGTTAACCACGTTTTAATCGGTACAATCGGCGGTGCTGCCGCTTTTGCACTGGGAGCAAAACTTAACAAGACTTTTGGTGTTTTTTCGCATGCGGTTTTCGCTAACAACCAAACTATCGATATTTTAGGCGATATCTGGCACACAAATTATCAAAAAATATCTGACACAACGAAGCTTCAAAAGGCCTATTTCGCTGATTTATTGGGTAAAGTGGAGGGGATGAACTCTCAGGCGGCTGACGGCAAAGCTTGGGTAAAACTTGACACGGCAACTCGTGAAAAACTTGTAGAAACGTTGTGTGAGCTTTCACAAGACAGCAAGCTCAAAGGACAGCGTATTCCAAAAGACAAAATGTCTTATATGATGAATTTGATTATTTCATCGACTGGTGCGGAGCGGAATTTTAAACTTATCTCAAATGGCAAAACCGTTGACGGGTTTGCGATAAACTCCTTCCTCGAAGACGCGTTTGCGCTCGGAAAAACATTCTCTAAAGAAAAGGTTATGGACGCGTTTAAGGCCGCGCCGAATTTTGCGGACAATGCGTTCATCAAACAGCTCAAAAACACCAAAATGCGTGCGGCGATGCTGGCTCTCGGTGTCTCAAGTGCCATAGGTGCAAGCGTTCAGCCGTTCAACCGCTGGCTCACGAAAAAAAGAACGGGCAGTGACGGCTTTGTAGGTGTTAAAAATAATCCTGACATCGATAAAAAGGAAAAACCGTCTGCGGGATTCATCGCGGCAAAAGTTGCGGCCGCAGCAGGCATGCTGGCTATAGCATTTGCTTCGATTGACAAAAATTTCAAAAAAATACCCGGTGCGGTTCAGTTTAAGGGTAAAATCCCGACACTCGCACAGTACAAGCTGATTTACGGTGTGACGGTTGCGTCGAGATTCCTGGCGGCTCGTGATAAAAACGAACTTCGGGAAAGTACGTTCAAAGATGTTTTGGGATTTGTAAACTGGCTGATTTTGGGCAGCTTTGTTGCGAAAACAGTTGCGACACTTTCTGACAAAAAGGCGCTGTTAAACGTAGATAATACATCGGGCAAAAAAGGATTCTTCCACTGGCTGCAAAACATGCACACAAAATCTGTTGATGAGGTTTTACAGCATGATTTGACTGAAAAAGGCATAAAAACCGTGACAGATGATGGCAAAGCGATACCGTTCAAGGAGCTCTTGAAAAAGGCCAAGGACGCAAGGCTTGATAAAACATTGAAGCGTGTGAAACTCCTCGGACTGGCGCAAATTGCGGGATATGTGTACTCGGGCGTGGTTCTCGGTGTTGCTATTCCAAAATTCAACATTTGGCTTACAAATAAAATTAATAAAAAGAACGATGTAAAAGCAGCGCATAACGCTCAGATACAAACTCCTGAAACGCAAAATCCTTTGGCTGCAATGCCTGTAAATGTAAGTCCTGTTTTCGCTGATTTTGCGAAAAATTAGTGTACGACCAATTTGAGAGCGCCCTACTCCCCGTCATTCTGCCCCGACTCCCCATCTTGAGCCGTTTTCTCCCCCGTCATTCTGCGCTATTTTCTCTCCGTCATTCTGAGCCCTTTACTACCCGTCATTCTGAGGGTAAGACCCGAAGAATCTAAAGCGCCCGACGCGAAAAGCAACAGATTCTTCCGTCACTGCGTTCCGTCAGAATGACGGGGAGATTGAGAAAGGGAGATTCTTACACTGGCGGGCTCAGAATGACGGAGTGTCTGTTGTTTTTTAACCAAGTGCACGACTGCTCAGAACGACGGGATGTTTATTATTAAATTTCTTCTTAACAATCCTTAATATTTTCTTCGTATTTACGCAATATATACTTTTGAAATAACTTTATTATTATACAGAGATTTCATGAGGATTATATTTTGAGTTCCTTCCTATCACTTATACCGAATATTGCAAACGGCTTGGCTTCAATCTTGAAGAGCGGTTCCGGTGACTCCGGAAAAGGCATAGATTTGGCGAGTATGGCGGACAAAGCCGGATTGGTCGGAGAACAGGCGAAAAATCTCAATATTTTTGCCAAAACTTTTGACATAAACGGTGACGGCAAACTTGACAATGAAGAAGCGGCTAAGATGAATAATTCCGTATCTATTTTTATGGAAAACGGCGGACTGGGCAACGTTGCAAAGCTTGCGGGCATGTGCGACACTAACGGCGACGGAAATATCGATAATGCTGAAATGCAGCTTTTTGCACAGTTTATGAACGGTTTCGGCGACGGAAAAGGAAATATCACGGCAGAAGGCGTAAACGCTTTCAATGACTTTGTGAATGCGATGAAAGACCAGGCGGATGTTTATAAAAACCAAGGTTTTGATGTAAACTTGTACGGTGCTATGAATCAGATGAGGGCAGGTGCGGGAAATTCACGCGTATATAGCAAACCGTCTAAGCCTGAACCTACTCTTGACCAAAAAATAGACACATCTGACAAAGATGTTAAAGAAATTGAAAAGCAAATTCAAGATGTCAAAACTCAAACGGCACAAAAAGTTGACGAAGCCGAAAAGGACTATAAGGCGAAAGAAACCGAACTGACACAAGCTAAAGAAAACGACTCTGCGGCTGTCAAAAAGGCGAAAGAAGACATCAGCGCCAAGTCAAAAGAGATTGATGAAAAAGAAAAAGCTATCGAGGCAAAAGGCAAAGAAATCGACGGTTTGAAATCCAGTATTTCTACAGACAAGGCTTCTTTGGCGAATAAAAAGAATGAACTTGCGGGTTTGAGCGTGAGCACGGGCAATCCTGCTGCTGACGCGAAAAATGCGGCGCGAAAAACAGTTCTTGAGGGTGAAATAAAAGCCCTTGAAGCAAAAATTCAAAAAGAAGAGGCAGAACTTCAAAAGGCAGAGGCTGAAAAGCAAAAAATGGAGACTGTCGAGCTTCCTAAGCTTCAAACTGAAAAAACTAATCTGGAAAATGACCTCGCGAAGGCTGACGCGTCTTATGCCGAGCAGGTAAAAGCACTTCAAGCTGCAAAAGTTGAGGTTGATAAAAATGTTGTCGTTATTAAAGCAGATGGCGATAAATCGCTTCAAGAGCTTGAAAAACAACTTGAGGCAAAGCGTGCGGAGCGTACAAGCCTTAATGAAAAACAGGGCACATCACGCGGCAAAGCAGGTCAAGTCGGCTCTGCAATTGACTCTATAATGAAAAAAGGCGGCGCATTGGATGGAAAAGGCGACCTGATTGCACAAGTTGCGGATGAATACGGGATTCCTGCCGATGATTTTGCAGCGATTATAGCGCTTGAGACAGGCGGCGGCACAAGCAACGCTTTAAGAACGAAAAACAACCCCGGCGGTCTTATGTGTGGGCCAAATGCTATGCAGTTACAGCAGTTTGACTCGCTGGAAGACGGCTTGAGAAAAATGGCTTCCAACCTTAAACGTAACTATTATAATCAAGGGCGTGACACGCTTGCGAAAATCCAGCCAAAATACTGTCCTGTCGGTGCTGCAAACGACCCTAACGGCACAAACGGATACTGGCTTACAGGAACTACAAAATATAAAAACAAAATCAACAGCGAAATGTCTTAGTCCAAGCGGTATAGGGATTTCTAACGTTAAGCGAATGAAAACTCCCCACTTACCGTCATTCTGACCCCATCGCCCCGCCGTCATTCTGAACCCTTCAGGGTGAAGAATCTAAAAGCGTCCGACGTGAAATGCAGCAGATTCTTCCGTCACTGCGTTCCGTCAGAATGACGAGTAGATTGAAAAAGAAAGATTCTTACCCTCAGGGGGTACCTTCCATTCTAAGGTTCGGCACGCCGAACTAAGAAGAGGAGCTGTCATCGCTTTGCTCACTCAGAATGACGCGTATGGATTAAGCTATTTGACTTGAACGCGCATGTAGTGTAGCGTAGAGTTATGAGAGATTTTTCAACCAAGCAGACTTTTGTCGGGATTTCACTCGGCAGCCAGTCTACAAACGACACGGGCGTTGCAATTTTAGACAAAAACCTGAATATTACCACGCTGGACAAACTTTATACGATTGACGATATTTCGTTCTTTTTGGAGAACATGTACGGTAAAGACGACGCTATAATCGTGGTTTCGCTTGCTGACGACCCGACTATGCTTAACAACAAATGGAAACTTTACTCAAAACGCTACCAGCTTGTGCAGACAACGGGCAACATAAGAAATGTCGAGGGCTGGCAGGAGAGATTTTCGTCGCGCGGTGCGGATTTGCTTTCCAAGCTGAAAGAGCAGGGATTTGACGTTTTTCGTTACGATATTTCGGATATAAAAATGAAACTGCGCCTGAGCGGAATGTTCAAGAGTCGTTCGCCGCATGACTGCAAGTTTTTGCAGAATATTTTGCGCACGGAATACGGAATGAGCGAACTTCCGTCGAATATGCTTCCTGTATCGCAGTTGGAGGCTATTTTGGGTGGGATTATGGCGCATAAGATTTCCGAGCAAAACAAATCGGGAGTTCTTTTTAATTATAAAGGGCTGGACGTTCTCACGCTGGCGTAGATCGTTTCCCGCCATTCCGGACGCGATTCATTCGTCTTCTGAGCCTATCTCTTCACCGTCATTCTGACCCCCGTCCGTCATTATGAGCCCATCGCCCCGCCGTCATTCTGAACCCTTCAGGGTGAAGAATCTAAATGCACCTCACTTCCTGTCATTCTGAGGGTAAGGCGACAGCTCTTCTTCTTAGTGAGGTTTACCGAACTTTAGAAGGGAGGGTACCCCTTGAGGGTAAGAATCTTAAGGCGTCCTACTCCCCGTCATTCTGAGGGTAAGACCCGAAGAATCTAAATCGCCCGGCGCAAAAAGCAGCAGATTCTTCAATCGCTGCGCTCAATCAGAATGACGTGTAGATTGAGGAGGAAAGATTCTTCCGTCACTGCGTTCCGTCAGAATGACGGGGATATTGAAAAAGATTAGAGGGAGCCGTCATTCTGAACTTGTTTCAGCATCTTTACAATTCGTAGCCCGGTTTTAAATTCAAAAAAGTCTCGATCTTTAATAGCTGCTGAAACAAGCTCAGCATGACAACAGGTGGGCCTGAGATACATGGTTGATTCTGATTCGTATCGTCAATTTGTCGGTGATTTATTGTTCACGGACATTTGTTCTTATTAGGACAGACAATCGTTCTCCTACGAACCGACATTTGTTCTCCTATACACCGTCATTTGTTCTCACAAACAAACTAATAACAAATAAATAACAAATAAATAACAAAAATTTTAAAAAATTTCTTTTTTTCTCTTTTTTGAATTTCAATTTCTGTTCAATATGAATTTTCCCATGGATGAGAGGCTCGGGAACATGAGTTTTGACCCTCCCAAGATAAAAGAGGTGCAAAAAATAAAAAGTCTTCCTCACGGGGCTCCTGCATGCGCTAATCAAAAACTTAAAAACGGCACTTCAAAATCATAAAATTGAAAGTTTCCTCCCGAAAAAAATTTTATATGAGAAAGTTTGTCGGTGAAGAGTAATTCACCGACAATTTGACGGATATGTAAAGTTTTTTAAATTTTTCGTATAGATCGTGCGCAATTTTTTAAATCCATAAGTTTTTTATAAGTTAGAAACTTGAATGGTAGGGGAATAGCTGTGGGCGAAATAAATTCGATAAACAATATAGCTTTTAGGCAGAATGTCACTCAAACTTTGCCTGAAAAGCCTGAAACTGCTTCTATTGCCGAAAATATTGAAGAAAAAAACGGAATGTCCGGCTCGGAGAAGATAATGATTGGGCTCGGGGCGCTTGCGGCAATCACGACGGCTTGTATCGTTGTAAAAAACCTGAGCAAAGCAGGCAAAACCCTTAAAGAAGGCGCAGAACAGACCGTGTCAAAGGTTGGTGAAACCGCCGAACCAGCTGCTGCAAAAACAGAGAAAGTTGCCGCTAATGCAGAAGACGCCGCCGGGCATAAGCCCACACAGCCGAAAGATTCCCCTGCACCTGAGACGGATGATGTTATAATGCCTTCGCACTATGGCAGCATTTCCGAGTACGCCAACTCAAAAGTTGTTGATGAAATAAACGCATTAACGGTTAGCACAGCGGAAAACGCGAATAAAATTAAAGATATTTTCTTGAAAGAGCTGGGATATGATACTAATCTGATAAATGTCAAATTTGTTGACGATTTACGATCCGGCATTCAAGGCGGAATGAATTATTTAACGGGGGAAGTTTCTTTTAACAAAGAATTGCTTAATTCACTTTCTCCTCAGGCGTTAGCGGTATTAGTGAGACATGAACTTGACCATTTTGATAAGGCTGCAAAATTGTGTAAAAGTATAGGTGTTGATGAGTATGAAAAGATTTTTGCCGGTCTTGACGAAAAAAAGTTTCTTGATTATAGCGGGAAAAAATGTGTTTTTAACAAAGAGTTTTGGCAAAAAGCGTCTGAAAACGCGGATATAAAAGATTTTGATGCCCAGCATTACCAAAAGGCTCTTAATGATTATCTGAACAGAAGTGAGAATGAACTAGTTGGGGTGTTTGATAATTTTGCCGAAAAAGTTAAATATGTGGACAATCCCCTAGAGGTATCCGCCTATAATATTCAGCATTCGCTCGAAAAATCGTTAAACGTGAAACCGCTTCAAACTTTAGAGTATTTGAGTCCGCATTTTAACGCTGCGGAGAAGGCCGTAGATAATCTGTTGAAAAGAGCCTCTTTGTCTCAAGATAAAGCCATTATATTTGACGCTTTGTATATTAAGGCTTTCAATGAGCTTATCCAAGAAGTGCCAGATTTGCAGAATAAGCACGAGTTGGTGCGTGCTGGGATTGTATTTGAGAAAATGGTGAAGCTGGCAAAAGCCGGTGTTGAGCCTGATGATATTTATCAAGCGTTTACACAGAGACAAGCAAGCATTGAGACTACTCTTTTTGCTCGTAATTACGATGAAGCAACTGCAATCGCTGTGCCTACGCAGAAGATTATGAATAATCCAGATGCTCTTGCGTCATTTAAGACGCGACAAGAAAATGCAAAGAAGGTTTTACTTACCTCTATTGAGCTTGACCGTTTGAAAAAGCTATTGGGCGAGAACACAGAGAGCTATATCAAGTATCTAGAGCAGAGCAAAACGGCCGACTCTCAGCTTTTAGAATTGTATTACACGAAAATATTCTGTGAAAGCAATATAAGAGCCGGGTCTGCTGATGACGCTGTTGCAAATATTAAGATTTCAGATGAACTTAAAAATAAAATTTTTAATAATGAGACATTTAAAAAAGATATCCATTCGAGGTTTGCAGAAAGGCCGGAATATAAGCAGAGCTGCCTTGAAGCTGGTGTTGTATCCAAAGCTCGTTTATTTGGATTGGACATTTCATTCTGAGCCTAGCTCTCCCCGTCATTCTGAACACTTCGCCCCGCCGTCATTCAGAGCCCTTTAGGGCGAAGAATCTAATAAAGGCGTCCGACGTAAAAAGCAGCAGATTCTTCCGTCACTGCGTTCCGTCAGAATGACGTGGAGATTGAGAAAGACACTCAGAATGACGGATCGCTCTTTGCGTTTTGCCATAGACTGTCATCCTGAATTTATTTCAGGATCTTTTTCCTTCACATCAGCTCTAACTATTTCCTGCCAAACTACTGCGTTGTACAGATCCTGAAATAAATTCAGGATGACGCGTAGGGTAACGGCTTTTTATGCAATAGCCAGACCTGCTTGACGATTTGTTCTCAGCGAAAATTCTGATAACGTCTTGCATTTTGTCAAAAAAAGTTCTAGAATACTCGTAAGTGTTTGTTTTTAATAATGAGGAGGAATTTATGATAGTTGTAATGGAACCGAAGGCGACCCGCGAGCAGATTGACAGAATGGTCAAAATCCTTGAGGCAAAGGGTTTTAAGATAGTCTTGAACGAAGGCGAGGTCATGACGGTAATTGCGGCTATCGGAGACAGAAGGCTTGTAAACCCTGACTCTTTGGCGTCCTACGAGGGTGTCAGAGAAGTAAAACTGATTCAGGAGCCGTTTAAGCTTGCTTCGCGCGAGAGCTGCCCTGATGACAGCGTAATCGAGTTTCCTAACGGCGTGAAAGTCGGCGGGCTCGAAAAACCTGTTATGATGGTCGGGCCGTGCTCTGTCGAGCAGGATTTTGACGGGCTTATGCGTGTTGCTCAGGCGGGCAAAGAGATGGGCTGCCAATTCCTTCGCGGCGGCGCTTTTAAGCCGCGCACTTCTCCTTACGAATTCCAAGGCTTGGAGGAAAAAGCGCTTGTTTACCTCAAAGAGGCGGGCGAAAAAACAGGCATGCTCGTTGTTACCGAAGTAATGGATACGCTTGATTTGCCGCTCATTCTTGAGTACGCGGATTTGATTCAGGTCGGCGCGCGAAACATGCAGAACTTCAAACTTTTAAAAGCTGTCGGTAAGTGCAACAAGCCTGTTCTTCTCAAACGCGGTCCTGCTGCGTCTATTCGTGAATTTTTGCTCGCGGCGGAACATATTATGTGCAACGGCAACCAAAACGTAATCCTTTGTGAGCGCGGGGTTAAGGGATTAGACTCCACGTACTCCCGCAACGTGCTTGATGTTGCGGCTATTCCGATTATTAAAAAATACTCGCACCTTCCGATTATTGCAGACCCAAGCCACGGCTGCGGACGCAGATATCTCATCGAACCGATGGCTAAATCGGCGCTGGTTGCAGGCGCTAACGGCATAATGGTTGAAGTTCACCACGACCCTGACCATGCGTCATCTGACGGGGCTCAAAGTTTGTCTATCGAACAGTTCAAGGATGTTCAACGCCGTATCAACAAGCTTATCGGTAGAATTGAATATGATAACAAAGCCGAAAAAGAAGCGAAAGCCTGTGTCTAGCCCCAGGCGGGTATGGCGGAACAAAGTTGGAGCTTAGCGTTGTCCGATTCGGAAAAAATCCCTAAAATTATCCACTACTGCTGGTTTGGCGGCGCGGAAAAACCCGAAATCGTGCAGAAGTGTATAGCGTCTTGGCGGAAATTTTTGCCGGACTACGAAATCATGGAGTGGAACGATTCGCACCGCGGCTTGTTCGACAACAGCTATTTTAAATCTGCTTTTGAAAATGAAAAATGGGCTTTCGCGTCTGATTATGCGCGTTTTAAAGTTCTGTACGACTTTGGCGGGATATATCTGGATACGGATGAGGAAATTTTCTCAGATTTCGATGCTTTTTTAAATTTTGACGTGTTCCTCGGTTTTGAAAACTATGGTGGGCTTGTATCCCCTATGGGTGGTGTAATTGGCGCGAAAAAAGCTTCTAATCTTGTTGGCGAAATTTTGGAAACTTATAGCGGTGGTGATTTTCAAAATCCTGATGGCACTTTTGACCTTTCGCCTATAACTGCGCGTTTAAGGAAATATTTTCGGGAAAAACACGCAATGGCGGACGATATCTCGGGATACGAGATGTTCGAGTTTGGGGAAAATTCAATAATTTTTCCTGCGGACTATTTTTGTGAATATGCAGGGCTCAATACGGTCGCAATGCACCATTATGCTTTTAGCTGGAAAAAAGATGTTTTACTCCGCAAATATCTGGTGTTTGAGGATGATATCTCTAAAAAATGCAATTTGCAAATTTATTTTTTGCCAAAAAAAGAATTCAGTGATAGAATTAGTGCAAAGATTTTATTCAAAATAAATTTTTTCAGTCATGTTCTTTTATTGGTTATGAAAAGGTGGTAAAGCTCTCATGAATAGATATTCGGGTATAAAACTTGCCGGAACTCTAAGTTTTGATGATTTTGTTTCAAATAACTCAGCAAAATCAACACTGAGCCTCAAAAAAATGGCGTTTACACTTGCCGAAGTGTTAATTACACTTACGATTGTGGGTATTATTGCAGCGTTAACTATTCCGACTCTTATGTCTAAGTACCAGAAGCATGTTTTTGCAACGCGGTTAATAAAAGTATACGCGTCAGTACAGCAGGCGTTCAAAATGGTTCCGATTACCGAGGGGTGTTCAGCCGGCGACTATGATTGTGCGGGCTGGAATGACGCAAACCCGATTGATAATCGTACATTTAAATCTAAGGGCGAAAAACAGCTTTATTTGCTCTCAAAAAATTTAAAAGTTGCCAAATTTTGCTTCAACAACAACGGTACAGATTGCCAAGCCTCAACATACAAGTATGCCAATAGTAATAATACAGAGCCATCGATGGTTACGGCGGATGGTGCAAGTATCACGTCTTCTCAAGGAGCCGGTATTGATTTAAAGATTGATATTAACGGAATGGCAGGGCCAAATGAGTCGGGGCGTGACTTATTTTATTTTAGAACCGCGTCGGTTATGGCTGTTAACAGTAATAACGGGTTTGTTTTAGCGCCCGGGCTATTGGTTCCGTTCGGGGCTGAAATGTGTAAATTTAAAGAGGAGTCGGGGCAGTCGGTGTGCTCTTATTCCGATATGTCTCGCTGTAAGGGCGGCTCTAATTCTGAAAGAGCAAATTGTGCAGAAAAAGTCCTCCAAGAGCGTGCAATGAACTACTAAAATAAATCTCCGAGCTTTCGCGCGGAGATGTTAATCGGGTTGTGAATAAAGCCTTGGCTAAATTGAGCGCTTTGTAGATTTTGAGCTGGTTGCGACGATAATTGAGAAAGATTCTTCCGTTGCTTCGCGTCCTTCTCTCCCCCGTCATTCAGAGGGCAACGCCCGAAGAATCTAAAAGGTGCCCGGCTGGAAAAGCGGCAGATTCTTCAATCGCTCCGCTCACTCAGAATGACGGGATGTTGAAAATGGCTCGAAATGACAAAGTTAGCTCAATAAGCCCAGTGCTTGTTCAAGTAGTTGTTTGTTAGTTGAAATAATCTTGTTTGCCATATCCAACTGGACTTTCGCCTGCTGGAAATAAGAAATATTTGCTTTGAGGTCGACGTTTGACTGCTCAATCAGTCCTCCGCGTACGTCCGCGCGCCCAAAAACAGCCTTGCCCGAATCGTCAGTCTCGATAAATTCGCCCTCTTGCACCTCAAACAGCCCTTCAGGGTTGTGGAAGTTCATAACTGCAATTTTGTAAAGCGGCACTGATGTTTTCGCTGCGTCAGATTTGCCGTAAATTATACCGTCGTCCTTGATTTCAAATTCCTCGTATTTGCCGAGGTATTTTCCGTTGTTCGGGTCAATCCACATCTTGATGTTTGTTGTCGGGAGGTTGATTGCGCCTCCTTCAAGAGCGGTGTCTTCGTATATGTTTGCGTTTTGAGGCTTTGCGCCTTGCATAATTTCGCCTTTGTCGTTCAGGATAAAGCCTTGAACCTCGCCGCCGCCTGCGTTTTTGTATATACCCTCAGAATCAAAACGGAATTCGCCAAGTCTGGAGTAAGCGACTTTTCCGTCAGGGCGTCTCAGCATAAAATAGCCGTTGCCTTCGAGGAAAACGTTCTCACTGCTTGTGCCGGGGATTGATTTACCTTGTCCGAGGTTTTTCATATGGCTGTCTGCGAGCGACCCTGTCAAAAACGTTTTGAACGTTATCGCGCTTTCACGATAGCCGGGAGTGTACATATTCGCCATGTTCTGCGTCAGTGAGTCAATCCAAGCGTTTGTTGATTTTTGCGTATTTAGCGAGTTTATAAAAGCATCATTCATTACTGCTGCCCTCCGTTGTTATTTTGGTTGTTGCGCTGGCGTTTGCCGCCGTTTTGGTTGTACGGTTTGTACATAATGTCGCCGTACTCGAGGTTTTGGTCTTCAAAACTCTGTTTTAAGTAGCCGATGTTATTCTTCAAATACTGTTCCACCGCTTTGTCTCCGGGGATAAAGTCTGCCGAGACTTTCCCGTCTCGTCCTATTCTCAAAATTACCGATACGTTGTTGTCAAAATCGATTCTGGCAGGTTTTCCGGTCTTGTAGGCTTCTTCGATGAGGTTCATCAGGGATTTTGAAACCTCTGATGATTTAAGCGTTTTTGTATTTTCGTTTGAAACAGCCTTTAGTAAATTTGCCTGAAAGGTTGCACCGTCACCGTTTGCAGCTACAACGTAGTCTGTTTTTTCGACCATATCGCTGAAAAATCTTGCGTCATCTTTTGAAATCGTCAGCGTATCGTAGTTGAACGCCGAACGCACTGACTGCAAGCTGTTTGCATAGCCGAGAAATTCGGATTTATTAGTGCCGTTCTGAGTTGCAATCGCCATCAGCATATTTTGGTCAGTAATGCCCAAATTCAGGCCGTTTTGTGCCAACAGTAATTTATATTCGTCCGTAAACGAGCTTTGCGCCTGATTTTCGTCTTTTTCGCTTTGTTCTGATTTTGAAGCGGCTGCGCTGTTTGATTTTTCTGCAGCTGTTGCTGAATTAATATTCATTTTCGCTGTATCCTTCTAATTGTGCGAGTTCTTCGAGGTAATCGTCTTCCTGTTTTTCCTTGGTTTTGCGGAAATGCTTTTGCACGGCGACTTCGGAGAGTCTTTTGAGTTCCGCGGCTTTTTCTTCCGCCAGGTATGCTTCTTTCATCTTTTCCTTGTGTTTTTCGAGAATTTTTACGTCTTTTTCGCGTTCAACGAGTACGGATTTCTCGTATTCAAGGATGTTAATCGCTTCCTGCTTCTGCATTTCGAGCTGTTCTCCTACCTTGTACAGGTGCTGGAGGAAGTTGTCATAGCTTTCATACATCATCGGGTCAGCCGTCCGCATGTCTTTGCGGGTCTGCATTATAGCTTGGTTATTTTGTTCAATCAGCCCTTCGATTCGCCGAACTTCCGCCTGGGCCTTAATCACGACTTGCAGCTGTTCTTCTTTTTTGCGAATTCTGAATTCAACTACTTTTTGAAGTCTGTACTTAAAGGGCATAATTTACCAAAATATTACAACTATACTCATTTATTATGACCTAACCTTAAAAAGCCTGCTACGTCTATTTGTATGAGGCGTTTTTTATACTTTAATAATCAATTTTAAAAAGTCAACCGCATTCCGTCATTGCGAGCCCATCTCTCCCCCGTCATTCTGAACCCATCTCTCCCTCGTCATTCTGAACCCATCTCTCCCTCGTCATTCTGAACCCTTTAGGGTGAAGAATCTAAAAGCGCCCTACTGCCCGTCATTCAGAGGGCAGAGCCCGAAGAATCTAAAAGGTGCCCGGCGGGAAAAGCAGCAGATTCTTCCGTCACTGCGTTCCGTCAGAATGACGAAGCGCTCTTTGCTTTTTGCAATAGACTGTCATCCTGAATTTACTTGACAAAGGGAACGACAGAGCCTGAAAGGCGATGTCTGTGACCCTGTCTCTCGAGGCAAAGCCGAAGGGTCAGGATCTCTTTCCTTCGCGCCGGCTCTAATTATTTCTTGTAAAACTTATTTCACCGCGCGAATATACAAAACGTTCGACTTTATAGTCACCATGCGGTTGTCGAGCGCCTGTTGAAGCTCTTTCATGTAGTTTTCAACCTTCGGCTCTTCAAAATAAGTCAAAAATTTCTCTTTCATTGTCTTTGCACCGGGGCTTGGCGGCGTTGTGAGCCAAGTTTCAACCATTCCCGGCTGCACTGCGTAGTTTGACTCCACAACCTGCTTGTCTACAATCCCGTCGGAAAATCCGACAGCATCAAGGTCTTGAGCAACTGTGTTTTCGTCAAAATTCGAAAGCGGATCATCAAGCGCTGTCAAGCACTCGTCTTCAGCGCGTTTGAAATCTGCATAATCAGAGAGTTCGTTTTCTTGAACAAGCTCCCAGCAGCGAGTGTTGGAGCGGATTACAGGCTCAAACGCCGAGTATACCCCTTCGGGTTTTAAAATTCTGTGGATTTCTGAAAATGCCTGTTTTTTGTCTAAAATATGAACCAGTACAGAGCGTGTTAACGCCCTATCTACGCTTTCTGACGGGAGTTTTATGTCTGCACAGTCGGAGACGACCATTTCATATGGTTTTGAGATTTTTAGTTCGTCAGCTACGCTTTTGCAGACGCTCAGGCAGTCTTCAAACTTGTCTGAGAAAATCACTTTACCGTTTTCGTTAATAAAATCAAATGCGCCGAAAGCCAATAGCCCCGTGCCTGTTCCGATGTCGATGACAGTGTCGGTCGGGCGAATGTTAGCATTGTGCAAAACAGCGTCACGTACAGTGAGCAGCCACTTTAGCGTCTGTTCCTTTTGCTCGGGTGACATGTAATCAAATCTAGACTTTAAAAGCCATTTTGACCAATTTAATGTTGTATCTGACATTTAATGTCCTCCTCTTGCTAAATCAGCGATTTTTTCGGTGTCGAAATGGACGGCGTTTGCAGATAAATCGGCTTTGCCTCCGCCCAGTTAAAACTTTTTCCCGATGTAAGCTTTTGGTGCGTTAAAAGTCCCAAAAGCCTGCCCAAGTCAGCGTTTTTATCTGTATAGCAGGTGCTTTTAACCCCTTTTTCTTTAAGAAAATTCTTCATAACTTCGTCCGTAATAATTTTGTGCGTTTTGTCATCTGCACAAAGTGTTTCAAGCGATTCTAAATGCGCGCTCTGTAATTCTTTTCCGCCATTTTCAATTTTGTCGTATTCTGCAAAATAACACATGTTTTTTCGTGCGTCCATCAAAACAAGAGAAGGAAGCGTGGTTTCATTGAGTTTTGAGAGGATTTCAAGCGATGAAATACTCACAACGGGCACTTCGAGCTGCTGTGCTATAACGCGCGCTATCGTAATGCAGGCTCTTATCCCTGTAAAGCTTCCCGGCCCTGCGTTTACGCCGATTGCTTCGATGTCTTGCATTTTGAGTGAATTTGCTTTTAAAATCTCTGCAATTTCTGCGATTAAAAACGCTGAATGGTACTTGTCGTCGTGGTTTTCGATTGTTTTTGACGCCAAAGTTTCCTCGTTTTCGAAAAGTGTCACGTAGGTTTTATCAAGAGATGTGTCAAACGTCAAAAATTTCATTATTGCAATTTCTCCAGAATTTCTTCAGCTTTTTGTCCGAATGGCGTAAACTCGAATTCCCGTTCGGTTTCGCCGATATAATTAATTCGGATTTCTAATCTTTCCATCGGTATTTCACCTTCAGAAAACTCTGCCCACTCTGCAAAAGTCAAGTATCCGTCTTTTGCATACTCCGTAAGCTCATCCAGTATTGTTTTTACGCCTTCGCTCTCCAGGCGGTAAAGATCAAAGTGAAAAATCGGAATCGCGCCTGAGTGGTATTCGTTGAGGATTACAAAGCTCGGGCTTGTGACTTTTTCCTGCACGTCAAGGTGCTTTGCGGCGAGTTTTACAAACGCCGTTTTACCCGCGCCGATATCGCCGAACATGCAGACGAAACAGCCGTTTTTTCTGACGACATCAGCAAATTTCTTAGCCAAATCCTCAGTTTCGTTCAAATTCTTGCACAAAAAACTTTTCATTAGTAGAACTCACCCACACCAAATGTGAACGCTCCGCGTCTGTTGCCTGCGCCCACGTTGGTGAGCGGATAGCCCCAGTCTACGCTCAACGGACCTACGCCCGGTACAAATACTCTCAAGCCCATGCCGACTGAAATTGCCTGCCCCGGTCTGTTGTACATATCGTTGCTCACTGAGTTGTGGAACATCTTACCTGCGTCAGCGAAGAATGCTAATCTTATGTTATCCATGAATTTTACTTTTTCAATTCTGTCGAGGAATAAAAGCGGTGTCAGCAACTCAGCAGACGCCATCATAAATCCGTCGCCAGTGCCGACTTCGCTCATTCTGAAACCGCGGATTGTGTACGGACCGCCCAATCTGTATGCCATTACCTCAGGCATATCGCCGTATAGCCTTCCGCCCGCGCGTGCACTCAAAGAGAAACTCGATTTTTTCATTACAGGGAAATATTTTTTCAAACTTGCGGTAAGTTTACCGTGGGTCTTGCCGATGTCGTCTATGCCTACGTTTTGGTCAAATCTGAGTGACGCCAAGACGCCGTTTCTTGGATTTGTAAAGTTGTCGCGCGTGTCATACACAAGGCTCGGTGCTATACCTATGAAAAGTCCGCCCTCAAGTTGTTTTGCGCGTTCTGAGATAGGTATGTTGTGCTGTGAGAATAGGTTTCTGACTTGTCCTGCGTCCCCTTCTCTTACGCTTACGTGTTCAACTCCAAGGCTGATTTGTCCGCGTAGCGTTCTTGCCTCGTTTAGAGGTCTTGAAAGTGTATTTTCCCAGCCGTAACGGCGTTCAATCGCCAAAGGCACCTGGTAGCTGGCAAAGTCTCTGTAGAAAACTTTGGAAAGAAGTGAGTTGTCTGTGCCTCGTAGGCGCGGCTCAAAGAAACTCAATTCAGACTGAATATTTGCACGATTCAGCATAGATTGGTCGTTGAGCATGATACCCGTACCTGTCATGACATTAAGCGAAACGCGCTGTCCCAGCCCGCGGAAGTTGTTTTCTGCAAAACCGAGGGTTGCGAACAAACCCGTTGCAGTATCCACACCGCCGCCGACAGAAATCGTTCCTGTTCGTTGCTCTTCGACATTTATTGTTATATCGTACATATCGGAGTCAGAGTCGGTTTTTTGAATGCTTCTTGTGACATCCTTGAATGCTTGTGTGCCGTAAAGCCTTGTTAAATCAGCTTTTATCTGGTTTTCGTTATAGATTTGCCCGGGCTTTGAAAGAATATTTCTTTCGATGACAAATTCTTTAGTTTTTTTGTTACCTTCGATAGCGATTGAGTTTATGTGCCCTTCTGCCACCTCGAAGTTGATAATGCCGTCGGGGTCGTCGTGAACGGCTGTTACTCGTGCCAAGATATAGCCTTTTGAGGCGTAAAGCTGCTCTATGTTTGAAATAGCCTCGTTTATCAGAAGCATATTTTGCGGTTTGCCTTTGAGGTTGGATACCGCGCCGGTGATTTCACCTGCTGTGAGGGCTTCGTTGCCTTCTATCGTAAAGCCTGTTACCGGAATATTCTCTTCTACCGTGACTTTCAGGATTATGTTGTGTTCGTCAATCTTGACAGGCATAGCTTTCAGCTTTTCGGTAAAGTAGCCCATTTGGTAAATATTTTTGAGTCCCTGCTGAACTATCTCTCGGCTGTATACGTCTCCTGACTGCATTTGCATCATTTTGGACATTTGAGAATTATTTATGAGTTTGTTTCCGTCAAACTGAATTTCCTTGATATAAACGGCATTCGGGTCTGTTTTGTTTACGGTTTCTTCGAGTTGTTCAGGGGTATAAATCTTGTCTTCGCTGTTGTTTTGGAGCGATTCGGCCGGTATTTGGTTTACGGCAGGAATTTCACCCGATTCCGATGAGCTGTCGTTAAAAATCGGAGTTTCGCCTTGTATTTCAGTCTGCTTTTCAGTTTTTGGCTGTTTTTTTGTATGTTTGAACGGGTTCAAATTCAGCGCATAAGAAGGCGTGCAGCTCTGAAAAATAAGCTGCAAAGCTATAACAATCCCTATAAACTTGTATTTATTTATAAAATTATTAATTGTGCTATTCCTCTGTGCACCCTGCGACAGGAAACGGGTACATTAAAATTATACTTCCAAAAAAGTTGATTTCCAATAGTTAACAAATATTAACAGTGAAATTTTACAAAATTTTGCCAATTGAATCCGTCGAGTGTTATTTTTCTTCCGGCATTCAGAGCATTTCGCCCCCTGTCATTCAGAGCCCTTCTCTCCCGCGTCATTCAGAGGGCAGAGCCCGAAGAATCTAAAAGCGCTCGGCGGGAAAAGCAGCAGATTCTTCCGTCACTGCGCTCCGTCAGAATGACGGCAGGCTTCAGGTCTTTATGAGCGCTCCGCTCCAAAAAGTTCGCTACCCTTTAATCTTTACCGCTCTTTGAATATCACGTTTTACAGATTTTTCTTTAATGCTGTCGCGCTTGTCATGCAGTTTTTTACCTTTAGCCAGCGCAATTTCAATCTTTGCCCATCCGTTTTGCAAAAAAAGTTCTGTCGGAATGATAGCGTAACCTTCTTTTTTAATTTTTCCGAGCATTTTGAGGATTTCTTTTTTGTTGAGAAGAAGTTTTCTCACGCGCTCCGCCTCGTGGTTGAAGCGGTTTCCCTGCTCGTAAGGGCTGATGTGACAGTTGTACAAAAAAGCTTCTGCGTCTTGAATTTTGACGAAACTGTCTTTGAGGTTCACTCCGCCTTTGCGCAGCGACTTGATTTCAGTTCCTGTCAGCACAATTCCTGCCTCAAATTTGTCGAAAATGAGGTACTCGTGATAGGCTTTTCTGTTTGATGATAAGATTTTTCGTCCCATAATCGGATTATATCATAAAGTTTCGCGATTTTAATCCAAAATGTGAACGCCGCAGCCTGAACCTGCATTTCGGTTAGAGTCGTAATAGCCTGTTCTGGTGCGCACAGAGCGGCGAATTCCGCTTCCGCTGTTTCCGTATCCGTATGGATTGTTAGCGCCCGAGTAAGCGCTGTAGGGGCTGCCGTGTCCATAATTGCCGTAGTTTCCGTAATTATTGTAGTTGTTGTAATTGGAATACGGGCTGTAGCTTCCGTTTCCGTATGTGTTGAAGCCGTAAGGCGAGCTGTAGCCATAGGGGCTGATTTGCGGCGTGTAGCCTGTCATGTATCCTGAGTTAAACATCCCGCCGAAAATGTTGCTTAGCGTGTTTTTGAAGCCTCCACCCGTGCCGAAATTAGAACTCACGGGCTGCCCGACGCCGTCGGTAAAATTGCTGTAATTATTCGCCGCAGTTCTTATTGTGGCAAACCTTTCGTCGACTTTTCCGCCTTGCATTGCGCCGAAAACCTGTTGTTCTACACGCCCGATACGGTTTTCAAGATTGTCGTTTCCAAATGTGCGCCCGAGCACCTTCTTTTCAATCCCGCTGAGTTCTTTTGCGGAAATCCCGTAAAGTGCTGCTTGGTCAACGTTTGCAAACAAATTATCGACCCTCCAGGACAGGTCGGAGGAAGGATATGTCCTTTTAAACTTTCTTTGTTCGAGTCTGCCCAGACGCGAATCTATACTTTCGTTTTCGTAGGTTCGGTTTAGGAGAATGCTTTCTATTTGGCTCACTTTCGGGTAAGAGTTGTAGCCCGAAGGGCAGTATCCGATTGTAGGCTCGGAGCTATTCTGAGGTGTATACGTTGTGACTGTGTATGCGTTCGCCGCAGGACACATAAATGCTGTCAAAGCAACCAATATGGCAAAATATTTCATAACCTCTCCTGACTTTTGTTTCTACACTATAAATCGGTTTAGAGGAGGGTTAAATTGCTCTGTTTGCTTAATTCTGTAGGACAATGTCCGATCTGCTTAACATCTGATACTTCACGGTGACATCTTTTTCCCGAGCTTTTATTGTCATTGCCGGCAGGGCAGAGCGATCCGGGAATAATTTCAATTAGTTATCTTGACTGGATTGCCGCGTCGCAGCAGGCTGCTCCTCGCAATGACAATAGCGGGAAGTAGGGCGCCGGTAGACTCTTCCTAACAAAAAAGGTCACCTTTTGGTAACCTTTTAATATTTAAATGCTCTTTGCATATTCTTGTCTATCATCTGCTCGCAGGACTGCTGTTCTGTCTCGATTGCCTTCAAGCGGATTTTGTATTGTTCCATTTGCTGGTCAAGTTTCTTTTCTAGTAGGTAAAGCCGCTCTTTTCGCTGTTCGAGCTGTTTTACAACCGGTGAATCAGGTTCCAGGTCGGTTCCTACGTTCATTAAATCGGTGACTGTTCGGCTAAGGTTCATTTTTGCATCAGCAATCAGTTGGACCTTGTATTCCAAGTCTAAACGCTGTGCGTTTAAGTACATTAACCTGATTGTTGCTACTGCGTAACCCATTGGTTCACCTATCTAAGCTCATTTATTTTGTTTCCTCTGAGGAAAACGTGTTCGTTGTTTTCGGCGATTAGTTGTTCCATTTTTCGGAGTTCGTATTGCTTGTAGTTGACTCTGTATTGCGCCATTTTGAGTTTTTTCTTTACTGTGAAAATGTCTTTGAAAATGTTGGTTATACTTTTTTGTATGACTTCTATGAAATTTTGTCTCATCAAGAAGCCTCTTGCAAAACCCAGGAAGTTCATAAATCTTTGAGTATGTAGCATTACTGCCTGTTGTAACATTTTTACCTTTACTTTCCAATAAAGATAGACTCATGAATATAAAAACAGCCCGTCTTTATTAATTGCCCTATTTTTGATTTAATGTAAATTTTCTTAACATATCCCTTTATTAATTATTTTAAAATCAATAAAGCAAGAGTGTCGTACCCTTTCAAGTTATTATTCGGTACATTTAGCGTATTCTTTAGGTTTTTTCCTCCAAATCCGAAAATATTGCAATAAAAATTTACAATGTTACCCATAAGGGTGTGATACAAAATATCCCTATTCATTTTTTCTCCTGATTGTCTTGTTATTTTGAGTTTTTATCAATCGTCATTCTGACGTAGCATGGCGACGGAAGAATCTGTTGCTTTAATTGATTGGGAGCCTTGACCCACTGTCATACTGAACTCCGCTGTCATCCTGAACTTGTTTCAGGATCTATTCAATGTTAACAGTTGTTTCAATTTAAGAAAGTATTGATTTATGTAAAATCCTGACCCTTCGCTTTCTCCGTAAGGTGCTTTCAGATTCTTCACCCTAAAGGGCTCAGAATGACGATAAGGACGGGGTTTACATATTTTGGATAGTCTTGCTGTCGCCTTCGATTGATTCTTTGAGCATCTTTTTAAGAACATCGCCTTGAGCGTCGAGCATTTTTACAACAGTTTCAATGTTCTTAACTTTGTTGGATAAAATCGTGTCAGCGTTAGCCGTGATGTTACCCGAAACATTCTGATAAGCCGCAAGAGCCGCAGAGGATGTACCTTGCATTAAGTTGCCCATAACTGCCGCAGGAAGACCGAATGCGTCAAGATAAGGAGCCGCTGCCTGCATTATTCCGCCCCAGCCTGAGATTACGCCCGCAGTAGGTAAAATCCAGTTGTTTCCGAACCCGAAACCAGTACCTGCACCAACGCCGTATGCTGCCGCGTTTACGCCTGCCATACCGGCAATGCTGTTCGCAAGTGTCATACTTGCCGCTCCGCCTGTCATCACACCGCTTGTGTCAACGCCGCTCGATGAGCCGAATCCCCATTGAATTGGTGCCGCACCGCTTGGAAATCCGGGGTAGTTGCCGAGGTTTCCTGTGCCGAATGCTGAGTTTGCGCCGTCCCAAGTGACGTTTCCGCCGTTTGAAGGTGTCCAGTATGATGTGCCCGGAATGTTCATAGAAACGTTGCCGCCCATAACCGACATAAATGAGCTTGGTGATATCAGCCTTGCGATTTCCCACAGAAAGTTACCCGCTGTACCGAATCCGCCGCCGTCCATAGATGAGCCGCTGACTGTCAAGTCTCTCAATCTGTCATATGTTTCAAACAGGTTTGCTTTCGCGTCGCTTGAAGCTTTAGAAAACTTGTTTGAAATTACCAGATATGAATCGTTTCTGTAAGACATTTATTTACCCTCGTTTAATCCTATTACATTTGTTATTTAATGATGTTTACGCAAAAGTCTTGAATGTGCTTTCAACGTTTTTGTCGATAACTTTTTTGACCGCTTCCATTTCGGTCTGGAGTGCTTCTTGCTCTGTATCGAGCTGTTTGAGGCGAAGTTCCAGCGTACGGTCTTGCTGCTGAATAATTTCTGTTTTTGCGTTGATGTCAGAAATTGTTTTGTCGTATGTCATTTTTTTGTAGTTATACTGCTGCATTGCTTTTTGGTAGCCTTCGTCGTCGGAAATCTGTTCCAAATTCAACGCAAATTGAGTACCGTCAGGAAGAGTTATGTAGTTGAATTTTCCTGAGCCGTCTGAAACAAGCTGTACGCCAACGTATGTTGTATCTTTAACCTGTTTGGAGTTGTCCTGTCTGTATCCGCTCATAATGCCGTCGTAACCGAGTTCAGTCGCTTTATTTAACACTTCAGCTTCTGTCATGTAGTGGTTGACGCCGTCTCTGCTGTATGAGAAGTACTTTGTATCGGCAGGTGCACTTTTTTGTTCGGACAATTTTTCGTTTACGTTTGGTCCCAGCAATGTGTACTGCGTTGGGCTCGCACCAAACTTCATGTAGTATGACGTTTTCCCGTCTGTGCCTGTTTGAGCGAAGAGCGTTTGTTTTAATTTGCCGGGGTCGTCATTGTACACCATATCTGCGTAGTTTACGATGTCATATGCTGTTCTTACGGTTACATCGTACGCCCCTGCTTTTGTTGAGCTTGCAGAATAGTTGATGATTTCGTAATTTTGACCGCTTTGCTGATATGTATATCTCATTTTGTAGTAGTCTGTAGCGGAAGGAGGAACAGGCACGTTCAATGTAAGCATTTGGTTGAATAAGCCTGCGCTTTCATTGGACAATGCGGTACGCTGTTGGTTTACCTGTTGCCCTTCATATTCAGTATTTGTCTTACGCGCAGTAAGACCGAGAAATCTCGCTTGTGACGCTGCCATTCCCATAATAGCTTATCTCCATGTTGTTCCACGTTTACTTTTCTTACTTGTATAGATATGTAGTCGGCACAACGGGGAGAAAACTTTAGCGCACACAGAGTTTTCTTTACGTTTTGTTACATTGTAAAAATACAGTCTTATCGACTTTGCTGACATACAAAACACCATTTTAACCTTCACTTTAGGTTTTTAATGATGTTTTTTGCAATGTCAACAAAATCAACTGTTAGTATTAGGTAATTTTGAAATTTCGGGTGTTTGATTGAGGCTTTTTGTATGACCTGTCATTCCGGTTATTTCATATTCGTCATTCTGCGACTATTTTCTACCCGTCATTCAGAGGGTGAAACCCGAAGAATCTAAAGCGCCCAGCGGGAAAAGCAACAGATTCTTCAATCGCTGCGCTCAATCAGAATGACGAAGCGCTCTTTACTTTTTGCAATAGACTGTCATCCTGAACTTGTTTCAGGATCTATCCTGACGTGGCGATTGGGAGAGAAAGATTCTTCCGTCGCTCTGCTCACTCAGAATGACGGATTTGCGAAGGAATCAGGATGATAGCACATCGTTAAGCAGTTCGGGTAACGCCTTCTAGGCGAATGTTTTGAACGTGTTTTCAACGTTTTTGTCAATAACCTTTTTCACCGCGTCGAGTTCTGTTTGAAGGGCTTTTTCTTCTGTATCGAGCTGTTTGAGGTTGAGTTCAAGAGTTTTGTCTTGCTGTTGGATGATGGCAGTACGAGTGTTGATGTCTTCGATTGTTCTATCGTACATCATTTTTTTGTAGTTGTAATCTTGCATAGCCTTATCGTAGCCCTGGTCATCGTGAATTTCTTTTATCTCAAGAGTTGTTTCTTTCATCTGACTCGGGTCGTTGGTCGGAGAGTACTTCATTCCCGAAAATCTGCCCGTATCGTCAGTTTCCATAGTTACACCAATAAGCGTTTGATATTCAACTGTAGGTTCGCTCTTGTAGTATGACTGCTGCGCCTTATCTTGATTCGCTTTTGTGATATGCGCGGTTTGTGTGTCGCCTTCTGAAGTTACGCCAAAATCTCCGCTTTGAGAGCCGAACATGTTGTTCAAAAGCTCTTCGCTGACGAAAATAGTACGTCCGCCTCTTTGGTAGCTATAGCTTGGGATGTAATCTTTGTCTTCCGATTTTTTACCGTTAACGTCTTTGTCTGCTTTTGTCATTTCGTAGTTGACCATAGCGCCGTTTTCGTCAGGAATTTGCATATTATAAATCGGGTTGCCGTTTTTGTCTTGATTTCCGGCTGTTTTTGACACAGTTGAGCCTGCTGCCATTGCAGGAGTTTTTACGCCCATATCGTTTGTGGTCTTTTTGACTTCAACGTTATAAGACCCCATAATCGGGTTGGAGCTTGTACCCCAGCTTAAAATCTGGCAGCTTTCACTTGCGTTTTCGCCTTGGAAAGTATACGCCATGCTGTAAAAATCTGTCGCAGAAGGAGGTGTCGGAACCTGAAGGTTCAGAATCTGCTGAAACAATCCCGCACTTTCGTTCGCCAGTGCTGTACGCTGCTGGTTGACCTGCTGACCTTGATATTCAGTATTGGATTTTCTGGCGGTTAGCCCGAGAAATCTTGCTTGTGAAGCTGACATGCCCATATCCGATACTCCTTATTACACTTACTTGTGTTATAAGTATCGGAATTTGAAAGTCAAACTTTAGGTTTTAAGAGGGTTTGTAACTTTTTTGTTACAAATGTGATAACCTACTCATTATTTTGAACGCAAAAGATTCTTCGCGCTCGCTGCGCTCTGCTCAGAATGACGAAAGGTAAAAGCTCATAATCGCCTCGTCATTCTGAAACCCTAGGGGTGTAAAATCTAAAAATATCAATTCCCCGTCCGTCATACTGAACCCTTCTCCCCGCCGTCATTCTGAACCCTTTAGGGTGAAGAATCTAAAAGCACCCCACTTTCCGTCATTCTGAGGGTAAAACCCGAAGAATCTAAAAGCGTCTGGCGTGGAACGCAAAAGATTCTTCCGTCACTGCGTTCCGTCAGAATGACGAGCTGGCAAAAGACAACGAGCACCTCGTCATTCTGTACCCTTTAGCGTGAAGAATCTAAAAGGACAACCTTATCAGCAAATTTTACAAAGCTTAATCTATCGAGAAAATATCTCTGATATCGTCCATTGTGAGCGATTTTCCGATGTTTCTGTCGACGGAAATTACGCTGTCGACAAGGTCGCGTTTTCTGGATTTAAGTTTCTGAATTTTTTCCTCAACCGAGCCTTTTGTGATGAGACGATAAACGAAAACCTTCTTTGTCTGCCCGATACGATACGCACGGTCGGTTGCCTGGTCTTCAACAGCAGGGTTCCACCAAGGGTCGTAATGGATTACATAGTCCGCGCCCGTAAGGTTCAGCCCTGTTCCGCCCGCTTTTAAGCTGATTAAGAAAATCGGTATATTTTCGTTACCGTTGAAGTTTTCAACGGCTTGCTGGCGATTTTTCGTCTTACCTGTAAGGTATTCGTAAGGTATACCTTCTTTTTCAAGCCAATCCTTCGTGATATCGAGCATATCCACAAATTGGCTGAATAACAGCACTCTGTGCCCTTCGCTGATGATTTCTTTCAACATTTCTTTGAGCTGTTCAAACTTACCCGACTCTTTAATCTTTTTGACGTTGTCTTTGTCGTAAAGGCGCGGGTGGCAGCAGATTTGGCGCAATCGCAGGAGCGCCGAGAAGATAGACATTCTCGATTTTTCCAAACCGACCTCTTCAATCGATTTGAAAATCTCTTCCTTGGTAGAGTCAAGAACTTCCATATAGAAATCTTTCTGTTCCGGCGACATTTCGCAGAATGCAACGTTTTCGATTTTGTCAGGCAGGTCTTTTGCAACGTCCCGTTTCATGCGGCGGAGGATGAAAGGCGAAATCTGCAATTTAAGACGTTTTTCCGTCGTTTTATCCTGACGCTCCATAATAGGCGTGACGTAGCGGTAATTAAACTCGTTTTTGTCGAACAAAAATCCCGGCATAAGGAAGTCAAAAACTGACCACAATTCTTCAAGCCGGTTTTCAATAGGGGTACCAGAAAGCGCCAATTTATGTTTGCATTTAAGCATTTTAACACTTTGCGCTGTCTGTGATTCGGCGTTTTTGATGTTTTGTGATTCGTCGAGAATTATGTATCTGAAATCTTTCTTTTTCAGCTTTTCGATGTCACGGCGGACAAGCGCGTAGCTGGTGATTACGATATCGTGGTTTTTAATCTCTTTAAAAAGGTCTTTTCGCTCTGTACCGGTGAGTTTTAGGCAGCTCAAATCAGGCGCGAATTTTTCAATTTCACTTTCCCAGTTGAACACGACAGACGTCGGGCAAACAACGAGTGTCGGCTGTTTTCCGTTCTTTTCTTTGGCTTTTTTCAGGAGCACAAGCGCCTGAAGTGTCTTCCCGAGCCCCATATCGTCAGCCAAAATGCCGTTTAATCCGTACTGATACATAAACCAGAGCCAGCCGAAGCCTTTGTGTTGGTATTCGCGGAGTTCGGCGTTAATTCCTTTCGGAATCGACGGCGTGTCGGTGATTGAGAACGTCGAAATCTGTTTCCAGAATTTAGAGAACTTTCTCGACATTTTGAGCGTCAAACCGAGGTTTTCCATCTCCGAAATCAAACCTGCACGGAAAGTTTTTACAATATATTTGTTCTCATCGTTTTTGTAAACGTCAAAAGTGTTGAACGCTCTTAACAGCGAATACACATTCTGGGACGGCACTTCGACGAATCCTGCATTTTTTACTTTATAATATTTGTCGCCTTCAACCACGATGTCGTAGACTTCGTTGAACGGAATTTCTTCATCGTCCAAAAGCCCGTACAATCTGAGTTCGAAACTGTCGACCGTTTCAGGGGAAAAGTCAATATCTGCGCATAATTTAAACCTGTTTTTTGCAAGATGGAAGAAAGACATGTCATCTTTTTCTTCAAACTTCCAACCGTCTCCGGCCTGCTGCATATAGTAGTTGTAGAAATCAACCGCGTTTTCTTTTTCGAGTGCAAGGTTGTTTGTCTGCATTGGTGCGAACTTGCAGCCCAAAAGCATT
>CAYWSX010000012.1:0-64223 GCA_964461115.1 uncultured Muribaculaceae bacterium | reverse complement strand
TGGGATGATATTTCCTTTTCTTGGAAACAAATTAAACAAAGTGGCGGGGATATTCTTCATCAGGGTGTAATTAACCCTGAATTAATAAGGTTTGTCGGAGATATAAGAGGGAAAAAAGTTCTGGATGTTGGCTGCGGAGAGGGTTATTCTTCTCGCATTTTGCATAAAATGGGGGCATGTGTTACTGGAGTTGATTTTTCGCAAAACCAGATAGATAATGCACGTCAAATATCGAAACTTAAAAAACAAGATATAAATTTTATTAGGTCGTCGGCTGTAAATTTGAAGTTTGCCGAAGAAAATTCTTACGATAAAGTTGTAAATGTAATGATGACAATGTATTTGAGTAATAAAGAACTCACAGCGGCATTAAAAGAAGCGCATAGGGTCCTTAAGGATGACGGAGAGCTTATTATAATTACGCGCCATCCTTTTACGGCGAGAGAAAGAAAGGAACATTCTGAAAAAAACCCTTCTGTAATTGAATATAAAAACAGTTATTTTAGCACCGAACCTTTTATACATATTTTGGGTATAAAAGGTCGGGATATAGCACTGACGCAATATCCGAGGACGTTGACAAAATTATTTGATATTGTGAATGAGAGTGGATTTGAAATAATTAAAATAAATGAACCAAAACCTATAAGAAAGTCTGTGCCCGGTTTTGAAGAAAATTCACAGATAAAATTCTACAGCGCGAACCCGCTAGTTTTAAGTATTAAAGCCAAGAAGAAAAAATCAAATAATTGATTCTAAAACTTCGTCAACATGCCCTTTTACTTTAACTTTTGACCAAGATTTTTCAATTTTCCCGTCTTCATCGAGGATGAAAGTTGAGCGGATTATACCCATGTATTTTCTTCCGTACATTGATTTTTCCCCCCATGCGTCGAAGGCTTCGGATAAAATATGCTCCGGGTCGGAAAGCAGAATAAAATTCAGATTTTGGTCTTTTTGAAATTTTTGATGACTTTTTATACTGTCAGGACTGACGCCAATAACAACGGCGTGAGACGTTAATCGGTTCATATTGTCGCGAAAATCGCAGGCTTCCTGCGTACAGCCTGAGGTGTTGTCTTTCGGATAGAAATATAAAACAACTTTTTTGCCCTTAAAATCTGCTAATTTGTACTCTTTTTCGCTGCCACCAGCGTCAATTCCTGAAAGTTTTATATTTAAATTTTCCATAATAATCTCCATAAGTTTCACATCTCAATAATACTTTATTTTTAAAATTGCCGCAATGAACAAACAGGTACTTTATCAAGACTGCATTTTATAGTACAATTAAACTTATAAACGAAACGAGGTAATTTATGAGTAAAGAAAATTGTATATATTTTGTAGACGTAACAAATAGAGACGGGGTTCAAACGTCACGTTTGGGGCTGGCAAAGCTACAAAAAACCATTATCAACTTAATGCTTGATGATTTGGGTGTAACTCAGTCAGAATTCGGCTTTCCGACTACAAAACACGAGATTAATTACCTTAATGCTAACCTCCAGCTTGTAGACCGCGGTGTCATAACAAGAACAAAGCTTTCAGGCTGGATGCGCGGTATTGTTGAGGATGTTGTAAATTCTTATCAGGCTGTTCCTCGCCTTCAATACGTAAACTTGTCCGTTTCGACTTCTGACCAAATGATTCAAGGTAAATATAACGGAAAAAAATCGCAAAAAGATATTATTAAGCTAACCAATGACGCTGTAAGTGCGGCAAAAACACATGGAGCGCAAGTTATTGGCGTAAATGCCGAAGACGCTTCAAGGACAGATATTAATTATTTGATTGAATTTGCTAATGAGGCAAAAAGCCATGGTGCGAAACGTTTTAGATACTGTGATACGCTCGGTTATGACGACCCGCAGACAGCATACCAAAGAATTTTGCAAATCGCGAAAGAAACTCAAATGGATATCGAATTACACTTCCATAACGACCTCGGAATGGCCGTAGGGAACTCTATTCTCGGGGCAAAAGCTGCGATTGACGCAGGTGTTGACGCATATATTAATACAGCTATCAACGGTATGGGCGAACGTGCAGGGAACGCGGATTTAATCTCTTGCCTACTTGCAATTCTTAAATCCAGCGGTTTTAGAGACAAATACAAAATTGATCCGCAAATCGATCTTTCAAAAGCATGGAAATTAGCGAAATATACGGCTTATGCTTTCAATTTACCTATTCCTATCAACCAGCCTGCGGTTGGCGATAACGCTTTCGCGCACGAATCAGGAATACACGCTGACGGAGCTTTAAAAGACCGTAGAAATTACGAACTTTATGATTATGAAGAACTCGGACGCGGTGAGCCTGAAGTTGTAGAGACAGGCAGAATGATTACAACAGGTGAATACGGCGGAATCAAAGGTTTTAGAGATGTTTATGACAAGCTCGAACTGGAATTTAAAGATGAAGATGAAGCAAGAAATATTCTCGAACTCGCGCGTTATGCAAACGTTCACACGCAAAAGCCTTTGACGCAGAGTGAATTGAAATTTATATATTATTACCCTGATATTGCGGCAAAAGTCATGACGGTCACTCCGTACTATATTCCGACGGGTGCGCTCAAGACTCGTGTGGATAATCACGAAGTTACTCTGCCGCATGCAATAGTTTAAGGAGTGAGAAAAAGTAAAATGGGACAAACAATAGCAGAAAAAATTATTTCGGCTCACGTCGGGCATGAAGTTTCGGCAGGAGAGCTTGTAATTGCAAAAGTTGACGTAGCGGCAGTTCAAGACGGAACAGGTCCTTTGACTGTTCAAGAATTTAAGAAACTCGGCAAAGATAAATTGGCAAACCCTGAGCGAACAATACTTTTTATCGACCATGCTGCGCCAAGTCCGCGTAAGGAGCTTTCTAACACGCATATGATTTTGAGAGATTTTGCAAAAGAATATGGAGCGGTGCTTTCTGATGTCGGAGCGGGTGTTTGCCACCAGAGACTTATCGAAACACACGTAAATCCGGGTGAAATCCTCGTCGGTGCGGACTCTCACACTTGTACCTCCGGTGCGCTGGGAGCTTTTGCAACAGGCATGGGCTCAACGGATATTGCGATTGCCATGGCGCTCGGAAAAACTTGGCTTAAAGTTCCGCAAACCTACAAAGTGGTTGTGGAAGGCGAGTTTTCAAAAGGTGTTTGTGCAAAGGATTTAATTTTACATCTCATCGGTGAAATCGGTGCTGATGGTGCAACCTATAAGGCGCTTGAGTTTACGGGTTCCGCTATTGAAAAAATGCCTATGGCTGATAGATTTACAATAGCTAATATGGCTGTAGAAGCGGGCGCAAAAGCGGGTCTTTTTGTAACCGACGAAAAAACGAAAGAATACTTGAAAGAGCGCGGACGTGAAGATAAATTTGTGAAAATTTCGCCTGACGATGATGCCGTTTACGAAAGAATTATAAATATTGACGCTTCGGCTTTGAAACCTACTGTTTCTTGCCCGCATACTGTGGATAACACAAAAACTGTTGATGAACTTGCGGATGTTAAGGTGCATCAGGTGTTTATAGGAACCTGTACAAACGGGCGTATCGAAGACTTGAGAATTGCTGCTGATATTTTGAAAGGACAAAAAGTTCACGAAGATGTTCGTCTTCTCGTGGCTCCGGCTTCGAAAGAAGTTTATATAAAGGCGCTTGATGAAGGTTTGATAAAGACTTTTGTGGAATCAGGTGCGGCGCTTGTCACATCGGGCTGTGGGCCTTGCGTAGGGGTGCATGGCGGGATTCTTGGAGATGGCGAAGTCTGCTTGGCGACTCAAAATAGAAATTTTAGAGGCAGAATGGGTAATACAGAAGGATTTATTTATCTTTCATCCCCTTCGGTTGCGGCTTACAGCGCAATTAAGGGATATATTGCAGACCCTAGGGAGGTTTTATAATGAAAAAAGGAAAAGCTTTTAAATTCGGAAACGATATATCGACAGACCACATTGCGCCGGGACGTTTGTTCCACTTGCGCTCAAATTTGCCTGAATTTGCAAAACACGTGCTGGAAGATGCTGACCCGACGTTTGCTTCTTCTATGAGCGCAGGAGATTTTGTTGTGGCGGGAAATAACTTCGGCTTGGGCTCTTCTCGTGAGCATGCTCCGCAAATTATCAAAATTGCGGGTGTCGGGGCTGTTTTGGCAAAAAGTTTTGCGAGAATTTTTTACAGAAACGCGATAAACATTGGACTTTTGTTAATTGAGTGCGACACAGACGGAATCGATGCTGGCGATGAGCTTGAAATCGATATCAAAGAAGGCTTTGTGCACAATTTGACCAAAAATACAAAAATCAAAATTACGCCGCTTCCTGACGTAATGATTACGCTTTTGAATGATGGCGGGCTTGTTGAACATATTAAAAAACACGGCGATTTCGCTTTAACATAAGACTTTTGGAGAAATGTATGCATAATATAACATTAATTCCCGGCGACGGAATAGGTCCTGAAATTTCCGACGCGGTTGTAAAAATCTTGGAAAAATCAGGTGTAAAAATCAATTGGGACGTGCAAACAGCAGGTGCTGACGTTGCAGAAACAGAGGGAAGCCCTTTGCCCGAGCGTGTAATCGAGTCTATCAAAAAAAATGGTGTTGCCTTGAAGGCTCCCGTTACAACACCAATAGGGAAAGGTTTTCGCAGTGTGAATGTGGCGCTTCGTAAAGAGCTTGATTTGTACGCGAATCTTCGTCCGTGCAAAAATTTGCCGGGGATTAAAACAAGATTCGAAAATGTTGACCTTGTGATTGTTCGTGAAAACACAGAGGATTTATACGCTGGAATTGAACGTCAAGTAGACGAAGACACCGCCGAATCAATAAAAATAATTACAAGAAAAGCGTCTGAGAGAATTTGTAAATTTGCGTTTGATTATGCTGTGAAAAATAGAAGAAAAACAGTCACGGCTGTCTCAAAAGCTAATATTTGCAAGCTTACTGACGGTTTATTTTTAAATTGTGCCCGTAAAATTGCCGAAAATTATCCGGATGTAGAATACAAAGAAATTTTAGTTGATAACCTGTGCATGCAGCTTGTTCAAAACCCTGAAAACTATGATGTGCTGGTTCTTCCAAACTTGTACGGTGATATTGTGTCAGATTTGGGCGCGGGGCTCATCGGCGGGCTCGGGGTTGCGCAGGGTGCCAATATCGGTGCTGATATTGCGGTTTTTGAGCCTGTTCATGGTTCAGCTCCGGATATAAAGGGGCAAAATAAAGCAAATCCAACAGCGCTTTTGCTTTCGGCGATTGAAATGCTCAGATATATTGATGAGGAAGAAGCGGCACAAAAAATCGAAAAAGCTTTGATGAGAGTGCTTGCGGAAGGTAAAACTCTGACTTGTGACCTTGGTGGAAATTCCTCAACAATAGAATTTCGAGACTCAATTATGGAGAAAATATAATATGGCATGGTTTTATTTGCTTTTGGCGGCAGTATTTGAGGTGGGTTGGCCGTTAGGGCTTAAACTTGCTTCAGTTTCAACAAACAAAGTTCTGTGGATACTTTTTGCAGTTATTGCAATGACTTTGAGCGGTATTTTCTTATTTTTGGCACAAAAAGATATTCCTATCGGTACTGCTTATGCAGTTTGGACAGGGATTGGCGCCTCATGCACATTTTTAATCGGTATATTGTTTTTTAACGACGCAATGACGCTAATGCGCTTTTTCGGTATAGTTTTCATAATTTTCGGTGTTGTGCTGCTAAAAATCGGTCATTGATATGGTGTATGAACAAAAAAGATTTATTTAAAATTGTTGGTAAAAATATACAAAACGAACGCTTGAAATAGGTTAAAGCGGAAAAAATTACCCTTCATAACGTACGATTTGAGCGGCTTTTAAGAGTTTGTAATTTGATTGAATGTTATAAATTTGTTTTAATGCAAAGTCAGCAGCCGCAAGATTTTCGGAAGAAGAAATAAATCCCTGTTCTTGAGCGTTTTTCAAAGAAGAATTAATCAACTTATGCATTCTTTTTGCTGTGCGATTATCGAGTAGATGAATGGGTCTGATAAAATAGTCAAAAACCCCGCCTGTATTTCGTTCTAGGGTTCTATATAAATATATCAGCATATGTTTGGCGTCAGACAGTTCGTGTTCCAATAATTTCATCACATCATCTTTTTTGCCGTGACGATAGAGATATTGTTTGGTGATTTCTAAGTCTTCTTTTTTAGCGTTTTCTTGGATTTCAAAATTATTTTTCACAATATTTTCGATATATTTTTCGATATCACTTTTTTCAATACCAAGAGCGCCTGCAAGTATGTACATATCGGCTCTTTTTATCATAGAGTTTTTTAGCGGTCTCCCTTTTTTTAAAGGGCGAGTCTCCAGAAGAGTAGCATATTCTGCGCTAGTTACTTTTGCTTTGATATCGCTCAATATTTTTTCTTTATGCTCTGTTGCAACAATACGTTTGACGTCTTGAGGAACGTATGGGCTTCTCAAGACAGCGTAAATATTTGACGGTCTTATTGTGTTTATCGAATCGATTTTCATATCCATAAAGATATTATAACATTTTTTTTACTTAATTAAAGAAAATCCTGCCGATTCGGGCTGAGTTCCGCGTGCGTACTTAACAGCAGGAGCTCCAAACATCATTGCATAAGCTATTTTGTGCGTTTTAGGAATTTGCATTTTCTTGGCTATTGAAGGGAATAATTTGAGTGCCATATAGGCAAATCCGCACCAAAGAGTCCCAACACCAAAAGTCTGGGCGTACAAATCAAAATAGCTCAAAGCGATAATCGGGTCGATTTCAGGGCAAGGCGCTTTTTTGTCTACCGATACGACAATCATATGCGGAGCGCCTCTAAAAACGCCATTTTCGTCTTTTGACATGTGTTTTAATTTCTTTAAAATCCCTATTGACGGAATAAATTTTACAAGCTTTTGTAGTTTTTTATTAACATCGTCTCGAATTTCGGTCATTATATCAATATTTTCAACTACTGAAAAATGAAGTCCGCGATAGTTTATTCCCGTCGGAATCCAGTTAAGCATATTTTTCAATTTGTCGATAGTTTCTTGCGGGAGATTCTCCTGCTTGTAATGGCGGCAGCTTCTACGGGTTTGAATTAGCCCGAGCATGTCGTCTGAGTTAGTAACTTCCCTTTTTTGGGTGGAGTTTTGAGGCTCTTTGTTCAAAATCGAAACGGCGCCTACAGGACATATTGCCAAGCAGTGCTGGCATTTGATGCAGTATTTCTCAACTTTTGAATTTATAACCGGATAATTTTCGTTGTCTTTAGAAATTATCCCCACAATGCAGTCGCGGTTGCATAGTCCGCACTTTACGCATTTTTCTTTATCAATTTTAAAATTTATATCTGCCATAAAAACTCCTTTTGGAAAATTATAGCAATAAACTCAAGGTATTTGCAAGCCGGAGGGATTTTTTAGGGAATAAATTAAATGCAACATTTCCTTACCTTTTACATTTTTGGTGAATTCACCTATAACTTTTGCGCCGAGCGATTCGGCAACTTTTCTCGACGGTATGTTATCAGGTCTGATTTCAAAGATGACTTCATTTAAGTTTAAACTATCAAAGGCATATTTTGCCAAAGCCTCTGCGCATTCTTTCGCATATCCGTTGTGCCAATATTGTTTTTTAAGAATGTAGCCGATTTCATAATACTTTTTATCGTTTATAATATCCGGCATCAATGCCGCTTGACCTAGGATTTCTTGGGTCTTTTTGTTAATTGCCAAAAAATAGCCTAAATTATATTTATTATAATAAGAAATACACTTGTCTATCCAATCTTGAACTTCAATATCGCTGAAGGGGCATTCCCAAGCGTACATGACATCTTTGTCCTGCAGAATTGAGGCTAATTCGTCAAAATCTTTTTGCGTTATTTTACGAAGATATAGTCTGTTCGTTTCTAAAAATATATTTTCCATTTAAAGAATTATATCATAATTGAGTTTTTACTAAATATATTATTTTTTATGCGAAATGCAATTAATATGTTATACTAAATACAACTTAAGAAAATGGAGATTGAAAAGTATGGAAAACGTAATATTGGCGCGTATTTCGGGGGGGGGGGGCTCGCTTTAAAAGATAAAAGAAAAGCTTTCACGCTTGCTGAGGTTTTGATAACTTTGGTGGTTATAGGAGTCGTTGCAGCGATGACGGTGCCTTCAATAATTTCTAATTATTCCAAGAAAGCTTATGTCGTGGGTCTTCAAAAATCTTATAATTCTGTGCTTCAAGCATTAATATCAATTAGACTTAACAATGGTGTTGCCAGCTTAAAAGACATGGATTGGGGTGTTAGTGGAACTTCTGTGGGTGATAAAACTTTTAAATCACCATATGAAAAAAATATTTATTTGTTGTTTAAAGAATTCAAAGGCGCTCAATACATCGAGCCGTCAGGTGCTAAGTGCAGATACAATCGACTTTCTTTGTATGTAGACGGCAGTAGTGCTGTCAATAATTATGATTTGTGTCCCGATGGCGGCTTTTTTGCTGCTGACGGTGTTTTATTCGCGCAAAGTGGCAGCAATCTTTATGTGGATGTAAATGGAACCGGAAAAGGACCGAATTATGTAGGTAGAGATATTTTTGTATTTTGGACTGATGTCGATAAGTCAATAGTCTATGGTCGTCCGGGGTGGAATCTGAATGTGGGTTATTGCATGTCGGACATGACCAAGCCTCAAGCAGTTTGGGGGTCATATTGCACCGCAAGAGTTTTGGCAGAGAGGGCAATGAATTATTAATAGTCTACATGTGCAATTTTAGTCTACTTAACTTTATCTGCTGCAATTAAAAAATTATTTATAAATTGATTCACGTCTTTTGGTGCACATGAGTTGATACTTCCGCCAGCCCTTTCAGAGTGTCCGCCTGCGACTAATTCCGGGTTCAAATGAGTTTTAATATAAGAAATGAGTCTCATTGTGTAGTCATCTTTTGATAAAAGGCTCATTTTGTAAATACTACCAGATTCAGGCGATTCTCTATAAAAAACTATTGTTCCTTTTATATTTTTCAACTGTTCTTTTTGTTTTGCGGTAAAATTCTCGGAGTCTAAGTTGTTGTTTATCAGTCTTTGTCTTAGGTCTGACAAAATAATACTGTTTCTGGTTTCGTCACATCCGAGTGACATCCATTGTTTGTTATCAGGTGATATTATGACGTAAGCAAGCTTGCCGTTTGGTGTAACTTGAACCATTGAAGGGAGACTGTCTTTAAATGCTTTTTCCTCTGCGGTTAGGTTTGCGAGGACATCCAAGTGCGCATAAATTTTTGATTTGCTTCTTGGTGATAGTGAAGATTCAACCCTGTCTAGTACTTCTAATGAGTTTTTATCATCTAAAAGTGCCTTTGACTTTACAAGTACTGATTTATTATTTTGGTCTTGTGTATAGCTGATGTATTTTATTTTTTTATAATCGCTTAATATCCCGCAGTATAGGTTTTCCATATCTTTCTTAGCAAGCGGGATTCCGAGTGCTTCAAAAAATCTGAAGACGATCCCTGAACAAGATTTGGATTCCGTATCAATATAAGAATTCCCATCTAAAAGGCTATTTTTGTCAACTTCATGGTGATCCAATCCTATAACTTTATTTTGTGCAGACTTAGAGTCAATTGTGTATCCTTTGGGAATCCTTACAGGTGAGTTGAAATCCAGAAGGAACAGCAAATCGGAGTTTTGTTGATTGTTTTTTTTGATTTTATAATTGGCAGAGTTTATAAAAAGACCGCCTAAGTCGTTCTCGTTTAGACTTAATGACACAGATTTCCCCATTTTTCTTAACCAGTTATAAATGACTTTCGCACAACAAACAGTATCTTCATCAGGTGAAGAGTGGGTAAAAATATTTATATTAGTTTCTTGTTTGACGGCTTTGAAAATCCGTTCTGCTATATTTTTTGGCATAGGCTTTGTTCCGAATGAAACATTTTTATTGGGATTGTTATTTATTTTAGTAATTAACATATTAAACCGATCAAAAACCTAAATTCTTATTTAAGAATTATAGCAAAAAATTTTTAAGTTCCAATTATTTTTTCTTCTAAAATATTTGCAAATGATTTTTTGTTGTCGTTGGGTATAAAAGGCAATTTGGGGCTGTTTTCAGATAGAGGATAAGTTCGAGTCCGCAACAAAAAACTCCCCATAAGGGAGTTTTTCAAAATGCCGAAGGCCACTGTGCCGAAGAAAACGATTGAGTATCGTTTTCTGAGAGGGGAGAAGCGGGAACCGGTTCGAGTCCGCAACAAAAAAACTCCCCATAAGGGAGTTTTTTAAAATGCCGAAGGCCGGACTCGAACCGGCACGTGGAATCCCACACAAGATTTTGAGTCTAGCACGTCTACCAATTTCATCACTTCGGCATGATATTTAATTTTCAAGTTTTTTGCTTCTGTGATGAAATTGGTAGAAAAATCTAAATTTTCTCCGCTTCGCTGCATTCAGTTCATCACTTCGGCATGATATTTAATTTTCAAGTTTTTTGCTTCTGTGATGAAATTGGTAGAAAAATCTAAGTTTTCTCTGCTTCGCTACGTTCAGTTCATCACTTCGGCATGTTATTAAACTGTCAATACGGAAGAAACTCTCCGTACATAAAATCCTAACAAAAAAGTTTTTTTAAATCAATATTTTTTAAAAAATCTAAAAAACTGTCATGCTGAACTTGTTTGACAAAGGGAACAACAGAGCCTGGAAGGCGATGTCTGTGACCCTGTCTCTCGAGGCGAAGCCTTTCCAGCTATATGAAAAGCTTATGTTCCTTTCAATAAAATTTAAATACTGAAACAAACTCAGCAGATAGTATATTTAAAAATAAAACCACACATTTGTGTGGTTTAGGAGTTTAAATGTTAAGGAGTTAGTTAAATAGACAGATTTTATTGAAAAAAGTTCCTTTTATGTAAAGGGCTTGAAAAGCTTTGAAAAATTGAGTTGACAACTAATTATGCTTTAGGTATATTATTTCTACAGTCCAAGCTCCCATCGTCTAGAGGCCTAGGACACCTCCCTTTCACGGAGGCGACGGGGATTCGAATTCCCCTGGGAGTACCATTTATCAAAATCGGCTAGTTTAGCCAACTCAAAAAAGACAGATTTAAGCTCCACTTGGAGCTTTTCGTCTTTTAAAAGAGCGTTCGATTGAACCAAATTTACTAGAATCCGCTTTTTCTCGGGCGATGCTTGCTTAAACAGTCGTGGTGCATCTTTGAACAGTTCGATTAAAGACTGGGCGAAATTAAATTTTTCCTCACCTGATTTCATTTTTGTAGCAATCTGTATATTAATTTTATCGATTTGAGCCTGATAGTCATGCTTCTTTTTGCTGTAAAAAGTTACATCAATCAAACCATCGAGTTTATCATCATAAAGTTGATTTAGCTTTTTATCAAGCTTGGGAATTTCTTTTGATAACGCTTCAATAGAAAGCTCATCGTTTGAAGTATGTTCTTTGTAGACAGTTTTTAAATCCTTACATAATTGCTCGGCTAATTCAGGTTTTAAATCGAACCTATCGAAAATTTCCTGATACTTTGCCTCGATTATTTCTTCTCTTATGTACTTTTTCTTGATTTTACAGCCTTTGTTTCCAGTGCATTTGTAATAGACCAATCTACCGCCCTTGTGGGCTTCGGCTGTCAGAAAACACCCGCATTCACATTTAATCAAACTTGTATAAGCAAAATCATGTTTTTGCAAGCGTGGATTGGCTTTGCGTTCAAAAACATCTTGAACCTTGTAAAACAGATAAGGTTTAATGAGCGGTTTATGGACTGCATTATCAAATCTTTCGCCTCTCCACTCTATAACCCCGATGTAGAAAGGATTTTTTAAGATTGTATACACTCCTTTTTTGGTTATGGGAGTTCTGCCGTTATTGAATCCATCCTCAATAAGTTTTTTCCTCAAGGTTTCTACTGAATAAGCTCCAGTGGCATATAATTCAAAGGCTTTTCTGACAAAAAATGCTCGGCTTTCATCGATAACAATAAATTTATTTTTTGCTTCGTCAGTCATATTTTTATAGCCGATAGGAGCTTTTGAGGGATAAATCCCCTTTGCTGCTTTTGCTCTCATGCCTGCCGTAACCCTTTGAGCTATCATCTTTCTTTCATAATCCGCAAAGGACATCCAAATATTTCTTGCAAGCTCCCCTGAGGCTGTTTCCAGGTCGTTTCCTTCCGTAACAGAAAGCAGTTTGACATTATGTTTAAACAACATTGGCAATATAGTTGAGTGATAATCATTTAAGTTTCTGCATAATCTGTCTAATTTCCAAACTATGACAGCCGAAATATTGTTTTTCTTTTTTGTACAGTGTGATAACATTTCTTGAAAAGCGGGTCTATTCATATCTTTAGCACTTATTCCGCCATCAATAAACACTTCTGATACAGTGTAACCCATGTTTTTTGCAAAGTTTTTACACAGTTCGGTCTGTGAGTCTAGGCTATACCCATATTTTGCCTGTTCGTCTGTGCTAACACGAACATATATATTTGCTTGTAGATTTGTCATGCTTTTATTTTACCATATCCTTACTTAATTATACACCCTTGAGCAAAGTCCTTGTTGACTTTCGGCGATTTCTCTTTGTATTTCTTGTAACACAAGAGTAAAATTAATTAAATCCTTCATATCTTCTTCTGGTGTTGTTTCACGTTTTTGCTTGCACAAAACCAATTTTAAATCAATATTCCTCATAATTACGACATGAACTCCTCTGGTTTTATGTCAAAATCAACTCCATTTGAAGAATCATTTTGATGAGGGATTAGACTATTGGGACTGAACTCAACTACGTTTTTCATGAAGCTTGGCTTAAGACCGCACCATAAACGTCTGGACGCTGTTTTTTTGTTATAAATCTTATTTCCGAGAATATTTCTCAATCTAGTTATAAGACCTTGAGGATGTCTGCACACTGTATCCCATTTGGATGGCTCGTTCCAAATCTCATTGCCCAAATTGTTTTCTACCAAATATCCCATTTCTTTACAATAACGTTTGTAGGTTTTATATATTTCATCCAAACCCATATCATAATTAGAGTCTAGTACAAAGCACTGTTCTACAAATTGCATTATGTGTGAATTTTCAGTTTTTATTTTGTCAAGTGTATCATCATTAGGTGTCATTTTTTTTGTTCTGCATAACTCTTCCGCAGTTTTACACAATAATAAAAGAAAACTTTGTTGAAGCTCTTTGGATTTTTTCGAGTTTGGATTAAGATAATCAGCATCTGCTTGGATTTCATTTTTTCCTTTTGGATGGTCTCTAAACAGCATGGGGAAATTTACTATACGGCATCTACGTTTAATCCCCTCATCTGTATTCTCATTTGCATATAAATCTCTGTTTGTCGCAAAAAACGTCACAGCAATTAATCTTACACTTATGGCTTCTTTGTATAACTGGCGAACACGCACTAATTCTCCCGATGTTAGATTTTTTATCAAAGCACTGTTTTTTATTTGGTTAGTTTCGTTTTCTGTGGCTATATTCACTCGTTTATCGACTAAGTCAAAGCTTGCAAAATTATCATTGATGCTATCAAGTGAAACATGGGATACGGCTTTCTCCCCAAAAACCGGTTGAATAATTCCTGAAAACAACGCTGATTTACCATTTCCAGCACCTTTTCCGTAAAGCATATAGTAAGAATCAAATGGCACTATAGCCCTTAATGCTGGAAAAAGTCCGACTGCCAGCCCCTCGCTAATCCATTTCCTTTGATTTTCAACAGGAATAATCGATTCCAAATGCTTTTCAGCTAATTCTGTACCTGTTTCTGCTGTATAATTAACATCAGAAAAAATAGTGTATTTCCCCTTAATATCATTGCTAAAGATTGCCTTACAAGATTTTGTGTCAAGCTTTATTTCGCCATTAGCAAAACAATAGCTGTTCTCAGGATTTACATTGTTTTTATCCAAGAAGCATACATTCTTAATCGCTTTGAGGAGTTTTGACATTTTAAGTTGGTCGAAATCATACTCGTCCCATACTTTTTTTATAACATCTCCTTTCTCGTCCATTGTATAAGTTTTTATAACATCTTTTTTCCAATTTTTTTTACACAAACACCAGTCTGTAATCAAGTTCAGAGCGATATCATCATCAAGTCGTATATATCTTCCACTATTGTTTTTATGGATAGTTCCATATATTGAATGTAGCTGTAAGTCTGTTGCTATTGCCTTTGCTACTTCGATTTCAGCAAGTTTTTTAGGCTCAATTCTCTTTTCACCTTTATCATTTTTGCTTTTAGGCTTCCAGTTAGGATTCCAAAAACTATCGGGAGGGTTTTTATAAGCCGAATTAACTAATCTGCTTAATTCGCTTTCATCAAGAGCAGGGACACAACAAAGTTCATTTATACAAACAATAAGTTTGTAACAGCTGTCTTTATCTATCCCAACCCATTTAAAAAAGCATGAGTGTCTATGCAATGTGTCATCACGAGAACCTTCAAGAATTGAATCTGCAATGCTTTCACCATATTCACAAGCTATTTCTTCTAATTTTGTATTGTTTAGGGGTGCTTCTGCATGTTGTTCATTCAAAAAGTCTATAACTGTCAAAATAGAATCCTGATTGAACCCCTTCTGAGATAATCGTTCCGCAATATCTTTCAATGCTCGTTCTGTGTAATCTGATTTTATAGGCAAGTTGGACTTCACTCCTTTATTGATTGATGCTGCTTTCTCAAGTGCAAAATTGGATTTATCAAACTTTTTACTGCTCAAAGCAAGTAGTTTTTGTGGAAGCATAGGGAATCCTTTTACTGATTGTATTGGAATCTCCCAATTCTCAGGATTTAAGAATATCAACCCGCCGCCAATTAAGATATCGCCGTCTTCTTTAGAGCCTAAACCGACTTCATCAAATTTTATCTTTTTTGTAATTGATGAATCATTCTTGAAATATATATGGCATTTTCGGTTTTCTTGTGTGCTAGATAGTGACCATTCAATTATAGGACACTCGACATCACAATCTTTTAGGCGTTTCATTACATTGTCATAGCCTGTCCTAGAATCGCAGTCTATAACTATTACATCATCAGGTATCACTGCTGCCAAATTATACCCTTGTTTTACAAATGCCATTAAACTTTTTGCTGACATTTGAACTTTCTGCAACCACCCATTTTTCCAACTCGAGGACCAAAGATTTTTATTCTCACGATTTATAAGACCTCCAATTTTTGAATACTTTCCGTCTTTTCCTGCTTTGGGGAACAAAGGCGGCAATTTTTTGCCGTCCTTATCTCGTTCTATCAGTGCAGGATATATACGAAATCCCAAATTTAATAACCCATCTATATCTGTTATGCAAACCATTGTGTCGCCTCCTCTCTATTCTTGTGTAAATTTCTTATCCGTAGTTCTTCATTGAAATTCATTAATCCGTCTACAAAAAGGGATAGCATTTCAAAATTTTTTATTTCTACGTCATAAAAATTGCTCAACAGACGATTTTTTCTTAATTCATCTAGTTTTTTAGACAATAAAACTAGGATTTTTATTTTAATCCCTTCTAAATCAATGCTTCCATCCGGATACGATAAACTTTCAGTAAAAATGGGAATCTCTAATCTATCTAGTGCATAAATACCAATATGTGCGCTTGAGCCAGAAAATTCTTTTAAAAATTCTTCTCTGATAGAAGTTTTTGCCATTTCAATGTTGCTAACTGGTGCCAATTCTTGATTGGCGTTTTTAATCAGTTCCATGTTTTTCTCCTTTTTTAAATAATACTCGCAGGGGTTTGTTTGCCCTTACAAATAGCATTAAAGCACTTTTACTCAAAAAAATTGGTAACCGAAAAGTAATTGATTTAAAAATCAATCAGAATAAGTGTTTAGGGGTAAATTCTTTTACCAAGTGTTTACTTTTTAGTTACCAAAATTTTTATGCAAAACGGAGATTTTTACTACATTATTTTTTGCTTCAAAACTAGTCGTCAAATCCTCTTAAGCTTACAGAAGAATTAAATTCATATAACTTTTTGTATCCTGGCTTGAAGATTAAGCGTTCTTTAGTCTTGGTTGCCTTTTTGTATCTATCATTAATAGCCCATACAACTTGTTTTGTCGCCTTACTATCTCTGTGATAAATTCTGTACAGCCAATAATTTTGGGTAGGAGTTAATTTAAATTCTTTTTTATCCAAGTAGTATTGTTCACTATACTTGTTATATTTTAATATAATTTTTTTTACAGGTAAGTTTTCCACTATAGGGCTACTATCAAATTGTGGAGAAATTTGATAGTTTTTACGTAAACACTCAAGTGAAGTTGAAAAACAGATTTTTATTTTAACATTAAGGTAATTCTCTTTAAGAATCTCAACATCATTTTCAAAATCTTCTAAAAAAATACACCTAGGAATTGAGCCATCATCCCATTTTTCAATTAATATATCCTTAACCACTATCTCATAGGTGCTATTTAATCCAAGTATTACTTCTAGGTGTTCTGTTCCGGATACAGTATAACATTTCAAATTTTTAGTGGGGTCTATAGTTTCTAAAAATTGAGCAACTCTATCTTTGTATCGATTTTCACTGTCAAACGTATCATTAACAAGGTTATTCAGATACTTATTTAAATAGCATTTTCCTGATTTAATTTGTTTTTGTTCAATAGTTATGTCAAAAGAACTTGAGTGAATATCCATTTCTAAAAAAGGATATTCTCCTTTTAGCATGTTCTTTAACGTTGTTATTTCCCAAGCATCAGAACTAAGGTAATCTTGAACAGGAGATAATTTTATAGAGCTTGATTTTTCAGACAACAATAGCTTGGCAATAATAGCCAAGTCTGATTTATTGATAGGAGTTTGTATCATTTTCTTATTTTCTTTTCCCACAATAACTGATAAACCTCACTTCTATTTGATTATACAATAAATAGATTGTGCTTTGATTGATAATTGTGACATTTATGGCATCCATAAACTGCGTTTTGTTATTATATTTGCGACCCCTCTTTTTATTAGTCCAGTTCCTTTTTCTAAGAATGAAAAAAAGATGCCATAGGGGGCAAAAGTCCTTATATGAAGTAATAGGGACTGCAAAAACGCTGTCATTCATACGTCCCAATAAAAATAGTGCGCCATTTACGGGGAATCAAAAAGAATGTGAATTTTCAAAAAATTTCCTTGACCCATTAAGCTACCCTAAACCAATATAATAACATACCCCTCTATCGGGCTTATTTGTTCTTAAGCCTCCCATGCGAGAGAATACCCGATACTTTTTATATAATACACGTCAAAAACGTAGATATTATAAGGCATGACACCGCCATGCTTAAAAGAACAAACCATGGCTATTTCTGTTTCTTTTCAACCCATTCAAGTGAAAGACCTAAGTAGTCGCACATTTCCATTACTTGAGTGTATTTTATTCTGTAAAACTTCTCTAATAGTTTTCTAGTCGGTGTTATAACCTTGTTATTGCACTTGAATACTATATCGATATCCAACTTACCAAGCATAGCCTTGACCTCATCAAAGGAAAACGTTGCACGGATTAGCTTAATGTATTCTACTTTGTGTATTTTTCTGTAATCATCAGTTGAAACGTTAGTTATATCAGGATTTAAGACATCAAGAAAGTATGTGAACTTAACCTTTTTATCAAGGAATAAATGGCTAAGTTCCTTATTTAGCTTGTCTTCTAGCTTATTCAATTCTTTACTTTTTGCATTACTCATACCTTGATATTACATCTTTTTTGTTAGAATGACAACCCTAAAGATAGAAAATATTAAGATGTGTAAATATATCCATCGTACATGTTGTAATTACATCATTAATGATGTAACATAATAAAGTAAGGAACAAAACAAAAGGAGAACGACATGACAGCAACAGTGATTATTACAGACTTAAGACTTGAAGAAGAAATCAAGGCAATCAGAGTTTTGGAAGCTAAAGAAAAAGAACTCAAAGAACTTAGGGAAGAAAAAGAAACACTTGTTAAAAGTGTTCTAGATAAAGCAGGGGTTGAGGAATTACAAATCGGAGCGTTTACAGTCCGTAATAACTTCAACACATCAGCATTCAAGAAAAAATATCTAGAACTCTACAATGCCTTTATAAAACAATCGAATTACAGAAAATTTACTATTGCATAGGGGTAATCCCTACGCTTTCAAGGAGAAGTTATGAAACGCACATACGGATACATCAGAATAAGCCACACCGACCAATGCTTAGACAGACAGCGTGATGAGATGTTAAAAATCGGGATACCCGAAAGAGATATTTTTGAAGACAAGGCGAGCGGTAAGGATACCAACAGGGAGCAATATCAAATTTTGCGTAAAATCTTGCGTGAGGGGGATTTATTAGTTATCAAATCCATCGACAGACTGGGCAGGAATTATGACGATTTACTTAACGAGTGGAGATACATCACCAATGAAGTTAAAGCTGATATAAAAGTGCTTGATATGCCGCTTTTAGACACTACAAACGACACACAGGGGCTTATCGGTAAGGTTATAAGCGATGTAGTTCTTCAACTGCTATCTTTTGTTGCGGAGCAGGAGAGAACAAAGATTAAAGAACGTCAGGCGGAGGGTATAGCCTCGGCTAAAGCTAGGGGCAAACGTTTTGGACGTCCAAAACTAACTATGCCCGATAACTTTCAACAAATTTATTCAGAAGTTGAAAAAGGGCATATGTCAGCGGTTGAGGCGATGAAAATACTGGGAATTAAAAAAACTGCGTTTTATGAGTTTAGGAAAATATTACTTAACAACCACTTGAAAATATGTTGCAAGCGTGCTACAATGAATGTATAATATGAAACAAATTGAATTCTATACAACAAAAGACGGTAAATGCCCATACATAGAGTGGATAACCCCCCTAAGCCTTGAATATAAAACCCGTATAGATATGCGGATAAAACGACTCGGCGAAGGGTTATACGGTGATTGCAAAAAACTTTCTAACAGTAAATTATCCGAATTACGCTTAGACTTCGGCAAAGGTTATCGGGTTTATTTTAAAGAACTTGATAGCGTAATAATTTTGATAGTTGCCGGAAGCGATAAATCCGACCAAAAAAGAACTATCAAACAAGCCGATAAATACTTAGATGATTATCTCAATAGGAGTAATGAACATGACAATTAAATTTAATGATTATTTATATGAAAACCTTAGAAACCCTGAATATCAAAAAGAATGGTTAAAACAAACCGCTCTTGAATACATAAAAGACGGTAATTTTGAGCAGTTTTTCAGTGACTTGGAAGATGTAATTAAAGCCAATACAACAGTTACCGAGTACGCAAAAAGGGTTGATATGGATAGGGTACAGCTCACAAAAATCCTAAAGGGTGAAACAAAAACTCCGACTCTTAACACAATCAACAAAATTTTGTCAGGCTTAGGGCTTGATTATGAATTGCAATGTGAAATAACTCTACAGCCAAAAACAGCATAAAATATATTTTTATCAACTTTAGAAGCCTCCCGTGCGAGGCTTTTTTAATGAGCATTATCATTGTCCGTATAAGTACACTTTAACGAACACCCAAAAACCTTGCTTAATCAGCGTTCAAAAATGTTGTTTTAAGAATATCCGAACGTTTGGAAAGTTCAATCACTTTTACGGAATATGCAATATTGTGATAAAGTATGCCAAAATAATGAAAACAAGTACGGCTACTCTATAAAAAGTCTATTTCATTTCGTAGAGTTTTTTCACAATAAAACGTCCTTAAAATCGGACATTTTTTATTGGTTTTCAGGCTTTACGATAAGTGTACTTTTTGTAGAGGCTATGTTTAATTAAAATTTCATATCATCTAAATTCAATGAAACCGTTGGGATTTCACCCTTAAGAATATTGCTTACCGCAAGAGGTGTGATATCAAATACCTTTGCAATTTCGGTATTATTTAATCCAGCCTGATGAAGTTCCATGATTCTGCGGTTGCGTTTTATTTGTCCTGCGTATCCTGTTATATTATTCTTCTTTTTGAAGTTGTAAATCAGGTAATTTACATATTCCTTATCGTAATTCATATCACTAGCAATTTGTTTTAGAGCAACCCCATCAAAGTGAAGTCTTATAATTTCTCTAAGCTCTTCTTTTGAGGCTTTTGAGCGTACACATTCTGGCAGCAATCCTTCTTTGCGAAATCTATATTTCATTGCCCTAATTGAAGAAATCTTCAAATCAAACATTTCGGCAATTTCTCCATCACTTTTACCGTCATTGATTGCCTGAATAATTTTAGCGTCTCGTTCATTAATTGCCATATTTACTTCTCCTTAAAAATCAATTGTTCTACCTCTTGATACGATTTGTTTTGCAAAAACAATATTTAAATCCAAAAGTTTAACCATCTGGTGCGGCTGTATCTCGTATGCTTCAGCAAGGGAATTTAAATCATAATAAATTATTCCTCTTGAGCGCTCACGAATAAATTTTTTCGCTTTTTCAGCATTAAATCCTGCCAAGTCTTTTAAATCAGCAGCTTTGCAGATTGTTAGGTCGATAACAGTATCTTTTTTTGTATCAGTTTCCTCTTTAATGTTTTCTGCAACCTCTGTATTACCAGCCTTTGTGCCATTGTTTTCTGATTCAATAAGTTCTTTGGGTATTTTTCGTCCAGCCTTTTGATAATTTTCTTGTGCTTTGTCTAATAAACCCAATTCTTTTTCAGCATTAGCTTTATGAAAATATACGGCTTTATTACTCGGATTAAAGTATATAGCTCTATCAAAGTCCTTAATTGCTTCTTTATATAACCCCAATTCATATTTTGCAAGCCCTCTGCCCACATAATGCGGTGAAAAGCCATTGCGTAGTGAAATGGCTTTATCATAATTTAGGACAGCCTTTTCGTATCTTTTTAACTCAAATTCTGCATTTGCAAGACCATAATAGGCATCGGGATTTAAAGGACGGTATTTTATTTCCTGATTATAATAATATTTCGCTCTACGGTGACGCTCTATCTTGAAACAAATATCAGCACAACTCATAAAAATATTTGTGTAACGACAGTAATAAGAATTGTTATTTATAATTTCTTCATATTTAATAAGAGCAGTTTCATAATCTTTGGCTCTAACAAAACGATTTACTTCTGATATTTGCCTGTTTAGTTCTTTTATCTCCTTTTCGATTTCCCTACCCTTAAACGAGGTTTGACTGTATAAGTTGTGCGTTTCTTTATCTCGCATTTGTTTCTCTTTCAACTTGCGTTTTTCATCTAATTTCTGCTCTTTTATTTTTTGACTAATAACAGCTTTTTCGAGCGTTTTACCGCCAGCTTCCTTATAATCTTCTTCCGCTTGGGCAAAATTACCTAATGCCTTTTGGGCTTCTGCACGATGGAAGTAAATAACATCTGTTGATTTATGCTTTAAGGCAGCGTTAAAATCATCAACGGCTTCTTTGTATTTTCCGATTTGATGATTACATATTCCACGGGCAACATACAAATCTGCATTTGTTGGATTTAAATTTATTTCGCGGTCACAATCCTCAATAGCCTCTTGCTGTCTTCCCAATTTGCTTTTTATATTTATGCAGTCAAGAAAAATGTCTAAAGCAAGACTCTTTGATTCTTCAAATTTGTATGCTTCCAAATACTCAGCAAGTGCCTCTTCATATTTTTCTTTTTTTAAAAACCTGTCACCTTTATTTATATGATTGCGCTTGACTCCATTGTCTACATTTCTTTCTTTTTGTATTTGGGCCCTTCTTTTTTTCTCTGAGTCTTCAAAAGAGCGCCCCGGATGTATTATATAATTATCAATAAAAAACCAAATAAGTATCAAAGGAGCTATCACAATAACCATGAGCATTAACAAGAAATCTGTTATTTTATCGCGCATTAATATTACCCGCAAAAATTGTAAGCACAATCGAGTTATCTTCAAGCACTTCTTCTTTTAAAAATTTCATACCGTTTTTAGAGAGGTTTTTCATAACACTTTTTTTAGTGGACTGCTGCAACGATTTTTTATACTGTTTATCGATTAATCCCATTTGCTCGTATAAATAATCAGAATTAAGCACCCCCGAAAATTTGACAACATACACACCATCATTATTTTTCTTAAATATTAATGTGCAGCCATCTAATTTTGCTTGTAAACTTGCTTTATCGTCTAAAAAATCAATTTTCAAGTCTAAAAGCACCTGTTTCAAAAGTTCTTCACTTTTAAAAATTGTCAAAAAGGATTGTTTACTTGTTATATTAGGTCGAGAATTTGGTGAGTCTTTTTTGCTACTTGATTTTGTAGTGGCATTTTCTTCTGCCATCCAAGCTTTATAAGATTCATCCCCTATTTTACTGTTTGAGATTATTTCTGCTGAACCAACTCTGGTACTTGTTTGGTTAGCTTTCTGCTCAGCTCTTTCAGCCTTTGCATCCAATCTTTTTTGTCGATAATGCTCTTTTACATCGGCATCCGTCCAGAGAATTTCATCTCCTCTGCCGGTAATGACCATCAAAGCTGTTTCTAATGGGGATAATTCAATAACTACAGACATTTTCTCTCCTTAAAAATCAATTGACCTACCTCTTTTTACAATTCGTTTTGCAAAAACAATATTTAAATCCAAAAGTTTAACCATCTCGTGCGGCTGAATCTCGAATGCTTCAGCAAGGGAATTTAAATCATAATAAATTATTCCTCTTGAACGTTCACGAACAAACCTTTTGGCTTTTTCTTCGCTGAAATCTGCCATATTTTCCAGGTCCGATGCTTTACACGTTTCTAAGTTTATAGATGGAACCTTTTTTGAAAATAAATCTGTTAAGTCTTCTTCTGAAAGATTTTCAATGCCGATTTTATTCAAAATTATTTCAGGCGCCGTGCTTACAATCTTTATCAAGGTAAATATTTTGTGATAGTATGGGGATTTATCGTCAATTCCCATACTTTTATTCAACTTTATCGCTTCGTCAAAGTTCTTTATTGCTTCCCTTGGTTCTCCTAATTTATGTTTGGCAAATCCAAGGTTTGTATGAGCTTCTATACCTCCCCAATGATATTTGATTGCTTGATTATAGTCTGTTACAGCTTCTTGGTATCTGCCAAGTTGGCATTTAACATTTGCGCGATATAAAGCAATCGTATATTTGTAATCTTTTTGCGTATCTAATCTTTCTGTTTCATTTAACTCTTCGAATGCTTCTTCATATTTTCCTGATTTAATACGTCTTTTTACTCTTGCTATAGCGTTATTTATCGAGTTCGTTCTAAGCCTATTTAGCTCTTTTTCCTTTTCCCTCTGCTTTTTTTGGACAGCGGCATGAACTTTGAAGATTATGAAACAAATAATTATTAAAACTATCCATGTATTCATTGATTTTATATCCTTTCCTTATTGAATATCCCCCACCGAAATAGTAAGGACAATTGAGTTATCTTCAAGAATCTCTTCTTTTTCGAGTTTCATTTTACTTTTAGAAATTTTTTTATGACATTGTTTTTTGTAGAGAACTGCAATAATTTTTTATACTCCATATCAATCAGACTAATGTCTTGTAACAAATTTGCTGATTCAATAACTACAGACATTTTCTCTCCTTAAAAATCAATTGCTCTGCCGCCGCGGGATTTTTTGACGGTTTCATCTTCTGTTTTTATTTCTACGGGTGCCTCTTCTGTGTAACTGCTTCTATCTTCTTTTGAAGTTGCGGCAACAGCTCTGACATCTGCCCATTTTCTTATTTTAAAAATTTGTTCTGCCTGAGTTACAGACAAGGGAACGGTATTTTTCACTGCGTTGATTAAGTCTTTTTCTTCCAAAATTCTATCTTCTGAAAACGCTTCAAACAGGGCGTTCATGATTACTTGCTCAATTTCTGCCCCTACGAACCCCTCTGTTTCATCAATAAGTCTGTTTAAAAGGCTCTCAGTGGCTTTAAAATCACTCGATACGCTGTTCTTTAAACGTTTTTTTAAGTGAAGTTCAAAAATAGCTTTTCTCTCATTTTTAGTTGGTAAATCAACAAAAAATATTTCATCAAAACGCCCTTTACGAAGAAGTTCTGATGGTAGAATATCAATATTGTTAGAAGTTGCAATGACAAATACAGGCTGAGTTTTTTCTTGCATCCATGTGAGGAATGTTCCAAAAACCCTCGATGATGTCCCGCTATCGCCGCTTCCTCCGAGTCCTGAAAATCCTTTCTCGATTTCATCAATCCATAAGATTGAAGGTGCAACTGCTTGAGCCGTTACAATGGCTTTTCGCATATTTTCTTCAGAACTGCCCACAAGCCCGCTAAAAATTCTACCCACATCTAAGCGCAATAGAGGCAGTTTCCACATTTCACTGATAGCTTTTGCGGTCAGTGATTTTCCGCAGCCGGGAACGCCTGTTATCAAAACACCCTTTGGTGCAGGAAGATTATACGCCGCTGCTTTATCCAGCCAAGAATTGTTGCGCTTTGAAAGCCATTTTTTGAGATTTTCAAGCCCTCCGACATCATTCATATTCATATCGCTTTTTATAAATTCTAAAATGCCGGATTTTTTGATAGCTTGACACTTTTCATCCATAATAATGTCAAGCTCTGAAATTGTAAGCTTGCCTCGTTCTACCATTGCACGGGCAAAAGCGTTTTCTGCCTCTTGTACGGTAAGCCCTAAAGCAGCCTTACAAAGAATTTCTTTTTCATTTTCTTCAAGCTTTATTTTTACACGAGAGCCTTCATTACTTTCTATCATTGCATTAAGAGAGTTTTTTATATCTTCAATATCAGGAAGTTCAAAATCCACAACGGTTATATCTTTTTGAATTTCCGCAGGAAGCTCCAAAACAGGTGCAACAATAACTACATTTTTAGAGTTATCTGAATCCTTTAACGTGTATGCCGTATCTCGGATTTTTCTTAGAATTTCTTGGTCAGCGTTTTTCCCTCCGCTGCCAAAGTAAACATGAAAATCCTTTAATATAAAAATAGCGTGTTCGTTGGAATTTTTAATGAAATTTAGAGCATCAAGAGGCTCGGATGCATTATCAATCGGATTATTCGCCTTATAAATATCACGCATTCCTTCCGTTAAGCTCCAAATGTAGACCTTCCTAAGGTTTTTGATGAGTTTTTTGTCCTTTGCAATGTTTTGAACAATCTCTACAATCCTATCTTCTTCCCACGTTTGGATATATGTAAAAGGAAAACGAGCCTTAAATAAATTAGCCAGATATTCTTCAAATTTTATATTTTTATCACTCATTGTGAAACCCTTTCCCGCAGTGCGTTTTTCAATATTTCTACATTCCCCATCCCGTTTGCTGTGATTGTGCCGTTGGGCTTTATTCTAAGTTCAAACTTGTTGGTGTATTTCGACAAATCTTTTTCAGAATATCTCTCGGTTAAAAAATGAAACTTTTGGTTAGATGAACCCACCCAAGGACGCGAGAGGTCAAATTTATCTTTTTCGAATCTGCCATCAATCAATATGTCAGTATTTTCAAGCAATTCTTCAACTAAAGGATTTTCCCATCCCTGAATCTCATCAAGCTTGTAACCGGTGAACACAATTACTGATAACCCCATCATTTTTGCTGCTTTTATTATCTGTAATAGAGGGGCAATCTGCTCAAGAGGCTCTCCGCCCAAAACGGTTATACCTTCGATTTTGTCTTTATTATTAGCAATAAGACTGATTATCTTATCGGTTTCATATTCAATACCGCCCGTTTTATCCCACAGAGCTCTATTCGCGCAGCCTTCACATCGAATCGAGCAGCCCTGAACCCAAAGACAAAAACGATTGCCAATTCCTTCAACTTCTGTATTTTCAATTATTTTGCTAATTCTGATTTTCAACATTCAGCTCCTCTGAAATGTTAGATTTGTGCCGTTTATTAGTTCCGGGCTTTTTAGGTTTTGATGCAGTCGATTCAGCTTTCATCTCGCTACTTGTATTGCTGCTCAAATAAACATTGCCGTCCTTATAGTCTTCTGTGAACTTGGATTTTACTGTTGTTGCATTAGTCAGCTTTTCAACAATATCAATGTATTTAAGACACTGTTTGCCTTTTATTCCAAGCGTTTCAGCCTCAATGCGTCCGTCATCATAAATTCTTATCTGTATCTTTTTATTATCAGAAGTCAACTCTGCGCCCTCCTTGCTTTGTTGGATTGTATACTTCATTTGTTTTTATAACCTCAGGTATTATTGATTTGTCAGGTGCTTCAGTGGGTTTTGTTTGCGGTGCTTGAATAGACATTTTGATAACATCATCCAACCCCATTAATTGAATGTTATTTTTTCTTGCAAAATCCATTGTGTCATTGGAAAATCCGCTATCGCCGCCGACCAATATCCCCCTTGAAACACCGTTAGATATCATTACTCCGTAAAACTCTCGCACGGCAGCCACAGGAACAGTGTTTGACTGATAAAATTTGCACTGCACATAAGTTTTTATCCCGCCTTGGAATAAAATAATATCCACACCGCCATCACCGCTTTTCTTTGTTACATCTGCCCGATAGCCATTCATTCTAAAAACATTTGCAACTTCTTCTTCATATTGCCAGCCATCTAAACCAAGCCAGTAGCTTTTTTGTCGAAGTAAAATGGCGTGTTCAGCTTTGCTTTTTTCATTTACTTTAAGTTTCCAGAATCCGAAAAATAAAATAGAGGTAACAACTAAGAAAATTAAAAAGTAATTAACATATTGTTCTTGAATCAGAAGAAAACCCGATAGAGTGTTTATTGCAAGAAAAACGAGCAATCCTTTAACGAAATCGCTGAGCATATCGTATTTGCACACATCTGAGCAAAGTCTTCCTAAAAACCAAGCAACACCGATAAGCCACGTGATAAAAAGTGTCAGTAAAATCAATATTCCCTTTTCAGAACTGAAATTTCTTCTACTCAAATTCTTCACCTGTTTTTACATTAAGTTTGCTGCTGCGGTATCTTGCAATGGCATTATGGAACGTTTGTAACGTAATATTTAAAGCTAAGGAACCATCTTTAGCGCTTATTTTTTTATTGATATAATCTAAAAATACTTTTTCGCGGTATTCTTTTTTTTCATCTATGCAATCAGGTTTAGGGATTTTGAAATCTTGCGTGATATTAAAAATTTTACTATTTGAAACACCTAACATAAATGCAATAGATTCAAGAGTTTCACCCTTGTTTCTCAACTGCCTTACTTTTTCTACAAGGTCACTTGGTACAGTTTTATTAACCTTAGGACGCTTAAAATCAAATCCGTAATGTTTCCTTAATGTGTATATCATTTGCCTTGTAGTGCCGTTTGTCCATCCAAACATATGACTTATTTCATCATTTGTTAATCCTTGCAAAAGAGCTTTTCCGAGCTTTGTGCGATTTTCTTCCGATATATGAGATATCCCTGATTTACGTGGCATAATTGAGTGACTCCTTTTGGTATTTGCGGATAAAAACCAAGACAGGTATCTATTCCTGCTATCTTGGCTATTTCCTTTGTTTATAGTCTATTGTTCAACCTGTTCAAACACTTTTTTGTCTTCTGTCGACCAGCTTGCTTTTTGATGGGTTGTATGGGTATGTCTTCAATAATTTCATCCTCATACATCGGCAGGGCTAAAATTTCGGTTGTTCCCAGTTGATTTGAATAAGCCTGAATTGAACCGAACATATTAGCGGTATCGCTCAAAATTAAGTCGAGACGTTTTTCACGCTGAACCCAATATTTTTGCATAGCGGACTTTTCCTTGACTAAGTCAATTTTCATAGCCTCAAAAGCTCTTATGACACTCTGAGCCTGATTTGCAAATTCTGCGCTTGTTATAAAGTCATACAGAAGCTCAGCTTTGCCACCTTTATTTTCTTGCAATCTACGCTCATTGCTGACACGAATGATGCTTTCCCGCAGCACGACTGAAAGCCCCTTAAATTCATTAAAAGAGCAAACGTAGATACCTTGATGCAGCCCCATCCTATCCATACCGTTAGGATAAACCTGTGTTACCAAAACCCCGATGTCGGCACCCTTCTCTTTTATATCCTGTTTAAATTTTTCAATCCAATCACCACGGAAGGTTTTGGTGCGCTTGCTTTCGTAATATATTAGCCCGCAATTCGGTCTGTGTGGTGTGTTTACACAATGCAGACAATCTGCCCCGGCATCGCCCTTACCAACTTCATCAATGGTATCCCCGGGGAATTTACTTCTTAGCCACTCTTCAATCAATAATTCCTGAACTTCGCCTTGAAGCTGCATTGAACCTTGCTCACTTTTGCGCCTCATTTCTTCAATCAATAACTTTTGGTCATCCAGCTGTTTTTGATATTCTTTAATCTTCAATTCGTGCTCGGAATTCAGTATCTGTTTTATTCTTACCTTTTCATCAGTTAGAGATTTTGTTAAATCGTTTTGGAATTTAATCTCAAGTTCCTCGGTGAGATTATCTTTGTCTCGTTTTAATTTAGACATCTCAGCTTTGAGAGTATTCATCTCTTTAAGCTGAGTGGTCTTTTCATCTAATTCTTTTTGTAAAAATTCTTGCGCAGCCTTTTGTTCTTCTTGTAACTTGGCTCTTAGCTCTTCCTGCGCCTTGATTTTTTCTTCTGCTACTGCTTTATTTAACTTGCCTTGGAATTTTATTTCCAACTCACTTTCAATATTCACCTTATCCTGTTTAAGCACAAGCATTTCCGCTTCAAGTTCGTTCATTTTTTTGAGTTGAATATTTTTTTTCGCCAACTCTTTTTCAAGGATATTTTTTACTGCTTCCTGCTCCTCAATAACCTTGGCTTCAATTTTTTCACGAAGACTATCTTCCATTGAAGCAAATTTTTCCTCGTAGTTCTTCTTTTGAAGTTCGAGCTCTTTGTTAATGGCTTCACGAGTTCCAGCTTCAACAATGCTTTCAATATTAATGTCTTCTCCGCATTTGGGACATTTAATACTGCTCTTGATTTTAGACTGTTTCTTCATAATAATTATCCTTTTTTACTACAACAAATTAACCATAGTGTTGTATTTGAAATAAAACGCTTATACAGCGAGGGTTACAGGCATGTAATTTTTATAAATTAGGGAATAACTTACAACATAATTGTCAACATACATCTTCACAAATTGACAATTTAAAAAGGTTTTTGTGATATAATAATCATGTCTACAACACTATGGTTATTGTGTTTCGGTGCTTTATGTTGTAATCACAGAATAAATTTATTGTAGCTTTCATCAATGTTATCCTGTTCTATCCCGATGTAGCGCAGTGTTATACTCGGCGAAGAATGATTAAAAATCTTCTGCAAAATCACCACATCCTTAAACTGTTGATAATGATGATATCCAAACGTCTTTCTAAGCGTATGTGTTCCGACTTTGTAATTTATCATTGCCTCCTTACATGCCTGATTGATAACACGATATGCTTGCACCCTGTCCAGCCTGTTATTAAACCTTGTTAAAAACAAAGGCTCATTATCGCTGCGGTTTTTAATAAATCTGTCTATCATCGGTTTGAGTTTCACGTTGATTGGAAACTTCTTATGCTTTCCGGTTTTCTTTTCAATAACTTCAATATGAGTCTTATTTCTTACATCTTCAATATTTAACGTGAGAATATCCGAAATCCTCAACCCGCTGTTCGTTCCCATAACAAAGAACAACAAATCACGTTTATTTGCGCTCAAAATTCTTTCAATGCTCGCAAGTTCCTTCCTGCTTCTAATCGGCTCCACAATATTCATACCGTAACCTCCTATCTTTCCGTATTAGAATTTATAGGAAACATAATGTTTATGAGGTTGTGGTGTTCATGGTATAATAAAAAAGCAAAAATGGTAGATTTGTGTTGAATAAAGCCTGTTTATTAGGGGAAAAGGTATAATATGCAGATAGTTGAAGTTGATATTAAAAATTTTAGAGGAATTAAATCTTTTAAACAATCTTTTTATGACAAAAAACTCGTATGTATTATCGGTCGTGGTGATAGCTGTAAATCAACAATTTTGGATGCTATATCTTGTGCATTATCTCAAAACTGGAATATCCCATTTAACGACAATGATTTTTACAAAGGAGATACTTCTACACCTATAACCATTGACATTTCTATACTTATTCCAGAAAATCTTTTACCTGAGGATAAGTACGGAATGTACATAAGAGGATGGAATAAAGCCGACAAGAAAATATGCGATGACCTTAGAGAAGAATATGAAAAAGTAATTACTATAAGATTAGAGGTAAAGGATGACCTAGAACCTCATTGGTACGTATACAAAGAGAGTCAGGACGAAACTAAAAAAGATATAAATAACAAAGATAGAGCAAAATTCAATTGCTTTATTTTGTCTGATTATTTAGAAAAACATTTTACTTGGGGGACTGGAACACCATTGTATTCTATATCCAAGGGGGATGCAGATTTAAGTGACTATAATAATGAGTTTTTAAAACCTATAAGAGATGCCGTACAAAAAATCAACGAAAGTGATTTTGGAAACCTTAATGACTGTTTTTTAAATACGATATCATCACCCTTAGTTTCAACGAAAAATACTAAGACTAAATTAGAATCAAGAGATGTACGTTTTAATATAAGCAAGCTTTCTTTGCATGATGAAAATGATGTTCCATATCGTTTAAAAGGAAAAGGAAGCAGGAGATTATTATCGACAGCAATACAACTTGCAACAGCGAAAAATGGGGCAATAACCTTAATCGATGAAATTGAGCAGGGTTTAGAGCCAGATAGAATTAAAAAACTTGTTAGTTTTATTAAAACTACTGCTAATGATACCGATAGTCAAATATTTATAACTACTCATTCCAATAGTGTAATAACAGAGCTTGGTGCAGATAATATCTTCATCGTGAGAAGAAATGATATCGATGGAACACTAAAAGCAAAAGAAATACCAACAGAGCTAACAAACGTTGTGAGAGCCTGTCCAGATGCATTCTTTTCAAAGAAAGTAATTGTATGTGAAGGTAATACCGAGATGGGTTTTTGCAGAGCAATAGATAATTATTTAGAAGCCCATAATAAGCCTTTAATGTCATATTGTGGATGTGTTGCAACAAATGGGACTGGCTCTAGTTTTGCTGAATATAGTAAAGCATTTAAAGATTTGGGCTTTGAAACTCTAACATTCTGTGACTCTGATAGGACTTGTAACCCAACTAAAGACGAATTAACTTCTAGTGGTGTTTGTCTTTGTGATTGTGACGAGGGTAACTGTATCGAAAGACAAGTGTTTAAAGATGTACCATTTGAAACCATAAAAGATATTGTTGAATATATCGTTAATGAAAAATACGACTCCGATGAAAGTAGCTTTTTAACATCAGCTAAGTCTAAAAACACTATTTTTCCAGATAATTGGAAAGATAATGATAATGAATTAGTGAGACAAACTATAACTGAGGTTTCTTTGATAAGTGATAAAGATAAAGCTTGGTTTAAGAGAATCAACAGAGGAGAAGAATTAGGAAATATAATTTTTAAGAACTATGAGCATCTTGATAGTGAAAGTTGTCTGAAAAAGCAATTAAATAAAATTATGGAGTGGATAGAAAATTAATGGATTATGATGAGCTTCTAAAATCCTTCTTATCTCACAATAAAAGTTTACTCGTATCTCCTGCTGGGTATGGTAAAACATATACTATCGTAGAATGCCTTAAAAAAGTACAAGGTAAAAGTTTAGTTTTAACACATACTCATGCAGGAATAGCAGCTATTAAAAAGAAGCTTCAAAATACTGGAATTTCAAAAGACAAATATCAAGTCGAAACAATAACAAGTTACGCTCAAAAATATGTAAAATCTTTTTACGTGGGCGAAATACCTCAGGTAAACGAAAGTAATTATTGGCAGTTTATACTTGAACATGCAGCAGAAATTTTTAGGATTTCGCATATTAAAGATGTTATACATTCGTCCTATGTAAAATTATTTGTTGATGAATATCAAGACTGTACCAAATCACAGCATGAGATGATTTTAGTTCTCTCCGATATTTTACCCACTCATATACTTGGAGACCCATTACAAGGAATTATGGATTTTGGAGAGGAGTTAGTAAATTTTGATAAAGATTTAGATGATTTTGAAATTCTCCCAGAACTTGATATTCCTCATCGTTGGTATCAAAGTGGAAATAATAGACAACTTGGTGATTTTCTTAAAGGTGTTCGAACAAAATTGATTGAAGATACTCCACCATCTATTGATTTCAATGGCATTTCAAGTAATATTGTTACTTTTGTCAATACATCAGAAGAAATTAATGATGGAGACTTCTTAAATAATCCTAATAATGCTTATAAAAAACAGATTATTAGCCTAATAAATAATCAAGGAAAGAATCCTTTATATGACAGTCTTTTAATACTAATTCCTGAATATCATAATGGAGAAAGACCATGTGGAACAATAAGAGACAGGATGAAATTCAAAAATCGAACAGATTTTGCTCACCAGCTTGAATTACTGGAAGCAATTGACAGTCCCGACTTTTATAGCCGTGCAACGGCTATTGATAGTTTAATTATCGGTATTTCTAGGGCTAGACAGCCTATTAAAAATATCAAAGAAAAAGTTTTGGAAAAGCTATTCAACAAAACCGACATAAATATATGGTTTAATGATGACACAATAAAAAATAAACGTGATGCAGAAGCGAAAATCAATGCAGAGATATTAAAAGTTTATGTTAATAATTTTATAAAAAGTCCTTCACCACGTCCACTTTATCTCCTTATAAAATTCCTCAAAGATAATTTAAAACTAAAAAGCCAACGTTTTTCTTTGTTGAAAAGTATTTTAGATAGTCTATGTGCAGAAAATACAGAATCAGTTTACCAATCAATGGTGAACCAAAGGAATAGAATTAGAAGAGCGGGACGAAAAGTTGAAGGAAAATGTCTAGGAACAACAGCTCTCACCAAGGGTCTTGAATTTGATACAGTAGTCGTTTTAGATGCACATAATTTTACTTGCCCTAAAAACCTTTATGTTGCATTAACAAGGGCATCTAAGAAACTTATAATTTTCTCTAAGCATTCTGTTTTAAAACCACTAAAAAGACAGACCTAAATGTTATTTGACACCAATGAGTCACCAGAAAATCATGCAGTTATTGTTAATTTTTTAATCAAATAACAGATTCTTTCAGTTTCAGATGTGACAAGATTTGAATGATATCTTTGCATAATTTGTTCGAACCTAGTGTTTTTATCGAGCTTTAAATCATGCATGCTGATAATGTCATAGAAGATGGGGAAACAAGGTTATATCTATGTCTTTGCCATTTTTTAACCTCTCACCTCTCTTTCCTCATGTATGGTGAAGTGAGATTTTACGCAATTTTTCTCAATAAATGAATCGTTTTAGAAATATTTTCATCAAAATATCTGCTTGCAATATCATAAAAATGCATCGCAAGTGTTCTAGTTTTGTTTCTTGAGGAGTACCATTTTAAAAAAGAGCCAATTCAGGCTCTTTTTTAATATAAATATAATACAAGCAAAAAAATAATCTTACCGATATAATTCCCGATAAGCAATAATTTATGATATAATAAAACAATGCATAATCAACCTCCATTTACAATAACTACTAAAATTACAAACCTTGTTGCCGAAATCGCTGAAAAGTTAGGTAAAATACAAGGCTCCGGCGAGTATAGTCGTAACCTGCATTTAAGAAAAGCCAATCGCATCCGCTCGATTCAGTCTTCTGCTGCGATTGAAGGAAATACACTTTCTTTGGAGCAAATTACAGATGTTCTTAATGGCAAGAAAATTATCGGAAATCCTCGTGAAATAAAAGAAGTTCAAAATGCTTACGAGGCATATGAAAATATGCTGAAATTCGACCCGTTTAGTATTGATGATTTCTTGAATGCACACAAATTAATGACAGTCGATTTGGTTGAACAGGCAGGCAAATTCCGTTCAAGCAATGTTGGGGTTTTTTCCGGTGATAAAGTTGTTCATATGGGTGCAAATCCTAAGTTTGTGCCGAAGTTGATTAAAGAATTGTTTGACTGGGCAAAAAAAACAGATGTGCATCCGCTTATCAAAAGTTCCGTAGTGCATTTTGAAATTGAATTCATTCATCCTTTTTCTGATGGTAACGGGCGAATGGGAAGACTTTGGCAAACACTTGTTCTTACACAGTGGCATGAGATTTTTGCATGGATTCCGACCGAAACACTTGTTTATGAAAATCAACAAGAATATTACAGAATTTTAGGCAACGCGGAGAAAACGGCAGATTCTACCGAGTTTATTGAATTTATTTTAAGCACTATATTGCAATCAATTAATGAACTGCCTCTAAACAAAATTACCGATATACTTCCCGATAAAATTACCGATAAGCTTAAAAAAACTGAATTGGAATTTTTGGATAACATAATTGGGTTTGTTCAAAATAATGGTTATATAAATAACTACCGTGCTAAGTTGTTAACAAATAAATCGGCGGAGAGTATAAAAAAATACTTTGCAGCTTTAACAGAAGCAGACATCTTAGAACCTGTTGGCACAAATAAAGGTCGCAAATACATATTAAAAAATGAAATTTAGGCTAATTCCTTGAGCGAGTTAATAGCCTGAGATATCGTTAAATCATAATATTTGTTTGCTATATTATGAAAATGTATTGCAAGTGTTCTAATTTTATTTTTTTAAATGATAACAAATATTAAAAATTATTCCTATTGAAAATGAAGTTAAGGCTATAATATTACCCCATGTGACTGTTAGCGAGCCATTTTCAATAATCCATCTTACGAATTTATTGCTTTTTAGATAGTGATGCCCTTTATCTGTTAATAGCGCTTTTGGATTTCCTAAAACAAACTGATTTTCTTTTACAAAAGTGTATATGTAGCCTTTGTTATAAAGTTTCATGATTAATATTTCAGCAAGGTCAAAAGAGTTAAATTCTGCTACTATATGATTAAAAAACTCTGAAAGTTCTCTTTTTCCAATCTCAAAATCCTTCATAATATTGAGCATTTTTAGTTCTTGCGTTTCCATAATCCTGATGATAACCCTAATCCTTTAATTTCACTTAAACAATATCACATGTTTCAAAAATGTGCAATTGGAAAGAAAAGAGCAGAAACCCAATATTGGTCTGCTCTTTTGTTGATTGTTATTGTCTAGATGTAAATTTTAGTTGCTGCCTCCTATTAGCTGTAGTACTGATGCTTGCGATTGATAGCCTGCTTTTATTACTTTTACAAGACTTTCCGTTGAAATCTTGCTTTTCATAAGATCTACCATCGCTGTAGCGTAATCTGTATCTTCAATTTTTGAATATGATGACTGATTGTTGATTATTGCAGTGGCATTCTGTTCAACAGAAGCTGTGAGCCCGGATTGAACCGCTGCGACATCGCTTTGTTTTGAGGTCACCGCGGTAAGCATTTCGTCCGCTTTGTTCATGGCTTCCTGCGCACCTGCTGTTGTTGTTACATCGAATTTCATTTCATCGAGCTTTATATTCGGGTCGTATGAAATTTGAGAGCCTGAGCCGGTTCCTGTACCGACTTGGAAGTTAATCTTGTCTGCTTCATCCGGATTCACGTCATTTACGACGTTTACTACAGGTTTTCCGTTATAATTAGCGCCTTCAAGAGTTTTATTTATTTGGTCTGCGTATTGATTAATTTCTTCTTGTATCGCTTTGCGCTGGTCGGTAGAATATGTGTCGTTAGCGGCTTTAGTTGAGAGTTCTTTTATTTTGGAAAGTGCATTGCCAACCTCATCAAGCGCAGAATCAGCAACCCCTGTGAGGCTCATGCCTTGTTGCGCGTTTTCAATTGCCGTGTAGCGTGCTTTTGTATCTGTATCTATATTTTGCGAAATATATTTGTCTGCAGGTTTTACATTGGAATTTTTGCCTGTGGCAATACTTTCAGCAATTTTGCTAAATTCTCCCATATTGACGCTTAAAGCCTGCTGTGCGGTGGTTATAGCCGAAATTGAGTCGATGTTCATGTTCATTATTTAATCCTCTTTGTACAAGTTTATAGTGCCCGCACAGAAGGTAAATTTCACATGAATTCTTAAAATGTTTACATTAGTTTATAAAAAACAGTTTTATTTCTGTGACTGCTTAAATTCTTTGATATCAAGAAATCTTTCCGCATTTACAGCGCTTTTTTCACCAATAACATAGCGCCATCTGTCTTTCGGATGTTCAAAAGTGCCTATTTGATTAGGTCCTTGATTTAAGCCGTTAAGATCAACCGTAACTGTGCAATTTGCTTCAAGACTTTCATAATTAAGTTTACAAAATGGCATTCCGTTGCCATTAAACGCATAAACTGCACCGTCTAAATCTTCAATCATATTCCCGTTTAGATTTGTGTAATAGCTGTTTTTTGCAAATTCTTTTGCAATTTCTTCTCCGTTTTCCCCCGGCATTGGTGTTTCATGCATTTTTAAAACGGCATTGATGTCGGCTTTGATACCCTTTTCAGCGGCTATTTTTTCGGTATTCCCTAATAAGGAAGGTATAATCATTCCGCCTAAAACTCCAATAATAAAAGGAATTACTGTAACAAATATGATAGCTTTAGCCCACCTCTGCTGTATCATGTGAAATTCTTTTTCACTTTTGTAATGATACTTCTGCCAAGCCCATTTGTTGCCGTTTATGCCCATCCAAATAATGTATCCGTAGATTGATAACTCAAGTATTATTGCAATGGTTTTTATATCCATTATTACAAAAATAGCTTTTATACAAAAAAGCACTATAAGAATTATTGCTGTAATCGGTTTGTATCTTAATGCCCAAACCCAGTTTAAAACGAGTGCACCCCAATTAAATTTTTTTAAAACTGTTGTTGGTATGTTTGAATTTTTAACTTTTCCTGATGTGTTTTCAGAGATATTTTCTTCTATGTTTTCCATGCTCACTCCTTAATAAATATAAAGGTATTTCTTTAAAAATAAAATGATACCTTTATTATAATAAATATTCTTTTATTGTCAAACACCATCAATGCTTTATGGATATAATTTAATTATGGATGCACGAAAAGAAGTCAAAATATTACTTTCAAAAAAAGCTTTGACAATGAAAAAGCTTGCCGAAAAGCTTTCTGATAAAACCGGAAAATACTATTCTCCTCAGAATTTAAATTATCGTTTGGCATCAAATTCTTTAAAACTTGCAGAAATGTCTGAAATTTGTGATATTTTGGGGTTCAAGATTGATTTTGTAGAAATAAATTAAGCTCTTCAATTGCGCGAGATGAAAGAAGCTGATTTTTGAGTTTTTTGTCTTTACGGGTCTTTCTGTCCATCTCCATAGGTGCGATTATCCCCCAGTTTGAGTTTATTGGCTGGAATGACTTATGTTCTTCGCATGAAATGTAATTTGTGAGTGCGCCCAGCATAGTTGTTGAAGGTAGAGTGAGCAGAGGCTCGTTTCTTAAATATTTTGCCATATTTATTCCCGCAAGAAGCCCTCCCGCGATGGATTCTGTATATCCTTCGGTTCCCGTAAGCTGACCCGCAAAGAATATATTCGGGTTTTTACGCGTCTGCATTGAGGCGTTCAGTACTTTCGGACTGTTTATGAACGTATTTTGGTGCATGACACCGTAGCGCACTATATTTGCGTTTTCAAGTCCGGGAATAGATTGTAAAAGCTCTTTTTGCGAACCCCATTTAAGATTTGTTTGAAATCCTACTAAATTATAAAGGTTTGCCTGCGCGTCATCCTGACGAAGCTGAACGACCGCGTAGTTTTTCTCTTCAGTGCGTTTGTCGATGAGCCCGACGGGTTTCATAGGGCCAAAACGAAGCGTATCAACTCCGCGTGACGCTAAAACCTCAACAGGAAGACAGCTTTCAAAAAATTTCGCGCCTTTTTCAAATTCTTTACATTCAATACGTGGTGCGTTTGTTAAAATATCATAAAACCGCGCGTATTCTTCTTTATTCATAGGGCAGTTGATATAAGATGCCTCACCCTTGTCATAACGCGACGCGTAGAAGGCTTTTTCAAAATTTATGCTGTCTTTTTCCACAATCGGCGCAATAGCGTCAAAAAAGTGGAGGTGTTCTTCGCCTGTAAAAGATTTTATGCTGTCAGCTAATTTTTGTGAGGTTAGAGGACCCGAAGCAACAATGCAGGGTGTATTTTCAGGGATTTCAGTAATTTCTTCTCTGATTAATTTTATCTTGGGGTTATTTTCAATCAATTCCGTAATTTTTGCCGAAAAGCCTTCTCTGTCAATTGCGAGCGCATTTCCTGCCGGAACTTGGCTCTCAATTGCGGTTTTTATTAAGAATGACCCCAGAAGTTCCAGCTCTTTTTTCAGAAGTCCGCTGGCATTGGTCGGATCAAGCGAACCGAGAGAATTTGAGCAGACGAATTCTGCAAGTTTCCCGGTCGTGTGCGCTTCTGTTTGCACGTCAGGGCGCATTTCATAAAGCTCTACTTCAAATCCTTCTTTTGCTAATTGCAGAGCTGCTTCTGCGCCTGCAAGCCCGCCCCCGATAACTTTTATCATAAAATAGTCATCTCATCAAAAGGCATTGTGTCATCATAGTTGAACATATAAATGAAAGTGTACAAAATGTCTATGGCAAAGTTTTTTGAGCCCATTTCGAGCATGACTTTTAGTGCTTCTTTGCTGTTGTTAACTTTCAAATGAGTTTTGTTTGAAGTCAGGTTATCAAAATAGTTGCAAACAGATATAATTTGGCTTTCAACAGAAATAAAATCGCCTGATTTGCCGTGAGGATAACCCGTACCGTCATTTTTTTCGTGGTGCTCGAGTGCTACTCTTGCAATTTTTTCGTTTAGTCCCAGTTTGTTTTTAATCAGATTATAGCCAATTTTTGTATGTGCCTGATAGAGTTTTTGCTCTTGGTTTGTCATTCCGGGTTGATAAATCAGAGTTTTAGGCAGACAAAGTTTTCCTAAGTCATGAATAAGCGCAGCAAGTGTTATATCTGATACAAATTCGTCAGATTTTCCAAGTTTACGCGCAAGAGCCGAAGTCAAAATAGCCACATTTATAGCGTGACATTTGTCATATTCGCCCAAAAGCCTCAATTGTGAGGAGTAAACAGCTGATTCAATGAGGTTTGAATACTCCTGCAAAATTTTGTTGCGAATGTCCTTAAATTTAGTCAGAGCTTCTGTTGTAGATGCTTGTTCCATATCGCTTACAGTTTGGTCGTAAAAAACTTTTAATTTAATTTGTTCCTGTGCAGGAATTTTTGATTGTTTATTGACAGGCATGCGAATATTTTTAACATCAATGTTGTCCATCGAATAAACATTGCTTGGCATAACAGGCACATTGTATTTTTCGGTGTAGTTTATATCCGGCGTTGGTGCAGACGTTGTGTTTTTTTCAACAGATTTGTCATTTTTTTCCTTATGCCTATATATCACCTCAATATGGCGAAGCTGAAGAAATTTACCCGGAGTAAGAACCTCTCCCGCGGGAAAAAGCAACTTATCGCCTGTCGTGAAAATATCAAACGGCAATATTTTATAATTAATTAATTCTTCAACTGTGACAGGCTGCATAATTTACCCCTACTCGAAAAACATTATAATTATACAATATTTGCGCCAAAAACAGACACTTCAAACGGATGATATTTATTTTGTAATTTTAGGCGCTTTTCTTGTCTCTAAAATAACCATAAGCACCGAAATGTCAGCAGGTTTTACACCTCCGATACGTGACGCTTGCGCAAGATTTATCGGACGAATTTTTTCAAGTTTATCTTTTGTTTCTGTTGAAATTTGTCCAATAGCCCTGTAATCAATATCATCAGGAATACGGATTTTTTCAAGTTTGTCCGAAATGTCTATTTGGTCTTGCTGGCGTTTCAAATATCCATCGTATTTGAGTTCGATTTCCGCCTGCTCTGTTACTTCTTTCGGCAAATTAAGTTTTCTTGTGTTCTCGCTGATTTCTTTTAAAATTTCGTAGTTCAAACTAGGGCGTTTGATAAGTTCAGCAAGCTTTTTACCTCTATCCAAACTTTCGCCGTACTTGGACAAAATCCCAAGCACTTCATCTGTAACCGAGATTTTTTCATTTTTTAAGCGTTCAATTTCGTTTTCAACAGCTATTTTTTTGTCTTCAAACATTTTTAAGCGTTCGTCTGAAATTAATCCGACTTTATGCCCGATTGGTGTCAGCCTCATATCGGCGTTATCTTGGCGCAAAATCAATCTGTATTCCGAACGCGAAGTCAGCATTCTGTATGGCTCGTCAATATCTTTTGTTACCAAATCATCTATCAATGTTCCGATGTAGGAAGATTTTCTTTCGAGAGAGAGCATTTCGCGATTGTCATTGTATAAAGATGAATTAATTCCTGCGATAAGTCCCTGTGCGGCTGCTTCTTCGTATCCGCTTGTGCCGTTTATCTGTCCTGCGCAAAAAAGCCCCTGAATATTCTTTGTCATAAGTGTATGTGAAAGCTGTACGGCAGGTACATAGTCGTATTCAACCGCATAGGCAGGTTTGATTACGTGAACATTTTCAAGCCCGGGGAGCGTTCGAAGCATTTCAATCTGCGCCATGGCAGGCAGACTTGTCGAAAAGCCTTGTACATAAACTTCGTAGGTATCCTTACCTTCCGGCTCGATAAAAATATGATGTGAAGGATTTTGCGCGAAACGCACAATTTTATCCTCTATCGACGGGCAGTAGCGAGGACCTTTTCCGTGGATTAGCCCTGTATACATTGGCGATTTGTCGAGATTTTGGCGAATGACTTCGTGAGTGCGCTCGTTCGTGCGAGTGAGGTAGCATGGAATCTGTTCTCTAATCGGACGATTTGGCAGGAATGAAAAGAAGTTCAATTCTTTGTCTCCCGGCTGAATAATTATTTTGTCGTAGTCGATTGTGCGACTATCAACGCGTGCAGGAGTGCCTGTTTTGAGTTTTTGGATATTTAAGCCGTGTTTTTTTAAACTGTCGGAAAGCCCTATTGCGGCAGCTTCTCCGAGACGCCCGGCTTGAATGGATTGTAAGCCTATCCAGATTTTTCCTTCGAGAGAAGTTCCTGTTGTTAAAATGACTGAATTTGCGCTGTATTCGATACCGAGTTCATCAACGGCGCCGACGATTCTTCCTTCGTTTGTTAAAATTTGTGTAATCATGCATTGTTTGAGGCTGATATTTGGTTCAGATTCAATCAAATGACGCATGAACTGCATATATTCTTTTTTGTCTGACTGGGCGCGAAGAGCGCGAACAGCTGGACCTTTAGAACTGTTGAGCATTTTCATTTGGATGTAAGTCGCGTCGGTAACGATACCCATGACCCCGCCTAGAGCGTCGATTTCGCGCACGAGACAGGATTTTGCGGGGCCGCCGATTGCGGGATTGCAGGGCATTAACGCGATATTATCTATATTTAGGGTTGTCAAAAGGACTTTTTGTCCGAGGCGCGCGGCTGAAATCGCGGCTTCACAGCCTGCGTGTCCTGCACCTACAACTATTACATCATACTTAAACATAATAAGATTATAGACCAAAAATAGGGGAGGCGAAAAAGTTTTACTGCGGTACCGCCGCCCTGACGCTTAAGCGGCTTAAAAGCGCTAAACCTCGCGCGAGTCGAGGGGGTGCGGGGGCAAAGCCCCTGCTTTGAGTACGCCTAAGGAGAGTTATGTTTTCGGCTGAAAATTAGCAGACCTTGTGGCTGTAATTTTCCGTTGAAAACATTACTCTCCATAACGAACAGCGTTTTTTCTCTTTTGGTTCGTTTTCTCTTTTTGGGTCGCAACAAAAAGAGAAAATGAACAAGAATAAATTCCAAGATTCAGGAATAAAGTCACTATCATGAGTGTTAAGCTGTTATCTTTAAATCTGAGAGTGAGTCACGACATCGGAAAGATGCTGACCCTTCAGCTTCGCCTCGAGAGACAGGGTCACAGACATCGCCTTCCAGGCTCTGTTGTTCCCTTTGTCAAACAAGTTCAGCATGACAGTAGTTTTGGGAATATTATATTTTAAGTTCTATGTTTAGTTCTTTCAATTCTTTACAAAGCAAGCCTAGTCTTGTTTTTATTGCTCGAGCTAATGCAATGTGCTCTTGTCTGGATAAATTTTCGTTCAACTCTAATATGTCGATTAAAATATTGCTCAAATGGTAATTTTCATTACTTTGATTTGTTATTTCATATATTTTCTCAATAGAATTTTGTGTTAGTTGTAAGTTGCACATTTATATCCCGCTCCGAATTGGATTGTCAGTCCTGTTAATATTTTAAATTATAGCGCAGAATTGGATTATGAGTCAAGAACTTAGAAAAAAATTAGCATATAATCTTAAAAAGCAAAGAGAGGCTAAAAAATTAAACCGTGAAGAGCTTTCGCTGTTACTTGGTTTTGAGAATTCTTATGTGAGCAAACTTGAGCGTTGCTCTATAAATATAACGATAGACCGCTTAGAAAAAATTGGAAAATATTTCGAAATTGAACCGTTTCATTTGTTAAAGTAGTTTTTCATCTCTTTTCCCTGCAAAGTGTTTTCTATTGTAAAAAAAAGTGGTACAATACTGTTATAAATTTATGGTTTAAAATACAATAAATCTATAAATAGGAATTTCCAATTTGAATAACAATATCAATAGCTTTGATAACCTTGAATCTTCAATCCGAAAATCTTCTGTAATCCAAGAGCGGATTAACTTAGTGTCCTCTCATATGTACAAACAGTTTTTGGAATATCAGCATTCAACCGTAAATACCTCTGAAACTTTTCTGAAAATGGTTGACAACATGCAGGCGACAGTTGAATTTTTGAAACAATCTTTTAATTCTCGCGGAATTGCTTCCCAGAATGTTTATTATGATGTAGATTTGTCTAAAACAGTTGCCACGCTTAACATTTTATGGCATGCGATGAGCTTTACAACCCGCTGCAATAATAAACCGCAAGCTCTTTACAGAGAAGAGGAAACGCCTATTATTACAGGTAGAATCATGGCGCTTAACGGAGTCTATTCTGAAATTATTAAGAAAAATCCGGAAAACGAAATGCAGGCGCTTTTGGACGCTGAAATAGCTTCGTTGTTTATTCCTGCCGAAAAATCGCAAAATGCGATTATTAAAATTAAGCACCTTGGAAACCGTGAGTTTTATATCAATCAAATGGATGCACCGCGTGAGTTTTTGTTAAAAGTCGTTGAAACTGTCTGCGGCGGCGGAATTTGTCACGAAGAATACACCAGAAAATTAATCTAGGCATGTAATTATATTATGATTTCAAAAAATGAGTACAACAAAAAAGTCTTTGTCAAATACTTCCTGTATTTTGCCGCAATTATTTTAGGGGTTATTTTCTGCCTTTGGATGTTTATGATTACCAACATGGGCCCGTTTTTTGAGGCGGTTGAGGGAAAAACTTTTGACCTGCGTCAAAAAGCAATAGCGTCAAGCAAAACCGTTGATAAAAATATTGTAATTATTACGGTAGATAATGCTAGCTATGAATTTTTAACCCAAAAATACGGTGAATGGCCAATGCCTCGTTCGGTTTACGCCGATATTACGGATTTTATTCAAAAACAGCAACCTAAGGCTGTTGCTTATGATTTTATGTTTGTAAATTCTTTGAAAAGCTCAAAAAACAGTGACGCAAAGCTCGTTGATGGATTTAAAAAATATGATAATTTGTATACTGCAATAAATTTTGATAATCAAGATGAGCAGATACGTGTAGCGCAAAATTTGCCGGAAAAATTGCAGGTAAATATTGAAAATGACTCTAAAATTAATTTGAATAATCCTAATTTGAAATATTCAAATTGCAGAATGATTTTAAGTGAAATTATTGACGCAACGTCGAAAATCGGACATATAAACCTCGTTCGAGAAGAGGACGGTATTGCAAGACGTATAGCGCCGTTTGTAAAATATAAAGATGGCTATTATCCTCACTTGGCGCTCAAAGTCGGGCTTGATTACCTTGCCGAAACTGAAAAAATCGATACAAAAAATCTGCGTATAGATAAAAAGAAAAATATGGTTATCGGAGATAGAAAAATTCCTTTAGACTTTATGGGGTCGGCAACTTTGAACTGGTATGGTGCAAGCGGTGAATATAACAAAAGCTCTTTTAAATATGTTCCGATTTGGAAACTGGAAAAGCTTGCTTATGGCGGGACTTTAAAAAGCGATGAGGCATTAAGCAAGGACTTTTTCAAGGATAAGATTGTATACTTTGGCGTAAGCGCAACTTCCATGTATGATATAAAATCTACTCCGACCGAAAAAAATATGCCGGGTGTTGAAATGCATGCAACTTTTATAAATAATCTCATTGATAACAATTTTGTTAAGCGTGTCGGACCTTTTGTTGATATTTCTATAACGATTGCTCTTAGCTTAATTATCGGATTTGTAGTTTTACGTTTTGGGTCTACGGTTATCGCTTCTATAACGAGCATTTTGATTTCTATACTGTATATTCTTATAGCGACCTTAGTTATGCGCGAATTCCATTTATGGGTAAGTATCGTATTACCGATTACGTTTATTATTTTTACGTTTACATGCGTTTATCTTGTAAAGTATTTCAGAAAATCCCGCGACTTTGAGCATACATACAAATTGGCAACAACAGACGGACTTACTGAGCTTTATAATCACAGATATTTCCAAGAGCAGATGATTATGAACATAGAGACGGCAAAGCGCTATAGCGCTTCGTTTTCGTTGATTTTGATAGATATTGATTTCTTTAAAAAGTTTAATGACAAATTTGGACATCAATCGGGTGATGCAGTTTTGAAACAGGTTGCTCAAACCCTGAAGAAAAATGTCCGTTCAACTGATATAGTATGCCGTTACGGCGGTGAAGAAATGTCTATAATTCTTTCAAATACTAAAAAAGAAGAAGCAATTATGACTGCACAAAAAATCTGTAATGCTATGTCGGAAAGAATTTTTGATCTTGCAAATAACCAAAAAGAGCACGTGACGATAAGCTTAGGCGTATCATCTTTCCCTCAAGACGGCTCAACGCCTCAGGAGCTAATCGAAAACGCAGACAAGGGACTCTACAAAGCAAAAGAAAACGGCAGAAACCAAGTCGGGGTTATTTAACCCTGCTTATGAATTCAATAGCCTCATCTTTTGTGGTTACCAGCCCGTCCTCTTGGGCATTTTTAAGTTTTTTAATGACCTCACCGAGAGCAGGCGAGGGTGTGAGGTTCAAGATTCCCATAATCTCTTCACCTGAAAGCAGCTTTGGTAAAGGTTTCAGTTCTTCAAGCATGACAAAATATTTTTCCAGCAAGCAGCTTAAATTTTTGAAATTTCTTGCAATCATTTCCTCTGTTACTGCTTCCCCTCTTGCTGAAATCCTGTCAGCCATTGCAAGAAGAATTATATCGGGAGTATCTTCACCGAGTTTACGTAAAAATTTCATGACAGACTTTTCATTGGAAATATCCACGGTTGAAGGATATATATGATTTTTGATGATTTTTTGAATGTAAGATATTTGTTTTTTAGAGAATTTTAAATCTTTTAAAATAGGTTTTGCAAGCTTGGAGCCTAAATCATCATGCATAATGAAACGATGACGCCCTGTTTCGGGTTCGATTTTCCAAGTTTGCGGCTTTCCTATGTCATGCATAAATGCTGCCAATTTTAAAAACGCTTTTTTGTTGACATTGCCGTGCAGCTTTTCGTTTAAAATGTTTTGCGCCTCTTGCTGCAGGGAGTTGAAATTTTTCTCTACTTGATTTGTCGTTTCAATGCAGTGATGGAGCAAATCAAGGTGGTGGTGCGTGTTTGGCGGTATTTTTTTGATTTCTTTTACAAATGGTAAAATATACTCTAAAATCCCTGTTGTATCCATTTTTAAAAGGGCCGCTGCCGTGTCTTTGCCTTCAAAAAGTTTCAAAAGCTCGGTATTAATACGTTCTTTTGCCGGCTTTTCGATCAGTCGGGCATGCTTTTTAACAATTTTTAAAGTTTCTTCATCAATTTTATATCCGAGCATGCTTTTAAATCTAAACACGCGCAATAAACGGAGCGGGTCATCTGTGAAGTTTTCTTCTGTGATTCCTCTTATAATTTTATTTTCTATGTCTTTAAAGCCGTTATTTAAATCAAGAATCTCAAATGTTTCTAAATTTAAAGCCATCGAATTTATAGTGATATCGCGGCGTTTTAGGTCTTTTTCTATGTCATTTTCAATTGCACGAGCAAAGTCTATATAATTTACTTTGTCCTCAAGAACAAGCCTGTAAATGCCCCATTCCTTGTCCAACTCTATGAAAGAGGCATTGATTTTATCGGCTAAATCATGCGTAAAACCTTTCATATCATCGTGAATAAGAATGATATCGCGGTCAAAGCTTTCGTTGCCAATCAAAATATCGCGGATATATCCACCTACAAGCCACGCTTTGACGCCTTTAATGTGTGGCAAGATTAATTTTATAACATCATCATTTTTTATCTTATATATTATATTATTCATCGCAAAGCTCGTAAATTGTGTTTGAAAGTGCCGAAATAACAGCTGTGTCTGCCCGTAGTATCAAATTGCCGAGTGAAACCATAGGGATACCGGATTTTTTCAGCATGTCGAATTCCTGTTCTGAAAAACCGCCTTCGGGTCCAATAATCAAGACTATATTGTCTGACGGAGAGGGGTTGACAGTTTCCAAACAGGCTTTTAATGTACTTTGAGCATATTTTTCCACACATGCTATTTTTATTTTAAAATCTTTGTTTTCGAGTATGCCCTTTAAATCCGAAACCTCGAAAATCTTTGCCAAGTCAGGGCGTTCGCACTGTTTTGAGGCTTCGTACGAAAGTTTGTTATACTTCTCAATTTTTTCTTGAACGTAGCTTTTCTTAACAGTACAATTTTCTGTTATTAACGGAAAAATCCCTTTTACGCCTAATTCACAGGCTTTTTGAATGACGTTTGCCTGTGCTTCTTTTTTGAGAACAGCTTGTGCAAGATAGAGGTTTAAAGGCAGGATTCTATTAGAAGGGTAGGCTTTTTTGACCTTACAGCTAATCTCGCTTGAGGTTATTTTTTCGACAACAGTTTCGTATTGTATCTGCTCGTTGTCAACCAGCATAAGCTTTTCGCCGATTTTTACGTGTAGGGCGCGTGCTATATGATTGTAGTTTTCTTTGTCGGAAATGGTTATAATATTGTCGTGTATTGAGTTTTGGTCGATAAAAAAGTGCGGCATTTCAGCTTCTTCCTACTTCAAACGGATGATATATTATACTTTAGTATAATACTGCTAAAAAACAAATATAGCAAATGTTTTGACCTAATTTAAGTCTAAAAATATACGAAAGGTTAAACTAAAGTATTAGAGAGCATGTCCGATAATGAGTTTGTAAGTTAAATTACTTAATAGGAGAGAGAAAAATGTCAGTAGTAGTAAACACAAACATGCAGTCCTTAATCGGACAAAACAGTTTGAACAAGAACACCAATTCTTTAGCAAACACAATGCAACAGTTATCAACAGGTGTAAGAATCAACAGTGCGAAAGACGACGCAGCAGGCTTAGGTGTAGCAGAGTTGATGACAGCACAAATCAGAGGTAACACTCAAGCGATGAGTAACATCCAAGACGGTTTGAACCTCTTACAAACAGCTGAAGGCGGTTTGACGGTTATCACAGAGAACGTACAAAGGATTCGTGAGCTATGTATCCAAGCAGCCAACGAAATTTACGACGAAAACTCCAAACAATCAATCTTGAACGAAATCAAGCAGCGTCTTGAAACAGTTGACAACATTGCACAAACAACAAACTTTAACGGCAAAAACCTTATTGACGGTTCAGTTGCAGAATTGAATATTCAAATCGGTCCGAACGGCGACTCAGCGGTTCCTGGCGCGAATAAACTCAACGCAATCGACGTAGCTCCGTCACTCACAAACTCTAAAACAGATGCCTTGGGTATCGATCTTAAAATTACCGGTCTTGGTCACACTCCGGCAGCCGGCGTAATCAACGGTTCAAACTGGGATACCAAAGATATCAGAGAATATATCGGTAAACTGGATAAAGCCTTAACAAAAATTACTAACGATAAGTCTGTAATGGGTGCTTATATGCAATCTATGCAATCAGCTTCCGACAAATTGAACACAATCAACTTGAGCTTAACGGCTTCTCGTTCAAAAATCCAAGACGTTGACGTCGCACAAGCAAGTTCGGATATGGTCAGATTCCAAATCCTTCAACAAACATCAACCAGTGTATTATCACAAGCAAACCAAATGCCTTCAATCGCATTAAGCTTGCTCAACGGTTAATCCAAAAGTAATTTAACACAATACAACTGATAATCTCTCTCAAAATCGGCAGCGGTGACAACCTCTGCCGATTTCTCACATGGATAAAAAATCCTCCATTTGTACTTTCTAAGATAATTTTAAACGAGTAAAATATTAATTATGAAAAGATATCTGGTATTATTTTTTATATTTTGTACAATTTTCTCGCCTGCTTTTGCAGATGATATTGACTGTGATGTGATTGAATTTCACAGAAATGAAGCAGATTTAAAACAGCTTATGCCATCAAACGATGTATTCGAAATCCGTGTGGAAAAAAATGCGCCCCCGGCTGCTGTCATGAAAAATATTGAAGAGCTTGGCAGAATAAACATATACGACCAAAAAGCTTACAGAAAATATGATAGAGGTGTAGAGGACAAAACATTTACTCTGGATGACAACCTTGAGGTAATTATCGGCTCCCACAATTTGTATTCTGCAATCGGACCTAAAGTGAATTTTATAAGAAGAGAGTCTTCGTACGGGGATTACGGTGCGACGGTTATCTCCAGAAATAAATATGTTAATATTGCGGCTGCGTCTTATAATTCTTCTACTGCAACCGGAAATTCCGGTGGGGTAATAATTTCCAGTGCACCTGTCAAACTTCCTGTCGGAGAATTGATTGTCGGTAGTGCTGTGTATTCTACAAACTTAGGTATTAAAGAAAATACGCGTTATGGGATATTTAATCAGTTCAGGTATAAAAAGTTTAAATTTAATACGCAGCTTTCAAAATATAAGCCTAACAGCTCTCTGGATGTTGAAACAAATACTTTGTTTTTGGCGCCTGAAATAGATTTAACTGAGAATTTGTCCCTTTATACCGGACTGCAAAATAATTTTGGCGGAAGCAAAGATTCGAGAACCGATATCACGCTAAACTACCACCCGAAAAAATCGGACAGAAATCTTGAGCTTGAAGTTACGCTTACAAATTTTTCACAGCCCGGAAACATGAGCTTGCAGCGAAGAATGTCTCTGAGTACGAAATTTAAAATATAGTCTACACAAAAATTAAATGATTAATGCTTTTTTTTCTTTACCAATGTAAAATTGAGGTGTAAGTAAGTTCTCGTATAGAGGTTTAGAAGTGAATAAACGTTCAATTGCCATATTATTAATGTGTATTGTTTCTGTACTGTTGGCATTTTTGAGCCTGAACGTTCAAAACTATTTTCCTGATAAATTATTTTTTACCAACGAAAATTTGACAAACAACTCTCATGTGGAACCCAAAAAATTGTTTTTAAATTCTTGGAAAATAGTTAAAAAACGCTATTATGACTCAACTTTAAATCAGCAGGACTGGGACAGATGGAAAGATCGCTATATCGACCAAATTGAAACTGAAGATGATGCTTATCTTGCTATAAATACGATGCTTGCGAGTTTAGATGACCCTTATTCCAGATTTTTGAATGCGGAAGAATATTCTGAGCAAACAACAGGAATTGACTCCAAAATAGTCGGTATAGGCGTAAATATTACCTCTGTGTCGGGTAAAATCATCATTGTCAGCACTGTAGAAGGAACGCCTGCGCAAAAAGCAGGTATTCAGCCGGGTGACATTCTTTTGAAAGTCGACGGTAAAGATGTTCATGGTAAAAATATTGCTGAAATTGCCCAAATTATAAGAGGCGAAGAAGGTTTGCCCGTTACAATTCAGTTCTTGCGAAATGATAAAAAAATCACCAAAACAATCGTTCGTGAGCAGATTAAAATAAAAAGTGTCAAATATAAAGTACTGCCCGGTGAAATCGGATATATTCAAGTCACAAGTTTTTTAGGGCAGACTGTCGGTGACGAATTTTTTGAGTCTTTGACAGCACTTAAAGGAAAAAAGGGGCTTATAATAGACCTTAGAGGCAACACAGGCGGGCTTCTTCCGAATGCAATACTTGTTGCTGACATGTTTTTGAATAGCGGAAATATTGTGTCTATAGTGGATAGAAATGGTATAAAAAGTGATATTAATGCGCAAGGTAAATCTACAATTTTGAATGTACCAACGATTGTTCTTGTGGATGGGGCAACAGCCAGTGCATCAGAAATTGTTAGCGGCGCTTTAAAAGACTACCACAAAGCAGTTTTGGTTGGGGAACGGACGTATGGTAAAGGAATGGTTCAAAAAATTTACCCTATGCCAAACCAGACCGGCATGAATTTGACAATTGCAAAATATTTGACGCCAAACGGCACTGATATCAACAAAAAAGGTATAACTCCCGATTATATTGTTAAGTTTACCGAAAATGACTACTATTCAAATAAAGATCCACAGCTTGATGAAGCCCAAAAAATTATGAAAGGGCTTAGGGCTGCAAGGCTTCAATAATTAGTTTGTATAGTCTTCAACGCCTGCTCTATCGGGGCGAAGAAGTATTATTGAATTCAAATTTAACTGAATAAAGTCTTGATATTCAAGTTTTCTGGTTGCGCTGTGACGGTGAAAAACTTCACAGTCTTTGATTGCGACAAAGCGTTTTTTGCCGTTTAAAATATCTGATAAAACACGATTTTTTCTTCCTGTTTTCGGCATAAAAACATAACCGCGTATTTCATAGTCTTGTGTAATTACAAGAACTTTTTCCGACCATACGCCTGATATAAAATTTGAATTTTCGCCCATATTTGGTGTATTTTCTGTCATCTTTTACTCCTATGCTGGTGTTATCATACCGAACAACGGCAGATATAATGCTAAAGCGAAGAACAACACTATCCCGCCCAAAACTATGAGCATAATAGGTTCAATTGCTTTAGTCATTTTGTCAACGAACTTGTCCAGTTCTTTGTCTACAAACTTTACTGCCTGCTCAAGCATAGAACCTAATTTCCCTGATTGTTCACCTGTTTGTATCATAAACAAAAGCATTTTTGGCATGACGCCTGTGCTTCTTAATGCTGCTGAGAGGTGTAAACCTTGCTGTACTTTTAATTTTGCTGAGTTCATGGCCCCTTTGATAAGAACATTGTCAACAGTGAGATTCGCAAGCGAAAGTGAATTTACAATCGGAACACCTGCATCATATGCAACCTGCAACACCGCAAGATAGTTAGAAAACGCTCCGAATTTTAGCAATTCTCCGATTAGAGGGATCTGAAGCGATAGTTTGTCAAGGAAATTTCGCGAGGTCGGCCACTTAAATGCATAATAAATTCCGAATCCCAGGCAGACAAACATAAGTATAACCGCATACCAATATTCAGTGATGAAGTTGCCCGCGTTAATACAAAGCTGAGTTAATATGGGCATTTCTTTACCTGTTGATTCGAAAACCTCTGCAAATTTTGGGAACACAAATGTAAGCATGATAATACAAACAACAACCGCCAAAACAACGACAAACGCAGGATACATCAGTGCTCCTACTACTTTTCCTTTGATTGCTTCTTGTTTTCTTAATAGCTCAATGATACGCCCCATTGTCGTTTCCATTTCCCCTGAATCTTCACCTGCCTTGGTTAGGCCGACAAAAATTTGTCCGAAAATCTCGCTGTATCTCTTCACTGTATCTGCGAAGGTTGAACCTGCAAGAATATGACGACGTAATTCTTTCGCCAGATTACGAATTCTCGCCGAACTTGCCTCTTGCTCCATAAACAACAAGCTTTCAACAACAGGAACCCCTGCACCTGCCAGCGTTTGATAGGTTGATGAAAAATCTATTTTTTCTTTAAGCGACAGAGGGCGTAATTTTACGGTCGGAAGTGCTGTTATGTTTTCAACTCTGCTATCTTCGTAAACTTTTATAGGAAGCAGGTTAAGCTGTTTAATTTGGCTTCTGGCACTTCTTAAATCTTCTGCTTCAACTTTGCCTTTTACGGTTTCTTTGTTATCTCTGAGTGCAACGTATGAGTATATTGTCATAAGCCGCCTCCTACTCGTTTACCATGCCGAGTACGCGTACAAAGTCGTCAATTGTAGTTTCGCCGCGCAAAATGTGCCCCATACAGCACTGCTGGAGGGTTTGCATTCCGAGACCAATCGCCGCTTCTTCAATTTCGATGTCATGTGCGCCTTGCGCAATCAGTTTTTTGATTTCTTTTGTAATGGGAAGAATTTCATAAACCCCGAGACGCCCTGCAAACCCTTCAAAGTTACAAGATGGACAGCCTTTAGGTCTGTATACGGTTTTTTGCATGAATTCTTCATAATCATCAGGATGAAGAATAATTTTTTCTGCTTCTTCTCTTGACGGGTGATAGGATTCCTTACAATGCGGACAAAGATGTCTGACAAGTCTTTGCGCAATTACGCCTGTCAAAGTTGAGGAAATAAGGTAATCTTTTGCGCCCATTTCTATCAAACGCGTAACGGTTGTTGCTGCCGAGTTTGTGTGAATTGTGCTTAATACAAGGTGACCCGTAAGCGCTGCGGAAATAGCAACTTCGAGTGTTTCAAGGTCACGGATTTCACCTACAAGAATAATATCCGGGTCTTGTCTCAAAATCGCTCTCATGCAGCTTGCAAAGGTGATTCCGGCTTTCGGATTGACCTGCGATTGGTTGATCCCGTCAATTTTAATTTCTATCGGATCCTCAATTGTTGTAATGTTTACGCTTGGGTCATTTACGCTTTTTAAAACCGAGTAAAGAGTGGTCGTTTTACCTGAACCCGTAGGACCGGACGCCAGAATAATACCGTTTGGCGCGGATGTCATTTTTTTGATGATTTCAATTTCTTTTGGCATTGCACCTTGAAGTACGATTTGCTTGTCACATGCACTCAATGTTTGTGCAGGTGCAAGAACACGAATAACCATTTTTTCGCGGGTTCCGACAGGCAGAGTGTTTATCCTGAAGTCATAGGAGATATTATTGTACTTAATATAAAACGTACCATCCTGAGGACGTCTGTATTCTGCGATATCCATTTTGGAAAGAACTTTAAAACGCGTAATAACAGCGGATTCAACCTTTGCAGGCAAAGTGAGAACCTGACGCAAAATTCCGTCAATCCTGTATCTTACAATATACCCGTCCAGCCGTGGTTCGATGTGAATATCGCTGGCTTTTTTGTCAATCGCGTTTGTAATAATTTTGTTTACGAACTTTGCCACGTTTCCGGTTTTATCTTGGAGTTCGCGCTCTACCTGTGATGAAAGATCTTCTTCCAGATCGTATTCCAGAACTTCCTGCTCAATATTTCGAATAATTTCGGTAGTTTCTTTGTAGCTTTCGCCGTAATGCTGATTTATAAAGGTTTTAAACTCATAGTGTGTTAGGAGTTTCGGTATAGGATTCAAACCGCCTGTAATGTAGATAAGTTCATTCAGGATTTTCTTATCTTTAGGGTTGACCATACCGATAGTAATGTTTTTTCCATCCGAGCCGAGCGGTATAACTTTATTTGCTTTAATGAAATCTACCGGCAGAAGTTTCATAATGTTTGGTTGAATCTGAAGCTGGTTCGAGTCAACAGTCTCTTGTCCCTGTTGTTCATGAAGAAACTCTTTTAAAATTTCAACGGTGACATACCCTTTTTCGACAAGCGCCGAGCCGATAGGCATTTTGTTTGCGCGGCTGAAGGCAAGCGCCTCCAGAAGCTGCTGATCGTTGACGTACCCCGCATCTTTTAGCAAGTCGCCTATTCTTTTTTTAGGCGTTTGCGCGGCAGGTTGTGCAGTTTGAGCTTGAGTGATTAGCTCCTGAGCTGAGATGTCTTGAACTTCTTTCATGTAAAAATCATACAGACTCTTATATTCATCGTGTTTGAGAAGTACAAATTTTGCTTTCAAATTTGTTGCAGAAGAGATTTTCCCCTCTATTTCGGCTTTTGACGAATTTTCGTTGATTGCAGCATAAAAAACGCCCTTTTGCTCGTCAATAGGGATGAAACTTAAATGATTAACAGCGTCTACGCTGAATTTTGCAGCGTAGTCCCTGTTAATCATATGCTTAATTTTGTTTACTACTTCTTGCGTCATAATTTTAATTTAACTTATTATATTAGAGTATTAGAGTGATTCTGTGCTTTGAGCTTCAACTAAATCTTCGGAATCCTTGATAATATGAGGTGTAATCATAATTACAAGTTCCTGCTTTTCTTTAGTTGAGCCTGAGCTTCTGAACAACCAGCCTATGCCGGGGATGTCGCCTATAATTGGCGGTTTGTCGATAGTTTTTTGTTCAACTTCTTGGATTAGTCCACCCAAGACAAGCGTTTCACCGTCTTTGATTCTGATATTTTTAAGGTCTAAGCTTCTTCTTTGAAGCAGAGTTGCTGCTGTGTCACCGTATTCGTTAGGAACTTTTTCTTTAATAGTTGCGTATTCAGGTTTTATGTTCATTGAAACGTAGCCGTCAGGGCTGATAAACGGTGTAAGAGATATTTTCATACCGTTGTCGTTTGCAATGTTATATGTTCTTTGAATTTGCGGTGTTAGGGAGCCGTTTTGGATGTATTGTGTATTTACTGATGCAACGTAGTCTGAGGTTAAGTCAATAACAGACTCCTGACCGTTTGTAATCATAACTTTAGGAGTTGCAAGCACTCTGCCGTCACGGTTAGATATGAGCCAGTTGATATTTGTTGTTATAATCGGAGCCCCAATCCATTTAGATACAGCACTAATAGGCGTTGCACCCGGTTTTAAGGAACCGTCAGGCAGATAATCTTTGTAATCGTAGAATGGCTTCATTCCCTGATTATTAAGTTGATTGTTTGTCCACATCATAGGTCTTAGGGTATCGGAAGTGGCAATACCTGCGGAACCACCGATTGTACCTGTGAAAAATCTTGAGTAGATATTCCAAGTATTAGAAATAGTTTTTGAACCTGTTTCATTCAATTCGACTACAGACATTTCAAGAATAGCTTGCGGTTGTTTCTTATCGGCATCTTCAACGAATTTTCTCATATCGTCTGCCTGCTGAGAGGTTCCGCCGTAAAGCTTTACTACACCTTGAGTCGGGAAGTATGCAATTTTAAGACCTTGTGTTTCAAGCGATTTCATTTCGCCCTGGTCTTCGTCTTCGCTGTCGATACTGCAAGCTACAACACCGCCGCCTACAACGATTTCGCTTTCACTGTTGTCTGTGAGTTCTGTACCTTCTGTGCCTTTTTCTTTTAGCCATGTTTCACAAGCCAAAGTTGCCATTTCTTTAGGTGTTGTGTGATTTACCTTGAATGAAGTTATTCTTAATGGTTTGTCGATTTCTTCAATTACTTTTTTAGCAACATTATAGTCGCCTTTTGAACCGAAAATAAGAATTTCGTTATCTCTTAAGTTTGCAACAGCTACTTCGGAGTTCGAAAGCCCCGGTCTGCTTTTTGTAAAAATATTTTTGTTTAAAAATTCAGCTAATTTACCTGAATTTATGTATTTAACAGGGATTACAGCCATGTTTTCTCTTGTGAAGTTGAGTTTTTTGGATTCTTCGGAAGACGCAACCATGAGTGTATCATTTTCTATCACGTAGGTAAGTTCTGCCATTTGCATAATTGTGTTGAAAGCGTCATTGAGAGTTACATTTACCAAATCAAGAGTTATTTTGCCGTCAACAGATTTATGGAAAACGACATTCAAGCCTGCCTTGTCGGCAAACATTCTCAAAACCTGTTTAACATCAGAATCGCGTAAACTTACGGCAACTTTCTGGTCACCTTTTGCAAGCTTGATACCGCCTTTAAGAACAACGTTTCGCGTTTGTTCATCCTGGCTTACGGAAGCTTGAACAGGTGAAGTTTGCACGGCATCTGCCAGAGGTGCCGCATAAGTTCCAAAGAGTGATATCAAGCAGGTGCTTAATACTATTCTTTTGCCTATTTCTTTTGTTTTCGATAAGTTTATCATCTTTTATAACTCCAGATTATTATTTTTAGTTGATTTGTATCATTCTTGTATTTCTCGGTGCGTATGCGCCGCCGAATTTGTGTTGCAGGTTATATACGTTGTTGAAATTAACACTTTCTGAGTTTTGTGTTGATAATGTTTCGCCTACGGTTGCCCTGTATATGTTTGTGCCGTTTTGGACGACAACTCTGTCACGTGTTATGTTTAATATTTTGTATCCGTTAATTCTGTCGCCTTTTCTCACTAAGTGGTCTTGACCCTCAACACTAACTATGGCAGACGGTGAAAATGCGTCAAACATAATACCTGAAATGGTTGTTTCCATAAGTTTTGTTGCGCTTTCGTCAGTAATAAGTTCGGTTGGCGGCGCAGGGAATGAAGGACCTGCTGTGCGAGGAACGCCTAAACCTCCGAGTGCGGAATAATTTGCGACTGAAACTGAAGGAACGAAAGGATTTGCCCTGCCTACGTTTGTTATGTCAACTGTTACAAGTTTTTCGTTTGCTTCCTTTGCTTTCTGAGCAGGAGAGGTGCCGGAAGGCATACCGGGCGTATTCATTTGTGCATTTATTTGCTCAGGAGTACCGGAAACGGCTTGGTCTGCCGGTATTGTTGCATCGCCTGAGGCTTGTTTGTAGAAATCATCGCCAAGCTGCTGTTGAGCTTCTTGCATTGTGCTGTTTATCATCTGATCTTTTTGAGTATCGTCGCCGATTGTACTCAAGTCTGAATTTTGTCCGCTTACTTTTGAAATTATTTGCGTAATCATAAACAATACTACGAGTGCACCAAGCAGAATCAACAACAACTTTTTGTTGTCTTTTTTAGGTGCAGCCTTCGCGCTGACTTCATTTCCAATGTTAAAATTGTTCCCTATATCCATTACTTCACAATTGCTTCTATCTTAATGCTCTAATTCTACCGTTATTAAACGCATATCTAATCATATATTAAGATGATTTTATACAAATTTTACTAATATTCTGACTTTTGGGCAAATTTGTATAATAACGTGATACAATAAATTTATGAAAAATATTTTGATTTGTGCACCCGTGAAAAAGCCCGAAGACATTGAAGAATTTGCTCAAAAGACTTCGTGTCGTGATTTTTATGTGTATCACCACAAATTTATGAGCGGCAATTTTGCTTACATCAAAGAGTTTGTGGAAACTGCGAAAAAATATAATTCTAAAATTTATGTAAATTTCAAACATAATATTACCGAAGCTGATCTTTATGAAATTAAACAATTTATCAACTATTTAAAGATGATTAGTATAGACGGTATTTTTATAAACAGCTTTGTGATTTTAGAGGCTATAAAAACATACAGACTGCCGTTTTCAATAATAATCGACTCATACTTTGAGATTCATAACCTTGCTGGTATTGATTTTGTAAATAATTTCCACAAAGTCAACCGCGTGATTATTACGGAAGAAATTTATATGAAAAATATTGCAAAAATTAAGCAATATACAAATCTTTCGCTTGCAATCGACAGTGATAATCTGCCTTGGTGCGCTGAGGATATTATAAAACTCAAAGCCATTGACAGTGTTGTTATCAAAGGGAGATTTGCTGAGTCTTCCGATATTTTGGAGGCGATAGAGCTTATTGAGAAAATTTTGGATAAGCCGAAAGTCTTTAAAAACCAAAAACTTCCGTTTAAACACATAAGAAAAAGCATTTATCAGACAAACCATTTTTCGGGTGACATGATTTCGGCTGACGGAAACGATTTTAAGTTCAGTCGTAATATAAAAAGATATGAATGGGAATGCAAGCGCAGCACTCTGGTTAAGGATTTTGATTATTCATCTTTGCAGTTGCCAAAAATCAATCTTCGGCTTTCTTCGATAGAGCAGTTTAGAAAGCTTCGGCAATACATTGCAAAAGTGGGTTTCAATCCTATATATTCCATTGAATACGGTGAAATTTTGAGCACATCGGATTTGTATAAAAGCAGCTTTTCGGAACTGATTACAAAAGTTAAAAAATTCTGCGAACAGTACGATATAAAACTGCAAATAAGTACGCCAAGAATACTTATTGAACGTGATTTTGACAGGGTTTATGATTATGTAAAAACGCTTTGTCTTTCTTCTCCTCACCCTTCTTCCTTGATTGCGAATAATATCGGATATTTTTGGGCAGCGATAAACGACGATGAATTAAACCGTATGCCGATTGAAATCGGTACGGGGATTAATCTTTTGACCAGCATGTCTGTGATGTGTCTCAATAATCTTCATCCGATTGATGCTGTTGATTTTTCTTCGTTTCAAAAATTTGAAAATATAAAAAATTCTATAAAGAAAGTTAAAAATATCATTCCTCGAAGAAAAATTACAATTGCGGGTAATGTTCGTGTTCCGAGTTTGGGGCTTTGTCCTTTGAATAATGATTCGGCAATAATTTCGCGTTTGTCCTGCAAGGCGCCTTGCCATAACGGACACTATGCTCTTAAAGACCCTACGGTTGATAAGACTTTCCCTTTTGTCGTGGACGGATTTTGCAGAATGCATATGTACAGCAGTAAAATTCTTCATTTGTATGATTATATGGATGAATTTGAGCAAATCGGAATAAATGAGTTTGTTGTGGATTTATCAAACTTGAATGCTAAATTTTTGCCGATAATGCTTACAAATATTCTAAATACTAAAGCAAAACTCAAAAAAGCCGAGCATATGAGTCTCGGATTATACGAAATAGAATAAAGTAAAACCCGACCATATGATCGGGTGTCAATATATATCGTATCTGGGTAAGTCAAATCATTTTAGTGATGTTCTTCATTTATACACTAATTTATTAGCTTTGACAATTAGACAGTTGGGCAATTGTATTTTTTTATGACATCTGGTATAATGTCGTTTTTCATTTTTATAAAAATTTTCTTTTCTTTCGATTTTAACCCCTTAACCACTTCCATAGAGGATTTTGGAATTTTGAATATTTTGGATAAGAATTTTATGAGTTCTTCATTTGCTTTATTTTCTGTTGCTGGTGAAGAAATTTTAATTTTCAAAAACATTTCATCTGTCAATGGGAGAATTTCCGTTCCCGATATAATTGTTTTTGAAGAATTAGGAATTACTTTTATATTTATTAAATATCCTTGTTCTGTCTCTTTGTAAAAATTTTTCATAGCCAAATCTTAAAAATAGGTGTAAAATACATGTACTATCAAAGGATATTATGGCATACACAGACTTATATGAAAACTTGCAACAAATTTTAATTTCTCAGGGGCGTCCTGAGGAGGATATTGCTGAAGTAGACGGCGCTTTTGATTTTGCGCGCAAACTTCATGAGGGGCAGTATAGAGTTAGTGAAGAGCCTTACATTATTCACCCGATTCAGGTTGCTATTATTCTTGCAGACTTGCGAGTGGATAAAAATACAGTTATAGCTGCCCTGTTGCACGATATTTTGGAGGATACGGACACAACTCCGGATGAAATTAAAGCAAAATTCGGTGCTGATGTTTTGAGTATTGTTCAAGGTGTAACAAAACTCGGCAAATTCCAGTTTAAATCCAAAGAAGAGCGCCAGGCAGAGAATTTCCGTCGAATGTTCATTGCAATGTCAGATGATGTTCGTATTATTTTCCTGAAACTGGCTGACCGACTGCATAACATGCGAACTCTAAACTATATGGCGCAGAACAAACAGCAGAAAATAGCACAGGAAACATTGGATATCTTTGCTCCGCTTGCAAACCGTCTCGGTATCGGTAAGATTAAAGCAGAGCTTGAGGATTTGTCGCTCAGATATTTGTATCCTGAAAAATATTTTGAAATTGCTCAGCTTGTATCGCAGAAAAAGACCGAGCGTCAGACTACGGTTCAAATTTTGACAGATAAAATTTCAACTGCTTTGAAATCAAACGGAATTGATGCCGACATCCAAGGACGATTTAAGCACTATTACAGTATTTACGCTAAAATGAAGCGTTTAAACATCGCCTTTCATGATTTGTATGACATTACCGCGGTGCGTGTAATTACAAAGGATATTCGCGAATGTTACGAGGTTTTGGGGATAATTCACTCCCAGTTCAAACCTATTCCGGGGCGTTTTAAAGATTATATTGCGATGCCGAAAGGCAACGGTTACCGCTCTTTGCATACTTCTGTTATCGGGCCGAAAACGAAGCCTATTGAGGTGCAAATCAGAACTCATGAAATGCATGAAGTCGCAGAATACGGTATTGCGGCTCATTGGCGCTATAAGGAGTCAGGTTCTCAAAAAGCTGAAAATCCTGCTGACATTAAGTTTTCTTGGATGCGTAAAGTTGCAGAAATGGGCAAAGATGTTACAAATGCCAAAGAATTTGTGGAAAGCGTCAAGCTTGATATATTCTCTGACCAAGTTTTCGCGTTTACGCCTATGGGGGATGTTCTTGATCTGCCGAAAGGCGCAACTCCTGTGGATTTCGCGTTTAGAATTCACACTGATGTGGGTTTCAAAACAACAGGCGGGCTTATAAACGGACGGATTGTACAGCTTGACCATAAACTTGCAAACGGTGATATTGTTGAAATTTTAACCTCAAAAAACGGTACGCCGCGTTTAGATTGGCTCAATTTTGTTGTAACCAAGCAGGCTCAGTCTAAAATTAAGCAGTGGTTCAAGAAAAATCAAAAAGAGGATCATATTCAGCTTGGTAAAACGAACCTTGAGACCGAACTGACAAAAGCGGTTTTTGATAATTTTATGAAATCCGGCGAGATGCTTAAAACAGCGCAGGAAATGAATTATAGCTCTGTTGAGGACATGTTCTCCGCAATAGGATATGGCGAAACAACAGTTCTTAAGGTTGCAAATAAGTTGAAAAAATCCCAAGAAGAACCGGAAGAGCTCCATATTCATACGACCAAGCTTAAAAAACGCTCCAAAAATGATATTAGCGGACTTGAAGGTATGCTCTATAACTTTGCAAAATGCTGTATGCCTGTTCCGCCGGAGCCTATTGTCGGGGTGGTTACCAGAAGTAAAGGTGTTTCGGTTCACAGGATTGACTGCGCTTCATTAGACAATATTGCTTCTGAACGGCTAATGGATATTAAATGGGCGGATGAGAGCCTTAACAGGACGTATGTTACGCCAATCAGAATTGATGTTCCCGACAAAGTGGGCATGCTAAAGGAGATTCTTATCGAGCTTGCAGACTGCAATACAAATATAGTTTATGCAAATGTCAAAGCCCATCCGACGAAAAATCTTGGTATTATTGAAATGGGTATTGAAGTGGACAATATTACTCGCCTCCAGCGGGTTATAACCGCATTGCAGGCTCTTCCGGATGTATATTCCGTAAAACGTATTCAAGGTATAGGCACTAACAAGCATGCCTATAACCTCCCTCCGCAAACTAAAACAAAATTAGCCGAAAAGGTTGAAAAAGGTACGAAAACGACAAAGCTTGCGCGTAAAAAATCTAAATAACTTGGCATGCCGACTGCCTTAAGTATGATTTTCATGCAATTGCCTTCTCGTGTAATAATTTTCAGAAAAATAATAGTCTGATTGATTGATGTTATTCATGTTTAAAATAGCTAAAGTATTCTTGTTACTAAAAAGGCAAGAAGGATAGAAATATTGGTAGACAATAATTTAGTTATGGTTGAGAGAAAACCTGAGACACTTAGTCAGCCTTTAGCGGAGATTTGGACATCACAGCACCCTTTAATGCACTCATGGCTTTTAATAAGCTTTGTAGGGCTGGTAGTTTTATATTTTGCAATGACATTTTCAATGGTTTAGTTTTTTGACGTGTTGAGAAACACCCTCTGTTATGATAAATTAGACCTATGAACTACGAATTTGATACAATTGCAGCTATCGCTACGCCCATAGGTACGGGCGGGGTCGGTATCGTGCGAATTTCAGGTGCGAAGGCGTTTGAAATTACCCAAAATATTTTTTCTGTAAAAAATATTGCTCCGAATACTGTAACATACGGCTGGGTTAAAGAAAATGACGAAATTGTTGATGAAGTCGTCGTTTTATACTTTAAAACCCCAAAAAGTTTTACCGGTGAAGACATAATTGAAATTCAGGCACACGGCGGAATAAATGTTCTCAGAAAAATCCTGGATTTAGTGTTGAAAAATGGAGCACGTGCTGCAGAGCGCGGAGAATTTTCCAAGCGAGCATTTTTGAACGGAAAAATCGATTTGTCCAAGGCTGAGGCTGTTTTAGATTTAATTCACGCAAAAACTTCAAAATTTGCTTCGAAATCGGCAAAAAATTTGTCGGGCAAACTTGCTGATGAAATTTCGATTGTTAAAAAATCTATTTTTGAGACTTTATCTAAAATTATTGCAGGTATTGATTTTCCCGATGATATGCCCGAGCCTTCTTATGAAATATTGTCCGCCGAACTAAGCGAGGCGAAAGAAAAAATAGAAAAAATCCTGCTTTCTGCAGAGAATTCTAATGTTATGCGTCAAGGGGTAAAAATTGCGATTGTCGGGCGTCCTAATGTCGGGAAATCGTCTCTTTTTAATACACTGCTCTCGATGGAAAGAGCTATTGTTACTGATATTGCAGGTACAACGCGTGATGTCATTCAAGAAACGCTTGATATCGACGGTATTCCCGTGACGTTGATTGATACGGCAGGTATTCGTGAGGGCGAAATTGACAAAGTAGAGAAAATCGGGATAGATTTTACAAAACAAGCGGTTAAGGATTCAGATTTATCACTGTTTTTGTATGATTCTTCAATGGGTATGACAGATGAAGACAAGCAGATTTTTGCACTTGTTGAAGATAAAAATTATATCAAGGTTGCGGCAAAATCTGATTTATGCGGAAATCGGCAGGATTTCGACGCTCTCTATATATCAAATGTTAACGAAGAAAATGTAAACCTTTTGCGCGAAAAAATCTCGAATGCGGTGATTAATAAAGATTTAACAGAAACCGAATTTACAACGAACAGCCGTCAGCAGGACTGTTTGCGACGCTCGCTTACATTCTTAAATATTGCACTTGATGCTGTGGGGTGTGAAGAAATTCAAGATTTGATTTCGATTGATGTAAAGTCAGCTTTGCTTGCTCTTGATGAGATTACGGGTGAAGTTATAACTGACGATATTCTAAACAATATTTTTGATAATTTCTGTATAGGTAAATAACTTGCCTGTATTGTGTTTCGCTGATATTATAATTATATAATATTGTATCAGGGTTAGAAATTAATGAAAAAATCAGCATTTACACTTGCAGAAACATTAATTACGTTGGCTATTGTTGGTGTAGTTGCTGTTTTATCAATTCCCGTTTTGATGGAAAAATATAACGAATTTGTCTCAAGAACGGCTCTGAAAAAAGTTTTTTCAGAAGTTTCAAGCACTTTGCAGCTGATGAGTGTGAATGAGGAATCTTTTTTTCAATCAGGAACCCAGACGTATTCGCAAAAATATGTTGAAAACCCTGATTTGATAAAAAAATATTTTCGAGTGAAAGATGGTCCGTTTTTCATAGCAAATAATACATACTGGAACTCAGACCTTGAAAGAAACTACAGAGGAAAGGTTCAATGTCTGAACCAGTCGACCGGAGGGTGTATGCTTGTTTCACCCGGTTCTGTGTTTGCATTTAGTACTGAAGAAAATAAAATAATATACTTTGTAGATGATTATGCCTATCATTCTGGTGTAATTATTGATACGAATGGTAAAATAGGCCCAAACAGGATTGGTTATGATATTTGGTTTTTTGTCGCAAAAGCCAATTCTGATAATTCTTTTACACTTGTCCCATTAGATTCAAATGATTGCAAAAAAAACAAAGCAGGTAAATCCTGTGCAAAATATGTTCTCGAAAATATCATGTATAAATATCCTGCGTCTTAAAAAATTGCATATTTGCTTAAATTTTGGTAGTATATAAAAATCGAAAACGTATCAAAATTAAGGAGTGTGGAAAATGTTGCAAGCAGGGCTTTTTGCAGGGGGGGGGGCGAATATTAAAATATAAAATTTATAAAAAATTCACTTTTTTGGAAATGCCTCTAAAAAATCTTAAATTTTTTAACTTAACACCAAATAATAA
>CAYWSX010000011.1:0-65256 GCA_964461115.1 uncultured Muribaculaceae bacterium | reverse complement strand
CCCATCGTATAATAACCGCCTATGGGCAAAAGCGCAATATCAGGCTTGTAAATCTCTTTTATCAGCTTCATCTCGTCACTTAAAGACGTATCACCTGCGTGATAAATTTTAATACCGCCGATACTTAAAATAATTCCTGCCGGATCTCCTGCATATCTTCCATCAGAAGTCGAGGAACTGTGTTTTGCAGGAACAAACCAGATATCACCCCAATCAAAATGAATTTTTCCACCCATATTAATGCCCTGCACAGACGCTCCCTGTTCGGCGCAATAATTCGCAAGTTCAAACATTGCAGTAATTTTAGCGTGTTTTATCTTTGAAATTTCAATTGCGTCCCCCAAATGATCAGCGTGTCCATGGGTTACTAAAATATCTTTTATATTGCGATTTTGCCAATCATAATCAGCAAGTGGATTGCCGCTGATAAAGGGGTCTATAAGAATAGTTTTGCCGTCTATGTTTATCGCAAAAGCACTATGAGCTATGTACTCAAGGTTAAAATTAGCCAATTTGCTATCTCCATTTATTTGTCATCTAAAGATTTTTGAAGGGCTGTTTCAAGCGTCTTGATTTTTGCTTCTAAAACCTCAACACGAGACTGGTTTGAGTCTTTCTGAACAGTTAATTTTTCAAGTTGCCTGCGTATAGGGGAAATTTTTTCTTTCTGTCCGATAGCAAAAGCACCTCCGAACAAAACACCCGCAATAAATCCGCAAACAGAAAGCAGCGCAGCATAAACAAAATAAGTTGTATAAATCGTAAGCTTAAAGAACGGCAAAGAAAGTGCAATATTATAAGACGGATTATACCAAGCGACCAAAATCATTGCCGAAAGAATAGCGATAGACACGAAACCCAAAAAATATTTCATAAATTATACCCTTTTACTTTTCAAATAATTTAAAACTTTTCTGACATCCTCGTCAGGTTCTAATGTTATCTGTGTAATAATGTTATCGCTCAATCGAGCGAATGTCAACCGATAGGCTTGCAATACCTGCTCAACCGTTTTTACGCCAAGCTTTTTGCCACCGTATAGTGTATCATTTACTATCGGGTGTCCAATGTGCTGCATATGCACTCTTATCTGATGTGTTCTGCCTGTTTCGAGTTCAAGTTCTATATATGTATATCCGGCAAAACGCTCTAATACTTTGACATGAGTAACCGAAGGTTTTCCATCCTCAACCACTCCCATTTTTGCGGGATTATGCGGATTCCTGCCGACGGGAGCATTTATTGTCGTTGTTTCAAAATCCAAATTACCGGAAACTACCGCCAGATAATTTCTTTTGGCTGTTTTTTGCTTAATTTTTTCTGCCAAAATCTCATGGGCACGGTCATTTTTTGCAATCATCAAAAGTCCTGAGGTATTTCTGTCAAGCCTATGAACAATCCCCGGACGCATTTTGCCGTTAATCGTTGACAAATTTTCACCATACTTAAAACGCAAAGCATTTACAAGCGTATTTTCCGTTTCAAGCGATGTCGGATGAGTGAGCATATTTTTCGGTTTATTTACAACAAGCATATCATCATCTTCAAACCGAATATCAAGAGGAATATCCTGCGGAGAAATTTCGTTTTCGGAAGAAGGTATTTCTTCAAATAAAATAACGTCACCTTGCCTCAAAACCGTTGAAGGTTTCGGAACTTCATCATTCAATTTTACAGCACCGGCTTTTATAAATTTTTGGACTTTGCTTCTTGACATTTCAGGAAAAAACCCGCACAAAAAATTGTCTATACGCTCTTGTGCATTTTGCGCCTCAGCAATTACTTTTATTATGCTATTTTCTTCAGACATTTTTATACCGCTTGCTTTCTATAAGTGCTATTATTAAAAGTATTGCACCTATATTTATAAATACATCCGCAAGGTTGAATATAGGGAAATTAACAAACAAAAGCCTAAAATAATCTGTTACGAATCCGTCAAAAAGTCTTTCTGTAAGATTAGAGAAAATTCCTGCAATCAAAAAGCAAAAACCGTTGATTTCAAGTGCGTTTAATTCCTTTATATGCTTTTTAAAATAAAAAAACAAGGCTCCGAGAATAACTATGGAAATAAGACACAAAAACAATGTTTTGTCAGTCAATATCGAAAACGCTGCACCCGTATTTCGCACATAATAAAATTCCAACACCTCGTTTTGAGGAAACAGGCTGCGGGCTGTAATATAAGCTACCAAATGCTTAAATAGAAAAGCAGCAGCAAAATACAAAAAACAAGTTACGGCAAAAACCGCAGGTTTAAAGTTTAGTGGCTTTTCCATTTTCAATCGGCTCCGCATCAAATTTTTTCTTTGAAATAACCTGTACACGAGACATCAAAAAAGCAACACCCGAAACATTAAGTTTCATTTCCTGCTCCTCGGTAATCTCTGCTTTTGTAATCCCGACTGACACAACGGCATTTTCGTTAAAGCCGTCCTTATTCGCCGTAACAACTCTCTCTAAAATACCGTCTTCTTTAAGTTTTCGGAAAACTTCTTTAGGTTTTTCTGTGGGATAAGTTATTTTTTCGTTTGTAATAGAGCCTAAAATAATTGAATCTTTGGGAGCAGAAGACTCAAGCGTAACAGTATATTCTGCTCCTGCGCCTGCAACTCTCGGTGCTGAAATATCAAAAGGTATATTTTTTGCAGACCCGTATTTCAAGAAAGTTTTTTCAGATATAGGACTGTCAGAAACAATTTTCCAGCTGTTTCCTTCTTTTTCCAGATAGTAGATAACCTGAGAGCAGCTTTCGATAGAACCTTTGTCATCCAGATACTCCGAAGGTATTTTAGCTGTCCCCAGTGCTGTCTCATAGGTCTGGACAGCGGCATAATCAGAATTTGCTTCAATGCTTTTTACCACTGTTGTGTATGTCATATCAGGATACATTTCCCACGTTTGTTTTATAAGTTTGAAATAAATATCATAATTAAATCCATCCGAATTTACATACTTTGTTGAATAGAAAGATTTAATTTTATCAATATTGTGTCTGTTGCTTGCTTTTTGGTAACTCTCAAAGAGCTTTGCAATCTGTTCTTTCGGGTCTTGAGAAAACATTTTTCCAAAGCCGATAGAAGCTATTTTTTCGTTAATATCTTCCTGAGTTTGAGCGGCAAAAGCTTGGCTTGAAACTAAAATTGCTAAAGTAAGAGCTAATATAATTTTTTTCATTTAATTTCCTTCTGTTATAACTTCAACAGTTTCTCTGTTTCTGTATCTGAACCAAAGAAATAAATCGGTAGAAACAAGTGCCAGATTAAGCACATACAGCCAAATAACACCGTCAGGCTTGTAAATACATTTGTGAATTATCCCGCATACATAACCTATAATTATTAATGTCAAAAAAATCAAACTTTTTCCCTTAACATTTTTTGTCCTGTATGTTTTTAAAACAGCAAACGGCCAGCTCGCACCGAAACAAATCAACATTAACGCTTCATATATGCTCATAACAGCTTCCTCACAAAATTTATTAACAATTTTATCACAAATAGCAAAAAACTTTATCAAGTTAATGCATTATTTATATTAAAAAAGTTTAAAATATATTAACATATCGACAAAAAAATGCTTAATTTTCTTTACTATTTTGAATATTTCAAATAATATGTAATTAGTTAAAGTATAACCTTTCAAGCGGGGGTCTACAAATTAGGGGTCGAGGTTTTGTGAATAGCATACAAAAGCCCATTGACAGCCGAATTTAAACCCGCAGAACAAACAAAGCTTGGAAGCAAAACTCATAAACTGAAACGTATTAGATTAATATGAGGGTCAATTAGTGGAAAACTATGACATTTTTGGAAGAAAAGAGCCTGTACAACCAAGTATAAGTGCAAGCGATAATATCGTAGAGTCACAATCAGGTGTGAACCCTGCAGAAATTAAAGTTATCGGTGTCGGCGGCGGCGGCGGGAATGCTGTTAATCGAATGATTAAAGCAGGTCTCAGCGGCGTTGATTTCTGGGCAATGAACACTGACGCTCAAGTTTTAGGTATGAGTGCAGCTTCAAACAGAATTCAACTCGGCAACAAGCTTACACAAGGTCTCGGCGCAGGCGGAGATCCTTCAATCGGCGAAAAAGCTGCTGAAGAAACACGTGAAAACATTTTGCAAGCTTTAGACGGCGCAGATATGGTTTTCATCACAGCAGGTATGGGCGGCGGAACCGGCACAGGTGCAGCTCCTGTTGTTGCTAAAATTGCAAAAGAACTTGGCGCACTGACTATCGGCGTTGTTACAAAACCTTTTGCTTTTGAAGGCAGACGAAGATTAAACCAAGCTATTCAAGGCTTAGAAAAATTAAAAGAAACAGTTGACGCATTAATTGTTATCCCTAACGATAAATTAATGGACGTTGTTGATAAACGTACTACAATGAGAGAAGCATTCCATGTAGTTGACGAAGTTCTTCTCCGCGGTGTTCAGGGTATTTCTGACATTATCACGGTTCCTGGGCTTATCAACGTTGACTTTGCTGACGTTAAAGCTGTTATGGAGTCATCAGGGTCAGCTCTTATGGGTATCGGGCGCGGTTCAGGCGAAGGCAGAGCGATGGAAGCAGCTACAGCAGCTATCAACTCTCCTCTTCTTGAAACAACTATCAACGGTGCGTCAGGTATTATTCTCAACGTTACAGGCGGTCCGGATATGACGCTTCACGAAGTTACAGAAGCGGCTCAAGTTATCCACGACGCTGTATCTGAAGACGCTATTGTTACTTTCGGTTCTGTTATTGATGACAGAATTCAAGGCGAAATCCAAATCACTGTTATTGCAACCGGTTTCGAACTTAAAAATTCATTACCTAAAGCAAAAGAAGAGCCCCGCTCTTTGACAGCAGCTGATTTCTTCTCAGGTTCGTTTAGTGCAAACTCAGCGGCACCTTCCGCTCCTGCAGCACCATCTGTTAACAAGTCTGCACAGGAAGTTGCTTCAAGCTTGCTTGATATTCCTGAATTCTTGAAAAAATAACAACAAAATTCAATAAAAAAAGCTCCGAAATTTTCGGAGCTTTTTATTTTTTCTTCTTTATTTTTTGTAACATTTTTGAAAAAATATGGCAAAAAACAACATTCAGAGTGTTTTAAGTTTCGGTAAGGTGAAAAATTGAGTTCAATAGCTTTAAATCAACTTCAATATTCGCAAAATATCTGCCCAAAATATATGCAGGGCAGAACTTTTGGTGCGGAGGGTTCGACTGCTGCTAAAGCAGAAAAAGAAAAGGGTAATGATTTTTTACAGTTAAACGAACTTGAACAAGCTATCGAATGCTACAAGAAAGCCTTAGAACTTTCGCCTGACTTCACCGATGCCCATTTCAATTTGGGAAAAGCTTATAAATTAAACAAAAATTTCACCGAAGCAATAAAAGAACTTGAAATTACAAAAAAAGACAAACCAGGCGACACAGAGGTGCTTGTTTTACTTGGCGAGGCTTATCGTTCAAACGGGCAGTATCAATCCGCAATAAAAAATTTCGAAGAAGCACTCAAAGCTGATATTTCGTCAGATTATGCGCGAAGAAATCTCGAGGAAACAAAAAACTTACATTCCTCAATTTTTAATCCTTCGCAAGCCGCAAAGCAGCGTCAGGAACAGGCGCAAAAGAATCTTAATGATGCAATTTCTATGGTAAAAACACATCTTCCGGCAGGCTACATGAAGGATTTGGCGGATGTTTGCGTTGTATTTGACAATACGAATCAAATGAGCGGGCACAGCAATATTGCGCAATACGAACACGCAAAAAGACGAATTGCTGTCACCAATGATTATATTTATGCTAACCCGAAAATTGTGGCCTCATACCTCCGACACGAGTTTTTACATGCAAAAGACAACGATCCCTACACTTCTATAACCGAAGAACAGGAAGCTTTTCTGGAGCAGGCAAAATTTTGGAAAGAACAAAGCAAAAATGAAAACCCGCCTGTAAAAGACCCTGAAATGGATTACGTAATGGAACTTTATAATAAATCACCTGAAGCGTTAAAGAAAAGAGTTGCAGAAATTTATCAACAACGCGATCCGGATATAGCAATGACATCGCCTCATCACCCTGAAACTTCAGCGGCAGCAGCAGGACTTCAAAATGCGGCAGGCGCGTCTCAGCCTCTAAAAGCTTGCGACATAATCGCTTAGCTTAGAATACGTTAGGCTTAGCGCGGTTTTTAAATTTAGTAATGGAGGATTGGAACAATAGTTCGACGTTGCCGACAGGACCGTTTCTGTGTTTTGCAATAACGACTTCCGCAGTACCTTTATTTTCGCTGCTATCTTTGTTGTAGTATTCGTCACGATAAATAAACATTACAATATCCGCGTCCTGCTCGATTGCGCCTGATTCTCTCAAGTCTGAAAGCATAGGACGTTTATCTGTTCTGGACTCAACTGCACGTGAAAGCTGTGAAAGCGCAATAATTGGAACATTCAATTCTCTTGCAAGCGTCTTTAAACCTCTTGAAATTGCCGAAACCTGCTGGAAACGATCGTCTTTGGAGTTACCTTCCATTAACTGTAAATAGTCAATTACAACAAGCCCCAATTCCTTTTCCTGCATTGCAAGTCGGCGGCATTTTGCACGAATATCCATAACAGTAACACCAGATGTATCATCAATGTAAATCGGAGCGTCTGTGAATTTACTCATACTTGTTGTGAGTTTTTCCCAATCGGCTGAGCCCATATTTCCCGTCTTCAAACGTTGGGAATCAACTTCAGCCTCAGAACACATCATTCTCGAAACAAGCTGCTCCTTAGGCATTTCAAGTGAAAATACAGCAACAGGCCTTTTTTCATATAATCCTACATGTTGGGCAATATTCAGCGCAAATGCCGTTTTACCCATTGAAGGCCGAGCCGCAAGTATAATTAAATCTGATTTTTGAAGCCCGGAAGTCATTTCATCAAGGTCATAAAATCCCGTCCCCACACCGGTGAGCGTATCACGGTGGTTGTAACGGTATTCGATTTTGTCAAAAGTAGGGATTACCAAATCTTTAATAGACTCAAGATCTGAGCTTGATTTTTGCTGAGCAATATCAAAAATTAATTTCTCGGCACTGTCTAACGTATCTTCTGTTGTCCTGTTATCATATGCCATAGACACGATTTCAGAACCCGCGTTTATCAACGAACGCTTAATAGCCTTTTCCTGAACAATTTTGGCATAATAATCGACGTTAGCCGTAGTAGTAACAGCAAGCGCAAGGTCATTTATGTATGCACGCCCGCCGACGGCTTCGAGTTTATCTTGCTCACGAAGCATTTCGGATACGGTTACAATGTCAATTGCCAAATTGCCGTTGTATAGTTTTATTATAGCGTCATAAATGCTTCTGTGTGCGGGCTTATAGAACGTTGCAGGCACAAGATATTCAACAATCTTGTTGAGACAAACAGGGTTTGTCAAAATAGCTCCCAAAATTGCTTCTTCCGCTTCGATACTTTGCGGAGGCAGTTTCATCGCCGTATTCTCATCCGCTTTTACTAAATTTGCCGACATCATAATTCCTTCTCGCTTGATAATTAAATTGTACCCTGACATGTAACATATATCCAGCATTCATTAAGAATATTTTACTTGAGTAAGAAAAAATGCTATAATCGACCAATGAAGTATGTGAGATGGTATGATGAAGATCCGTATTTGGCTCCGATAATGAAAATATTAGAGCATTTGCCGACCGAAATTCAAGATTCAGTGGCACAGGATTTAGTTCAAATCGTAATGAGCTATAAAAACAGTATGAACGATACCAAAATTGAGTATCTAAGCAAAAACATGCTGCCAAGCTATCGTCGATGGTATGACATAAACCCCAATCTTCACTCATCAATCGAGCTTTTAAAAACTGCGGATGAATCAACGAAAAAAGTCATTTGCGAGTCTGTTTTAGAGTTTTTATTCCAAATTATGGTTCAGGAAAATCTTGTTTATGAAGAATAACAAAAAAATTGCACTTGTCACCGGTGCGTCCAAAGGTATCGGCAAAAGCATAGCCAAAACTCTTATCAATGAAGGTTATTCCGTATTTTTATGCGCCAGAAATGAAGAGTTGCTTAAAAAAACCTGTGCAGAAATCAGTGCCTCAGGCTATTTCCCGCTTGACCTTGCAAATACAAACAGTACAGAGGAATTATTTAAAAAAATCACTGAAAAATGCGGCAAAATTGATATCCTAATAAACAACGCGGGGCAGTATGTTTGGTCGCCTGTTGAAGACACGGATAATGATGATATTGACAACCTTATTAATTTAAATTTGAAAACTCCGTATAAATTAATAAAACTATTCACGCCTCAAATGAAAAAACAAAAGTGGGGAAGAATTGTTAATATAGGTTCAATTTCGGGTATAGTCGGCGAGGCGAATGCGTCTCTTTATTCAATGACAAAGTCCGCTTTTCAAGGTTTAACAAAATCTCTGGCACTTGAACTCGCAGAATACGAAATCACTGTAAATACAATAAATCCGGGTTGGGTTGATACGGAAATCACGAATTATGCAGAAAATAAAAGCGATTTTTCTGCAAATGAAATTATTGAAACCATTCCTCAGCGCAGATACATAGAACCTGACGAAATAGCTGCACTTGTAAAATATTTGGTTTCAGACGAAGCAAAAGGAATGACAGCACAGTCTGTGAGTCTATGCGCAGGACTTTCTGCGGGCTAAATTAACCGCCCGGGTTTAAAGAATCACACAAACCTTCCATAATATTTTTATAATCTTCCTCCGGAAGCGTAGAAATCGTTAAAATGGCCTGATTTAAGTATGGATATTGGTCGTACCAACGTCGCATGTTGCTTGACTGATAAAGCCCGAGAACCCTGTCCAAACCTATACTCAATGGCTGTTCTTCATCTTCTTCTTTGTGCGCATTTTTTATTGCGCAGGCAATAGACATAATATCCTCCGAAACCCTGAACTGGCTCTTAAAATCCAGTTGCTTCAAGTATCCGAAAGCTCTTTCTGTCGCATCATGCCTGTCATACCAGCGTCGTTTTTCCAAAATATACCTTTCCTTAAAACGATTTCAACTACATTATAAATCCTCAAAAATTTTTTATCAATAAATTTACAATAGTGAAAATTTAGTTTAAAATTAAAGCGTCAAAGGTTGTTTACGGAGAAACTATGAAAGCTTTTAAGGTATTGGGTGTTGCATTACTATCTGTTTTGGCTGGAGTATATTTAACATTTTTGTTAATTTTGCCAAATTTCGTGAACCTGAATAGCTATCAGCCCGACATTCAAAAAGCCGTGAGAGAAGCTTCCGGACTGGAATTTAGCACCGCAAATATAAAGCTGAAAACAACCTGGGATTTAAAAGCAAAACTCGCAATGAGCGGCGTCAGCATAAAATATCCGAACCAAAAAGAACTTTTGTCCGCAAAAAAGGGGGAAGCTGGTATAAATCTCTTAAAATTACTGTTTCTGAACTTTCAGCTGTCCGACTTGCAGTTTGAAGAGCCAAAAGTATATGTGGCAATAGAAAATGACGGCAGATACGACATTGAAAAATATTTGAACAGTTTTTTTGAAAAACAAGCTAAAAAAAATACTGAAAACCCACCATCCACGCCTCAGAATCCGCCGATTAAAATTTCAAACAAAATGCCTGATATTGTCATAAAAAACTACTCTTTAAATCTTAAAGATAAAAGAACAGGAAATATATTGAGCGCAAGAGGGGAAAAATTTAAAATTTATGATTTTGAACTCGGGAAAAAAATAAAAATTGTAACCAACGGAAAAATGCTCGTGAATAACCAAAAACACGCGGATTTTCAAGTAAAAATTGAGTCATTCTTACCTGAAATGCAGCCCCAGACAAACGAACCGTGCTCAATTCCCAAAATCACCTTTAATCCTATACCTCCTATTTTAAAGTACAATTTCGGTGCCAAAATCGACACTGACTTAAAAATAAGCCAAAAAGACGGAGAGATTTTATTAAAAGGTTTTATGAATACCGACAAAATAAACTACAAACTTCAAGGGCAAAATATAGGCGGCAGTTTTTTAAAACTCGTATTTAAAGGAAGCAAAATTGATATTAGTTCACAACTTTTTGTGGACAAAAACGAAAAATTCTTGATTGAAGGACTTTTCAAAAACGGCAGAAAGCAGTTTATAGATTTGCAGATAAAATCGGGCAAAATTGAACTTGCAGACATCCAGCGTGTGCTGATTGCGCTCACTGATGTAACAAATTTAAAAACAGACCTTGATAAACTGACAATCACAGGTTATTTAGACTCTGATTTTGTTGTCAAAAGCGATATGAAAAAAATTGAATCGAGCGGGCACTTAAAAATCTCAAACGGAAGTATAACGCATAGCCAACTGCCGCTCAAAATCACCGCTATCAAGTCGAATCTCGATTTCAGCAACAATAAAATTCGAATAAAAGACAGTTCCGCGCTCGTAAACGGCTCGTTATTTAACGCCACAGGAATTATAGACACGAATGCAAACGCAGATTTAAAAATAACTGCGGACAAGCTCCCTTTGAACCTGCTGTATGAAGCGTTTGCCCCTGCAACGACAAAAAAGAACCTACAACTTACAAACGGGCTGCTCTCAATGAACGTTACAGCAAAGGGCAGGCTGGACAAAGTTGAGCCTGATATAGACTTGAAAATAATCGGACTCAAGGCAAGAGAAAATACGATAAGTGCAGGAGCATATGCAAATTCGGTTTTGGTGGATTTAATTGCAGACCAAAAAGGGAATTTCAAAGGAACAGCAAAAGCGGAAGGAGTCCTGGTCACTCTGGACGAACCTTACACTAAACTCTCCTTCCCCAAAGGTGAATTAGCATTTGATACAAAGAATATCACAATAAAACCGTCAACTTTATATCTTGATAATTCGAACTTCACTTTAAGCGGAATCATAAAAAACTATTCAACAAAACCTGACGCGGAAATCACAGCAGACGGCAATTTCACTGCGGCAGATGGGCTGAAATATATTCCGCGAGAAAATCATTCAATGATTAGTACAAAAGGGATTATTCCGATTAAAGCAAGAATAATTTCCAACGGAGCAGATACAAAAATCTCTGCTCAGGCCTATGCGAATGCGCAAAATCACATTGCGGCGCTGGATATAAACAACCTTACCGGAAAGCCAAGTATAACAAATGCAGAGTTGGAACTAAGCGGCAACTTGCTTAAAATAAATGATTTAGGGCTCTATGCAAATAATATTTCGAACTCGTCAAAAATATTAAGTGTAAGCGGAAAAATCGGGAATTTGTCCTCAAAAATACAAACACTCGAAGGAATAAAAATTTCCACTATAGCGCCTCTAACAGCGGCTATACCGGGGATGAAAGGTTCTTCGATTACATTAAAAGCAGACATAAACGCAGGGGGCACAGTAAATGCACCTATAATTGCAGGTAAAATTGAAATTCCGAACATAATCGTGCCTGACTATAAACTTTCAGGACAAAATATTTATGCGGATTTCAACAAAAGTACAATAAGCGTAAAATGTCCATCCGTAAACCTTAACGGCTCAAAATTAGGGCTGGACGCATTAATAAACACAAATTTCGGTAAATATACAACAATTCACGAATTGAACATAAATTCAGAATATGTTGATGTGGATAAACTCCTACAGCTTATGGAAATAATGCCGCAAACCACAGTATCGCCGGGTGCAGCCGTACCTGTAATTATACAAAAAGGACGCGCAAATATTGCCCGCTTAAAATCCGGCAATCTTATTTTATCAAGTGCAAGCGGCGATTTCACAATGAAAAGCAACATATTAAAACTGAACAATCTCCGCGCAACGGCATATAATGGTGTGGTTGCAGGTGATGTAACCTACAATGTGCCTTACGAGACAATGAATGCAACGATTCAAGGACGCGGGCTGGACGCAAACCCTGCAATAATGTCAACGGCCGGATTAAAAGACCAAATTCATGGAAAACTTGATTTTGATACAAAATTGACACTGATGGGCACTACTTGGAAACAACAAATGCAGTCTTTAAGAGGATATGCGGACTTTAGTATTTCAGAAGGGCATATGGGCACACTTGGAAGACTGGAACACTTTATATACGCGTCAAACCTGCTTTCACAAAGATTTGCACAATCTACCGTAAATAATGTAATTCAAACACTGGCACCGAAAAACACAGGAAGATTCAGATACCTTAAAGGACATTTGACATTTGCAAACGGCTGGGCAGAGCTTAGCCCTGTACACTCGGGAGGTCCGCAGATGAGTTTGTACATCACGGGGCGCTATAATTTGTTAAATAATTTTGCAGACCTGGAGATTCTCGGACGCGCAGCCAGAGAAGTTGTCAGTGTGATGGGACCTATAGGAGATATGTCCGTAAGCAAGCTTTTGGGCAACATTCCCAAATTCGGCGCTTCCGCTTCGAATATTTTATCCACATATAACGCTATTAAAGACGAAGAAACGCTGGCAAGAATTCCGCAGCTTGTACCGCCGATGAGTGACACAAAACAATTTCAGGTTATCATTAACGGCGACGTCGAAAAACCAACTTCGGTAAGAACTTTCAAATGGATTGCGTCAGAATCCGAAGTAAGAGCAGCTAAGGCAGAGATTGCCGCTCAAATTCAAAGTATAATCCCGTCTAAAGTAACTGATTACATCAAAATACCTGCTATCACAGGAAAAGCCGGAGCAACGGCAGCACAAAACACCGTACAAAGCGCAGTCCAAAGCGCCGCTTCAACTGCTGTGCAATCTGCGGGAAATGCGTTAAGAGACACAGCAAGACAACAAATACAAAAAGCCGTTCCAAGCTTTTGGGACAAAATCGAATAAGAAAAAGCCTCCATTTTAGGAGGCTTTTTTTACCCTTTTCTGAAAATTATTTCATCGTCATCACAGTCGATAATTACATTGTCACCCATTGAAAATTCTTGTGAAAGAATTTTTTTGGACAGAGGATTTTCCACCATTTGTCGAATTGTACGTTTAAGAGGCCTTGCACCATATATAGGGTTAAAGCCGCGCTGTGCGAGAAGTTCGCTTGCCTCATCAGTAATTTCCAAAGACATATCACGGTCAGCCAGAAGCTGCTTAAGATTTCCGATTTGAATATCCACAATAGGCGCAAGTTCAGCCATAGTAAGTGCCTTAAAGAATACAATTTCATCAATACGGTTTAAAAATTCAGGACGGAAATGCTGCTTCATAAGCTCCAGAACCTGCCCTTTTGTCTCATCAAATTTGCTTTGAGACATCATTGCCGACAAAGTGTTGTCCAGTATGACATTTGAACCTATATTTGATGTCATAATAATCAGCGTATTTTTGAAGTCAACTGTTCGCCCTTTGCTATCAGTCAATCGCCCGTCATCGAGAATTTGAAGCATAATATTAAACACATCAGGATGCGCTTTTTCAATTTCGTCAAAAAGCACAACTGAATAAGGTTTACGACGAACTGCTTCGGTCAGTTGTCCGCCTTCATCATAGCCGACATATCCCGGAGGAGCACCGACCAGACGCGAAACCGTATGTTTTTCCATATATTCTGACATGTCTATTCTTATAAGGCTATCTTCGTCGTTAAACAAAAACTCTGCTAACGCTTTTGCAAGCTCGGTCTTACCCACCCCTGTCGGGCCCAAGAAAATAAACGAACCGATTGGGCGTTTAGGATCTTTCAAGCCTGAACGCGCACGTCTAACAGCATCTGATACAACATCCACAGCTTCATTTTGACCTATAACGCGATTGTGAAGAAAATTTTCCATGCGAAGCAATTTTTGCATTTCGCTTTCCACAAGACGGCTGACTTCAATCCCGGTCCATTTAGAAACGATTTCCGCAATATCATCTTCATCAATTTCTTCCTTCAAGAGGTGTGTCGCAGTATTATCACGGTCTTGAACTGCCTTCAACTGTTTTTCAAGTTCAATGAGTTTACCATATTTTAATTCTGCCGCCTTTTGCAAGTCTGCATTTCTTTCTGCAAGTTCTATCTCGTGCTTTGTTGCGTCAATTTCATCCTTAAGTTTGGCTTCACCTTGAATTACAGCCTTTTCTTCTTCCCACTGGGTTCTTAAGGCAGTTATTTTTTCATTTAAATCATCAATTGTATTTGTCAAAGTTTTGATTTTCTCATTATTTTCGTCGCCAAACTCTTTTTTCAAAGCTTCGCGCTCAATTTCAAGCTGAATTTTTTGACGAGTCATAGAATCAATTTCCTCCGGCATAGAGTCAATCTCGATTCTGAGTTTTGACGCAGCTTCGTCAATTAAGTCTATTGCTTTGTCAGGTAAAAACCGGTCTGTGATATATCGATCAGAAAGCTTTGCCGCTGCAATAAGCGCAGAGTCCTTAATCCGTACGCCATGGTGAACTTCATAACGTTCATCCAATCCGCGCAAAATACTGATTGTGTCTTCAACGCTCGGTTCATCCACATAAACAGGCTGAAAACGGCGTTCAAGCGCAGGGTCTTTTTCAATATATTTTCTGTATTCATTAACAGTAGTTGCACCTACACATCTCAAAAGTCCGCGTGCGAGCATAGGTTTCAGAAGGTTTCCCGCATCCATTGAGCCTTCTGATGCCCCCGCACCAATTACGGTGTGAAGTTCGTCAATAAACATAACAATTTCACCATTGGAGTCTTCTACCTCCTTCAAGACCGCTTTCAAACGCTCCTCAAATTCACCTCTAAACTTTGCACCGGCAACAAGTGCGCCCAAATCGAGAGAAATAAGTCTTGTTTCTTTCAAGCTTTCAGGTACATCACCACGAACAATTCTCTGTGCAAGTCCTTCAATAATAGCTGTTTTACCTACCCCAGGCTCACCGATAAGAACAGGATTGTTTTTTGTGCGACGGTTCAAAACCTGAACAACACGCCGGATTTCTTCATCACGTCCGATTACAGGGTCAAGTTTCCCTTTTTTTGCCATTGAAGTAAGGTCAGTTGAATATTTTTCAAGAGCCTTGTATTGCTCTTCCGCATTTTTTGAATTCACGTTTTTATTACCCCTTATATTTTTCATAGCTTTTAATACGGTTTCTTTTGTGACACCGTTTCTTCTCAACAATATCTGAATTTCGGAGTTATCAAGCACTGTCATTGCAAGCAAGATATGCTCTATAGAAATAAATTCATCTTTCAACTTGTCAGCCTCAAGCGCAGCAATGTCAAACATTTGATTAGTTTCGTTAGAAAGATAAAGCTGTTGTGAAGAAGACATATGTGAAACTTTCGGCTGTTTTTCAATATTTTGTACAAGTTCTAATTTAAAATTACCTTTATCAAACTTTAATTCTGATGAAAAATCTTTTGCAATACCTTCATTATCCTCAATGATTGCCAATGCAATATGCTCAGGCGTCATCTGGGAATTTTGGTATCTGGCCATAATCTGCTGTGCTGCATAAATAATTTGCTGAGTATAATCAGTCAAACGGTTAAAATCAATCATGATGCCTCCTAAACAAAATAATTATAATTTTATTTTAAGGCTATTTTTTAAAAAATCACTAAAAATTTATTTTTATTTAATTTTTTGCATAAAATTGCCATTTTACAAAATATCTGTATAATATATTTATTCTCTTTTTAAGGTATTTGTATGGAAAAGAATTTGTTGTATAGAAAAAAAGAAGCAGCCATGCGCGCAAAAAAACCGCGTTCAATCAGCAGCATTAATCAAATTGTGCGAAAATTGAAAAACAAAAATGTTATTCTATATAACCCGGGAGAATGCTTAAAAGAGTTTTCAAAACCTGTTATTTCGAACTTAAATATAGTCGGAATATCCGACGCCAGTTTCCTTCGTGTAGACCGTGATGTATGCTGTGGCTACAAAAAGATATCACCGCAAGATTTAAAAAAATTTAAAAATACTGAAATTGTCATCTGCTCTAACTGCACAAAGGAAGACAAAGAATTTCTCGAAGATTATATCCTTGAAAAACACTCAAAAATTAAAGTTGTTTCTCTTTTTAAAAAGTCATTATTTCAACGTTTTTTGGATTTATTCAAGTAACTTACTTTTCTGACGGTTGAATGTAATTTACCAGCACAGCTTTTTTACTTATACAGCCTATATTAAACAGAGTCTGAACTTGAGATTTATTATAATTAATAATATGCTGAATAAGAGCCTGCCTTGCCTGGATTTTAGCCGCCTGTGCCTGTAACACGTCCAAAAAAGTTGCCTCGCCTATGTCCATTCTTACCAGAGCAACCTTCAAACTCTCTTCTGCCGATATAACTTCTTTTTTTGCTGCATCAATTTTTTCAAGCTGAGTTTTAGAGTCATAATATGAGCCGATAATATCCTCTTTAACCTTACGCTCCATTTGCTTCAAATTTAATTTTTGAACATTAACTTTTTCTTTCTCCGCCTGTGCTCTCAAAACAGTATTTACACCCAAGTGCTTACCTAAAGGCTGAATAACCTCAAGCATAATAGAGTCGTTAGTTCTTAAACCAAGTCGAACAGTACCAACTTGCGCATGAGAAGCGGTTACGGCGACTTTAGGAATAAAATCCGCATAAACTTCCTTTTGCGCAATTTCAAGTGAACGGATTTCAGCACGTTTTGAAGAAAGGTCATCTCTTTCTTTCAACGCAATCTTATATAAATCCTCTACATCATATTTGGGATCGATAATATTTTGAACTCTGGCAACCTGTTCTGAAGGATAAAGCGTTGTTATGACGTCAATCCCCATAATATTAGCCAACTTCGCCTGCGAATAGCGAAGAGTATTAAACAACGTAATATATTCCTGTTTTGCCCTTGCTTCTTCAGCTTCAGCTCTGAAAATATCAAATTTTGAACTAAGACCAAGCTCAAACTTTGTTCGAACCATTTTTAACTGCTCCTCTCTGTCTTGAAGGTTTACTCGATAAACATCAATTTCGAGTTTTTTACCAAGCAAGTCATAATATCCGAGAGCGGTGTTCAAAAGCACTTCATCCAGAGTATAATCCAAATTGTAGCTGCTTGATTTTTTGACATTATTAAGTTCTGCCATCTGGAAAATTGTTCGTCCCTGATCGGTGATATTCCAAATAAGGTCAAAAGAGCTTTTTATCGGAATCTCATTAACTTGAACAGGAACAATACCTCCGACAAGGAATTCCCCTGACAATTTAGAAATATCGAAGGTATATGTTATATCAGGCAAGAGTTCCGCTGTTTTTGCCCGCAATTCCCAAACTCTTTGACGAAGCTGATGATAACTAATTTTAAGATTGTAACTATTCTCCGCAGCAGTCAAAATACAGTCTGTTAAATTAGTATAGGCAACCCCTACATCCAAGACCTTTCTTATTTCTCCCTCCAAAAATACCTTTTTTTGTTCATTGATTACAGATGATGTAGAATCAATATTTTCTAAAAAGTGATCACCCTCATAATCCCATATTAAATTATTCTCACAGCTTGCACTATGAGAAAAAAGCAATAAAATTGCAAATATTGCCAGTATTCGAGCTATATTCATAGTTAAAAGTTTATTTCAAATTTTAACCATGGTTTATACACCACTGTACTAGAAAAAATGGGACATTCAGCTTAATCCAACTTAGCTATGTCAAAACTCTATTCCTTTTCTGGCAGATATACCTATATCCCAGTAGTGCTTCACCGGTTTTATCTCCGAAACAAGATGAGCAATTTCAATAATTTCTTTCTTTGCACGACGTCCTGTCAACACAACCTCGACATTTTCAGGTTTGTGTTTGAGGGTATTGACAACATCATCTAAGTCAATAAGACCCAAGTCTATTGCAATATTAGCTTCGTCCATGATAACAAGCTGATATTCCCCTGATTTAATTGCATTTTTAGCAGTTTCCCAGCCCTGTTGAGATTCAGATAAATCAGATTCTGTTATATTTTTTTTGTAAACAATTCTGTCAAGACCAGTCTGACAAATTTTTATTCTGTCTTTCCATTCAGGCAGAAGATTGGTGAACGTATTGAGCTCACCATAATCATTTCCACCTTTAGTAAACATTACGATAAGAATTTTCCATCCTCTGCCCAAAGCTCTGACAGCCAGACCCAAAGATGCGGTGGTTTTACCTTTTCCGTCACCTGTATAAACCTGGATGTATCCGTGCTCTTCAAACGCAGGATTTACAAGATTTTTTTTATCTAATTTGCTTGGAATTTCTTTTTCGTTATTTGTCATTTCTCAATAGGCCGCCTTTTTTGAGAAAGCCTATTACAGCATGAGCTACACTGATTTGCAATGTTGTAGGAGACTCTCTGAGTAAATCAATTGCCTCTTCAACAACATTATTTTGGTCATACCATCTTCTTTTTTTGCTTGCATCGTGCGTATAGTAGAACCATTCAGCAGGTTTTGAATACAATTTCGCCACCTTTAACAATTCTAATACGTCCAGCTTTCTGTTTCCGGATTCCAAAATAGATACTGCAGAAATAGGCACTCCCAGACACTTTGCCAAATCTTCTTGTCTCAAGCCTGCTTCTAATCTTGCTTGTTTAAGACGTTTGCATAAAACTTCACGATTCATATTGACTTTAACCTTCTTAATGTATAAACTGACTAATACTTATTATATCTCATTTTAAATTTATTACAAAAAAAATTATTTATCCAGTAAAGAAATATTTATGAAAAATAAACAGAAATTAAGACAATGGGGCAAAAAATTAAGGAAAGACAACGCTTTTCGAGATTGTGACAAATATATTATAAAAAACATTTTGAAACTAAATGTGTACAATTCTTCACAAAATGTAATGTTATTTTACCCGCTCGAAAATGAAATTGATTTACTTTCTTTAACTGCGACAAAAAATAAAGTTTTCAGTATGCCTAAAATTGTTGAAAACGAAATTGTACCTTATATTTGCGGAAATAAATTCAAATGCGGAATGTTCAACATAATGGAGCCCGACCAAACAGAACTGCAAGACATTCAAAAATTAGATCTCGTAATAACACCTGCACTTTGTGCAGACCTTGCAGGAAACCGCATAGGCTACGGAAAAGGCTATTATGACAGATTTATAAAGAATCTCGACAGAGAAAAAACTAAAATTTTGACTGTTATACCCGAAATTTGCCTTGTAGACGAAATCGAATGCGATTGTTTCGACGAAAGAGTCGACATTATTGTGACTGAAAAACGCACAATCAGTTTATAATTTCTTCTCTCTTTGTTTTAAGAAAATTATCATGCCTGTGGAAAAAAGAATTATAAAAAAGCTCACAAGCTCGGCTACGTGGAATTTTCCAATATTCAACACGCTGTCCAAACGAATATTTTCAACAAACAGCCTTCCGAGCGAATACAATATTAAATAAGAGAAAAAAACCACACCTTGTGTATTTTTTGCAAGCTTTCTCACCACAAAAATCAAAATTAGGAGCGCAAACAAATTCCAAATCGCTTCATACAAAAATGCAGGATGAAAATAATCAAAATGCAGGTAATCAAGAGGTCTTTTTAAAACAGGAACATAAAGACAAAACGCCTGAGAGTAAAAGCAGGGCTTTCCGAAAGCTTCTGTATTAAAATAATTTCCAAAGCGTCCTATGGCCTGCCCTAAAAGTAATCCGTAGCTAAAAACATCCGCATAAATCCACAAATCAAGCTTGTATTTTTTAACACACCACAAACCTGCCAAAAAACCACCTATTAGGGCACCGTGAATAGAAAGTCCTCCATTCCAAATCATAAAAATCTGCCCTAAATGCGAAGAAAAATAATTCCAGTCTAAAATTACATAGTAAATTCGAGCACCCAGGATTGCCGAAATGACAATAAGCGGAAGAATATCAAGGATTTTTTCTGTATCAACGTTTTTGTAATATTTTCGGGAAATGAAACAAGTGAAAGCTGCACCGCAAAATATAGCTGCAAACATAGTCAAGCTGTAAAACTTAACAGGAAACGAGCCTATACTGAAAGCTGTTGAGCTTACAGGCGAAATCATTAGTCTTCTGCACCTTCCGCAGGCTGGGTATTGTCAGGTGTAGAATATTTCAACATTTCTTCATTCAAAGAATTAATTCTGTTGTTTACCTTATCTTTATCTTCCGCCTCAGGGCTAAGTGTTAAATATTGATTGTAATTATCGATAGATTCAAGAAACAATTTCGAAATCTTTTCCTTATCTTCAGGCGTAAGCTTGATTTCTTCAGGCATAGACTCGGCAGGATTGATTTCTTGAGCAGCTGCTTCACATTTATCTTCTTGTTGTTTTTTACCGTTGATTTTATCAAAAGCAGCACCCTCTTGAGCGACTGCCAGCGAATAATAAGAGTCAGCAAGAGCAGGATTAAGTTTTATTGCTTTTTTCAAAACGTCAACTGCCTCTTCGTGGTTATTTGCAGAAATATATGCAACACCTAAATTATAGTTTGTTTCAAAAATACTGTCATCTAAATCAAGACTGGATTTGTAACGGCAAATAGCCTTATCCGTCTCGCCCGCTTCCATATAGGCTTTGGCCTTGTTATTTAATTCTTGAATTGCCAAATTATTTATACAAGCTGTGGTTAAAACCGAAACAAATAACAGTGATAAAATTAAAAACAGTCTCTTCATTGAGTCACCCCATAAATTCAACTCTCTTATGATACGTAAAAGTCAGATTTAAAGCAACATTCTAAACAAAAATTCAAATAAATAGAGGATTAGGCAAAATAGTTAATCTAAATATTCAGAAAAGTTTTTTGTAGTTCCTATCCTGTATCCACACCCGTCCAAGAGTTCCCCGCCTGCCATAATGAATTTTTTGTCAGCATCGGGGTATTTTCTGCAATAAAGCGAACGCCACAAATAATCTCGGCATTTATTATCACCTGTAAGTGATTTACAGGTAAAAATAAGATTTCCTTCGTTATCTCTTCCGGAAATGTAAAAGTGATAATATTTTTTATCAATTTTTTTTAACTCTTCAAACTCTTGCTCAGTTTTTATAATTTGTCCTTTATGGATAAAATTTATCATACGGCAGCATTGTCCGCATTGGTTACATTTACCTGAAATCTTATATTTTGGCGACAAAAATTTGTTTACGTAAAATTTTATCCAATCGAGCCAATCGTACATTATTTCACCCTGAAAGTAGAGCGAACAACAGCTCTGTCAAGATTGTTCAGGTAATAAACAGTCATAATATAACCGCCTTTTTTGTGAAGCTTTAGAGAGTCTATATAGAATTTTTTCGTTGTATCCACTTTCAAATTTTTTGCATAATAAACATCATAACCCCAGTTTTGAGTTTTATCTTCTTTTTTAATGACTTGTATACGCAAATACGGAGACTCAAATCCCTTCGGACATAAAATCACAAAATGAGTCGTTTCCCCGAGTTCAAAAATATTAACAGGATTGTTAACCGTAACCTCGTTAATCGGCTGGTTGTTGAAAAACAACATTGGTGCATTTTTGTTGCATCCGCAAGTCATAAAAACAACAAAAAACATTGCAGCAAAGCTTATAAATCTTTTCATCATTATTTAACAGCTTTTTTCTTTAAAATCTCAACTTTTTCGCGGATAGCTTTATTGATATTCTCATCATCCGACAATTTTAGGAATTTTTCATAATTAATTGCGGCTTCTTTAAATTTGTTTTCTGCCTCATAAGCCATAGCCAGCGCATAATAAGCATAAGTATAGTTAGGATTTATTTGGATTACTTTTGCAAAATATCCTCGAGATTCCGCAATCTTTTTCTGTTCTGCTTTTATAAGACCTATATTAAAGAGTGCATCGGCGCTTTTCGGATTTATAGTTACAGCTTTCAGATAAGAAGCAAGCGCACTGTTGTCATCTCCGCTTAATTTATAGACATTTCCAAGCTTTATGAGAATTATCTCATCTGTAGGAAGTATTACCGCAGCCTCTTTATATCTCGGAAGCGCTTTGTCATATTCTTCTGTTTTCAAATAAATATCACCGATAGCAACCAAGGCGTCAGCATTTTGCGGGTCTTTAATAAGCATTTTTTCGTATACAGCAATCGCTTCAGTCATCATATCGTATTTTGACAAGGTATCTGCATAACTGAACACAACATCATCGTTTTCAGGCTCCATTTCAACAGCCTTAGCATAGTTTTCAACAGCTTTTGTTTTTTCACCGAGCTTGTCATAAGATTCTGCACTGCCTTCATAAGCCTCGACATCTTTATCGTTAACTTTTTTAGCCAAATCGTAGTTTTCGATGGCTTTTTTGAAGTTTCCTGCTTTTTTAAGTTCATTACCTTTAAAAACATAGGCACGAGAGAGGTTTTCCACAACTTTCGGATCATTTTTCTTTGCCAAAAGCGACTGGTATATTGCAATCGCATTATTAACATCTCCGCTTCCGTGCAACGCCAATGCCTTGTCTAAAAGAACATCATAATTATCCTTATCTTTAGACAAAATTTCGTCATACAAAATTACAGCCTTGCCATACTCGCCGTTCAAGTGATAAGAACGTGCCAATTCTTTCTGGATTTCGACATTCCCCGGTTTAAGCTCCAAATACTTAGTAAAAGCTGCAATAGCCTTTCCGTACTGCTTATCCTTGGCGTACAGAATCCCTAAATTGGAATACACATCAGGATTGGAAGGATTAAATTTGATATAAGAATTGTACTGCTCGATAGCTTTAGAAACCTGTCCGACATCAGCCAGAAGGTTCGCATAATCGAACTTTAGTGCGTCCAGTTGCGGGTTTATTTGAAACGCTTTTTCAAACTGAACAAGCGCTTTGTCATCCTGCCCGAGGCGAACATATGCAAGCGCCAAATTTCCATGCGCTGCGTAGTCGTCATCATCTGCCTTAATAGCCTCACTGAACATATTAGCAGCATTTGCATAGTTATCTGTTCTTAGGAGTGCTAAGCCGTAATTTGAATACTCTTTAAAAATCTTCGGATTTGCAGAGTAAAGCTTATTATACTCATCCGCAGCTTTTTGCGGTTCATTTAAATCCAAATATAGCGCTGCCAAGCTTTCACGGGCATCATTATTATCAGGATAATAATTCAAGAATGTCTTGTAATAATCAAGAGCCTCTTCTTTATCACCCATTAAATATTTTACGTTTGCAATATTCAAGTAGTTATATTTGTAATCAGGAAAAATCGAAAGCGCCTGATAGTATGCCTGAAAAGCAGAATCATAATCGTGTTGCTGCTGTAAAATATTTCCGACACTTATGTAAATAAAAGCGTCATTCGGACGTAATTTTATGGCTTTTTTGTAGGAAGAAAGCGAATTTTGCCAATCTCCGATTTCAGAATACAAACCGGCAATTTTTGTATACAAAAGCGCGTCATCAGGAGTTTCAATCAATGCTTTTTTAATCTGCTCTATTGCTTGAAGGTAATTTTGCGCAGATTCTGCCTTACACGCAGCTTCATAGTATTTATGAGCCTCATCAGACATTTTTGCATTCGAGGCAACCCCGCTCAAAGTCAACGCACAGGACAAAATTGAAATATTTAAAAGTTTACTTAGTTTAATATCCATATTCAAATTATCGTATGTTTTTGAAGAAAATGCAAATATTTTATTCGGACTCGATAAAATATTGTTATCATTGCTAAAAATGTAAAAATTTGTTACCTTATAAATAAAAGAGGTGTAAAATGACATACGAAATGGAAAAAGAAATACTCGAACAGCCAAAAGTGCTGAAAAATCTCGTAGATAAATATATTACAGCAGAAAATAAGGTTTCTTTTAAAATTCCTGAAGGGGTAAAAAAACTGACTTTTATCGCAAGCGGCTCTTCATATCATTGCGCAGGTATGGTTGCCAAGATTTTCCGCGAATTCGCAAACATTAAAGCAAGTTGTGAGTATGCAAGCGAATTTTATATCTCAAAAAATATTTTTATTGAAGAAAATATGCTCTATATTTTCATTTCGCAATCAGGCGAAACTTTTGATACAGTCGAATCTCTAAAAAAAGTTAAAGAACAAGGCGGAAAAACTCTTTGTATTACAAACGGTATGGATTCAACTCTATGGAAACTATGCGACTATCACATTTTATCGGACGCAGGGGAAGAAAAAAGTATAGCTTCAACTAAAGCCCTTTCTGCACAGCTTTTGTGCCTGTATTTAATTATGCTCGCTTTTTTAGAATCAAAAGGGCACGATATCAAAGAGGAAATCGACAATATCAAAAAGCTTCCCGATTTCATCGGAAACTACCTCTCTGATACATCCAAAATTAAAGCCGTTGCCAAAGATTTATCTGAATTTAACAATATAATTATTCTCGGCACAAAATACTATTATTCGGTAGCAAAAGAGGCCGCACTGAAAATAAAAGAAACCTCCTACATCGACGCAAACGCATACCCTCAAGGCGAATTTCTGCATGGGCACATGGCTGTCCTGAATAACAAACCTGCGCTTATAGCGATTGCAGTCGAAGAAACCAAAGACAGTGTAAAAATAATTTTAGACAGAATTTTAAAAGATTACACGCCAAAAATAGTTACAATAAGCAACGAGGACAAAATTACAGACACGGCAGGTACAGTAAACATAAAAATCAACACGAAAAATAATATTTACGATGTTTTTGCTACTTTGATTACATTCCAGCTTTTCGCGTTTGAAATCGCAGTTGCCCTCGGGCGCAATGTTGACAAGCCAATAGGTTTAAATAAAGTCGTAAAATAAATATAATCAGCCGGACTGCCGTTTCGGGTTACCTATTAACAAAAATTACGCTATAATAGCCTTATGAAAAAAATCTTTGAAATTAAAGACCTGAATGTACACTTTCCGCTTGGAGAGGGCTTTTTTTCGCGCGAAAAGGGATTTATTCATGCTGTAAACGGCATAAATCTTGACATTTACAAGAACGAAATCATTTCGCTTGTCGGTGAATCAGGCTGCGGAAAATCCACCTTCGCCCGCACAATTCTGGGGCTTGAAACAAAAACTCGCGGCACAGTGCTTTTTGATGAGATTAATATCGATGATTTCTCAAAAGAGGAAAAGAAAAATTTCCGCCAAAAATGTCAAATGGTTTTCCAAAATCCGTTTTCCAGCCTAAACCCAAGAATGAGCATATTTGATATCCTCAAAGAACCTCTTATTGTCACGGGGGTTACTTCTAAGCATGAAATAAACGAAAAAATATTGAAAGTTTTAAGCCTTACCGGACTTGACCCGAGCGTGATAAACCGTTTTCCTCACGAATTTTCAGGCGGACAGCGCCAGCGGATTGCAATCGCACGAGCCCTGATTCTAGAACCCGAAGTCATTGTTGCAGATGAACCCGTAAGCGCTTTAGACGTGAGCATTCAGGCACAAATTATTAATCTTCTTTTGGAGCTCAAAGAAAAACTAAATCTAACAATAGTTTTTATTTCTCATGATTTGAGCGTAGTAAAACACATATCTGACAGGGTCGCTGTAATGTATCTCGGCGAAATTGTCGAAATAGCTGACAAAAACTCTCTTTTTGAAGAACCTATACACCCATATACAAGAGCGTTACTTGCCTCTGTTCCTAAAATCCGGACAGAAAACAATGAAAAGGCAAAAAATTCACTTCAAGGCGATTTACCACCAGTAAAGAATCTCCCGGAAGGTTGCAAATTCAACAGCCGCTGCCAATACGCGCATGATGTCTGCCAAAACAAACAACCCATGTTCTTTAATGTCAGCCCTACACACCGTGTAGCTTGTCATTATATGAATCAGAGCTTCTGACAAGCCAAAAGGGCAACAGAAGGTGGTCTAACCTCATTAACGCTGTCTTTATAAATAGAATTATATGCAGAGGCATCAAATTTTGCGTCGTTCCAAGATATACTATCCCTCTCCGGCTTTGTTTGCAGCCAGGCACCGCCAAGATTGTTATCCCATTCCCAAGTAAAGTTCGAGACTTTAATTGCGCCTGAGCCGTTATCAAATAGTCCGTAATCCCTTGCTCCTGATAATGTAGCTTTAATATTTGGAATGGCAGAATCCTGCCACTGTCCAACATTGTCTTTACCTGCTATTCTAAAATATTTACCTGCCCAAGCCGGATTTTCATCTATCATTCTTTCCCAGCCGGCCGGACATTTTGAAGGCGCCACATTAAAAAATATCACCGCCCCCTTAGGAATCGGTTGATACTGAGTTTGCCTCTGTGACTGAAGCACCCTTTTTGACATCATAGGCGCAGCCGCGGCAAGCGCCACACTGACAATAAGCAAAGTTATCATCGCTTCTGCCACTGAAAAAGCTTTTTTGTAAGGAATGTTTTTAAATTTTACGCGCCCTTTTTTTGAATTTTTGAAAAAAGTGAATTTTTCATCACTTTTATCTTTTAGGATTCGCCCCCCCCCCGACACAATTCAATAATAACGCCATATTCCATACTCCTACTTATTTTTAGTAATTCTGTTTTTCATAATAACAGGTATTCGATTTTTAAGCAATAAAAAAACTGTCCATTAAAGAACAGTTTTCTTATTGAAGTTACTTTTTACTCGTACAATGGAGAAAGCTTAGAAGCCTGTTGAGGAATTATACCCTCTTCAATCGTAGAATAAACTCTGTAATCAATTACAGGGAAGCAATTGTCGATAGACTCGATTTCAGATAATTTAGCTTCGTCAATATTGCCTGAGTCAATCATATCGCAGATAGCTTCAAATCTTTCAACGTGTTCGTTAAATCTGTCTGTAGCGTAGTCTTTTGCCTGCCAAGTTGTAATCAAGAAAGGCCAATCCGAACTTTGAAGAAGCAGGTTTTCTCTAGCCATTTGCTTTAATGCTCTCAAAAGAAGTGCATCTTCCGGAATATCCTGATATTTATCTACAATAGACATAATCCTTTTTTCACATCCGTGAATAATCGGCCACATCCATTCAGTGAGGTGATTCATCCACACGTGGAAGTGCCCGCCCGCGCCCCAAGAGCTTTCAGGGATTTGAATAGCCTCAACAGGAGGGTGTTTTTCAAGATATTCGCCCGCTGTAAGTCTTTCAACTTCAGGGAGATACGTGCTGAACTTTTTGATAACCTGTTTGATAAACTCAACCCCTTCAAACCACCAGTGTCCAAAGAGTTCTGTATCAAAGGAAACCATTACGAGACCTTCTTTGCCTGTCGAATTTTTGTAATCGTTCATCAGGTGATAAAGCATTGTTGTGTAGTGGTCAGAGTTAGAACCGATTTGATTTTGCGCCAATACAGGGTCATAAAGCATTTTGTCGCCCAAATCAGCTGTCTCACTTGTGATTCTCCAGTAATGCATACCGGATTTATCATCTTTTTTGTGGAATTCACGATATACGCCATCTCCCGGGTATCCATCCGCCGCAGACCAGACCTGATAGCCGGCTCTTTCGTTTCTGCCCATGATAGCAACCTGAGCATCAGGCAGCCAGTAAGCAGAATAAGTGTCATATCCCGTCGGCGCACGTTCAGGCAGCGGAATATATTCGATATTTCCGTAAGGTCCGATTACGCGTCTGTCACCAATTGAGTTTCCGCCTTCAATAACGTGAGATTCAGTAAAGAAATATTGAATATCGTTATTTTGAAGAGTTACTTCGATTGACGGTCTCCAATGTTTTTTACCGTCTTTACCCACATATTCATAACCTTGTCTGTATGCACATTCAGGAAGCCAGCAACCTTTTGCTTTCTTGCCGAAAAGGCGTTTTGTTGTATCTGAACCCACTTTAAACTGTGCATTTAAGTTTGTATCAGTCGCAAGAAGCGGTGAAAATCCGTGAGTAGCTCCTGAAGTTGTGATTTCAATACAGCCCAAATCCTGATATTTTTTGAATGCAGAAATAAGGTCTTTATTATATTTATTTACAAAAGTATCTTTTATATGCGTGAACCATTTGTAATAGTATTCCGCAAGGTATTTTTTATGCTGAGAATGAGCAACTTCCGGATCAGGATAGCGCTCCAAATCCTCAGATACTGATTTTATTCTTGTGTCTAAATATTCTACGAAACCGTTTTGAAGGTGCTCGTCATTTAACTGCTCAGCAAGTACCGGCGTGATTCCCACTGTCAACTTAGCCTTAATTCCTTCTTCATACAATTCGGAAATTGCATTCAAAAGCGGAACATAAGTTTCACCCATACATTCATAAAGATTTTCTTCTCCGAACGGCCACATGCCTGCTTTTCTGTAGTAAGGCAAGTGCGAGTGTAACATAAATACAAATGAACCAACTGTCATAATCGTCTCTCCTTTTGCTTTTCAGCGAGATTGTTGTAATATATATATAAAATTTCTTGATTACTTATAAACTATCATAAAAAAGAAAAATATATAACCCATCTGTTCTAGTTTATTTGTATAATTTAACAAAGCGCAGGAATTTTTAAGCTATGATTGAGTTACAAGAACACGGGAATAAGTGTAATATTTACAATTGTTTATCCCGTTATAATACTTCAATTCATGCTTAAAATCTTAATTCTAAATCAATTATATGAATTTTTTAATTAGGGGTTGTCAAAAATTATTTTTACATATAAAATGACAGTTGAGGATGTTCATCATTATTTTTTAATTTGAAAATTTAGAACAAGCAAGGACTTTAGTTGAATTTAAAAGAGAGATTTCCTGATTTAGTTTTAAGCACACCTAACAAATAAACCTTGCAAAAAGAAGTCAAAAAGGGGCTGTAAAAAAATGTATGTAAATAAGTGTACCAAGTGCGGCGCAGAGTTCGAAACAAAAAACCCTAAAAGAATTATATGTCCGAATTGTCTTTATCCCGACAGAAAACCTATATTGGAGTCGGGCTCATCTGATGCACAATCAAACGAAAACGAGCAAAAAAGCGAAGAAAAACCTCAACAGCGTTCTTCATACAGCTATGAGGGCGAAGGCGAGCAAAGACCTTACCCTACGCGCAATAATTATAATAGCCAACAAAGACCTAACTACAACAGACCGCAAGGTGGGTACCAGCAACGTCAAGGCGGGTATAACAACCGTCCGCAAGGTGGGTACCAGCAGCGTCAGGGCGGATATGACAACAATCGCCCGCAAGGTGGATATCAACAACGCCAGGGCGGATACAACCGTCCACAGGGCGGGGGTTACAACAGACCTCAAGGCGGATATGACAACAATCGTCCGCAAGGTGGTTACCAACAACGCCAGGGCGGATACAATCGTCCACAGGGTGGAGGTTACAACAACAGGCCTCAAGGCGGTTTCAATAATCGTCCGCAAGGTGGATTTAATCGTTCTCCAAGACCGGGCATGGGCGCACCGAGAGTTCAAAGAGAACTGCTCGTAACAAGAGAACAGCTGGCTCAAATAGAAGTTCTGTATAAAAGATTACTTCCGTTGCCAAACCCTGATGTACATGAGGTTATCGGAGCAGAAATCGAACTCGAACCAAGAAAAGTATTTTTCGGTATAAATTTGGTCAGACAAAAAATGTTTTTACCAAAATTACCTTTCCCTAAACGCAAATTAGCAGTTTCGGCAGATCAACTTATTGCTATACGTAATCTTTACGAACCGCTACTTCCATTGCCTCCAATCGGCTGCCATAAAATACTTGCCAGCCAGCTTAAAATGGATGAATGGCGCGTACACGTGGGTATCGGCTTAGTTAGAAAACAGCTCGGAATGGACAGATGGAATGAAGGCAGACCTGATGCACCGGAGCAGATTATTCGTCCGCGAAAAGGTTTAAGCACAGAAACGGCACCTCAGAAAAAAGCTGAAACTACAGTAATTGAAGAAAAAACTGCTGAAGCAGCAGAAGTATCTGAAACACCTGCAGTAGAAGTCGCGATAGAAGCTGTTGTTGAAGCAAAACCTAAAAAAACAACTCGCAAAAAGAAAGATGACACCGAAGAGCAAGCATAAAAGATGAGTACATTAATTTCAATCGGTAAAATCTTAAACTTTCACGGAATCAAAGGTGAAGTCAAATTGGGCTACACAAAAGGCAAAGAAGCGCAGCTTCAAAACCTTGAAACAATAACGGCAAAAAAAGGCACCGAAAATATAGAACTTACAATTTCCCAAGTCCGTTTTCATAAAGGCTATGCAATTGTAAAGTTCAAAGAAATTAACTCTATTAATGAAGTTATGGAACTTAAGGGCTGCATTTTATACATCGGAAAAGACACCGCTGAACAGGATCTAAAAGAAGACGAATATTTTACATCCGACTTAAAAGGACTGGAAGTTTTTGACACAGAAGGAAACAGGCTCGGTTTTGTTGCCGCTGTTTCCGAAAACGGCGCAACCGACTTACTTTCCGTAAAAATCAAAGACGACTCTTTCCACATGGTACCGTTTGTTAAAGAACTTGTGCCTGAAGTAGATTTAAAAAACAATAAAATTGTTATAAAAAACATCGACGGACTTATACCTAAACTGTAAGGGATAATTTATGAGATTTGACATAGTAACGCTTTTCCCCGAGATGATTCAAAATGCATGTTCTCACAGTATAACAAATCGTGCTGTTGAAAGCGAAATTATTGCGGTCAACACAGTCAACCCTCGCGAATTCACTCTTTCCAAACACAAAAAAGTTGATGATACTCCATACGGAGGCGGCGCCGGAATGGTTTTGATGTGCCAGCCTTTTATGGATGCAATAAACAGCATTGAAATGTGCGAAAATTCAGAAAAAATAATTCTTACCCCACAAGGCGAAAAATTTAATCAGGAAATGGCAAAAGAATTTTCTCAAAAAGACCAGATTGTGATGATTTGCGGTCATTACGAAGGGTTTGATGAACGAATAAGAACGCTAAGCGGCGCAAGAGAGGTTTCGATAGGCGATTTTGTCCTAACGGGTGGAGAGCTGCCGGCTTTGTGCATTTTGGACAGCACAATAAGATACATAAACGGCGTTTTAGGCAAAATTGATTCAGCAGACTACGATAGCTTCGAAGACGGGCTTTTGGAATACCCTCAATATACAAAACCACGCGAATATGAAGGTCTGGAAGTTCCCGAGGTGCTTTTAAACGGTAACCATGCCGAAATTAATAATTGGCGAAAAGAACAGCAAAAAATCAAAACTCAAAAAATGCGCCCTGATTTGTGGAGAGAATATCTGCAAAATCAAACATAGTTGTGGTATTATTTCTGTATGAAATTTGATGATATTGCAATTGGAACAGATATTGAAGAGATAAAACGCTTTGAGAAAAAAGACGAAACTTTTTTGAAAAGAGTTTTTTCGGAACGCGAAATTTTATACTGCAAGTCACAATCATATGATGCGCAGCATTTTGCAGCAAGATATTGCGCTAAAGAAGCAGTGATAAAAGCTTTAAGTAATTTTAGAGAAAAAGGTTTTGAACTTAATAAAATCGAGGTTTATCACGACTCTAACAAAGTTCCGCAAATAAGATTTTTAAACGATTTGGCAAAAAAATACAGTGTAAAAGTAAGCTTGTCTCACGACAAAACGAAAGCACTCGCTTATGTTATAATTAAAAAAAACAAAGTGAAAGGATAGGGCATGAAAGGGATAATTTTAGCAGCAGGAGCAGGAACACGTTTATATCCGGCGTCTTTACCGATTTCCAAAATTCTTTTGCCGGTTTATGATAAACCAATGATTTACTATCCTATTTCAATATTGATGTTGGCAGGGATTAAAGAAATTTTGATTATTACAAACCCTTCCGATAAGGATAATTTTGTAAAATTACTGGGTGATGGCTCCCAATTCGGCGTAAAATTTGAATATAAAGTGCAGGAAATACAAAGAGGAATCGCAGACGCATTTATTATTGCGGAAGATTTTTTAAACGGAGACGAGGCAGCACTCATCCTCGGGGACAACATTTTCCACGGACATAATTTCTGTACAATGCTGAATGAAGTCAGCAAACGCAAACACGGCGCAACTGTTTTCGGATATAAAGTAAGCGATCCTGAAAGATTCGGGGTGGTTGAGTTTGATAAAAACGGAAAAGCAATGTCACTTGAAGAAAAACCTCAAAAGCCAAAATCCCGATACGCCGTGACCGGTCTGTATTTCTATGATAATAAGGTATGTGAATACGCAAAAATTCTAAAACCTTCTGCCCGCGGTGAACTCGAAATCACTGATTTAAACAAAATTTATCTGGAAAAGAACCAACTTAATGTTGAGGTTCTCGGCAGAGGTTTTGCATGGCTTGATACCGGAACACACGATTCTCTTTTGCAAGCATCAAATTTTGTTCAATCTATGCAAAACACCAAAGGAGAAAAAATCTCCTGCCTGGAAGAAATTGCCTATGAGCAAGGATTTATTAAAGAAGAGTTGCTCCACAAAAATCTCGAACCATACAAAGGCAAAAGCGCTTACTATGATTATGTTTTAAGCATTTTAGATTAAAAAAACGGCTCTTATAAAGAGCCGTTTTAGTTATAGTATAAAACTATAAATGTTTTTCGATGTTTGAAACAAGAGCGGATTTTTGCATCAATCCTACCATTCTCTCAACAGCTTCTCCGTTTTTGAAAACCATTACAGTCGGCAATCCACTGATAGCTAAATCCTTAGCAGTTTTGATGTTTTCATCTGTGTTGAGTTTAACAACTTTAATTTTTCCTGCCATTTCGTTTGCAACTTCGTCCAAAATAGGACCAAGTTTTCTGCAAGGTCCGCACCATGGCGCCCAAAAATCAACAACGGTAACGTTTTGAGAGTTCAAAACTTCGCTTTCAAATGATGCATCATTTATTTCTATAGCATTTGACATGACATCCTCCTTTTTTACCGCTTTATTATAACACAAGTTTGTCGGACAATCATACCCGCTGCTCGTAGCCCGAACGGCAAGAGATTTTACCGTCTCACATATTAACAAAGTTCACAAAAAACAAAAATTTCTTGTTAATTCACACAAAAAAGTGTATTATTAACAATACTAACCGAATGGAGTGAAGTATATGAAAGAACTGTTTAACGAGTATGTACAATCGATTGAAACCTATATCATGGTTCAAATCAAGCAAAAAACATTGGAACTAACCCCTGAACTTATAAAAAAAGACAGAGCACCTATTGCTCTTGATATCGGGGCACCTACCGATAACCCGCCCAAGTATGTTATTGAAAAATTAAAAGAAGCTCTTGATATAGACGGCATGCACAAATATTCTACTCCGAAAGGCGAAGCGTCTTTCCTTGAAGCAGTAGCGCAAAGAATGAAAAATCGTTTCGATGTTGAAATTGACCCAAAAACAGAAATTTGCTCATTAATCGGCTCTAAAGAAGGTCTTGCAAACATTGTCAGAGAACTTATCAATCCGACTACCGTTGAAAAAGATAAAGAAATTATCCTGGTGCCGGACCCGGGGTATGCTTCTTACAGTCAAATGCTTCTTGTTTCAGGCGGATTAGCTTATCCTATCCCTCTAACACTTGAAAACAATTATACTCCGGATTTAGAAGATGTTTTGACATCACTTAAAAATGACGGCTACGATGAGAAAAAAGTTAAAGCAGTAATTATAAATTATCCCAACAACCCGCTCGGCGTAACCGCAACAAAAGAATATTACCAGCAAGTTGTTGATTTCTGTAAAAAACATAACCTAATGTTGATTTCAGACGCGGCATATTGCGATATGTATTTTGACGAAAACAAAAAACCTTGCTCTGCACTTGAAGTAGAAGGTGCAAAAGATGTCACGCTCGAATTCCACAGTTTTTCAAAGCCTTATGCAATGACAGGCTGGCGTTTAGGCTGGGTTTGCGGAAACAAAGAAGCAGTTGGAATGTTCGCTAAACAAAAATCCACAATCGACACCGGATTGTTCAAGGCTCTGCAATATGCAGGTGCGGCTGTTTTAAACTCTGATGAGGGCGAAGAATACATCAAAAAGTCCAATGTTGACTTCAAAGAAAAACAACAAATTCTCGTTGACGGATTCATAAAACTAGGTTGGAACCCTAACGATTTTATCGTTCCTGACGCAACATTCTACCTCTGGATGCCGATTCCGAAAAGATTCAAAACCTCTAAGGAATTTGCTGACGCCCTTTTGGAAACATCAGGCGTAGTGGTCGTTCCGGGAAGCGGATTTGGTCAATACGGAGATGATTTTGTAAGAATTTCAATCGTTGCGCCGAAAGAAAAACTTCACGAAGTAATTGACCGTTTAGCAAAAGACGGATTTACATACTAAAAATGAAAGTTGTCATAATTGACTACGATGCGGGAAATATCAGAAGCATATTGAATATGCTTGATTTTTGCGGAATAAAGGCAGAAATATCAAGCAACGCAGATGTTATTTTGAGTGCCGATAAACTTATTTTTCCGGGTCAGGGACATTTTGAGCAGGCAATAATAAATTTAACCGAAAAAAATCTTGTGCCTGTAATAAAGGAAGCAATTGAAAAAAACATCCCGTTTTTAGGAATTTGTTTAGGCTTGCAGATACTCTTTGAAAGAAGCGAAGAAGCGCCTGAAATAAAAGGGCTCGGCATTTTAAAAGGGGAAGTTAAAAAATTCAAAAATGTAAAAGTTCCGCAAATCGGCTGGAATAAAATCAATTTAACTCAAAATGCAAAGTTCTTGAAGGAAGATTATTTTTATTTCGTAAACTCCTATTATGTGGAGCCAAAGACTCAAGAGATAATAGCTTCAACAGCCTTTTACGAGAAAGAATTCTGCGCCTCCGTGCAACACAAAAATATCACAGCCGTTCAATTTCATCCTGAAAAAAGTTCAACTGCAGGCATAGAATTCTTTAAAAATTGGCTTAAAGCTTAAATTCACTAACTGCCGACAAAAGCTCTCAATGAGCGTAAATTCAATGCAAATTTGCTGCTTGCAGCCAGATTAATGTTACATTCCGCGATTTCCATGCCTGCAAGTGACGAAATCGCTTCATTATTTTCTAATGCCATAGCGTGATATGGTCTTGCCAATGTTGTAAATAATAGTTCGTATCTTTTTATTTCGTTTATCATAGTTCTCACTTTTTATATTGTTTAAAAAACAAAATTTTCTATTGGATTTCGCAAATAACATAAATTGTATAACTTCTTAACATGAAAAATCTCGAATATCGGGCAAACGGATTATTTGAAAATTCAGGAAAGCTGTATAATAAATATATAGGAGAATAGGAAAATTATGCTTCAAGAAGCCGGAAAAATATTAAGTACTGCGTTTCACGACAGTTTTATTAAGAGATTATCATTATATTTACACGATTGTGTAAGAGAAGAGGTTCAAAGTTCGACCTTTCGAAACCTTAAACAGGACAAAGATAACAAGTGGATTTTTCTCAAAGGAGAAGAAGAACTTTTTACCGACTTTGGCGCTCCACTAAAGCTTGACGGCTCTGACTCACTTTTGACCGAGCTTATGATTCAGTCTGAGATGAGCCAAAAAGACAAATATTTAATATACGGCTACCTGTTTTTAATCGGAAAAGGCGGACGAAACAAGCGTTCTAACGAGTTCTTGACTCCGCTTTTATATATGCCGGCACGTCTTGAACGTGTTGGAAAAAATATCGAATGCAGCTTGCAAGATGAAGTTCTGTCGCTTAATACCGGTGCCCTGACTGCGCTGATGAACAAAAGCGATGACGAGGACGAAATGGAGCATATGCTCGACGGTCTTCTTGAGGTTGTACCCGATTTACCTCTCACACAGGATAAATTGGACATATTTTTGACCACTTTGCGTTCGATTATTCCTGATATCGAACTTCATTTAGACCACGACGAGGATGCAGACGAAAACAACGTCTCCAAAGATGAAAGCAGTCCGACAAACAGCTCTGAGGAAATAAATTTTGATAATTTGCATGAAATTGTCGACGAAGAAGAAGCACCAAAACCTAAAAAAGTAAAAATCGAAAAAGTTTGCGTTACAAGCCAAAGTGCGATAATTCTGACTAAACGTCCGCAAGTCACAGCAGGTGTATTGCACGAGTTGACACAAATATCCGAAAAACCTTCGGGAATTTTCCGCGAAACCGCACTTTCACTAATAAACGAGGAATACCTGCGCGGAGCAGGCAAAATGGCGGAAAAAGTCAAAAATAAAAAGAATTTAGAAGATTTTGTTGCAACAACACCACTATCTTTGAGTGACAGTCAGGAAAGCGTGATTCGCGGCATTGAAGAAAACACACTCGTCGCAGTCGCAGGTCCTCCAGGAACAGGGAAATCGCAGACAATCGTGAATCTTGTCTCTCACCTCATCGCTAACGGAAAAACCGTTCTCGTTGCCTCCAGAATGGATAAAGCAACAGATGTCGTTGCTGAACGCTTAAATGAGCTCGGCGCACCGTTTTTGGCGTTGCGTGCAGGACGCCAAAACTATCAAAAACAGCTCAGCTTCCAACTCCAAGACCTTCTGAATAATAAAGTAGAACTCGACAGAGGTTACGACAGCGCGATTCTTGTCGACGTAGACGATATGCACGAACTTGTCAGTTCTATTCGGGATTGCGAAAAAAAATGCGAAGAAATCATCGCTCTTGAAAATGATTGGCGAGCTTTGACAGAGGAAAAAGAGCAAAGCGAACGCGATTTAGGCAAAGTACAGTTTATAAATAAAAAACTCAAAAAAGACGAAATTGAAACGATAAACTCGTTGATTAAAAAACTTGAAAAAGACCTTGAAAAATCAAGCTTTTTCGCGAATATCCTCAATAAATTCCGCTCAATTAAACTGAAAAAGATTTTGAAACTTTCTGATTTTTCGGCCTGCGCAGAGGACATCGAACGATTAAAATGTGAACTTTCAGACGCTGATTTAGCTTGTCAGGCACGACTTATCGAGAGCAAAATCCACAAAATCGGCAACCTTCACCAGCTTATTGAAACAATAAGAAATTTAAAACGAAAACAGTCTAAACTTGCGGTTGAAATCCTCCGCGGACGCAGAAGAGAGTCTCTGAAAGGGCTGTTACGCGACCAGATTAAACGTCAGCGACTTTTCGTACACTCTAAAGCCCTTGTAGAAAGAAAAAAGAACCTTCAGAACAGGTTGCTTGAAGATGAAGATTTCAAACCGCTGCTTGAAGCATTTCCTTGCTGGTGCGTCACTACTTATGCTGTCTCAGGCTCTCTGCCGATGAAGCCGGGACTTTTTGATGTTGCAATCATAGATGAAGCATCTCAATGCGATATTGCGAGCTGCTTCCCGATACTTTTCCGTGCGAAAAAGGCTGTCATCGTAGGCGATGATAAGCAATTACCGCACCTTTCATTCCTGGAAAAAGCCAAAGAGCAGTCGTTCTTATCTCAATATGAAATTCCCGATAAATATCAGCTTATGTGGCGTTTTAGGACAAATTCCATGTTCGATTTGGCAAATTACTATTCAACTAACCCTGTTATGCTGGACGAGCATTTCAGAAGTTTACCGCCTATTATCGAATTTTCAAACCGCGAGTTTTACGGCGGAAGAATTCGTATAATGAAAAAGAATTCCAAGTCAGATGATGTATTGGAACTTCATTTGGTTCCTGATGGGAAAGTTGATTATGATACGACAAGAAATATGCCGGAAACCGAAGCCATAATGAAGCGTTTGCAGGAGTTGATAATCAAGGACTCACAAAAAGATACCGACAATCCTGTCTCTATAGGTATTGTATCGCCGTTTAGAGGCCAAGTTGACTTAATTAAAAAAGCTGTAATGCAGGTTTTCTCGGAAAACACAATCAGAAAGCATAAGATAGAAGTCGGCACTGCGCATACCTTTCAAGGGGACGAAAAAGACATCATGATTTTATCTTGGTGCGTTGCTGACAATAGTTTTGTGCAAAGTTTGACATTCCTGCAAAAGCCGAACTTGTTTAACGTAGCAATTACGCGTGCACGCAAAAAATTGATTTGTTTCCTTTCCCGAGACGATAAATCTCTTCCTGAAGGGCTTCTAAGAGACTACATTCAGTACATTCAGGCATACATTAACGTTAACAATGCTGCGTTGAGTTTTGATGAAAATGTTTATAAGAATTCTTTTGAAAAAGAAGTTGCAAAAACACTCCGGGCTGAAGGCTTAAAGGTCACAGCAGGGGTTCAAACTGCGGGATTTTCAACAGATTTGACAGTCGAAGACGATAATGAAGACGGGCATTCTCTGCTTGTGGAAATAGACGGCGTGGAAGACAATGTGCGCACATATAATACAAATATGAAAAAACAAGCTATTTTGGAGCGCTGCGGGCTTAAAGTCCTGCGCGTAACATACAGAGAGTGGCATTACAGCCCGACGGCCTGTGTGGAGCGCATAAAATCAGCACTGTTTAATTAAAAACAGTCATTCCGAGGCATTGCAGAAGAATCTAAAATCTTTTTTCCGCTATAATAAAACAATGATTAACATCGACGCATTGACACTAAAGTTATTCGCAGAGGAAAACTCTGACTATTTTGAAGACGCAAGAATTCAAAAGATTCAGCAGCCAACCCGCCGTGATTTGATAATTCAGCTTCATTCGGCAGGTGACACGCGAAAACTCTACATAAACATCAACCCTTCGTGCTATCACGTTTGTTTTTTAAGCAAAGAAAGCACAGAGCGCCGGCATATAGAGATTCCGAACCAGCCGCCGATGTTTTGCATGCTTCTGCGAAAATATATGGTCGGTTCGCGAATAGTCCGCGTTAACGTGCCCGAAGGCGAACGAATTTTAGAAATATATTTTGAAACTTTTTCGGAAATAGGCGAAATTATCCCGCTTTGTCTGACAATAGAGCTTATGGGCAAGCACAGCAACGTTGTACTGTATAATTACGATACAAATATCATCCTTGGATGTATGCACAATATCGGCGCGGAAAAAAGTCGTGAGCGTGAAATGGCAGGAGGTTTGCCTTATATTTATCCGCCAAAACAAATTAAAGAAAATTTGAAAAACGCCTCGGAAAAAGTTCTTAATGCACAGATTGAACTCAACAAAGACAAGCTTGACGAATTTTTTCCAAACCATTACAAGTATATTTCAAAAGCTCTTATGCAAGAGATTGAAAAAAACGGCAATATCAAAGAATGTTTGCAAAAAACAGCGGCGCTAAAAGATTTCAATCCCTCTATTGCCAGAGACTACAAGGATTTTTCCGTTTTTACTTTCAATAAAGATGAACGAATTTTCAAATCATCTGTTAATGAAATGATTGACGACTATTTTTCTTTTTATATGGAAAAAAATGTCATAAATAATCTCAGACAGTCATTAATCGCTATTACAAACAAAGAGCTGAAAAAACACACATCTACACTCGAAAAACAGCAAAAACAGGCGGAGAAAATTAATACAGCCCTTTCTCACAAGCAAAAAGCCGATATTATTATGGCAAACCTTTATCAGCTTAAATCGCAAACAAAAAAAGTCACGCTAAACGACTTTGTAACAGGCGAACCGGTTGAAATCGAACTTGATGAATTAATTTCACCTGTTGAAAATGCAAACAAATACTACAAACTGTACAACAAGGCTAAAACCGCTTATGAAATGGCTTCCGAGATGATGAAAAAGACCGAAGAACTTGTTGAATATTGGCAAAATGTATCTTATCAAATTGAAAATACTGATAATTATAGTGATTTAGCCGAAATTCAAGAAGAAATCTCACCCTCAAAAGAAAAAACAAAAAAACATAAAGAGATAATTGTTCAAGAAGAAAATATAAACGGCTTCCGAATTTTTATCGGCAAAAATAACAAACAAAACGATTATATTTTCTCAAAAATTTCTGCACCCGATGATATCTGGTTTCATGCGCTTAATTCACCGGGGTCGCATGTTTTAGTGAAAATTACAGACAAAAAAGAACTTGACGACAACACTCTTTTAAAAACCGCTCAAATTGCCAAAAAATTCTCAAAACAAGCAAATTCTTTGAAGGCTTCGATTATTTACACCAAAAGAAGATACCTCAAACGCCCCCCTAATACACATGCAGGTTACGTAACTTACAAAAATGAACAGGAAATTGTTGTAGAATAACAAATTATATTTCTAAGGCAATAGAAAGATCCTTATAACTTTCTTTTAATTTTAATATCTGGTTGAATAAAATAAAAGACAAATTTTCATTATCATAGTGTTTTAAGTTGCTGTTTTCCCTGTGACACTCTGTAAGAATTCTTGAAACACTCTCTATAAGGGATATTTCACAGCCCAATTTTATAATTTTATCTTCAATATTTGCTGCTTTAAATTTTTTTTCCAAACACATATTATTTCTCATTGCAAGATAGTTGTAACTTAATTATAACTTAATTGCAATTGAAATGTCAAGATAATTGCAATAAAATTACAATAGAGTTGCAAGGGTATTTTTATGGATAAAAAAGAACAGAAGCATAGATTTGTATTGCTGGTAGATAGAGAGATTTTTGAACAGTTTAAAAATCTTGCATCTGCGCAAAATCGTACTGCCGGAAATTTAGGAACTACCCTAATTAATGAATTTGTAAAAAAGAATTCCAAACCTGAATAATTTTACTTATACTCTTTTTACCGCTTCGTATTTATTGTAATATTGATTTATGGAGAATTTTGTTGAAATCAGTTCGGATAGCATTTTCAAAGCGGTTTATGACAGCTGTTTTCAGGCTAATATCAATCTGCCGAAAGCTGTTTACGATTTGTTATATAAAGCTGGGGCGGAAGGATTCGAACCTCAGTCTAAAATATCGCAAATTCTTTCTAACGCAGCAATTGCGAACATTAATCAGCGTCCTTTGTGCCAAGATACAGGACAAGTTTTGGTTTTTGTCGAACTCGGGCAGAATGTCAGAATTTCAGACGGGAATTTAAATAAAACTATCAACGGTGCAGTTGAAGCCTGCTTTAAAGACAATTTTTTCAGAAAATCCATTGTAAAAAATGCTATTTTTGAACGCACAAATACAGATAATAATCTGCCTGCAATAATTTATACCGATATAGTCGACGGAGATTCTATCAAATTAAATATTTTAATCAAAGGCGGGGGTGCAGAAAACATGTCGGCAGTAAAAATGTTCAATCCGTCGGCAAGCGAAATCGAAATCTTTGATTTCGTCTTGGATACAGTAAAATCTTCGGGCACAAACGCTTGTCCGCCTTTATTTCTGGGCATAGGTGCAGGCGGAACGATAGATTTGGCAGCCGTTTTATCAAAAAAAGCATATTTTAGGGGCGAAAACAATGAGTTCTCCGAAAAACTGAAAAATTATATTAACGAAAACTCAGAAACAAAAGTTTTGGACATAAAAATGCTCACAGCACCAACTCACATAGCGTCAATGCCTGTTTGCGTGACTATGAACTGCCACAGCACAAGACATGCCAGCATTTTAATCGGCTCTGACAGCAAAGCAGTAATTTTGACAGAATTCGTAAAACCTTTTGAAATCAAGGCTGACGAGAAACGCCAAGAAATTAAAACAACAGATTTTGAAGCCATGCGCAATCTAAATGTCGGCGAAGAAATAAGCCTTACGGGTGAAATCTTTACAGCACGCGATATGGCGCACAAAAAAATTGCAGAAATGATTTCTAACAGCGAAAATTTACCTTTTGAAATTAAAGATAAAATAATTTTTTACGCAGGTCCATGCCCGAAAAAAGAAGATGAAATAATAGGTCCTATCGGCCCTACAACGGCAAAAAGGATGGATAAATTCACGCCTATGCTTTATGATTTGGGGCTTTTTGCAACGATCGGCAAAGGCGAGCGATCAGATGCCGTAAAAGAAAGCATAGAGACCAATAACGCAATTTATTTCAGCGTTCAAGGCGGCGTTGCAGCACTGCTTCAAAAATGCATAAAAAAATCCGAAATCGTTGCATTTGAGGAGTTTGGAACAGAAGCTGTCCGGCGATTGGAAATAGAAAAATTTCCAGTCAAAGTAGAATTCAAAGGAAATTAAATGAAAATCGATAAAAAAGCCGTAATTTTTTACATCGCATTATTTTTATTCATAACTGTTGTAAGTTTTCAAGCAAACTTGGCAGACTACGACTTATTTGCAAGACTTTTGCAGGGGCAAGCATTTTGGAGTTTAGGAAATATCCTCCATCAAGATATTTTTTCTTACACGCCGACTCATACTTGGTACGACCATGAATGGGGCTCAAGCGTAATCTTTTATTGGGTTTTCAGCAAGTTTGGCGGACTCGGGCTTTTAATTTTAAAGTCATTACTGATTTTTGGCATATTTTTCTTTGCAATCCAAGCGCTAAAAGTTCGCGGAGTAAAATTTACCACCCCGTATAATTTCATTTTTTTCTTTTTTGCATATCACGCAGCAGCACAAGCGGGCTACTCAAACACAATCCGCTGCCAGCTTATAAGTTACCTGTTTTTTACCCTTTGGCTCTGGCTTTTGGAAAAAATCCGTACCGAAAAAAAATATTATCTTCTCGCATATTTCGTTCCGATGATGCTTTTATGGGCAAATATTCACGGAGGCTGCGCTGCGGGTCTCGGGCTGATAATTTTATATGCAATCGGTGAAGCCTTAAATAAAAAACCTTTCAAATACTACATATTCACCGCAATAGGTTGCGGGCTTATCACATTTGCCAATCCTTGGGGTGCGGGTTATGTAAAATTTCTTGCAATGGCAACAACAATGCCGCGCATCCTGATAGGTGAGTGGCAAGGTACTTTTAGCAGCCAAAATCACGACTCATTTATGATTTTTAAAGTATTTTTAGCTGTAATGCTTCTAACCGCGCTTATTCGTTTGATTATGAAATTAAAAGCAAAAACTCTAAAAAATACAGACTGGACAAAAGCTGCTGTAATGCTTGCAATGACTTATTTATCTATTCGATACACCCGTCACCAGCCGTTTTTCGTGATATGTGCAATTGTATTTTTGTATGATGACTTTTATAGAATTTTAGGTATTTTAACCCCTAAATTCTTGAAAAATAATGAAAAATTAATACATATTAAAGACATTTTAATTTGTATTTTCGTTGCATTAGCAACAATCGGATATTTTGCAACTCAAAAACCACAAGTTGTAATCAACAACAACGCCTATCCGATAAAAGCCGTAGAATTTGTCAAAACAAATAACCTGAAAGGCAATCTCCTCGTAGATTTTCAGGAGGGGAGCTATGCCGCATATAAACTCTATCCGCAAAATCTCATCGCAATGGATGGGCGTTACGAAGAGGTCTACCACGATTATATGCTGCCAATGTTCAATAATTTTTTCATGCAGGTCGGAGAAAATCCAAACATGCTTATTGAAACTTTTCGCCCTGATATAATCATTGTTTCTCACAGATTTGAAGCCGAAAAAGCGCTGATTAAAAATAAAACTTACAAAAAAGTCTACGAAGACGAGTCATATTCTGTTTTCTTGGATAAAAAATTCTCGAAATCCAAGTATAAAGAACCTTCGGCTGACCTCCAATTTTATAATGACACTTTATTTGAAAGCTCGTTAAAATTCACAAAGCTTCGTCAAACTTCAAAAAAGCATTAGAGCATATTTTTAAGATACTGTCCTGTTTTAGATTCTGAGCATTTCGCAACTTCTTCAGGCGTACCCTGAAAAACCACTTGACCGCCGTTGTCTCCGCCATCAGGTCCTAAGTCAATAATATAGTCCGAAGTTTTAATAATATCCAAGTTGTGCTCAATTATCATAATCGTATTACCGCTGTCAGCAAGCTTTTGCAGGATTTTTATTAATTTGTCGAGGTCATACCAGTGAAGCCCCACTGATGGCTCATCTAACAGATACAACGTCTTCCCTGTTGCCTTTTTGTTTAATTCCGCCGCAAGCTTGATACGCTGAGCCTCACCCCCTGAAAGAGTTGTAGCGCTTTGCCCGAGTTTGATATAATCCAGCCCGACATCGTTAAGTGTTTTTAGGCGGCTATGAATTTTCGGAATATTTTCAAAAAACTCCATAGCTTCGGCAACTGTCATGTCCAGGACATCATAAATTGTTTTGCCTTTATACTTGACCTCTAAAGTCTCACGATTATATCGTTTTCCCTTACAGACATCGCATTTCACATAAACATCTGAGAGAAAATTCATTTCTATTTTTAAAACGCCATCCCCTTTGCAAGCCTCGCAGCGCCCGCCTTTGACATTAAAGCTAAAACGCCCTTGCTTGTAACCGCGAAGCTTCGATTCATTTGTTTTTGCAAACAAATCTCTTACATGAGTGAAAACATCTGTGTAAGTAGCAGGATTGGAGCGCGGAGTTCTGCCGATTGGCGACTGATCTATGTCTATGACCTTATCGATATTTTCAAAACCTGTTATATCGTCTACTCCTTGGGGTTTTGGACGATTTCCACGAAGTTTATGAATTGCAAACTCATAAATCAAATCCTGCATGAGCGTAGATTTCCCTGAGCCTGAAACACCTGTCAGCGTAACAATTCTACCCATCGGAATATCAATATTCAAGTTTTTCAGGTTGTTTTTATGAGCATTCTTAACACTCATGACAAGACCATTACCCTCGCGACGATTTTTTGGAACTTTTATTTCTTTCTTGCCGCTCAAGTATTGTCCTGTTATTGAATTAGAGGTTTTTTCAATATCCGCAAGTGTACCTTTCGCAACAATTTCACCGCCATGGCGCCCTGCCTTAGGTCCGATATCGACAATATAGTCTGCATTTCGAATCGTATCCTCATCGTGCTCTACAACAATCAAAGTGTTTCCGAGATTGCGAAGTTTTACCAGCGTTTTTATCAACATGTCATTATTGTACTGATGAAGCCCGATAGAAGGCTCATCCAAGACATAAAGGACACCCGATAGCCCGCTTCCGATTTGAGTTGCGAGCCTTATACGCTGAGCTTCACCGCCGGAAAGTGTTCCCGCCATTCTGGCAAGATTAAGATAATTTAAACCAACGTCCAGCAGAAATTTCAGTCGTGCACGAATTTCTTCCAAAAGCTGCTTGGCAATTTTCATGTGGTAATCCGAAAGCTCCAAAAACAGATCCGATACGAACTTAAAAGCTTTATCGATGGAAAGCTCACAAAATTCATGAATATTTAAACCCTTGATTCTTACACTAAGCGCAAACGGCTTTAATCGTGCACCATTACAAGCAGGGCAAGGGGTTGTAACCATGTACTTTTGAAGTTCATCTCTCCAGTATTCTCCGCCTGCCTCATTATACCGTTTTTCAAGGTAAGGAATTACGCCTACATACCGAGTATGCTGGGGTTTGTAGCGGTTTGTGCCGAATTGTTTAACATTAATTTTGATAATTTCGTCACCACCGTACAAAATTATATCCTGCTGCTCTTTCGGCAGGTCTTCAAACGGCGTATCCAAATCAATTCCATAGGCAAATGCAACAGACTTAACTAAATCGGTGTAATAGTCTGTTGTAGTCTTTGACCACGGATAGATAGCACCGTCACGAAGGGATTTTTTTCTGTCGGGGATAACTAAATCAGGGTCGATTTTGAAATCAGCACCAAGACCCGCACAGCGCTCACAAGCACCGTATGGACTGTTGAAACTGAAAATTCGCGGCGCAAGTTCGTCGAAACTCAAATTGCACTTAGCGCAGGCAAGCTTTTCACTGAAAAGTATTTCTTTACCGCCTACAACATCCGCAATCACAAGCCCGTTAGCTTTTTCCAGAGCAATTTGCACACTGTCCGCAATTCTTGATTTAGCACCCTCTTTAACAACAATTCTATCCACAACAATATCTATGTCGTGTTTTTTGGTTTTGGCAAGCTCGATTTCATCTTCGTCAGTATTGTAAATTTCACCATCGACTCTAAGACGTATAAAACCTTCCTGCTTTAATTCCTCAATCAAAGAGCTGTATTCCCCCTTTTTACCGCGAATCACAGGTGCGATAATCTGGATTTTAGCGCCTTCTCCAAGATGCAGAATTTTATCCACAATCTCATCAATCGTCTGCGGCTTAATAGGCTCCCCGCATTCAGGGCAATATGGCGTACCGATACGCGCATACAAAAGCCTTAAATAGTCGTAAATCTCTGTAACAGTTCCAACAGTTGAGCGAGGGTTGTTTGAAGTTGATTTTTGGTCAATCGAAATCGCAGGCGAAAGCCCTTCTATACTCTCAACATCGGGCTTGTCCATTTGACCCAGAAACTGACGCGCATAAGTCGATAAGCTCTCAACATAGCGTCTTTGCCCCTCGGCAAAAATGGTATCAAACGCAAGCGAGCTCTTTCCCGAGCCTGAAACACCCGTAAATACTATAAGTTCATTTTTCGGCAATTCTAAATCAACATTTTTTAAATTATGTTGATTTGCCTTTCTTATTACAATGTTGTCGTTCATAAAATACTCTTTCAAGAATATAATAACACAATTTTGAAAAGCAAATTGTACAAATTACACTTTTATACGGCAAACCTCACAAAGCCCTGTAATGTAAGCATAATCAAACACTGGATACTTTTCAGGCTCTATTAATTCGAGCATTTTAATAATGTTCGGACGTGAATACCCTTCTGTCAAAAGATAAGAAGCATAATTCGGATGCATATTTTTTTTCGCAGTTAAAATGTAAGCGTAAAAGTCATGTTCCGAAATATTTCGCTCAAAATCCATAAATTTTGCCCCAAAATCCCGCACGGGAAAAACTACATAATCCTTGTTTTTCTCGTTTTTTAAATACGTCAAAAGTATTTCGGAAGACAAATTCCCTGCCCCGCGCCCAATTCCGCCGACAGAACAGTCTATAAAAATATCTCTTAAATTTGTCACCGAATGCGTGAACGAAATTGCGTTCTGATAGGCAATATTAAGGTTATTATGAGCGTGAAACGCAATCATCGCGTCTTTATTCGCGTATTTATCAAAAAGGTATGCAATGCGCTTTATATCATCCTCTTTGAGCGAACCGAAAGTATCCACAATAGAAATTGCCCGATAATTCACACCCTGATAAGCATTTAGCATTTGTACAATTTCTTCGTTTGTATAATTGCTGATTATCGTTGGCTGTATGTGCACATTGTAGCCCTTTTCAGCGATTTGACGAAGAAGAGAAACAGATTTTTCAATCTCATCTTTTGCAACCATCACTCTTATGCCTGTTACACAGTTTTCCGCACGGTCACACACGGGAAGGGTTTGCACATCGTATTCTCCGAGGCGCATCATTACAAGAAACTTTGCATTTTGAATATTGAAAAGATTCACGCGTAAAAATTCATTAATTTTTTCTATACTTCTAAAATGCGTACCTGAATAATCACTGCCTGAAGTTTGGCTGATAAAGCCGCATTCAATCATCTCCACACGGGACAGAATAAGCGCTTTAATCAAAGATTTTTGAAAATCTTCATCAAATTGCCAGTTATTTACATATCCACCGTCACGTAAAGTGCAGTCTATTGTTGATATACAGCCCATACTCTCGAATACTCTTAACCTTTTACGGCGCCTTCATTTTCACCTGAAATAAAGTACTTTTGAAGCGCCACGAAGAAAATAATTATCGGAACAGTTGCAATCAGTGAGCCAGCTGCAATTATCCGCCAGTTCGCCGAGAACATTCCCTGCAAATCATTTACTCCGACAGGTAAAGTATACATCGCTTTGTTTGTCAAAACAATACTCGGCCACAAAAACTCACCCCACGAACCGATAAAAGTAAAAATTGCAAGAGTCGCAAGAGTCGGTTTAACCATAGGCATAAGAATTTTCAGCCAAATCTGAAAAACATTGCACCCGTCAACAAAAGCGGCCTCTTCAAGCTCTCTCGGAATAGCCATAAAAGCCTGTTTCATAAGAAAAATACCGAAAGCATTCACCGCAAACGGAAGAATAAGTCCCATAAAACCCATAAAATTATTAACCGTGTCAACCATGTTTAATTTCAAAACAATCAGGTAAACAGGAAGCATAATCGCCTGAAACGGCACCATGATGGTTGCCAAAATAGCATAAAACGTGATTGTTTTACCCTTAAATTCCATTCTTGCAAGGGGATACGCCGCAAGCGCGGACAAAATCAAATTCAAAACAACAGTAAAAAACGCAACTATAAAACTGTTCAAATAATAAAGCATAAAAGGGATTTGCTTCCATGCGGAAACAAAATTGCGCAAAGTCGGCTCAGACGGAATTAATTGCGGAGGATATTGAAAAATATTCTCAGACGAACCTTTCATTGCCGTTGAAAGCAGCCATAAAAACGGAAAAACACAAAGGAGCGACACCAAAATCAGTGACAGGTGCACCATAAAGCCTTTTATTTGAAATTTTTGGGTGTTTTTCTTCAATATTTTTTCCCTTCAAAAAATACCACGTTTACGATTGAAAATACCATTACAATGCAGAGCAAAATTACTGCGGCTGCTGATGCAAGCCCCAAATCCAGATTTTCAAAGGCTCGTTCATATATGTAATACACAATCGTCTTGCTGGAATTCATCGGCCCCCCTTTTGTCATAACATAAATTTCCGCAAAAACTTTTAGCGCAGAAATCGAGCTTATGGTTGTTACAAGCGCCAGTGTCGGCATTAAGTGAGGAAGAGAAACTGTCAAATGCTTTTGGATGAAATTCGCACCGTCAACTTCGCACGCTTCATACAAATCTTTCGGTGCAGACATAAGCGCAGCAAGGTAAATCATCATGTAATAGCCGATACCCTTCCACACAGTCACTATTATCACCGAATACAGCGCAAAACGAGGATCTGTCAGCCAGCCGATAGGATTGAAACCGAAAATTCCTATTATGTAGTTCAAAATCCCAGCCTGCGCATACAGCCATTTAAATGCAATAGCAGCAACGACAATGGATACAATTACGGGCAGATAAATCAATAATTTATAAAGCGTAACGCCTTTTATTTTTTGATTAATCATAATAGCCAAAATCAGCGGGATTATTGCCAGCAACGGAACGGCAACAACCAAAAATATCAAAGTATTAAAAATTACCTTGTAAAACTCCGGCGATTTCATCAAATATACATAGTTCGAGAGCCCTACCCAGCTTGGATTATAAATACTTGTGGAATAATCTTTAAAACTCAAAACTACCGTATCAAAAAACGGTATGAAAAAAAACAACCCTAAGATCACCGCCGCAGGGAGAATAAACAAGTATGGCGCGTATTTTTTGTAATAACTAATCATTATTATAATTATAACCTTTGTTTGAATAAAAAATACCTATAAATGGTGTAGCGCGAAATAAAGACAAGGGAATTAGCCCGCCTGTCCAAAATTTTGCATAAAAAAAACGACCTTGAGGGGCCGTAATAATATTTTGAGTGAGAGTGGAATATGCACAGTCTTATATTACATGTCCGCTCATTTTTAGTATATTAGCCAATCGGCTAGTTATTTTTGTCATATAATACTAAGTAAGGTGGATAATTACAGAGGAAATCAGCATTATGATTCTTTTTATACTCTCTTTTTTAATGGTTTTTGCATCGTCATATTTTCTTGCATCTTGTTTTGAAGAAAAAAAATACGCGTCGGGATTTTTGTATTTAATGTTGATTTCGTTTGCACAAGTCGTTCTGTCGATTGAAATTCTATCACTCTTCAGTGCAATTTCACCCTTTGGAATTTTGATTTTGAACGCGCTGTTTTTAGCCGGTTCAGTTTTCTACTGGCAAAAACGGGGCAAACCTTTTTACAGGTCGCAGCCTCGTAAATTTGCAGCCAAAATAATTAAAGCTCTCAAAAAAGATAAAATGCTTGCCGTTCTCAGTGCGGGATTAATATTTTTTATCGCTGTCAGCTTATTTTTATGTTATTTCATGCCTGTTATGACCTATGATTCGCTTGCTTACCACTTTAACAGAGCAATCTTCTGGGTAGCGCAAGGGAATTTAAACCACTTTGAAATTGCAGACGACAGAAACCTCGTAATGGCAATAAACTCAGAGATTTTATATACATGGCTTTTGACTTTTGCTAAGAAAAACGTCTTTATGGGCTTTTTCTCTTTCGCAGGTTATGTGCTTTCCGCGATTTCTCTTTACTCTATACTTGAAATCATGGGCTTCAATACGCGAAAAAGGCTTTGGGCGTTGTTTATGCTTTCATCTGTTGCAGGCGTTGTTTTAGAAACTTCGGGAACCGAAACCGATATTATAATTGGCGCACTTATGCTTTGCTCCGCTTGTTTATTCCTGCTGGGCGCAAAAAAATCAAAATTTACTCCGATTTATTTTTCGTCACTCTCAATGACACTGGCAATAGGGACAAAGTCCACCACATTTTTCTTCCTTCCTGCGTGTGCCTTGCTTTTTACATATTTCTTGCTTAGATTTCAGAAACAAAACTTTTGGAAATATACAAAATTCTTTATAGGCGTATCTTTAGCCAATTTCTTTATTTTTGCTTCGTATAACTACGTCTTAAACTTTTTGCACTTCGGAAATCCTATGGGTTCTGCCGAAACACGTTTCTACCACGGTGCAGAACATACATTAAAGGGATTCATATCCGGGTTTATCAGACATTTCTTGTTGCTATTTGACTTTACAGGATTTATCTATGCAGATTATTTGGCAAAATGGATTTTTGCTGTACAAAACAAAATATTGGCGTTTTTGCATATCCCGCTTGACTACAATGTAATCAGCGACAACAATAATCTTCTAAACCGTACCATTATGGATCCATACGTCGGAGGCGGAATCATAGGCGTGATAGTCTTTTTGCCTTGTGTGTTTATCAGCACGATAAGAGGATTTTTTAAAAGAAAAGACACAAATTCAGCAATTTTAGGCTTATTCGGCTTCGGATTATTCTTGTGTATCGCTGCAATGTCACTTTCAATAGGCTTTATGCTATTCAGCGCCAGATTCACAACCGCATTCATAATTTTTTGTTCCCCGATTTTTGTGTATTCTTACATCAAAAGTAACAAAAATATTTTTAAATACATAATTCTTTTCTATGCAATGTCCTACCTATGCATAATTTCTACTCACCTTTGGGGACGACATTTTGTTAACATCACAAAAGAATTAAAAAAAGGCTCAACAATTCGCCAAGCAAGACTAACTCATCAGTGTGCAACAATCCTAGGCTTTGAAGGGCAGATGCCTTTCTGTGCACTGCGTTCTCTGGCATACAAAATGCCTCAAGGCACCAAAATCGGACTATTTTCCTCTGTCGGGGACAACGTTGCTGTTCTAAAAATGCTCGAATTTGAAGGCTACAAAATCGATACGCTTTTAATCGAAAATACCCACAAATACAATCTAGACAAATATGACTACCTGATTTATACCGACATTCGCCCCTCGAGTGCACTAATCGAAAACATGGATGAAATCACGGCAAATTACTCTGTTGAAAATCGCAAATTAAAATTTCACGATACGAAAAAAGCGCAATGCCTGGTTCTGGATTTGGAAGATCACCTTGTGCTGCACGGAAATCCTGATAAATTAAAAACACATGCGACCTCATGCGAAATTCCTTACCAAATATTACACACTAATAATTTTTATAAAATCGGCGAAGTTCTATTAAGAAACAACGGCAGAAACCCTGACAATCAGTATACCATCTTCAAAAAAGCTGAATAACTATACTTTTTGCAAAAGTGTGTTGCAATAAACCGCCATTGCCTCACCGCGCCCGATACTATCTTGTTTTTCGTATGTTTTGGCTTTGACAGAAATCTGCCCTAACTCAATATGCATTTTTTCAGCAAGATTTTTGCGGATTGAAACTATGTGAGGCATAAGCTTAGGCTCCTGCGCCTGAATCGTGGAATCTATATTAACAATTCCATAACCCTCTTTTTCGATAAGTTTTAAAACTTCCTGCAAAAGTAAAACGCTGTCCGAACCTTTATATTTCGGGTCTGTGTCAGGGAAATGCTGACCGATATCACCAAGACAAAGTGCTCCTAAAAGGCTGTCAATAATTGCGTGAATCAAAACATCCGCGTCAGAATGTCCGAGGAGCCCTTTTTCATGCTCAATTTTCACTCCGCCCAAATACAACGGACGTCCCTCAACCATTCTGTGTAAATCAAAACCCTGACCAATTCTGTACATATTAAACTCCGATAAATTTCTCTACTGCATAAACAACGCCGTCTTCGTCTACCGATTTTGTGACAAAATCTGCAACAGCCTTTAAGCTTTCGGTTGCATTCCCCATTGCGACCCCAATACCAGCGGTTTTTACCATTTCTATATCATTATCTTGATCTCCGATTGCCATAGTCTCGGAAATATCAAAACCCCAATAATCGCACAAAAATTCAATGGCTCTACCTTTTGTCGCGTCAATATGAGTAACTTCGCAATAATGACGCATGGATTTTACAACAAAAAGCTCGCCTTCAAACATTTTGCTCAAATCCTCAACAACTTTACCGATTTTTCCCTGGTCTTCTTCAATGCATAAAAGCTTATCAAGACTATCCAAATCCAATTCGTCAAGCGACTCAATAACATTGTACTCAACAAACCTGTTATTTATATAATCCTTAATAAGGTCGTCATCCGCTTCCACATAAAGCTTGTCGCCTGTGTATGCATTAATATGAACGCCTTGTTCGCGGAAATAATTTAAAACTTTCTTTGCTTGCTCGCGAGTCATACGTTTTTTGCACAGAATATCGTCATTGTCACAGCAATTACGAATCATACTGCCCTGATATGATACAATCGGCGCAGTTATACCAAGTTCCTTTGCCAGCGGAACCGCACCGTCATGCATTCTACCTGTTGCAATTACGACTTTCACACCTTTATCCTGCACGCGCAAAAGGGTCTCTTTTAATTCTTTAGTATACGTAAAATCTTTTTTGATAATTGTGCCGTCAATGTCCAAAACAAGCATTTTTATCATATTTTATAAGCCCTCATAAGCGCGCAGATTGTTTTTGCGTCGTTAATAACACCGTGCTTTATCATATCAAACACCTGATTTTTGTCAAATTCATAATATTCAATAATTTCGTTTTCATCGGGTTTTTGCCCTAAAAAATCACCTGCTTTGGCTTTGTAAAGATAAAGTTTTTCGTTACAAATCCCTGCTGTTGTATAAATAAAGCCTAAATCTTCCCAATCTGAACCGAGATAACCCGTTTCCTCACGAAGTTCTCTTTTCGCGGCCTCAAAAGGATGTTCGCCGTACTCCAATTTACCCGCAGGAAGCTCATAAATAGCTTCGCCTACCGAATAGCGATATTGTTTTACAAGAAGGATTTTATCGTCTTTTTCTGCGGCAATAACAACACCTCCGGGGTGTAAAATCATATCGCGGAAGCTTTTTGCGCCGTTAGAAAGCTCAACTTCATCATGTTTTATCGTAAACACTTTGCCATTGTAAATTTCTTCAGAAGAAAGTGTTTTTTCGTAAAATTTTTCCATAATCACCTTTCTTTAAAAAAGGAAGCAACCCGTAAGCCGAATTCTGTTTTAACTGACATCTGTCTGGGACGCGCATTGCTGAGCGCCTCAAGCGATTTTTCGGAAGACGGCGGGTCACCTTGACCTTCCTGTCAATCTTGCACCCGATCGGAGTTTACCTGACGGATACCTCTCGATACCCTCGGTGAGCTCTTACCTCACCATTGCACCCTTGCCTGTGCCGAAGCCATCGGCGGTGTGTTTCTGTGGCACTTGTCCGGCGGTCGCCCGCGGCTGATGTTATCAGTCGATTTGCCCTTAGGTGTTCGGACTTTCCTCATCTAAAAAGACGCGTCAGTTCGGTTACTTCCCGCTTAATTATATCATGGAACATCAATTTTTGCGGCAATACAAAAATGCTATGTTTTTAGGGCGAACCTCATTTGAGCTGTCACGACCATATGAAGGATGAACACGCTGTGCGTTAAAATCAAGCATTCCGTTTGAATAACCGCCTTGACGAAAGTGCTCCAGATTCCATGAAGCCTGACGCCATTGGAATAAACCGTTATCTACAGTAGTAATAGCATTATCCATCCCTATCCACCCTGCAATATTTGGTGCCGCGTCATATTGAATAGCACCGCGCACTTTTGCTCCGCCTCCAACATTACGAATAAAGGCACCCCAAGCATCGCCGTGGGTATTTGTTAACGGAGTCCAACCCGCGGGACAGCTATCTCTGTCAAACGCCATAATCGCACCGGATGGAATTTCCGTACCCGCACTTGACGATGAAGAATTCTTTTTTGACATAAGCGGAGCCATTAAAGTCAACATTATACTCACAATAAGAATCGTTATCATAGCTTCGGCAACCGAAAAAGCTTTTTTAAAGATACAATATTTTGAAAGGGAAGAAGTATTTATCAAAATTTCTTTAAATTCGAATTTTTTTATTTTTTTGTCTTTAGAGAAGCGCCCCTCCCCTGCAAAAGTCAACATATTGGCCATTTTCCACACTTCCTAATAAAAGGTGATTTCTTATTTTTATATATTACCAAATTCAAGAATCTTTTGCAAACTAAAATACTAAACACTAAATTTTGCGGCAATACAGAAATGCTATGTTTTTAGGGTGAATTTCCGTTGAACCATCACGACCATATACCGAAGACGAACGTGACGCATCGAAAATCCAGCCATTCTTGCCGGACCATCCGCCATCTCCGTTTTCACCTTTTGAATCCCAATTATTCTCAGACCAAGCTATCGCTCCGCTAAGACCTGCTCCATTCCAAATTTCCGCCGCAAACCGCGGCCCCACTCCGGTTATATTCGGAGCCGCATCATATTGAATAGCACCGCGCACTTTTGCTCCGCCTCCAACATTACGAATAAAGGCACCCCAAGCATCGCCGTGGGTATTTGTTAACGGAGTCCAACCCGCGGGACAGCTATCTCTGTCAAACGCCATAATTGCAGCAGACGGAACCGTCTGCAAATAATCACCCGCTGCGGTACGCTGATAAATTTCACCGGTTTTATTAATGTAACCGGTTACCGTGCTTCCGTCTTGCATAACTATTGAATTATTCCATTTATTTGTCCCAATATAAATTAGGCTGTTATTTTGGGTGTTTCTGACAATAACAGATTGTCCATCACCATTGTATACTATTTCCAACCCTGGGTTTGATCCGTTTTCAATTAGAATTTTACCGTCTTTTACGTGAAGCTTGGCTGAAGGGTTGGTGATTTGAGGAACGCCAATACCTACATTTCCGCTTGCACGCGTAATATCATTACCGTTTCTGGTGTACATCCATTTTGAATTACCGCCCATATTATTTTGAGCTTTTTTTGTCATTATAGGCGCCATTGCAGCCAGTGCAACACTTACAATCAGCAATGTTATCATCGCTTCTGCTACTGAAAATCCGCGTTTGCTTTTTATTTTCATACTATCTCCTTGTAACCTATTATTCACTAAACTATAACATTTAATACATACACAGTAAAGAATAATTTGTCTTAAATATACAAAAAACCGCCCTTAATATTTAAAGAGCGGTTTTTTAATTTTTTCAAATTATACAGACGCTTTTGCTTGTTTCAAGCATTTTACAACTGTTTCAACAACATGTTTTTGTTCTTCTGCCGTCAATTCAGGAAACATTGGCAAACTCATTACCAACTTTGTATTTTCCTCAGTTTTAGGCAAAGCCCCCTCTTTTACGCCGAGGTATTCATGAACTTTTTGCAAATGAAGCGGCACAGGGTAATAAATCATAGCGCCAACGCCGTTTTCTTGAAGAAGTTTATGAACGTCATCTCTGTTTTCGATTTTGATTGTGTATTGGTGATAAACACAATATGTATCGTCAAGCTCTTTCGGTGTTTCGATTTCAGGGTAATTTTTAAACAATTCATTGTATCTGTAAGCATTTTCACGTCTTTGTTTGTTCCATTTTTCGATGTGGTTCATTTTGATTCTCAAAATAGCCGCTTGAATTTCATCAAGTCTGGAATTTACACCGATTTCGTCGTGGTAATATCGAACAGCACCGCCGTGGTTTCTCAATGCAACCATTCTATTTTTAAGGTATTCACTGTTTGTAACCGCCATACCGCCGTCACCCATTGTGCCGAGGTTTTTAGTCGGATAAAAGCTGAAGCAGCCTACATCCCCGAATGAACCCACTTTTTTGCCTTTATAAGTAGCGCCGACCGCTTGGCAGCAGTCCTCAATCACATATAAATTGTGACGTTTTGCAATATCCATGATTTTATCCATGTCGCAAGACTGACCGTATAGGTGAACAGGAAGAATTGCTTTTGTTTTAGGCGTAATCAATTTTTCAATTGCATCAACATCGATATTGAAAGTATCAGGGTCAATATCAACGAAAACAGGTTTAGCACCAACAATTCCGATTGCTTCTGTCGTTGCAACAAAAGTAAACGCAACCGTGATAACCTCATCCCCCGCACCGATATCCAATGCACGCAAAGCAAGGTGTAAAGCGTCTGTACCGGAGTTTAGCGCAATACCGTATTTGCAATCTGAAAATTTTGCAAAATCTTCTTCCAAAATTTTATTATTTTGCCCCAAAATATAAGAACCCGAGCGTAAAACTTCTACAACAGCTTTTTCTATGTCAGCGCCAATCGTTTCGTACTGGCGTTTTGTGTCTAAAATCGGAACTTTCATGTTAATCTCCCTTTAACTATCCATAAAATAATTTTAGCACCAATTAACCGCGCCTTTACATATTCTTTATAAAAAATTCGCTTCTTGTGTAAATAATATCAAAAATGTTGTACTATATTGCTATAAAGGGTATAATTGGCTAAGAATAGACGCGGAAGAATATTATTCACAAATGGCGAATAAAAATACACGAAAAATACTATTATCATTGGTTGTGGGGGTTGTTGTCTCCTGCGTCGCGCTGAATACTTTTTCTAAAATGCAGCAGCAGATTAAAGAAAAAGACCAGCTGATAAAAGTTATGGAACTTAATCAAAAGACGGTCTCTGAGGGTCAATATACTTATTTAACTGCCGTTCGCGACATGCAGCCGGGGGATACCATCACCGAAAGTGATATAAAATCTGTTGCATTCGGAGAAGAACAGCCGGACGGGCTTTCATCTGCTGATATGGTAGTCGGGAACGTGCTCCTGGAGCCGGTTAAAAACGGGCAGGTTTTGACAGGTTTCGTTTTTACGGGTGTTGTTTCACCCTCAAAAGCCAATTCGCAAGGTCTCAGAGAAGGTTACCGCGCGCTTACACTTTCAACATCGGCACTCGATGGACTTTCACCGCAAATGAAATCAGGAGCGATTGTAGATGTGTTTTCAAAATCTAAAAACAGCCAATTTGTTCTTTCAAAAGTAAAAATCTTGTCATTGGAAAATACTGAGAATACAGACAAAACAGATAAAAATTTAACCATAACAAATGCAAAAACCGCAACATTTGAAGTGCCTGTCGATAAAATCCAGCAGCTTGTAGAAATATACTCTTCAGGCAAAATTCTTCTGGTTATGCGTCCTGCGGGTGATGACACCGTGATTGTCGGCAAAAAACAGGTTTCAGAAAATTACGGCGGAAACAGCGGCTTTCACAATGCCGGCTATAACTATGGCTACAACTCACCGCTGCCTGCAATGTCTTCTTTGCCTTCGCTGCCAACGGTGCAAACTTATGAAGATTCTTCGATAAACGAAATGCCGGCGCCTGTTGTGCCAAAAAAGAAGCCTAAAACTGTTGAAATCATTGAGGCTAGCAACAAAACTCACGTAAACTTTGATTAATTAAGAGGAAAAATTGAAACAAACTTTCTATAAAATTTTAACAACATTAATCACGGCAATAGCATTGTCGGTACTGATTTTTCCTCAAAACGCATACGCAGACCGAAAACTCAACTATGATTCCATAATTGCAGAACCGCAAGGCGGAATTGAGCGCCAAATAAAGCCGGTCAACAACCTCAGAAACAGTAACAGCTCAAATCCTGTTAAATTATCGGCAGAAGTCAAGGACAGAAACGAAAAATTATACGGAATCGTCGGAAAGTCTCAACTTTTAAAATTCGATGAACCCGTAACTCGTGTTTCTATTACAGAGCCTCAATATGCAGATATCGTATTGCTTTCACCTAAAGAACTTCTCTTAAACGGCAAAAAAGCGGGAAGAACAAGCCTTATTTTTTGGGGAAGCAACAATCAACCTGTTTTTTACAATCTGATTGTACAGCAGGACTCAGACGCATTTTTGCAGGCAGTTGAAGAAATTGCCCCTAACGAGAATGCTAACCTGATTTTTACAGACGACGGAATTGTTCTTTCCGGACACATCTCTTCTACAAACACAAAAGAAAAAATTAAAAATCTCGCAAAAGCATATAATTTTAACCTTGTTGATATGTCTGAAAGCCCTACAAAACAGGTGCTTTTGGAGGTAAAAATCACAGAAGCCTCGAGAAATTTTACAAATCAGCTCTCCACGCAATTTGCATTTGGTCAAGGGTACCAAAATTCAGGACTGCCAAGGCTAGGTAACTTAAATTACGGAATGTTTGACGGTTCATTGAACGGATTGCAATACATTTTTGCAAACAACTCTGCAAAACTTGCTTTCTCAATCAGTGCAGGTGAAAAGAACGGACAGATTAAGGTTCTTGCTGAACCGAAACTCCTCGCTATGGATAATGCCGAGGCAAGCTTCAACGTAGGTAATGAAGTCCCTGTTCCGTCCGGAATCGGTCAATACGGTCAAGTTTCCTACCAATTTAAAAATACAGGTGTAATCCTAAACTTTAAGCCGCAGATTATGGAAAAATCAAACAGAGTTGTCCTGAAACTCTCTCCTGAAGTGAGTGAAATCGATGACTCGATTGCGATTGAGCAGCAGGGCGGCGGACGTATCCCCGGATTCAAAACACGCAAAGTTGATACCACCGTTGAACTTGGCGACGGAGAAACCCTTATTCTCGCAGGTTTATTAAAACAGACAAGCAGTAAAAGTAAGACAAAAATTCCTTGGATTTCGAATGTACCTGTGCTGGGAGCGCTTTTCACAAACTTCCAAGACACTAAAGACGATACGGAGCTTGTAATTTTTATAACTCCGAAAATTGTTGAAATGGATCAAGAAACAAGGGAAACCCTTTAAAATAAGGAAAATAAAATGAACAACGCAGCAAGTATAGTTATAATTGATAAAGAAGATTCTACAAAAAAGATTCTTCGAAATTATATTCAAGATATTTCCGAAATACATTTGGATCACGAGTTTTCAAATGTTTTTGATGCATACAATTATGTTGTTGAAAATCGCTCAAATATAATTATCGCAGACATCTCCGACGACCCCGATGCAACTTTTGAGTTGATTAACAAAATTACAAGCTTAAACAAACAAGCCAAAGTTATTGTAACAAGCTACAATTCAGATGCAGATTTAGTCATCAAGGCAATGAGAATAGGGGTTCGCGAGTTTTTAACAAAACCGCTTAAAGAAAAAGAGGTCAAAGACGCTATCCTAAAAATGCGTGACTTGGCACTCGGAAATCTCTCGGAAAATTCAAAATGCAAAATTATCTCAACCTTCTCAAACAAAGGCGGAATAGGAAAAACAGCCATTGCGGTAAATTTAGCGCTTGAACTTGCAAATCTTACGAAAGAAAAAGTTGCGCTAATCGACTTGAATTTGCAGCTTGGAGACGTCACAACGTTTCTTGATTTAAACCCGAGTTTTGACATTTCTTACGTAATGAGCAACATAAACCGCGTTGACGAGACGTTTTTGCTCTCAACACTTGAAAAATACAAGGATACCAGCCTATATGTGCTCGCAGACCCGCCATATCTTGAACAAGCTGAAGACATAACTTCCGACCAAATTTCCAAGCTTTTTGATGTGTTGAAAGAAACTTTTTCGTACATTGTGGTAGATACGGGCTCAAATTTTGACGGAAAAACAATTACGGTGCTGGACAACTCCGATCTGATTTTGCTTGTCACAATTGTAAATCTTCCTGCAATACGCAACTGCCAACGTTGCTTAGAACTTTTTGACCGCCTCGGTTACAGCAAAGATAAGGCAAAAATCATACTCAACCGCTATATGGAAAACGAGGAAATAAAAACTGAGGATGTAGAAGACGTTTTGGACAGAAAAATTCATTGGAAAATCCCGAATAATTATTACACGATAATGTCAGCAATAAATAAGGGAATTCCTGTCGGAATGGTAAATCCGGACTCAAATATTGCAAAAAATTACCGCGACCTTGCGGCAATGCTTTCAGACAATATGATTACAGCTCAGCCGTCCAAGAAAACCCAAAGAGCAGGGAACTTCAATCTTCTCGGGCTTTTTAAAAAGTAGAAAATCAAAAAGGAAACAAAATTGTCACTTAAAGACAGACTAAATCGACAACCTGAAAAAAATACGCATGATGAAATTGCGTACGACCTTCTTTTTCAAGCAGGAGAAGTTAGTGCTGAGTTCAGCCAGCTGAAAGAGCGGATTCATGCCCTCTTAATTGAAAAAGTAAATGCTACACCGACTTGGGTCAACTATAATGACGAAGAACAAAAAGAATTAATCCGCCAATTCATCGACAACCAGCTTGAAACCAGTTTCAAATCCGTACCGTTGAACAGAGTGGAAAAAGAACGCCTTGTACGCGAAATAGTACAGGAAGCAAAAGGGTTCGGACCTCTTGACCCTCTTCTGGATGATCCGAATATTTCGGATATTCTCGTTAACGGCGCCAAAAGCATATATGTTGAAAAGAACGGTAAGCTTCAAAAAACCAAAATCACATTCAAAGACAATAACCACCTGAAAAATATTATTGAGCGTATTGTTTCCAAAGTAGGACGACGCATTGATGAAAAATCACCAATGGTGGACGCTCGCTTGCCTGACGGAAGTCGTGTAAACGCTATAATTCCGCCGCTTGCGATTGACGGCCCCTCACTTTCAATAAGAAAATTCAAAGGGGATGCGGGCTCTCTTTCCAGCCTTCTAAAATGGGGCGCAATTTCCCTCGAAATGGCTGAATTCTTAAAAACCGTTGTCAAAGCCCGCGCAAATATTGTCATTAGCGGAGGTACAGGCGCAGGTAAAACAACTTTGCTAAACAGTTTGTCCGAAGAAATACCGCAGGATGAAAGAATTATCACAATTGAAGATTCAGCGGAATTATCTCTGAAACAAGAACACGTAGTGCGTCTTGAGACTCGCCCTTCGAACATCGAAGGTACGGGACAGATTGCTGCGCGAGAACTTGTTATAAACGCTCTCAGAATGCGCCCCGACAGGATTGTAGTCGGCGAATGCCGCGGCTCGGAAGCTCTTGATATGCTACAAGCAATGAATACCGGTCATGACGGTTCATTAACAACCCTTCACGCAAACTCTCCGCGTGATGCACTTTCAAGGCTGGAGACTATGGTTCTTTTTGCCGGAATAAATCTTCCCGACAAAAACATAAAATCCCAAATCTCTTCTGCCGTAAATTTTATTCTACAAGTAAGCCGCCTTTCCGATGGAACAAGAAAAATCACTTCAATTTCAGAAATAACCGGTATGGAGGAAAACGTGATTTCAATGCAGGAAATTTTTAAGTTTGAGCAAATCGGCGTTGAAAACGGAAAAGTTATTGGAATTCATGTTTCAACAGGCACGCGTCCCGAATTCGTTGAAAAATGCAGCATAAAAGGCTTCCATTTTGACCTTTCTGTCTTCAATAAAGAACACAAGCACACTTATGCGAACATGAATCCTGATATGCTTGCAAAACAACTGCAAAACGCAGCACCGGTTAAGACCAGACTAATGCAGAATAACGCTCTTGCGCAAAGGCTCAGAAAATGAACGCAACATTTTTGAGTATTTTATTGGGAATATCAAGCTTTTTGATTTGCATGATACTTTTGTTGCCTTCTGCAAAGCCAAAAGATCCTACTCAAAAGCGTCTTGAAAAAATAAAAAATAAATCTTTCAAAAATGATAAGGAAATCGAAGAAAAAATCTCATTGCTTGTATCAGATACAACATACCGTGTTCGTTTTCTGGGACAGTTTTTAAGGAATTTTAAAACCAGTGAGAAGATAAAAAACTCTCTTTTCCTTGCCAATTCTAAATTGCAAGTTGATACCTTTATTTTTCTGAGTTTGCTCTGTGGAGTAGTTTTTGCCGCCTTAATCGGGGTTATAAGTCCTCATTACGCACCTTTGGGACTTATTGGGGTGGTTATTCCTTCCTTAATTTTGCGGATTAATATCAATAAACGGCTGCAAATGTTTACTCAGCAATTCCCCGACGCTTTGAACATGATATCCAGCTCTCTAAGAGCGGGGCACCCGCTTATGGCGTCGTTCGAGACTGTAGTGCAAGAAATGCCTCAGCCCGTGAGTAATGTGTTCAAAACAGCTGTGGATGAAATTTCATTGGGAATTGACGTAAAAGACGCCCTAAACAGCATGATAAAAATTATTCCTGCCAGTCTTGATTTGAAGTTTTTTATCACAGCCGTATTGATTCAACGAGATGTCGGGGGGAATTTGGCGGAACTGTTAGACGGGCTTTCGGCAACCATTCGTGAACGCTTCAAACTTTTGGGACAGCTAAGAGCCCAAACAGCTCAAACGCGTTTTTCAGGGCTTGTCTTGAGCCTTATGCCTCCAATAGTCGGCGGCGGAATATTTTTACTAAGCCCTGAGTATATGGAGCCTCTTTTGAAAACACAGCAAGGGAATTTAGCACTTTTAGGAGCGGTATTTCTGACTTTGCTCGGATTATACTCGATAAACAAAATTACAAACATCGAAATGTAGGTAAAAAAACGAATGACAACAATCATTTCACTGACACTCGGAATAGCAATTGCAATGATGACTTTCTTCCTTTTATATGAGGAAAAGAGCCTCCTGGAAGTCCGCATAGGGAAAATTGCCAAAAGACAGCGCCGCTACGCCAAAAGCATAGCAAAGAATATCGCAGAAATTGTTGGCGCCTACGGCAAAGACAACAAAAAAAATAAGGAACAGATTGCAAAGAATAAATTACTGCTAATGCAGGCAGGCGAAGATTCTAACGAGGACAATGTGCTGATTTTTGAAGGCAGACGGCTGATTGGAGTATTTGTTGGTGGATTTATTATTCTTGCTGCGCTATCGGGATTTGGATTTTCATTAATAAATCTCGCTGCTGCCATTTTTATTCTGTTAATCGTGTATAAGTTCCCGGAAATAGCTCTCAGGCAGAGAATCGCGCAACGTCAAAAAGAATTCATCCGCAACCTGCCTGACGCTATCGACCTGCTTTCAATTTGTATCAAAGCAGGACTCGGGCTTGACAGTGCGTTAAATCGTGTGGCCAGCGAGTTTGCACTTACATCAAAAGTTGTGGCAAAGGAATTTGACAGACTCAACCGTGACGTACTTTCAGGGTTGACCAAGCAGGAGGCCTACCGTAATATGGCTATCTGCAACCCTAATGCAGAGGTAAAATCTTTTGTTGCGTTGTTAATTCAGACCGACAAACTGGGTACAAGTATTACGCAATCGCTTGATGCGTATTGCGATTCAGTTCGGACACGAAAAAAGCAGCGTATCGAAGAACTTTCGCAGCAAGCCGCAAGTAAAATGACAATTCCGATGGTTTTATTTATGCTGCCTGCGATTTTTCTGATAATTCTCTACCCGGCATTAATAAAAATCAGCACCAATATGAATTTCTAAATTGGTTCACGACAGATTTCCTTTTTACTCAAGGCACCAACAGTTGCAGATTGGCCGGTTCCGTTATGCGAGAATCTTTGTGCGCCAAAACTATATTTATAACTACCGCTGTAAATACCCCCTGGAAATTTTTCTTGCAAAATATTGTTTGATACATTTGGGTCCAAAAGTGAGTTAGGCATACACCAATTTCCGAAACCACAAGAACGACAATAATCAAAATTAGCCCTATAATATTCCGCACCCGCCCAAACAAACCTTGTTTGGATTGTAATGGTTCCACAACCGCCACCTAAATTTGTAGCCAAATTGAGACCTTCGACATACGATGATTCATCATACCTGCATTCTTTAGCAATTTTGCATTGTGCGCCGCTCCACGTATAACCTGCATTACACTGACAAGATGTCCCGTTCCAATATTGATTTGAACCGCAGGTAACACACTGCGAACCGCTCCAATTTTGTCCGCTTGGGCACTGACAGGCTTTTGAAGAATAATTCCAGCTTTGCCCGCCTATACAAGGTAAATGGCAGTATCCTTCGTCTTCAGCTCCTTTTTGGCAAGTACATTGAATAGAATTTTTATCCCAATCTTGACCGTTTTGGCAGGGAGAATGACAAAAACTTACTTCTTCTTCATTTATAATTGTCAAATCTGCATTGTTCGGAGCTTTACATACGCAGGCTTTGGCTGATTCATCCCATTCGTTTCCGAATCGGCATAGTTCATGTCCGAGGCACTGCTCTCTTATCGTCAAAGGTGTTCCGTCTTTACATTTGTATTCCCAACAGTCTACGCCTTCGTATCGTACATTTTGGCGTATCATTTTTTCTGAGTTATAAGTTATTTGATTGTAAAAATAATCATTCGGACAAATATTTCTGTTGTTCGAACAAGAATGCATATCAGGGTTGTAAGTTTCGGAATTTGAACAGCCTGCAGTTTCATTTAGAACATATTGAGAACGCTCCAAACCATTTTTAGTTATAGGCATGAGAAACGTATCTTTGAATTTGTTTGCTTGAGCATAGTTATTTGGTTTTTTAATATTATTTACATCTGCCAGAAGAAATCCGCAAGCTCTAATCGTTTCTACCGTATTTCCTTTTTTGTAAACAGGAATTTCGGTATTGCAGCTTTTATCGAAATAAGCCACTGCGACCTGAGCTGATGAAGGAAGAGTAAATACAGGTAGACTGGCTGTTTCGATTATTTCTTGAAATATTGCCTGAAGGGCGGTATTTGTTTCTACATAATTTTTAAATGTTTCGTTCGAATTTGATGTTGTTTGAGATGTCGGAGAATTCTTCAACAACGCTATTTTGAGACATTTTGACAAATCATCTTCATTTGTACATTTCAGATTCTTCATTGTTAGTGGCTCTGTTGAATAGATGTCATAATTTTTTTCAGAGTTTTGTGCAGTTAACGACACCAAATCTGAAAGCTGCGAATAAATACTATCGTATTGGGTCAAGATTACTTTTCGTTTAATTGCATTGTTATTAATTACACTTATTGCGATTACCGTTATTAGTGCGACAATCAGCAGCGTAATTAAAGTTTCCGCCATCGTATAACCGTTTTTTTGTTCAAGGCATTTTGAGGTTTTTAAAATCTTTTTAAAGATAAAGAGCAGAAGAAAGTAAATTTTTCCGAAAAAAGTGAATTTTTTATCACTTTCATCTTCTAAGGTTTGCCCCCACC
>CAYWSX010000010.1:0-65289 GCA_964461115.1 uncultured Muribaculaceae bacterium | reverse complement strand
AATTTGTTTGCAATATTTTTTCATCCAAACTTTAACTCCGTAAAACTCATCTAAATTTAATCCGCATTAATTTTGGTTTTTTATAAATAAAATAGCCCCCCCCCCCCCCCCGAAACCTGCTCTACATTTGACAAAATTCGTGTTTACATTTCGCAATATTGTAAAAATATTATTCATTATGCCCTAAAAAATTTACGCAAAAAAGAAAACCTGTAACAGATTTTCTTTTTTATTTATTAAAAATTATTATTTAGATTATTGAAGTAAAGGTTTTTTTGCCTGTCCGTTTTGTTGTGCATTTTGTGTATTTTGAGCGTTTTGGTTATTTTGGTCGTTTTTAACTTGTTGTACGTTTTGTTGTTTGTCTTTTCCTTCAGTTTTTTGACCTTGCTGTCCTTTACCTTCAGCTGCTGCTTTAAGAGCGTTGAAACTGCCGAAACCGCCGAAGCCGTTTACTGCGCTTGAGCCTGTCATCGCTGCGCCTGAGTTAGAACCCGCATTATTATTTGAATTGCCGCTTGCTGCACTGCCTGCTGTATTAACTTTTCCGACTTTAACATTAACAGCTGAAGCATCCCCTGATTGCGCAAGCTGATTAGCTGCACCCATTGCAGTTGAAAGTCTTGCTTGACCTTCGGACACATTTGATTTTGCTGTGTTAGCTTTTTGTGAAGCAGATGTTGCGATTCCTGCCTGCTGAGATTTTTGTGAAGTCAAATTAGCTTTTTGATTATTCAATGAAGATATTTCTGACTGTACATTAGCTTGTGTTTGCTGGAAAGAAGTTTGTTTAGAAGCCATATTTGAAGCCATAGCTTTGAATGCCGCTGATTGAGCAGCTGCGTCATTTGCTTTGCCGCTCACAGAAGATAATTTTTTGTTAGCAGATTCTTCACCTTTTTGACCAACCATTGATAATGCCTGACCAGCCATACCTGTTGCCATGCCTGCTTTTTGGATAGTCGCACCGCTGATAGATGTTCCTTTTCCTGCAACATCTGTTACAACGCCGTCAGCGTGTAAGGCTGCGCCCGCAGCTGCAGTATGAGGAGTAGACATCATAGCTTTTCCGGTTGTTTGCTCAGCTTTACCTTTAACTTGCAAACCATCACCAAGCAATTCTTTAGTCATTCCCACTGCTGTTGTTGCTGCGCCCGCTAAACTCATTGCCGCTCCTGAATTAGACGCTGCTTTAGCCAATTTCAATGAAGATTTTGCGTCTTTCTCGGTTGCTTTATATTTTGAAGCTGCACTTGATGCAGAGCTTGACAAGTCAAGGAATTTCGTTTGTTTTGATTCTGCCTCTTGCGCCATTGTGCTTGCAGAAGATGTTTTTTGTGCAATTTGAGCAGTTCTTTGATCAATATTAGAAATTTGGTTGTCGATAGCTGAAACTGATTGAGTAGCTGCAGCCGCTTGTGCCGACAAGTTTGCTGCTTCAGAGTTGCTTTGTTCAACTTGTTGAGCTGCGCTGTCTTTTTCCATATTTATAGATTCAAATTTTTCAGAAATTTGTTCAACTTCGTTATCTTTTTTGCCTTGTTCTTTAGTTTGTTTGTCTCCGTCTTCTTTTTGAGCTTTTTCGACTGCTTCTTGCTGTTGAGAAGATGTATCTTCAACTTTTACACCCTGAGAAGATTGTTCGTTCTGCGCTGACTGAGGAGCAGACTGAGCTGCAACTGCGTTTCCGCCTTCTTCAGCCATTTCTGTTGAGAAGTTTTCGTCTTCGTCATTTGATTCAACAGGTGCAAAAATATTATTTGCAGCAGCTTCGCCCATATCAACTTTTTTGAGGCTGTTAGCTACACCCTTAGATTGAGATGCGCCTTTTGTTTCTGCATTTTTATTTTCGGATACTGCTTTGCTTTCAGCTTGCTTTGTTGTTTTTTCAGCAGATTCAGCTTTATCACCTGCATGGTCTCTGTCACCTTTGTTCCCGATAGCTTTAGTGACTTCAACCATACGGCCGGCTTTGAATTGCTTCATATCGTCTTCTGAAATGCCGTTCATAACATTGCTGTTTTTTGCCGCTTGAGAAGCACTAACGCTTTGTGATTCGAATGCTTGTGTACCGTAAACAGAAGAAGAATTCATTCCTTCAAGAACATCCTTGTTACCGTCAACAGCGCGTTTTCCGAATACGCTGTTATTCATGTCAAGTCTGTTATATCCTCCGTTTTGACGGTCGTTGTTGAGCATTTCATATGCTCTTAAGCCCATTTTATCAGTTTTATTAACAGAAAAAGCACTGTCAGAAGGTTTCATATCCCAAATGCTTGCTGCGTTTGGATTTCCTGATTGTTGAGCAGAAATATTAGAACCTGACCCTGTTTTTTTGAGGTCTTGGAGCTTTTGAATGATTTGTTCTTTGATTCCGCCCATTTGTGATATCCTGTAATTAGTTAATACTCTTATATATACATGAACAAAAAATAAAAGTATATATTGCTTTATTTAATTAATATATACTACAATTTTTACATTTGTTTACAGTTTGATTTTTTATAAGGCATAAATGAGCATAAAATCTGAAAATCTAATCCAAAATGAAGAAAAGAAAAAAAGAATATATCGAGAAATATTTGTAAAGATAAATGAAGCATTTCTCGAAAGGTTCAATGCCCAAAAACGGCTTCTATCCTGTAAAAAATGTAGCATATGCACCGAAAATTGCGCTCATTTTCCTGAAAATCCTACCAAAACGCTGCCACAAGAATGTATTTACCGCTTTTGGCAAGAAAATTGCCTTACAAAATTAGAAAACGAAATAGCCCAAAGTATATACTCAAAAATTGAGGAAATAAACTCGCTAAAGGAAAATTATCATTGTGAAAAATGTGCCGCATGCTGCAGGCTAGCCTCCAGCGAATTTTCATATGAAGAACTAAAAATGCGAGCCAAAGACGGAGACATTTTCTCACAGCAGTTTGTATCTGTTTTCGTTCCTTACGAAAACAAAGAGGACGCCAGAAAATTTTATCCTGAATTTTTTGACCTTCTTAAAGAAAAATACAAAAATGACAGCGGAATACATTTTTACTATTGCCCAAAGCTCGGAGAGGACAATCTTTGCACGGATTATGAAAACCGACCTGACATTTGTCGGGATTTCCCCAACAATCCCCTGGTAATTTTTCCCAAAGGCTGCGGATACAGAAAATGGCAGGATGAAGTTGACATCTTAGCCCTTACAATGCACGCTATGGTAGAGATTACAGATTTTTACAAGACAAAAATCAAAAAGGCGTTAAAAACTAATTAATATCGACAACCGTAACACCGTCGCCGCCTTCCGCCTGCTCTCCTACTCGGAACTTACAAACATAAGGTGAACTTGAAATATAATCACGCAAAATCGACTTCAAAGCCCCCGTACCGTGCCCGTGGATAATATACACAGGTGTCAAATTCGCAAGACTGGCTTTGTCAAGGTAAGCTTCCAGCTCATCAAGAGCTTCTTCTGCCCGAAACCCGCGCAAATCGAGGTTTTGAGACAATTCATGCCTGTCATAATTAAACTTTTTGGATGGTGCCTGATAAATAGAAGATTTTACAGGTTTTGAGATAATATTTGAATCAAAAGCAGAAAGTTTAGTCATCTTAACTTTTGTTTTAATGAGTCCCATCTGGATTTGTACATTACCGTTTTTATCAGGAAGCGAAGCGATTTCAGCCTTCTGGTCAAGCCCTTTTAGAATAATTTTATCGCCAATTTTTATATTGTCCCAGTCAATCGGCAGATATTTTTGTGAAACATCGTCCAAGTCGGCAGAAAATTCCTGACGAGCGCGGTGCTCAAGCTCTGCAAGACGAGAATATGCACGGCGGGCAATTTTTTCTGATTTTTCCTGACGAAGTTCATCCAAAATTTCTTTTATCTCTTTCTTGGCATGATTAATTTTGGACTCATATTTTTTCTTATAATTATCTATGCTTTTTTTCTTATTTTTCTTTATGTCATCGAGCTTTTCGGTGTATTCTTTCTTGAGAACACCTGCAGATTGTTCAAGCTCTTTTGCTTTTTCAGCAGACTGAGAAAGTGATTGCTGAGTGTGCTGCAACTCTTGTAAAACCTCTGCTGTCGTATCTTTTTGAGTATAGTGAATTTGTTTTGCTTTCTCGGCAATAGAATTTGAAAGCCCGAGATTGATAGAAATAGCAATCGCATTACTCGCACCCGGAATGTCCATTAAAAGCTTGTAGGTAGGCGATAGCGTCTCCGTATTGAATTCTACAGACGCATTTTTAAAGCCAATTTTTGTATAGGCAAGCGATTTCAATTCCCCGTAATGCGTTGTACAAAGAATAAACGAACCCTTATTTCTCAGCTCCTCAAGAATCGCCTGTGCGAGCGAAGCCCCTTCCTGAGGATCAGTCCCCGCAGCAATTTCATCCAGAATAACTAAACTTTTATCATCTGCATTGTTTAATATATTTACAATATTTTTCATATGAGACGAAAAGGTGGATAAGCTCTGCACAATGCTTTGCTCATCACCGATATCGGCAAAAACCTTTTCGAACGGATAAATAACAGCCTCATCACAAGGAATATGAAGCCCTGCACGGGTCATGAGCACCATTAGCCCGATAGTTTTGATTACAACTGTTTTTCCGCCGGTATTAGATCCTGTGATAATCAAACAGTTTTTTTCTTTTTCTAAATAGAAATTGTTTGTGACGACATCGGATGTAACTGACATCAATACAGGGTTTTTTAGTCCTTTTATATCAAGGGTTTTTTCCTCGGAAATTACAGGCGCGGCAAAATCATTTTTTAGTGAATATCTTGCCCGGGCAAAAATAAAATCCAGTTCGGCAAGGGTTTCAAGACTCTTCAAAATTTCTGCCCCATTTTGTGCTGCAAGAAAAGTAAGTTCTGCCAAAATTCTTTCTATCTCCGCAAGAATTGAAATTTGCAGCTCACGCACTTTATTATTCAAACCTACAAGCTGTTTTGGCTCGACAAAAAACGTTTGCCCCGACGCCGATGTATCATGGACAATACCGCCGACTTTATTTTTGCACTCTGCTTTGACCTGAAAAACAACACGATCGTCTCTCTTCGTCCACACATTGTCTTGCAAATTATTCACAAAGGAAGAATTTAATAGTTTCGAAATTTCCTGTTTCAAATTCTGTTCTGTATCTCTCAATGACATTCTCAAAGATTTTAAAATCGGTGAAGCCAAATCTTTAACATTCATAGCTCCATCAAAAGTTCCATATATTTTTTCTTCCGTCTCTCTGTTGGCAAACAATTTTTCGTCAAACTCTAAAAGATTGGCTGCAGAAGAGCTGTTTTTTCCCAAATATCCTTTCATAAGCCGGGAAGATTTTAAAAGATTTGCAACCTCAATAAGTTCTTCAGAATCAAGTGTAACAGAAGCTCTGGCTTTTTCTATCAAAGGCTTTACATCAATCAAAAGCTCTAAATCAGGTTCGATAAATTGATTTAGCAAATATCGAGCCTCGGTTGTGAATGCAAGTTCCTTATTTATACGGTTTTTGTCCGTCCAAACAGGCGCATTAAGACATTTGTCACGTCCGGGGTGGCTTCGTGCAAAGGCAGAAAGAATTTCCAGCACTTTATCAAATTCTAAGATTTTAGCCGATTTATCCATATATTTATTATAGCAAAATCATGAGAATAGATTACAAAAAATTTGCGGATGATGTTATACTGTAACTATGTTTCAAAGAAAATGCAAAATTACATTCATAAGACACGGTTCGACTATTTACACCGACGAAATGCGATTTCAGGATAACCAAAATTATCCGCCGCTTAACGAAGCAGGTAAAATTGAAGCCGAGCGTATAGGAGAATGGGTTCAACGCCGCTCGCCAAAGGTAGACAGAATTTACACAAGTTCTGACTTGAGAACGATTCAAACCTGCAACTACATATCAAAAGAATACGGAATAGATTTTGAGATTCTCGACAATTTATATACAAGAAAATCCGGACTGTGGAACGGTTTGACATTTGAGCAAATTGAAAAAAAATATCCTGAAATGCTCGCCGAATATCACAAAAATCGGGCTTCGTTCTGGGCAGAAGGCGGGGAAACGGGTGAAGAATTGTGCAAACGGGTTCATGATGTAATTGCCAATTTAATCATTGAAAATATTGGAAAAAGAATCATCATAGTGACTCATGGCGACGTAATTCAAACAGCAATAGCTTCTGCACTTGGTATCCCTATGGAAAATATAGGACGGATTTACATTCCTTGCGGCTCTGCTTCCCAAATCAGCTATTACGAAGACTGGGCAAGCCTTGTTTACAGTGCACACGTGCCCGTTTAGGGCATTTACGGTCTAGCTAAATCGGTATTTACGTGCTATTATTGCAGTTATGGAAAATATAGCACAGATTTTCAAAATTCACAGTGATTTTTATTACGCCCACCTAAACGGCGAAATTATTGAATGCAAGCTCGAAGGCACTCTCAAGAAACAAAAAGAGCCTGTTGTCGTAGGAGATTTTGCAAAACTTGTAGAAATAAACATTCAATCGCGTCAGGCCTTTATTTCTGAGGTAAAATCGCGCAAGAGTTTTATCCCGCGACCCAAAGTCGCTAATGTTGAGCAAATGATAATTGTAAGCGCAGTCAAAGAGCCTGAACTTGATTTGAACCAACTCGACAGATATCTTTGCCTGTGCGAATATCACGGAATTAAGCCGATTTTATGCTTCAACAAAACAGACCTCTCAGAATCTGAAGAGATTGTGGATGCGGTCTTCAATATCTATGAAAATCTCGGCTATGACATTATTTTTACCTCTGCATTGGAAAAAACAGGACTGGATGACCTTGAAGAAGTCCTTGAAGGAAAGATTTCCGCGCTTTGCGGAATGTCCGGCGTTGGTAAATCAACATTAATAAACGCCTTAAACCCCGAACTTCATTTAAAAACCAAAGAAATCAGCGAAAAAACACAACGCGGCACACACACAACCCGACATTGCGAAATTGTACCCGTAAAACTTTCAAACGGGAATACTGCAGCAATAATAGATACACCGGGGTTCAGCTACCTTCGTTTTGATTTTTTACTGCCTCTTGATGTAGACAAATTATTCCCTGAAATGCTCGAGTTTAATGATAGCTGCAAATTCAACGACTGCCTGCATATTACAGAAAATGGCTGCAATGTTATTGCAAATATCGAAGAAATCGCTCCTTCAAGATACGACAGTTATTTGAATTTTGTCGAAGAAGCCCGGGAATACAAGGAAAAAGTGAAATATCAAGGCAAAAAACGTGAAGAAAATTTCAAATTTCATAACGATAAAAAAGTTGTAAAAATCAGCACAAAAAACCGTGAAAGCGGGCGAAACGTAGAAAAGCAAAGCATAAAAATGAAAGAAGAAGACGATGATAACTAATGAAGAAAAACTAAAGGATTATAAAGAACTTATAACAAAAAAACTCGACGAATATATTCCTGAAGGCTATCCCGAGTCAATTTTCAAGTCAATGAGGTATTCGGTTTTAGCTGATGGAAAAAGAATTCGTCCGATTTTGGCAATCGAAGCATTTAAGCTTTTTAGTCAAGATTTGAATATAATTTTGCCTTCGGCTTGCGCTGTTGAAATGCTCCACGCGCAAAGCCTTATACACGATGACCTGCCTTGCATGGATAATGATGATTTCAGACGCGGAAAGCCTACAAATCATAAAGTTTTCGGCGAAGCAATGGCAACTTTAGCCGGTGACGCACTTTTGAGTTTTGCACCACAGATAATTATTGAAAAAACGCCAAAAAGTATTTCTGCCGAAAAAATTCTTCGTATTATCGGTGAATTTATGAAAGCCGCAGGCGCCTATGGAATCATTGCGGGGCAAGTAGTAGATATCGAGTCTGAAGGCAAACAGATTGATGAAAAAACTCTGGATTTTATACATCAGCACAAAACCGCAGATATGTTTCGTTTTCCGATAAGAGCAGGCGCTATTTTGGGCGGTGCGAATGAAGATGAGATTGAAAAATTAACAGAATACGCTGACAAAATCGGCTTGGCATTCCAAATTGCTGATGATATCTTGGATGAAACTGCCACATTAGAAACGCTCGGAAAAACTCCCGGAAAAGATAAAGCAGTCGGTAAAGCCACTTACACAAGCATTCACGGCATAGAAAATGCTAAAGAAGCTTTACATTCGCTTATCGTCGAAAGCTGTGATATAATAAAAGATATCGGCAATTCCAACGCTGAGCGCGGACTTTTGCTATATATCACCGAACTTATTGAAACAAGGATGAAATAATGATTTATAACAACGGGTACGAAGTTTTATTTAACGGCATTTTTGCGGCAGCCTTCGCACAGATACTCAAATTAATCGGCTATATAATTGTTAACCGCAAAGTCGATTTCAAAATCCTGACAACAACAGGCGGCATGCCGAGCTCTCATTCAGCAGGTGTAATCGGCATGGCAACAACCGTGGGCATTATTCTTGGTTACAGCTCAATACCTTTTGCAATAACTTTCGGATACTCTCTTGTTGTGATGTATGATGCAGCAGGCGTAAGACGTGCTGCCGGTAAAATTGCAACAGTTTTAAACAGAATAAAAGAAGATATTTATTCCCACAAACCTGAATTAATCGGGGACAAACTAAAAGAGCTGTTAGGACATACTCCGCTTGAAGTGCTTGCAGGAGCTCTTCTCGGCGTTGCAATTGCATATTTTAACCACTATATTCTTTTAATTTAAGCCTTGTACAGTTTTTGCGCTTATCATTTCTCAATGCTATAATTTTCTTATGAGCAGTGAGCCTAAGTTACAAAATATCGAATTTTTCGACAATCAGTCCACACCTGTGATTATTCTTGATTATAATCAGGAAATTTTGTATACAAATAATTCTTTTAAATGCACATTCGGTGTTATAAAAAATTTGGACAGATTCTCGTCTCGTTTTTTCTTTGATATCTGTCTCTTAAATACCGAGAACATAGAAAACCACAATCCTATTATGTTTGCGTTAAGCTCCAAAGAGACTTTTTTTGCTCAGACTGTATATCAGACAAATAAAAATGAATATTTGAATTTTGATATCAATTCCTACAGCGCACCAAAAATCACCGTCATCACCTTTACGGATACAACCGCAAAATACAAATATGACGGGCTTTTGCATAATTTTAACGAATTAAAAAATGAGTACGCAGAACTTTTAGCCGAAAACCAAAAATATTCACAAATCCAGCAAAAGGCGCAATCTCAAGCGATAAAAATGGCACTTTTAAATCGTTTCACGAACCTTATCCGTGAATCTGTAAATATTGATAAAATTATCACCTCAGCTTTGAAAGAACTTTGCTCACTTTTAGGGGGATTCAAGGCATATTTTGCTTCAAGTGAAGATTTTGGCTATAAAATTCGACAAATTTATCCTGCAAAATATCTCTCCGAATCAGAGAAAAAAATATCCTTTGACGAATCAATAAATCGTGCAATTAATGCCCGAAATCACCATATATCACACTGCCTAAAAGAATATAACGAAAGCACGGAACGATTTAAAACAAATGCCGACAGAATCATCATGCCTGTTTATCAGCAGTCAAAATTACTGGGTATTCTCGTCGTACTTTCGTATCAAAATATTTCGCTCTCGCAAGAAGACGATGTATTAAAATCAATCGCTCTTCAACTTGCAAACACACTGGTTCAGGCATCTTTATTTGAACAGATTAACGCTCAAAATATCAAGCTGGAAGAAGCTTTAACAGAATTAAAAGAAACCCAGCTTCATCTTATAAATTCCGAAAAAATGGCGTCTTTAGGACAACTGATTGCAGGCGTTGCGCACGAAATCAACACGCCGCTTGCCTCTATCAATTCGAATAATTCAATCTTGGAGCGGCTTATCAAAAAAATTGAGCAAACAACCGCTAACGACTCATTAATTGAAACATTTAAAGAGCTTAACACCATCGACAAAGAGGCAATTAAACGAATAAGCAAAATAGTCACGTCATTGAAACAATTTGTCCGCCTCGATGAAGCCGAATTGCAGCTTGCAGACATAAATAAGGAACTGGATTTAACGCTCGACCTGATTCGCCACGAAACTAAAAATCGAATAGAAATTGAGAAGAATTACGGGGAAATTGAGCCTATTTACTGCTACCCGAACATGCTTAATCAGGTTTTCATGAACATTTTAATAAACGCATGCCAGAGTATAGAGGGGAACGGGCAAATCACAATTACAACAGACAAAAATAAAATTGAAGGCTCAAAACACCTCACAATCAAAATCAAAGACACAGGCTGCGGTATTTCAGAAAAAGATAAAGAAAAAATATTCCAAGCAGGCTACACGTCAAAAGGCGTCGGGGTAGGAACAGGATTAGGGCTTGCCATAACCAAAAAAATCGTTGAAAAACACAAAGGCAGGATAACCTTCGAATCCGAAACCGAAAACGGTACAGAATTTATTATAAATATTCCATATTAAACTCGCTCTGCAATTTTCAAGAGAGCATCAACTGTGGTTGAATAATCCATTGGCTCATCAACAGCCTGCTGTAAAAAGAAGTTTATCGTCTCCATAAGAGCAATCGCCTTGTCTGTCACAGGGTCTGAACCCTGAACATACGCACCAATATTGATTAAGTCTTCATTTTTGCGATATGCCGCAAGCAATGTTCTGATTTTGCCCGCAGCGGCTTTATGAGATTTCTCTACGACATCATTCATAACCCTTGAAACACTTTGCAGAACATCTACGGCAGGATAGTGGTTTTTATGCGCCAAGTCTCTCGAAAGCATAATGTGACCATCCAAGATACTTCTTGCCGTATCCGAAATCGGTTCGTTAAAGTCATCACCCTCGACCAAAACCGTATAAAGCCCTGTAATTGTGCCCTTTTCATTGCTTCCTGCCCGCTCCAAAAGTTTCGGCATAAGTGCAAACACAGACGGCGTATAACCGCGTGTAGCAGGAGGCTCACCGACCGCAAGTCCAACTTCGCGTTGAGCCATTGCAATACGCGTAACACTATCCAGCATAAACAAAACGTCTTTACCCTGGTCTCTGAAGTATTCCGCAATCGCCATTGCGACAAAAGCTGCCTTAATCTTAACCAAGGAAGGCTGCTCACTGGTCGCAGCAACTACAATTGAGCGTTTCATACCCTCTGCGCCCATAGTAGTTTCTATAAATTCTCTAACCTCACGCCCACGCTCACCGATAAGAGCAATAACGTTCAAATCCGCACCGGTATTTTTTGCCATCATCGCGAGTGTAGTGGATTTTCCAACCCCTGAACCCGCAAATATCCCTACACGCTGACCTTTTCCGATTGTCATAAATCCATCTACCGAACGTATACCCAAAGACAACGGTTCACGGATAAGAGAACGTTTTAGCGGATTTATAGGATCTGCCTGCGTGGAGTATAAGGCTTGTGAATTTACTTCACCCAGATTATCAATCGGCCTTCCGAGTCCGTCCAAAACCCTTCCCATAAGCTGGGGGCCGACCTGAATTTTCATCGAAGAACCTGTATTTATAACATCAGCGCCGGGTCTTAATCCATCCATAGCGCCCAGAGGCATAAGAAGAATTCTATCCTCTTTAAAACCTACAATTTCAGCAGAAATCGGCGAATCCTCGTTTTTGGTGTAAATGTAGCACAAATCACCAATGCTTCCTTCCGGTCCGTCAGCCTCAATAATAAGCCCGATAATTTGGATTACTTTACCCAAAGGTCGAAGAGGGTTCGTTTTATCAATAATTTCGTTATATCTCGAGAGATTCATCATTTTGACCGCCTTCAAATTGAGCTCCAGACTCAGTTTCCGCCACCAATTCATCTTCTGCAACCGATTGCAAACCAACAAGCAGTTTTTGCGCTATTTCATCAATCTGCGCCGACACTCTGCTGTCCACGCGAGAGCTGATAGATTCTACAATAGCGCCATCTTCCGAGACACTTACATCTTCGATAATTTTTATAGAGTTCAAAGACAAAATATCATTTTTTAATGTTTCAGAAATATCATAGATTTTCTGAGCCATATTCGGATTAACGATTAAAGTAACCGCTTCCTTGTCTTTAAGCTCATTTACGGCAGATTTTACAATGCAACATAATACCTCAGGATCTATATCCAGTTTTTTATGGCATACTTTATCAGAAATTGAAATAATTAAATTCACAATGTCATTATGCGCTGATTTTATAATTCTTTTTTTGATTTCAAACTCAGAAGCAGTAAATTTATCAAGATTTTCAATTTGCGCAATCAAATCCTGCTGAGCTTGAGCATGCCCCTCTTCGTAACCCTTCGCAAAACCTTCCTGTCGGGCTTGCTCCGTTATTTCATCAACATCGCCGTTTGCCTTTGCGTTTGCATCTTCAATATATTTAGCAGCCTGTTGTTTAGCTTCATCAATAATCTGCTGTGCCTGAGCTTGAGCGCGAGCAACTGTTTCAGCCGCAATTTTTTTTGCGCTGACAATTTCTTGGGCTCTAAGATCAGCATCGCTTGTGCTAAGGACAAAAGAGGAACCCAGATTAACCTTTCCGCTATCGATTCTACTCAATTAACTCATCCTCTTGAGATTCTCTGACAATAAATATTTCACCCGCAGCCTCAAGAGTTCGGATTACGCTGACAATTTTTGTCTGAACCTCTTGAACGCTCTTAGCTCTGACAGGTCCCATGTATTCCATATCCTCGGAAAGCATTGCTTGCGCTCTTTCGGACATGTTGCGCATAATTTTATCTTTAATATCTTCTCTGGCACCTTTAAGAGACATCGCAAGGTCTTTTGTATCAACTTCACGAAGCACACGCTGAATATCTCTGTCTTCAATCTTGATAATATCTTCAAATACGAACATCAACTCACGAACCTCTTCAGCGAGTTCAGGATTTTGAACTTCCAAAAGCTCAATAACATTACGTTCTGTCGCCCTGTCTGCCCTGTTCAAGATGTTAGCCAACGAAGAAACACCACCCGTTTTAGAGAAGTCTTGAACAACCAGAGAAGAGAATTTGCTTTCTACAATTTTCTCGACTTCCGCAAGAATTTCAGGGTTAGTGGTATTCATATCCGCAATTTTTATAGCAACAGCAGCCTGAACGCTTGAAGGCAGGAAATTTAAAACTTTTGCCGAATGCTCTGGTTTCAAATACGCCAAAATCAACGCAATAAGCTGCGGATTTTCATTTTGAAACGATGTCGCAAGCTGAGAAGGGTCTGCGTCATTAAAAAACTGGAACGGGTTGGTATTCATCAACGTAACTAATCTGTCCAAGATATTACCCGCTTTATCAGGACCGTAAGCCTTCTCCAAAAGAGTCTGTGCATAGTTCATACCACCTGATTGAAGGTAGTCACTTGCTAAAAAAATTGTATGAAACTCTTCTAAAATACCGTTTAAAATATCAGTCGGAATCTTGTTCAAACTCGCAATATCGAACGTGATTTGCTCAAGCAAATCTTCGTCGGTAATATTTTTCATGATTTCTGACGCCGTGCTGGGACCAAGCGCAATCATAAGCGCCGCTACCTTCTGCGTCGGTGTCATATAGTCAAAATTCACTGTTGATTGAGGTTGTGTCATTTTTAATCCCTAATATAAGAAATCAATAATCTGGTAGCTTCCGCCGTGTCGTTCAAGATAGTTTCGTTCAAATCGTTTTTGATACGCTCGAGTTCAGGATCAAGCTTCGCCTCAAGCTGAGGCAGAGACTCGATATCGGACAAGTCGCCAAGCTCGTCTTTAATACTTGGATAATGCTCGTATTCAGCCCCGCCGCCCATATCTTCCTGCGGCAAATATGCAACTGCCGATGAACCGACACCTTTGAACAAAGATTTGAATGTGAATATCGCAGCCAAACCGAGAATAAGAATAACCAGCATAGGTGCAATTTCGTTAAGCCACATTTTCAATGCAGAAGCACTTTTCACTTCTTTATCAAGGTTAGCCTGCGCCGCCTGCTCTTCTGCCAAGCCCGAGAATTGCAAACTGGAAATCGTAACTGCATCGCCTCTGTTCGCATCAACGCCGCTTGCAGAAACAACAAGCTCGTTCAATTCTTTTTTCTCTTGAGTTGTAAGTATTTTGTTAACCGCCACCGCGATAGTCATTCTCTTAATTGAGCCCGGCGCGTAGATAACCTGTTTAATTTCCTTAGAAACACTGTAATTTGTAAGATTTTTTTGCTTTTGATAGTTTAAATTTTTCTTTTGAGCAGCTTCTGTTGCTGTAGTTGTCGCCGCAGAAGAAGCCGCAGAAGAGTTTGGATTGTCATAAAGCTCCGTTTCGCTTTGAGACGAAGTCAAAACACCCTCAGTTTTACCGTCAACAGGAATATAGCTTTCAATAGTTGCTTTTGCCGAATTAAAATCTATATCTGCGCTGACTTGAACGGAAACGTTGCCTTTTCCGACAATTTTCTCCAAAACTGACTGAACTTTCTTCGCTGTCTGCGTTTCTACATTTGATTTATAGCTTTCTATGTCACCCGAATTTTTTCCGACTTCATCAGTCAAACTGTTTCCGCTTTGGTCTGTCAAAAACACTCTGTCAGGCGTCATTCTGGGCACAGCATAAGCAACAAGATTTTTAATAGCCTTAACCTGCTCTGTTTTCATCCGATAGCCGGGCTCAAGAATAAGCATTACAGAAGCAGTAGGCGCCTCGTCTTTATCCGAGAACACAGAACGCTCCGGCTCTGCAATCTGAACTCTAGCCTTAGAAACACCGTTTATTCTTTCAATTGAACGGGTTAATTCGCCCTGAAAAATTCTTTGTTTTGTCAATTGATTTTTAAAATCTGTAGAACCAAGCTCCAAGCCGTCTAACAACTCAAAACCCTGCGTTTTATCTTGAATAAGGTCATTTTCAGCAACATAAAGTCTCAAGTCATCCTGCATATTTGAAGGGACAAGAACGGCTTTTTTATCTTTGCTGACTTTTACCGGATATCCGCTCTTTTTCAAACTTTCAGATACCGAAACAACATCCGATTCGCTCAAATCCGAATATAAAACAGACCAGTTAGGCTCTGTTGATTTCATAACCAGAAAAGTAACAGCAACAAGGGTAATTGCAACAAGAGCAGTGAGCCCGAACTTTTGTCCGATATCCAACCCACTCCATAATTTCTTCAAATCTTCCAATATTAACTTAAAATAATTGTTGTTCAAGACTTTATCCCTTATGATTGATAATAATACTATATATTTATTTTATGTACGTTTCAAATATGTAACGTTTGCTTAAACTCTTGACTGCTCTCAAATCCTGACTATATTCGAACATTGTAGAGTTCGTTGTAAGCCGCAAGAATTTTGTTTCTTAATTGCAAGCCCATTTGCATGGAAAGATTCGCTTTTTCCGCCGCAATCATAACTTCATGCACGCTTATATCTCCGCCCGCAGCAAGAGTTTCAACCGCACCTTGCGCGTCTAATTGTTTTGCGTTTATATTACTCAATCCGTCTGAAAAGCTGCTCGAAAAATGGTTCATAGTATTTGCTACTTCTGAATTTGAGTGAACTTTCTGCACAGAAGTTATATTATCCGCAGTTTGAATACCGTTTACGGAAGAAGTATCAAAATTAGGAATATTCACATTTCCGGCGTTTATTTCAATCCCTGTTTTCAAAGGATTAGCCATGTGAATACGCGCCTCTTGGTTTTTAGCCTCGAGAATTTCATCGAAATTCGTCATAGAAGCTTGATCAAACCCCTTATCCACATTTTGCAGCTGTGAATTAAAGACTCTGTTAAAGTCGCTGATTGAATTTGAACCTATAAAACCGTTACCTAAACCTTGTACCATAATTACCTCGATTTATCGTTAAATTTTGAGAGCAGACTGAAGCATTGCTTTAGTTGTTTCCGCTGCGGCTGCGTTTGCTTCATAAGCACGTGAAGCCGAAATCATTCCGACCATTTCTTCCACAATATTTACATTAGGAAGCTTCACATAACCCTCAACATCTGCATCCGGATGAGACGGGTCATAAACAGTCTTGAACGGATCCTTTGCGTCGGCAATTTCTGCTACACCAACACCTTGAGCCAGATTTTGCTCATCAAACGAAACCCCGCCTGACAAGAACATTTGCCCGCTGTTTTGGCTGTAACGCGCCTGGTGGCTCCCATTTGGAAACGAAGGAGCCGAATTTGACAATTTATCATTATAAATTGCCTTGAAAGTCACGTCTTTTTTCACGTATACACCCGGCGAACCGTCAGGGTTGCGAGTAGTATTAACGTTTGCTACGTTGCTTGAAATTGTGTCCATTTTCAGTCTTTGCGCGTACATTCCCGTCGCAGAAACATCAAATACGTTAAAACTCATCTAATTACCCTCCACTCTTAATTACTTCGGACATTTGCTGGAACATTCTGCCTTCCAGTGTCGCCAGTGTGTTGTATTGCAAACCTGCCTTTGCCATATCCATCATTTCTGCCTCAACATTGACATTATTGCCCGTTTCAGGGTTCATTCCGGAATAATCTTGAATAATTTCAGGTTTGTAACCGTCAAAGCTGTTTTGGTTCAATAACGTCAAATCTTTAACGGGTGAAACAGTATCCAGGCTTGAATGGGCATAGTATGCGCTGTTTATTGCCTTTATACTTTGTTTTTCGTCATCTTTTTGAAGCATTGCTTGCAATTGGTCTTCAAAAACAATGTCCTTACGCTGATAGTTAGGCGTCATGGCGTTTGCAGTGTTGGAAGCGATTGCTTGCTGACGTTGTATAAGCCCGTCAAGCGCGAGTTTCGCCACATCCATAGCTCTGTTTGTAAGCATATCCATTATTTTTGTCCTCCTTCCGCTTCTTGCATTTTAATCTCAAAAATTGTTGAACCAGTCCCTGAGCTGACCAATTTTAAGTCTCCACCCATAGTTTTCATCGAGGCTTTAGCAATACCAAGCCCAAGTCCTGAGCCTCCGTCCGCTTTTTTTGTACTGAAACCTTCCTCGAAAATTTTTTCCTGAAACTCGTCAGGAATTGCCTCACCGTTGTTTTCCACGAACAAAGATACTGTCCCATCCGCGTTTACGGCATTTTTTACCATTAACTTACCATTTTTATTTAGGGCATAAACCGCGTTGTTTACTATATTTAATAACACGCCTAAAACTCGCGTCTCATCAACCGAAACGTCGATATTTTTCAAATCTGTCTCTACATTTATATTTTTTTCCAAAAGCTTCGGCTCAGAAAGTTCGATAACTGTTTCCGCCAAATCTTTTACATTCAAAGTTTGTTTTTTTGTTTCGCATTTGCATCTCAAATCTTCAAGCAGCACATTAACTGTTTTTGAGGCTTTTTCAATAACTTCTTTAGCCTTCAAAATTTTATCAGTTTCTTCACTTTCAATTTTTTCTGCTCTTTTTTCAATAATTCTTGCGTGAAGATTTACAACAGCAGTATTATTTCTGATTTCGTGTATAATCTTTTTCACATCATCTGAAAGTTCTGCACAAGCAGGTTTTTCAACTTTTACAGCACCTGTTTCCGCCGTAATATGTCTCTCCAAAACAGCGTCATTTAAACAATCCACCACCTTGTAAAGCGCGTCGCACATAAGTTCGTTTTCCCGTCTCTCAAGAGAATACGGCTCTACATCAGGCATAAAATCTATGCGTGAATTGTCTATAACAAGCTTTAAAATTTCCTGAATTCTACGCGTATTCAGGTAAAAATTAATATTTGTATAACCTTCAATCTCTGATTCGCTGTAATCCCACACCAAAGCCGCACAGTATCTTGGTGCAAGCACGATTGCAAATTCTGTTTTTTCCCAGATATCTTCTTCAGCCACATTTACAACATTTTCGCCCATATCAGAGTAGAAATAAATTCCTGCCTTAGAAAACTCGAGTCTCTTTAATAATCCGTCAAGCCCTTTTGTATCGAACAGCCTTACAAGAACAACTCCCTCGGAATTGCTCTCAATAACAGGCTCAACTATCGAGCGGAGCAAACTTTTTACAGTTTGCTCACTCGCTTGTTTCATTTCGTTGTTAAATATAAAATCTTTGAGAAGATTTTTCTTTGGCTTGAATTTTTTCATATCCCTAATCTTTCAGCTATGCTGAGTTTAAAAGCTGCTCCCTAAATTGCAACTTTCATTCTTCTTTTGCTGCCAAAGCCGTTGTTTAAAGCGTACAAGACAGCTTGCGTTCTGTCGTTAACCTGTAATTTTTGGAAAATATTGTTAACGTGAGTTTTAACAGTTGTTTCAGAGATGAACAATTGAGCTGCAACGCCTTTATAAGTGACGCCTTGAGTCAAAAGCTCCAACACTTCTTCTTCACGAGCCGTGAGGTATGTAAGAAGGTTGTCTTCGTCTGAAATTTCGTTTGCTTCCTCTTTGAATGATTTTTGGAAGTAATCGAAAAATCTTGAAGATAATGCAGACGGCAAATAGATTTTTCCGTTAGCAACTTCTTCGATTGCATAGATTAATTGTGCAGATGCCATAGTTTTTAAGATATAGCCTTTAGCACCGATTTTCATTGCGCGGAAAATCAAATCAGGATCATCATATCCTGTAAGCGCAATAACTTTTACGCCCAATTCCAATTTTTCAATTTCCTGAATAGCGGAAAGACCGTCTTTTTCAGGCATATTGATGTCCATAAGGACGATATCAGGACGGTATTTTTTGATTAACGAAATACCAACGTTAGCATTTGTTGCTGTCGCAATAACATCAAAATTGCTTTCCAAATCAATAAGCTCTCTCACTCCTGACAAGTGATCGAAATTGTCATCAACAAGAATAATTCTTGCTTTCTTTTTGAATTCTCCGATTCTTCTCATTTACTCCCCCTAAAGTTTTTATATTTACACGATGAATACAATTCGTTCTTTCACACTATTGATATTACCTCTGTTTGGAGGAGGACTCATCGACATTAAGGTTTAATTTAGCGAAGAAAAGGGTGTATTTATCGGTCTAAACCTTTTGGTCTATAAGCAGCTGTATCCTATTGCAGCAGTAAGATTTTCATCTCGTCAATCCCTCTAATCCAAACATAGTAGTCTTTTTGCGTGAGTAGGAGAAAAAATCTCCTCTCCTCCTCACTCAAAATCCTCCGCTCAAACGATTTTTGAAAACAGTTTGCTAAGGTATAGTAAAGGCACAGGGAAAGAGACTTTAAATTTTATGGATACTATTTTTGCAAATAAATTATTTGAGGATAAAACACTCCTAAACTCGCTTCACATCGAAGAAAACAAGCATATTAACCTTGATTTTTCTGATGTGCAGGATTTTAATTTAAAAAGCCTCTACACGCTGCTTGATTTGCAGAAACTGGCACTGTTTAATAATGCCGAACTTCACATTACAAACACTACGCCCTGCGTTGATAAAGTTTTGTTCGAAACAGGGATTTACAAGACCCTTAGCGGATTTACGACTAACCCTATTTTATCAAGAAAGAGATTGAGTTTCACATAATGGCAGGAATTTTATACACTGTCGCAACGCCCATAGGCAATCTTGACGACATGACACCTCGCGCCGTAAAAACTCTAAAAGAGTCTGATTATATCCTCTGCGAAGACAAACGCGTTAGCAGCAAGCTTTTATCGCGCTTTGAAATCTCGAACAAGCTCATTGCGTACCACAAATTCAACGAAAAAGAACAATTAGAAAGAATTGTCTCAGATTTGGAAAGCGGAATGAAAATTGCCCTCATATCCGACGCAGGAACTCCTTGTGTGTCAGACCCGGGAAGAGTTTTAGTCAACGAGCTTTATAAAAAAGGAATAAAAGTTTCACCGATAAGCGGGGCGTGTGCTGTCTCAACATTCTTATCCGCAGTTCAAAAAGAAGACGAAGACTACGCATTTTACGGGTTTATCGGACGTACGAACTCTGAACAAGAAAAAGTTTTTACCAAATATTCCAACGTTGATTTAATATTTTACGAATCTCCCAACAGACTTGTAAAAACCCTTGAAAACATTACAAAACTACGCGGCTCGGACGCAAAAGCCGCAGTAGGACGCGAACTTACAAAGATTTACGAAGAAATTCGTGTCGGAAGCGCCGAAGAATTAACTGCTCACTTCAAAGCCAAAGAACCAAAGGGTGAAATTGTTGTCATGCTCTACAAAAAGCCCGAAGAAAAATTTAGCTCTGCTGATCTGGAAGAAAAAATTAAAATTTTAACGACAAAAGGATATTCTGCAAAAGATATTTCGGTAATTCTTTCGTCACTGTTTAATGTGAATAAAAACGCTGTTTATCAATTGACTGCAAAAAATAATGATTAATTTCTAATCTTTTTCCAAACCGTTGGACACCTCATCGACACATTGTGATAAGCTACATCAGAGTATTGCATTATTTCAAATCGTCCATCCTCTTTCATAGCATGGCAAATAGGGGAGCCCATAAGTTTTATATCATGAACCAATGTCATATCCGAGTTGTAAAAAGGTGACTCACTTAGGTTAAAAGTTCTATTTTCAGGAACAAATCTATTTGCTAAGAAGATATGGTCATTTATGTGCTCTCCAATCGAAAAAGTCCCGCCCACAGAAAGTTTATCTCCGACTTTTTTTATAATTCGCGCCGCAACTTTATCTTTATCAACTGTTTCAGAGAAACGATAATGTATTTTTTTTCCAAAAAAATCCTGCGTATTATCGCTCATAAGGTGGTAAAAAGCGTTACGAAAAAGAATTGCACCAACATCACCGTCTGTTTGAACTTTATTAATATTTTTTATATTCCCGATTTTAAACTGTAATTTCCCATTAAATTCATCTTTAATTTTTACATATCTTTGAATAAAGTCATCCATTGAATCACGCAAGTGAATAAAAAACAATCCAAAGTTCAAAGGTTTTTTCGGTTCCGGAGCCGGTTCCATCACAGAATAAAATAAATCACGCAACCGCCGCTGCTGACAATCTGTAATATCTCGAGAATTTTTCAATAAAAAAGAATCACTATAGCCTGAAAATACAGAATGGACTCCTTTTTTAGCTAAATTTATAACATCACGGCACGGATCAACTCCAATAATTGAAAATTTTGCACGGTCATTCAACATTGTAAACAACGAAATTGCCTCTTCTCCATTAGAGCATGCATAATCCAAAACCGTCGCACCGCGCGGAAACGAATGTTGCAGATTATCAGCAACACATAAAAGAGCCTTCGAATCACGATAAAAAGAACTCGTTGTTATATATCGTCCCGGACTCGCTCGCAACAAACTGCCAAATGACGGACCGCCATTTTTAGTTTTTTCGTTAAAAAGATTAGGATTTACCGGGGGATAATTAATTTTCATGCACAAAAACTAAACCGCGTAATTTTTTTTACTATTATATTTTTCGGAAAAAATTTACAAAGCTTAATCTGTAAAATAGAAAACTCCCAAAATCTTACGAAATCGGGAGTTTTAAATTTTGCGTTAAAGCAGTTGATTACATCATGCCGCCCATACCGCCCATTGCGCCCATATCAGGCATAGACGGAGCAGACTTCGGCTCAGGTATCTCAACCACGGCAGCTTCTGTTGTCAACAACATTGACGCAACAGATACAGCGTTTTCAAGAGCTGAACGCGTAACTTTCGCAGGATCTACGATACCTGAAGCAAGCATATCAACATACTTGTCGTTCATCGCGTCGTATCCGTTTGCACCTTGAAGTTTTTTAACTTCTTCAACAACAACTTCACCCTTAACACCGCTGTTATTAGCGATTAAGTAAAGAGGAATGTGGAGCGATTCCATCAAAATCTTCACGCCGATTCTTTCGTCGTCAGACATGTTTGCGCATTCTTGCGATGTGCAGACTTTTTGTTTTTCAATCATAGCTTGAAGAACTCTGATAAGAGCAACTCCGCCGCCCGGAACAATTCCTTCTTCTTTGGCAGCTCTTGTCGCATTCAAAGCGTCTTCAATTCTCAATTTTCTTTCTTTAAGTTCAACTTCTGAAGCCGCGCCTACTTCGATAACAGCAACACCGCCGGAAAGTTTAGCGAGACGCTCTTGAAGCTTTTCTTTATCATATTCAGAGTCAGACATTTCAATTTGTTTTTTGATTAATTTAACTCTTTCTGCAACCGCTGTTTTGCTTTCATTGCCGACAACGATTGTAGTGTTTTCTTTAGTAACGGTAACGCGTTTTGCTTTACCCATCATTTGAACAGTAACATTTTCAAGTTTGATACCGAGTTCTTCCGTGAACATTTCGCCGCCAGTCAAAATAGCGATATCCTCAAGCATAGCTTTTCTTCTGTCGCCAAAACCCGGAGCCTTAACAGCAACCGCTCTCAAAACTTTTCTCATCGTGTTTACAACGAGAGTTGCGAGAGCTTCGCCCTCAACGTCTTCCGCGATAATCAACAATGAGCGGCCGTCACGCGCAACTTGTTCCAAAACGGGAACCAAATCAGCGATAAGGTTGATTTTTTTGTTAACACAAAGAACATAAGCGTCCTCAAGAACAGCTTCCATCCTCTCAGGGTCGTTAACAAAGTAAGGTGAAATGTAGCCTTTATCAAACTGCATACCTTCAACAACTTTCAATGTTGTGCCTGTTGATTTCGATTCTTCAACAGTGATAACGCCGTCGTGTCCGACTTTATCCATAGCGTCAGCGATTAAATCGCCGATAAGTTTGTCGTTACCTGCTGAAATTGTTGCAACTTGCGACAAAGACTCTTTAGAGTTAACAGGTTGTGCCATTTTTTTGATTTCTTCAACCGCAACTGAAACCGCTTTGTCCATACCGCGTTTGATACCGATAGGATTAGCGCCCGCTGTAAGGTTTTTCAAACCTTCACGTACCAAAGCCTGTGCCAAAACAGAAGCCGTTGTGGTTCCGTCACCAGCTACATCATTTGTTTTTGAAGAAACTTCTTTCAACAATTGAGCGCCCGCATTTTCCAAACCGTTCTCAAGTTCGATTTCTTTTGCGATAGTCACACCGTCATTAACGATTTGAGGTGCGCCGAATTTTTTTTCTAATATTACGTTACGTCCTTTAGGACCGATAGTTACTTTAACCGCGTCAGCAACCGCGTCAATACCTTTCATCAGGCTTTTACGTGCTTCTTCGTCAAATACAATTCTTTTTGCCATTTCTATAATCTCCTTAATAAATTAGCCTTCTAATACACCCAAAACATCTTTAACAGAAAGGATTTTAAGCATTTGATCGTTCAATTTGATATCTGTTCCCGCATATTTAGCATAAAGAACGATTTCACCAACTTTAACGTCCATTTCTTCTCTTTTTCCGTCTTCAAGCAATTTGCCTGGTCCAACTGCAATTACTTCACCTTTTTGCGGTTTTTCTTTTGCAGAATCAGGAATAAAAATCCCACCCGATGTTTGTTCTGTATCATCAATAACTTTAATAACCAATTTGTCCATTAGAGGTCTAATTGCCATGATTGTGTCTCCTTTTTAACTAATTTCACTAATCTACTATCTCTTTATACAACGAAATCTGTCAATTTTGGAGAAAATTAAGGAAAAATTAATTATCTGGAATGAAAAATTAAAGTTTCATAATGTAAGCTAATGCATAGAACGGAGGTCTGTTTTCGTGTGCCTGATTGCCGCCTGCATAAGTAGTCTGACCGCTTGACCAATCATTAGTAGCAGAAGTTATATGATTTCTTGATTCACTGCCGCGACCCGCATACTCCATAACACCATGATTATGGCTCGGCATTTGCTCCACAGTCAGAGTTACCCAATCCGCACCTCCGGTTTGACCGGGGCTATAATTCCAACCGGCACCCACAACAAATCGATTTCTTAAATCAGGAGTGCCGTTTTGCCCGTTACAAAGCGCCCAGCCTGAAGGTATATTATCAAATCCGCCGCTCCAAAGTACAATTGTCCCTTTTGGCACACCGGCAAATGATGAGCTTCCGTCTGAATTTATCCACGAAGTCTGCTTTCCTCCCTGCGTAACACTCCATACTGTATGATTCGAAGTAGAGTTTATATATATGCCGCCGTCTCTTTGAAGAGCATTTCTCCAATTTGCTGCACCGGGACTTGCATATGTTGTCAGAGGGTTCCAAGCAGGAGTTTCAGAATTAATTATATCTACAGCATCATTGATTATAAAATAACCTTCAGGCGTCATGTAAGCAAGCCGTTTGTCACCCTTTTTTATTTCTAAAATATTAGAATTTGTATTTTCAGGCGCGCTAACACTGACAACAATTTCATTCTCGCCACGGATTTCAAGTTTCGCACCCGGATTAGCCAGAGTACCAAGACCTATACCTACTTTACCACCCCGACGGTTTATATCAGTGCCGTTAATTGTATAAATCCACTTGCAATCACCACTTGTTGAAGTTTTCATTTTTTTGGTCATCATCGGCGCCATTGCAGCCAATGCAACACTCACAATCAGCAATGTAATCATTGCCTCAGCAACAGAAAAACCTTTTTTAGAAGGTAAAATTATTAAATCGAGGCTATCAAAATTAATTTTTTCGAAAAAAGTGAATTTTTTATCACTTCTATCTTTTAGGGCTTGCCCCCCCCCCGACAAAACTCAATACTTTAGCCATTTTTCACACTTCTCCATAAAATTTCATTTGCTCTTTTCATATATTAGCAGATTTGGGCGATTGGTGCAATCCAAATCTATCGAATTTGAAAAGGGCATTTTATACAGTGAGCCTTAGGATGAAGCATTAATTTATCTTCAAGATCATACATTTTTGCAATTCTTGTATCTAATTTGCTGCCGCATACAGGACAAACACACTCATTGCCTTCGCCAGCCAAAATTTTTATTTTTAAATCTTCAAGATATTGTGCATCCGAAATCAACGAAACATCGACTGTTTTTTCATATTTTTTTATTTCATAAGGTTCTACTTTAAGACCTTTAGCAAGTTTTTGCCTAATAGAAGTCGCTAAAAAAAGTTCATTACCACTTTCTATATCTTCAATCATTTTTACAGTAAGATTAGTTTTTTTTGCAAGCCCTGTTTGCGAAAGTCCGACTTGTTCGCGCTTTTCGCTCACATATTGAGCCAACGACATAAGCATTTCTTCTGCCATTATGCCCCAACAGCCTCATCTTGCTTTCTAAACTGCATTTCATAAAGGTGCCTGTATTGACCGCCGTTGATTGTCATCAACTCATCATGAGAACCGAGTTCAACAAGCTGTCCGTCATTGATAACAGCAATTCTATGTGCATTCTTGATAGTAGAAAGACGGTGAGCAATAACAAATACCGTTTTGTTCTGCATTAAGTTGTCCAATGCTTTTTGAACAATTTCCTCTGATTTATTATCAAGTGCAGATGTTGCTTCATCAAGAATTACAATTGGTGAATTCTTAAGCATTGCACGAGCAATAGCTACACGCTGTCTTTGTCCGCCGGAAAGTGTTGTCCCACGTTCACCAAGTACTGTTTCAATACCATTCGGCAGAGTTGCCAGAAAATCCGAAAGATGAGCTAACTCAACAACTTTGTTTATATCTTCTTCCGAAGAGTCCGGATTTCCCATAAGAATATTCTCTTTTATTGTTCCCGAGTAAAGGAAATTGTCCTGAAAAACAACGGCTATATTAGAACGAAGCGACTCCATCTTGATATCTCTTACGTCCACACCATCGATTTCAATTGAACCTGATTTTACATCGTAAAAACGCGGAATAAGATTAACCAAGGTAGTTTTGCCGCCGCCGGAATTACCTACAACTGCAATCGTTTCGTCTTTTTTAATACTTAAATTTATGTGCTTCAATACAGGTTGATTTTCTAAATATTCAAAGCAAACATCATTAAACGCTATACCTTTTTCCATAGAAGAAACTTCAATTGCATTTTCCTTGTCCTTGAGTTCAGGCTCTATGTCAAATAGCTCAAATACACGACCCATAGCAACAAAAATCACCTGAAGCTCTGTCATAACATTTCCAAGCGTTTTAATCGGCTTGTAAAGAAGCAGCAGCGATGTAACAAATGATAATAACGCACCTTTTGTCATATCACCATGCTCAACCAAGCTCGTACCGTACCACAAAACAAACGCAATTCCACAAGACGCAATCAAATACATTAATGGCGACATCCAGCCGACTCTTTTTACCAACGACATGTTAATATTAAATGCATCATCAACTTCTTTTGAGAAAATTCCTTTTTGTCTTTCCTGCAAGCAATACGAGGTCATTACTCTGTTGCCCGAGTATGTTTCAACAAAATTGGTTGTGATATTTCCACCAATAACCATACCTTCGTTAGAAACTTTTTTAATTCTTTTTCTTATAAGCAATACCGGCGTAAACGCAAAACAAAGAACAACAACGCCCACAAGCGCTAATTTCCAGGAGTTGAAAAGCATAACTGCGATTAACGCCAAAGCGCTAAACCCGTTTGTCAAAATATCTTTTAATTTTTCAACAATACCTCTCGACGCAGTGTCAGGGTCCCCAAAAAATCTGGTCAAAACGATACCCGAAGAGTTATTATCATAAAATTTTGTATCCATATTGACCAATCTTGAAAAAAGATCTTTTTTAACCGCCATGGTAATCTTTTGGCTGGTCCAGTCCGTAAGATAATTATTTAAATACTTTAAAAGCCCCTGCACAACAGCAAAAAACACAATTGCGAAAGGAATGTAATATCCAATATCAAAAGGAACGGTATAATTCCAAATAACAAGAGGCTGCTTGTCTAAAACATTATCCATATATGGGCGAAGCGATATTGCAACAACACCGTCAAGCGCTCCGACAGGAATCGCCACCAAGATACCTAATATTGCTCTGAACAAAAAAGGTTTTATATACTTATAAATTCTGGAAGTAAGCCAGCCATAACTAAATGCACGCTCTGATGTTGTATCTTTTAATTTCATTTAATAATCCTTATACCTATATAAGGTCATTTTAGCACAAAGATGAATTTTTATAATTTTATAGTAAAATCAATGTATGAAAAAGTTTTTCGCAAAAAATTTATACAAAAAACTTATAAACAGGGTGTTTAACCCATTTTTTTCAATGAATATTAAGCCGCTTCCGCTTGTATTCCAAGAAAATGAAAAATATTTGATAATCGCCCCTCACCCTGACGATGAAAGTATCGGCTGCGGGGGAATTATGAGCTTATACCCCGAAAAATTCGACGTAATCTGCCTTACACACGGCGTCCCTGATGATATTCGCTCCCTGGAAATGAAAAATGCTATGGAGTTTGCGGGCGTTAATTACAAAATGTTGGACTTAAAAGATAAAAAAATTATTGAAGGCTGGGATAAATTTCAAACAATTGATATTTCGAACTACGATTACATTTTTATTCCCTATATCTTTGACCAGCACAAAGACCACAAAGCGGTAAGTATTCTGCTTGAAAGACTTCTCAAAACAGCTAAACACAAGCGAAATGTAAAAATAGCTTATTATGAGGTTTGGTCAACTATTAACATGCCTCAATATTATGTAGATATAAGCAGTGTTGTTGAATCCAAGAAAAAAATGATAAATTTTCACAAATCGCAGGTAGCTTCGAAAGAATATGCCGATAAAATTATCGGGCTTAATTCATACAGGGGGCTACTAAGAAGTCTTGATGCAGTTGAAAGCTATGCCATTGTCGACACGGTCGATTTCAAAAAAATTGTATCAAAACTTATTTACGATATTTAGAGCAAATTTTTGCCATGTAAAATCTTTTGAAGTTTCGTATGCGTTGAAAGAATATTTTTTATAACGCTCAAAATCATTTTGGAAAATATGTATAACTTGTTCTAAAGTATCCAAAAGGTTTTTGAACGAATTTCTGCGGAAAATAAAACCATTTTTCTCTTCGTCAATTATTTCTGCAACCCCTGCGGTTGAGGAAACGATACAAGGGATTCCCAGCGACATAGCTTCAAGCACAACAAGTCCGAACGCTTCGTTTTTAGACGGTAGAGCCAAACAACTTATTTTAGAATAAAAATCCAGCATATTTTTTTGCGCCGGAAAAATTTCCGTTCTTTCCTCAAGTCTGAAAACCTTAACCAAAAATTTCATCAAAATATCTTTGTCATATTTAGGAGAAATCATTTTGAGATTAAAATCAAATCCGGTCATTTTCATTATTCCAAGAGCAAACACAAACAAATGTCCGCCTTTATTCAAGGCACTGTTTGCTACAACGCCGAATGTAATTTTGTCATCATCAGACATTATCGGGTACTCGTCAAAGACCTGCTTACAGGCAGGATAAACGACATGAACATTATCGGGGTTCAAATTAAAAGTATTTACGTAATCCTCTTTAATTATATTTGACATAGCAAAAAATTTTGAACTTTTGGACGCCTCTTTGAACATATTTCTTTGATATGCAATCTTTTTGGTACTAACTAACCATTTTATAATTTGTTCTATACCTGAAGTGGAATCACATCTGTGCTGAAATGAGTGACATTGCAGAATCGGATTTTTATACATCCTGTCGAAATTCAAAGACAAAATAATATCAAAATCAGATTTTCTGATTATTCTATCAACTTCCACAAGGAATTTAGGCTCGTTTGCCCAATGGGGAATTTCAATTATGTCTATGCCTTCAATCTTTAACTTATTCCCTTGTTGAACAAAAATAGTTAGTTTCGTCTCAGGCATCTTGGCTATTTCGCGAATTAAGTTCTCCGCTACAACACCTCCACCACCACTGACGGAGCCGCCTTTAAAGACATTATTTATTTCAGTCGTAACAATAGCAATTTTTTTCATATACTTTCCCAGTAATGGCATTTTATCGTAAAATTTTTCAATAAACAAATTATTATTTTTTTATTAATTTTAATATAAAATTAGCTGTTTTGTATTAAACTTACAAAGTCCCGCCCCCCCCCCCAAAAAAAAACAGGAGTTAAAATGCAAAAAGCCGAAAAAAACGCTCATGAAACAAATCATGTGCAAAAAATGCTTGAGAAATTGCAATCAAAGCGCCGCAAATTAATCAGAGAATTTCTTCTGGATTACAATAAAAAAGCTGCAGAAGATCTGAAAAACATAAATATTGAAATATCTGAAATTGAGGATTATTTCAAAATATTTAAAACATATTGAAAATACTCGCTGTTTTTATATTGCTCAGCACGTTTTTTCAATTCGTTTTTAGATATATATCCCAATCTGTATGCAATTTCTTCCAGGCAGGCAATTTTTATCCCTTGATTTTCCTCAATTGTGCTTACGTAAGCAGACGCCTGCAAAAGCGAGTGATGAGTCCCTGTATCAAGCCACGCAAAACCTCTACCCAAAAGCTCAACGTTAAGATTGCCTTTTTTTAAATAAATATTATTCAAATCTGTAATCTCAAGTTCACCGCGGACAGAAGGTTTAAGGCTCTTTGCATACTCAACAACTTTATTATCATAAAAATACAAACCTGTAACCGCATAATTTGACTTCGGCTCTGATGGTTTTTCTTCAATCGACAGCGCCTGCCCGTTCTCGTCAAAATCAACCACACCAAAGCGTGAAGGATCTTTCACCTGATATCCGAATACTGCGGCACCACCATTTTGAGAAACATTTGCTCCTGCACCTTGCAAAAGCCCGGAAAATCCTTTTCCGTAAAAAATATTATCGCCCAAAATTAAGGCAGCACTGTCATTTTGCAAAAATTCTTCGCCCAAGATAAAAGCCTGCGCCAAACCGTCAGGACTTGGCTGCTCTTTATATGAAAACTTCACACCAAACTGTGAACCGTCGCCCAGAAGCCTTTCAAATTGAGGTAAATCCTGCGGAGTGGAAATAATAAGTATCTCACGAATACCTGCAAGCATTAAAACCGAAATCGGATGATAAATCATTGGTTTATCAAAAACAGGTAAAAGCTGCTTGGATACAGCCATTGTAGAAGGGTACAATCTCGTACCAGAACCGCCTGCAAGTATTATTCCTTTCATATCCGCTCCTTTACTATAAATTACATATCAATCGCATCTTAGAGACAAATAATCTTTCAGTGCAACTTTCCAATCACGACAGATTTTGTCGTTATCCATTACGCTATATTTAGGGCGCTTAGCAGGACTAGGGAATTCATCCGTCGCACAGGGCTTCAGATTTACTGCCAAACCTGTCTGCAAAAATATTTCTTTTGCAAAACCATACCATGATGTAAAACCGCTTCCGCAAATATGATAAATACCGTATGGTTTTTGCGCACCGATAAGCTTTAAAATTCCGTTTGAAAGCTCTACCGTCCAAGTAGGGCAACCAATTTGGTCATCGACTACTTTTAACTCCGGCTTTTCTGCCATTGAAAGCATGGTCTCAACAAAATTTTTGCCATGGTGTCCGTAAAGCCAACTTGTACGCGTAATGTAGTATTTATCGCAATTTTTTTGTACAGCTTCTTCACCTTTTAATTTTGTAAGCCCGTATGCATTTATCGGGTTGGTTTTATCCTCAGGCTTGTATGGCTTTTCAGATGTTCCGTCAAAAACATAATCTGTTGAAATATACACCATTAAACAATCTTGTTTTTTACAAGCTTTTGCCACATTTTCAGCACCTTTTTCGTTGACGAGTAGAGCGGTTTGCAAATCCTCCTCTGCTGCATTAACATTTGTATAAGCTGCACAATGAATTACAATATCGGGCTTAACTTGTGATATTGCGTCTTCAACAAGTTTTTCATCAGTTATATCGAGATTATCGGCGTCTGTTTCAATAACAAATGCTCCTATATCTTCCAAAATCGGGCATAAGTCTTGCCCCAGCATCCCATTTGCACCTGTTACAAGAACTTTCATTACACCAATTCCTTTTTGTTTTCTATCGATTTTATCCACTCTTGATTATTAAGATACCAGTCGATAGTGATTTTTATACCTTCTTCAAACGTTAAAGACGGACTCCAACCGAGTTCAGTTTGGATTTTTTTGTTATCAATCGCATATCTTCTGTCATGTCCCAGACGGTCTTCCACATATTTTATACTGGATTCGTCTTTGCCCATGGTTTCAAGAATAATTTTAGTAATTTCAAGGTTTGTTTTTTCGTTGTGTCCGCCAATATTGTATACTTCGCCCACTTTACCTTTATGCAAAACCGTATCTATTGCAGAACAGTGGTCATATACATAAAGCCAATCGCGAACATTCATTCCGTCGCCATACACAGGAACTTTCTCCCCCTTTAACAGGTTAGAAATAAAGAATGGGATGAGTTTTTCCGGATATTGGTATGGTCCGTAATTATTAGAACAGCGAGTTGTTAAAACAGGCAGTTTATAAGTCTCGTAATATGCCCTTACAAGCATATCAGCACTCGCCTTAGAAGCAGAATAAGGGGAATTCGGAGCAAGAGGAGTTGTTTCATAGAAATAACCTGTCTTTCCAAGGGTTCCATAAACTTCATCAGTTGAGACCTGCAAGTAACGCTCGATTCCAATTTCCTTACATGCCTGAAGCAAGTTTAAAGTACCTTGCACATTCGTTTCGATAAAAATCTCCGGACCTGTAATAGAACGGTCAACATGGCTTTCTGCCGCGAAATTAACCACAAAATCAGATTCCGAAACAAGCTCCCTGACAAGCTTTTTATCGCAAATATTACCATGCGCAAACTTGTAACGCGGATTTTCTTTTAAATCATCAAGGTTTTCAATATTACCCGCATAAGTAAGTGCATCAAGGTTTATGACTTCATAATCAGGGTAAGTATTTAAAATGTGGCGGACAAAACAGCTTCCTATAAATCCCGCACCACCGGTTACAAGCATTTTCATAATTATTCCTCTAAATCCTTCAACAAAGGTTGTTTTTTATCTTTTTCACTCAAAATCGGTTCAAAATCTATACCCCAATCAATATTAATTTCGGGATCATTCCATAAAACTCCGCTATCTGCCTCTGCGCAATATTCAGCACCCGCCTTATACAAAAGCTCTGCTTCATCAGAGAGAACAACAAAGCCATGTGCAAAACCCTCAGGTATAAATAACATGTGTTTATTTTCTTCGCTTAAAATTTCGCCTACCCACTTGCCATAAGTTTTAGAGTTTTTTCGAATATCCACAGCAACATCGAAAATCTTGCCTTTCGGACATCTGACAAGCTTAGCCTGCGCATGAGGAGCTTTTTGATAATGGAGCCCCCTCAAGACACCTCTAACCGACCTTGAATGATTGTCCTGGCAAAAGTCTGTAGTGATACCGTTAGAAACAAATTCTGATTTCTTATAGCTTTCCAGAAAAAATCCGCGGTCATCTCCAAAAACATTAGGTTTTACAAGCATTACATCTTCAATATCAAGTCTTTTAAACTCAAATGACATTAAGTTCTTAACTCCTTTTGCAAAAATTATAACAGACAAAAAGGTGTTAAACAAGTTCAAATATTATTTTCGCAAATAAAAAGAGATAAGATTTTCATCTTATCTCTTTTAGCTATTATTGTTTTATTATTTTTTCGTCATTCCAAGATATAAAATCATAGAAGATGTTAACTGGTCTATATTGCTGAATTTGATACCTGCTGTATTTTTTACAGGATCCACACGGACAACTTCGCCTTCAACCGTGAACGGAAGCCCTTTGTAATCCATGCTTATTTTCATTGTTTCACCAAGTTTTGCGGCTTCTGTTGTCTCCACAAGCATACCTTGTTTAGAGATATTCAATACATCGACAACTTTTGCATTTGAGTCAGCGTCTGAGTTTAAGAATACATATTCGCTGTTTGCTACATTGTATCTTAAGTCTTGTCTTTGACCTCTTGCACCTGTTTCATCACCTTTGTCATCAGTGAGGAACTTCATGTTTCTTTGGTCTCTGTTGTCATCGGAGCTGAATCCGTCATCGCCATTACCGGTGCCGTTACCATTCCCGCCATTGTTTTGCCCCATAATGTGAATGTTGATAATTTTATCACCTTGAGGAATTCCAAGCTCATCGCCTTTGACATTACCGCCCAAAGCTACGTTAATTGAGTGATTCAAATCATTGTAAGGAAGGTCACCGATATGGCCGGCATCAGTGCCTGTGTTTTTATTGGTGTTTGCAGTTATTGTGATGTCTCCGCCGGCAACTATGCCTACATTGCTTCCGCCGCCGTTAGTTACATTGTCGCCTGCTTCGATTGTTACATTACCGCCTGCAATTATGTTTCCGTTTTCTTTGTCATGCGGAATTATAATGTCTTTATTACCGCCAATGTAGATATCTTTACCTGCTTCAACTTTATCTGTTGTAAGGTTTCCGTATCCGTAGATGTAAACACCGCCGTTAGGAGCTGCTGCATCAAGTTTGTTACCGACACTCACAGTCAAATAGTTGTTAGGGTCACCCACGTTATCAGTTTTAGACAAGAGGTGAAGGTTTTCACCCGCAATGATTGCAGGTCTTGTGCCTGAATCCGTTTGGTGAATGTATCCGTCAGATTCGATACCGACATTTTTCCCTGCTGCAATTTGACCGATTGTAATGTTATCTTTAGAGCCTATGTAAACACCGCCTTTAGGAGCGCTAGCGTCTAATTTTCCGCCAACTTTCACTTGCAGATAATCATTAGGGTCACCTACGTCTTTTTGGTTAGACACAAGTTTCATATCTTTACCGGAAATAATAGCCGGATTATTGCTTGTCGCTGTCTGATGGATAAACCCTTCAGCTGTAACAGTTACGTTGTTGCCGCCTGCAATTTTGTCCAAAATATTTACATCACCGTCAGCGCCGATATTAGCATTGCCTTTGGCGTCGATAGTTCCGACATTACCGTTAGCATCTGCCAATTGAATGTTAATATTGTTGCCTTTTGCGTCAACTTTTCCTTTTGCGCCTACTGATATTTTAGCGTCAGCGCCTGCAAGATTAACAATGTCACCGTTTGTTGTTAAAACAACGTTTCCGTTTTTACTCGCAATCATTGTACCGTATGGGCTGTTTTGAGTTGCCTGAATACCATTTTCAGCTTTTATGTTAACGTCATTTACAGCTTCAATTTTACCGTATGTTTTGTGGTTTGCATCAAGGGCGTGATCGGGTCTGATAACTACTTTATCATTAGCATTAATGTCTATTGTATTGCCTTTTACTGAACCGTCAACCAAGATTGTATCACCTTTTACGTTGATTTTTTGTGCCTGAACATCACCCAATCTTGCTGTATCGATAGTTGTTAAATTAGCGTCTTTACCCGCTGCAACTGTAATTACATCGTAAGACTTTATAGTGCTGTTTACCGAACCCGCAGCTGTCAAGTCTGTACGACCTGCGGAGTTGATTTTTGTACCATCTTTTTGGTTAATATTATTATTTTTTGATGTAATATGAACACCGTCAAATCTATAGGTATCCGGGGCTTTTATACCTGTTGACAACACTTGATCATCAACCAATCTGAGCGTACCTTCTGCATTTCCGCGTTCCGAAACAGTAATATTTCCGTGGGTAACGCTTCCGTTGTCCGCATCAATCTCATCAGCTATTCCGTTAGCTTTGATATCAATATTGCCTGATTTCAAAGTTGCGTCGTTCATATTGATTGAACCTTTGTCCGCATAAACAGAAATGTAACCTGCGTCTGTTACCGTCAAGTTTCCTGCAGCGTCAATACTATTGCCTGCGGCAAGTCTTACAATATTTTTTGCAGTAATATCTTTTTTGACATTTAAATCGCCTTTTGTCGCTTTGAGATAGATTTTGTCTACATCCTTAATTTCTTCAGTTGTTTTTAATGTTCCGGCACCTTCGTGAACTATTTTGATATTAGAACCTTTAACTGAGCCTAATTGAAGGTTTGTAGAACCGTTTGAAACAGAAGCAAAACCTTTGAAAGAGTTAGCTTCACCTGTTTTATCCGAAACTTCGACATTTAATTTCTTGCCTTCAGCAACTTTAACATTTATAGGAGTGACCGTTTTGTCTTCACCGTAAATAACAGGGTTTGAAACAATTCCGCTGCCTATACCGCCATTTTTAGCAGATAATGTAATATTACCGCTTGCGTCAATATTTAAAGCACCGCTGCCTACAATGTCGCCTGTGTTTGTAAACAAAGCGATGTCTCCGATATCGTTTCCAACCGCTTTTGTAGTATCGATAATGCCGTCTCCGCGGAAGTAGATACCGTTTCCGGCTTGCAAATCAACATTTCCGGTTGATAAAATCTTTCCGCCAACAGAGATGATACCGTCTCCGCCTGCTTTAAGAGCATTTACTTCTGCTTCAGTAAGCTGAATAGCCGTCAAACCATCTGCCGACCCCGCTTTTGAAAGTAATGCATTATAATCTTTAGCTGATGGTGTAATTGCTTGCAAACTGCCTACATTCATTACACCGCTTGCACCTACGACCATGCCTTGAGGAGAAATGAATATAACGTTACCGTATCCGCCGCCTTTTAACGCATTAAAAGTACCTTGAATATCAATTTGATTGTTAACAAGGTTCACAAATTTGTTCGCTCCGCCAAAGTGTAGGTTTGCTGTGCCGCCTTGTCCGATTTGAAAATCGTTAAAGTGGTTAAACCCTGTACCGTTACCGTTAACAAAACCGCCGGTAATATCAGTGACATTGCCCTGGCCGCCTGTAATATTGGTCATACCGCCAACACCGCTGTTACCTGCTGTAATATTGTTATTTGCCACTGCAAAATTAACTGGCATTACCATAAATGAAGTAATAGCCGCCAAAGCTATACTTTTCTGTAGTCTCTTTCTGATTTTAGTTTGCATGCTTACACCTTTTTGTTAGATACACCCATATAAGTATTGTAATCGTAACTTTTCGCCCCTAACTTAAGTCTTTTTAACTAAATATTTACAATTTGCAACATTACAATACTTCTTTTACTTCTTTTTTGTTTCTCATTCTGACAATTCTTGTTAAGTCAGGACGAGTTGACAGTTCGAAGTGGAATCTTCCCATTCTTCTATCTGCTTCATAAATAGTGTTAACAAACGGGAAGCCCCAATACATCCGCGCCATAAGCTCGTTTGTTACGTTTATTCTCAAACCTGCGCCCGTACTGATTAGGAACTGATTTGAAGGTAATCCTCCTGACATATCGGAGAATATAGCACCTTGGTCAAGAAAGGCAGCGAATTTAATCATATCTCTAGGATTTATATAACCAATTTTTTTACCACCGATTTTCTTAGGCAAGATAGGTATAGGCGTAATAATTTCGGCAGTGGCGTTATAACCTGAACGACCGATTAAGACACCTTCCGAATAACCTCTGATACTCGCCAAACCACCTGTTTGATATTGTTCAATCCATGGGAGTTCTTTTGTAGGAGAGAATTGACCTGCTACTCTGAACTCACCGATTATGCCATGACCGAAGTCATGAAGCCTTACGGCATTACCTTCATATTTGAAAAATGCATTTTTTGCAAACTCTTCATCGAAATATCCGACTGTTGCATAGTGTCCGGTTAACCAAATACCTTTTTTGGTATCCCAACGAGCATTCACACCCTGAGTACCTGAAAATGTAGATGTTTTGAAAAGAGTAATACCTTCAACATCTGTATTTGTTAACTTTGCATTTGCAGCCGTATATGAATTTAAAGTAAATTTATCTTTCTTTATTAACGGATGAGTGACGTATGCTGTATATCCGAAAGTTTTGCCCATAAAGTCAAATATACCGTTTCTGAAGTTTACGTGGTTGAAAGAGAAAGTACCCCCGACTCTGGTGCCTTTTTTGTTGACAGGAGCATTGTAATCAGCAAAAAGCACTTGCGAATTACTTCCGAAATAAGCACCGGTTGCAAACTTATCACGAATACCGAATAAGCTGTCTGCTTGTAAAATCGCACCGCCTCTTAACACGCCGATATTGTCTCTGCCCTGGTTATCAAAAACCCCTGTAATATGGAACGGGAATTTATCATCAGTCTTAATTTCAACATCAGTTGTACCTTGTTCTTCACCCGGCTTAATTTGAACGTTCAACTTAACGTCACTTTCATTATTAAAACCAATAACTTGTTTTTCTAAAGCTCTTAATTTGAACAAATCGCCTTCTTTGGTTTCAATACGATTTTGAACATAAGATGAACGAGTCCATTTGTTATTAGACACGGTAATCTTACCCACACGCCCTTCATACAATGCGATATGAAGAGTCCCTTCGTTTATATTTTGCTCAGGCAAATATGCTCGAGAGGTAAAGTAATCTGCCAAGACGTACGCTTTTGAAATATTTTCTATAACTTTATTAATTTCTTCTATAGTAACCGTTTTATTCATAAGAGGGGCAGCAAAATTTTGCAGTTCTTCATCAGAAAACACTGAAGATTTAGGAAAGACAATTTCTTTTATTGTCACGTACATTTTTTCATTTTCGACAGAACCTGACAATGAAGCATCACTGTCTATTTCTTGAATTTTTTTGTCAATATGTTCTTGCGCCTTGCCTTCGTCCTTTTTCTGGTCTTCCTGCTCTTGGCGGCTTTCCTGAATTTTTGACGGAACCGAGCGTTCGAATCCGCTTTGTTGAATTTTTTGTAATTCATTAACAGAGCTTGGAGTGTAATATCCGTCAACTGCGTATGAATAATTCGGGGTAATCAGAGCTGCGCCGATTAATACCGCCGGTAAAATACTTTTCATTATCATTAAATTCTTTCCGTTTTCGTACAATGTTCTTCTCACTTAAGCAAAAAATGCTCAAAATTCAGATATTTATATTTCACAACTTTCCAATATGCGTACAATATTTTACTACAAATATAATTATTTTTCCTACTTCTAAAAGTGGAATATGGCAAAATAATTACAATTATTTTAAAATCCGTAAAAATATAATTTGCGCAAATTGCTGCGATTTATAAATATTTATCCTGTGTTCTATCCGTTAAAAATTAAAAACGTCTGTTTATGCCTTTCTTGACTTATCCTAAATGTATGTCATATCCTACATATTAAACAAAATCGGCAAGATGGCATGGTATCTTTAACAAAATCGACAGGAATTTACATTTATTAACAAAACCAATCAATTAAAGCTTTTGTTTCTCCAAAATCCAAACCTTTAGTATACTCGTTGTTTTTCAAATAGTTTGCGCTGATATTATAGGATAACGGCTCGAATTCATAATTTAAAGAATTTATTTTTTCAATATCAAATTTTTTTTCATTTATATCATAAACATTACTGTAATTGAGTCCATAGTCAACACAAGCAGGCATTAAATATCGTTCCTGCCCTGCCGAATCATTGTAAAACTGCATTAACCCGAAGCTTCTGCATACCAACGCCCTGTATTCGTATACGGAACACCTGTCATTTATTAAAAAAGGACACACGTGAAAATACTTTTCATCATTGGACTCTTGTTTATTTTTTTTGATTAGTTCAATTTTGGCGTTTATTACAATTTGAATCTCTGGCGGAAGCTGCTCCAGTCCATAGCACAAAAAATCGAATTCAAGATTGGAAAATGGATACAATCCTTTGCTGCAACAAAGACTACAGCCTTCTTTACAAAAAATATAAGGTTTTTGCTGCTCAAAAAATTTTCCCAAGTGCGAATCAATTATTCCCAAATATTGCTTGTATTTTTCTAAAACTTCTATATCCACTTTAATTCCTTTGCTGTCCTAAAAAATATTATACCAAACAGCAAAGACATACAATTTGCACGTGATTAATCAAACTAATTTTTCATCAGAAGCCATAACGGCAGCTTTTATTCTGTTTTCAACTCCCAATTTTACAAATATGCTGTTCATATGAGCTTTTACTGTTGATATTGACAAATGAAGCATTTGGCTGATTTCACGATTACTTTTTCCTTGCACAAGAAGTTTCAAAACTTCTAACTCTCTTGCGGTAAGGTTGTAGGTCTTCTTTTCTTTTGAAATTTTTGCCATAATTACTTTTGCCATTTGAGGCTCCACAAACTCATCTACACTCGTATACATGGTAGCTTTGATGACACTTTCCAATTTATCGTAGCTGCATTCTTTGACAACATAATTATCCGCTCCCGCTTCCAAAGAATTCTCAAAATCTTTATCTTCCTGATGCGAAGAAAGAATAATTATTTTAGTTTTAGGATAATCTTTTTTGATCTCTCTTGTAGCTTCAATTCCATTTATACCAGGAAGTCCCAAATCCATTAAAATAACATCAGCGGGTCTTACCTTCATTTGAATGATACAAGTTTCCGCGTCGCCGAAGCTTCCTATTAACTCAAAGTCAGATATATCATTCAAGTGCTTTTCACAACTTGTTCTTTGAAGTTGCAAATCCTCAACAATATAAATGGATATTTTGCCTTCCATACAAATACTTCCTTCTTTGTTTCCCGTGCTTTATTTACTCAATATAAAACAAATATCTAACAAAAGGATATTGTCCATGTAGTCAGTTTTTTGAAAAATGATTGTTTTATTTAAAAATTTATAAAATTTTTAGAGTAATATCTTAAATACAATCCCACATGCAATATAAAAAATAATAATATTTGCAATTTTAATGCAAAAATTTCTGCAAAAACGACGTTATAAAAATTTAACCACTACGGTAATGGCATTAATATAAAAATTTAATAATATTGTTTTATGAAAAGAATAACTTCACTAATATGTTTAATATTATGTTTGATTTTTATGCAAATGCCTATGATTGCTTCCACTTGCAACTGTACTCCTGCCTGTGATCCTCCATGCGCAAATGAGTACAAGCCTGCAAGTCCGCAGCAAAGCTGCGAACTATGTGAAAATGCTTCCCCTGTGACTTGCGCACAACCCGAACAAATTTTATGCGAACAGCACATGTTTGCAGAAAAAGACGCACCTTGCGACAGAGTAGTCATAACAAATTTAAGAAATATAATCTGCAAAGGTAACGTATTTTCAATGGTATTCACCTGCAAATTCTGGTCTGACAAAGCAAAAGCCGGGGATAAAGTTAATTTTAATGTTCCTGAAAGTATATATACACAAGAAGGAACTCTTTTGATTCCTGCATGCTCAAAAGTAGTTGCAACTGTCACAAAAATTGAAAAACAAAGAGTCCCAAACAAAAATGCAAAAGTTCACTTAAAATTTGACTGCCTGATTCTGCCTGACGGAAGTGCAATTGCTATGTCGGGACAGCCATTTACCAAAGACTCTACACTCAAAGAAGGGCCTTGGATGACGGCAGGAAAACTCACCGCTTCTACTGTAGGACTTGGCGTAGTCGGCGCAGGTGCCGGGGTTGGCTTTGCATTTATTCCAAATCCTGCAAAAATAGGTGTCGGACTTGCAATCGGTATCCCCGTCGGCTGCACGGTAGGGCTTATAACAGGTTTGGTCACTCCCGGACTTAAATATCATGCAAAATGCGGTGAACAAATTAAAATTATCCTATGCGATGAGCTCTGTCTGCCGAAACAATGCGATTAATAACTAGCAAGGAGGCGGGCTTGCGGGCTGTGAAAGACTTGGCCTGCACAAATCCTGTATTGTTGTGAAAGTGCAAGTACCATCCGAATTCATTTTGCGATAAACAACATTTTCAGGCTTATAATGCTGCAACGACTGTGCCCATTGACATTTAATATCACCGGAGATTTTCACTTGAGCAAGAAGCTCTGCTGTTTTTTTCGCTGACCTGATATTATTGCCTATAGCATTTAAGCGCACACTGTTTATTGGATACATGTTTTCCTCCTTGGTGAGAATTCACACAATAAATAAAAAGAACCAAAATTATTATTGCGTCTTGCATGACAAAACTTTAAAAAAATTAACAAACTAAACCTTATATTGACTTAATCAATCGTTTGATTTATAATTTTTTAATGAAAAACTCTCTCAATAAAAAAGAAAAAATTATCAAAGCCGCAATTGAACTCTTTGGAGAAAAGGGGCTGGACGGAACTTCCACCAGAGATATTTCAACCCTTTCCAATTCAAATATAAGTCTAATATCTTACTATTTTGGAGGGAAAGACGGACTATTTCGCACTATAATTGAAAACTTATTTGAAAAACAAAAACAGTATATAATTAAATTTTTTAATGAAGATAAATTTTTTAAACTTTCAAAAACAGAACAAGCGAGAATGTTCCTCGAGTTCGCAGACAAAATGACAGACTTTTTTTATGGAGAAATGGGAGACAGCCTTTTGAGTTTCCTGTTAAAAGAGCAGCATAAAATATCTAAGGAATTTGTGCCGCCTTTTTTAATTTTGCTAAGAAAAATCATATCTGTAATCACTGATAAGGAAGAAACGAGCCGTGAAGTAGTATATCAAACACTTTTTGTGTCGGCACAGATAAATTCGCCAAGAATAATGAAGCTTTTTATACATCCTTACGCAGATAAGGGCTTTGAAAAAGAAGATATTGGTATTATAAAAAGTAACTTACAAAACTACATCAAAATGATTTGTAAAAATTCGGGGATAGATTTATGATAAAAAAAATAATTTCAGTTTTGCTCATTTTTGTAATCGCACAAAGCGCTTTCGCAACAGAAGTGCCGAATGTCAACACTGATTTTTTTAACAGGTTTAACGATGACTATCTGGACTGCTATATTGAGCAAGCGTTAAAAAACAATCATGAACTGGCTCAAACTCAATATAAGGTTGAGCAATATCGCCAGCAGATGAAAATTTCATTAGGGAATGAGCTTCCGTCTTTGGGAGTAAGCGCTAATTACCTTGGAGTGCACATCCCGAAGCTGGATAACTTTCAATTGCAGCAAAATGCTTTTGTACTGCCGTTTATTGCGAGCTATGAGCCGGATTTTCTGTTGAAAAATCGTGATAAAACAAGAAGCACAAAAAAAGCATACGAATCGGCAAAAGAAGAGCAAAAATCCGTATATATAACTCTTTTATCCGATGTTGCATCGGGTTACATAAATATTTTGCAGTATGATGATTTAATTTTAAAACAAACAGAAGTTGTAAAAATATCCAACGAAGACCTAAACAGGACTCAAAAAAAATTCACTCAAGGAACTATTGACTCAACCGTGTTGAATTCCGCAAAACAAACCCTTGAAAACGATAAAAATACACTCATAAATCTTGAAAAACAAAGAACCGAAATTTTGAACAATTTCGCTGTCCTCATAGGTATTTCACCGACTGAAATCTGTGCCATAAAGCGCGGCAAACTTTCAGCTATAGAATACTCGGGCTCAATTCCTTCTGACGTAAAAAGTGATGTAATATTCGCCCGTCCGGATGTTATGTCCGTTGAAAAACAGCTTGATAAAGCTAAAATAGACATTCGTGTTGCGCGTAAAGAATTTTTACCGTCGTTTAACATAACAGGGCTTTGGGCGTTCAATACAATTGCACCCGGGACGTTTTTCTCTTGGGAAAGCTCTCTTGCAGCAATTCTTGCAGGCGCTTCGATGGATATTTTCAAAGGCGGAAAGAAAATTGCGAATTTAAAACTTCAAAAAGCTAAATATCAGGAGCTTTTTGAGAAATATCGTCAAACAGACTTAAATGCCGCAAAAGAAGTAAACACGGCGCTATGCATCATTAAATACGACACAAATATCGATGATAATATCAAAAAAGTCCTATCTTACGAGATAAGCATTTATGCAAGTTCCAAGAAAAAATATGAAAGAGGCGTAATTTCTTACCCTGAATTATTAAGCGCATACAAAAAACTTATAAACATCGAACAAAATAAAACACGCTCAAAAACAACTCGTTTAGTCAATTACATAACCCTATACAAAGCTGTCGGAGGTGCTCTGTGAAAAATATGAAAAAGAAAATCCCTGTATTAATTTTGCTGTTATTAATCATCGCAGCAGCCTATTTTATACTCAAAAAACCTAAAAATATCGATGAATTAACACTTTTTGGGAATATCGAAATTCGTCAGGTAGACCTGAGCTTTCAGATTGCGGGGCAAATTGAAAAAATGCTTTTCGAAGAAGGGGACAGTGTCAACAAAGACAATTTGGTTGCAGTTTTGGATGACAGAGACTATCGAGCGAACCTTCAAAAAGCCGAGGCAGAAGTCACTCGCACTGCAGCAATCAGCAAAAATGCAGCTGAAATTTTTGAAAGAAAATACCCTCTTTGTCCGGACAACACGATTTCGAAACAGGAGTGCGACTCTATCTTAAATAATAAAAATGAAGCGGAAGCGAATTATCAAGCAGCACGGGCAAATAAAGCTTATGCCAAAAATCAGCTTGACTATACAAAAATTTACGCTCCAGAGGATGGAATTTTAACCGTGAGAGTCCAGGAGCCGGGTGCAACAGTTCAAAAATCACAGCCTATTTACACGCTCGTAAAAAACAAACCTATTTGGATAAGAACATACGTATCTGAAAAAGATTTAGGTAACATAAAATATGACATGCCTGCAAAAGTTTTAACCGATACAACCGACCCAAAAACCGGGGAAAAACGAGAATATAAAGGTAGAATCGGGTTCATTTCACCTGTTGCGGAATTCACACCAAAAACCGTTCAAACAGAAGATTTAAGAACAGACTTAGTTTACAGAATAAGAGTTTATGTAGACCAAAACGACAGCTTTTTACGTCAAGGCATGCCTGTAACGGTAAAAATCGATTTAAAGGAAAAATAAATCTTGGCAAATGCGGTTTCGATAAAAAATCTTGCAAAAACATTCGGGAAAACCTGTGCAATCAATGACTTAACGCTGGAAATTAAAAAAGGTCAAATAACAGGCCTTATTGGTGCTGACGCGTCAGGAAAAACAACCCTGATCAGGCTGATTACGGGGTTGCTAAAACCGGACGGCGGTGAAATTTCTGTTTTAAGTTTGAATCCGTCGAAACAAAAGGACTTGCTCAATGCCAAAATCGGATACATGCCCCAAAAATTCGGTCTATACGAGGACTTAACTGTCATAGAAAATTTGAGGTTGTATGCTGACTTAAAAAACGTAGCGCATGACTTTGAAACTTTGTTAAAATTCACTAATCTGGAGCCGTTTCAAGATAGGCTTGCAGGAGCTCTTTCAGGAGGAATGAAGCAGAAATTAGGTCTTGCCTGCACTCTGCTCGGAAACCCGGAATTTTTAGTTCTTGATGAACCCTCTGTCGGCGTAGACCCGATTTCAAGGCATGAATTAATGAAACTCGTAAAAGATTCTATAAACGAAAACACAACCGTTCTTTGGTCAACGGCATATCTTGATGAAGCTCAAAGCTTTGATACAGCTGTCATTCTTGACAAAGGAAAAGTAATATATGATGGCAAACCTGAGGATTTAAGTCCTGCCCCTAAAGAGTTTGAAGCAAAAGTCATAGAGCGCATGGGCGGGTATAAAGAAGAAGAATCACTTGTCGCCAAAAATTACGAAAAAAAACCGTCCGACATAGAATTCACCGTTGAGGCACTTGATTTATGCAAAATGTACGGCAGTTTTTTTGCAGTAAAAAACAACACCTTCCATATAAAGAAAGGGGAGATTTTCGGGCTTCTCGGACCAAACGGTGCGGGTAAATCTACATCATTTAAAATGATGTGCGGGCTCGCAAAACCAACAAGCGGCACAGCAAAAATTAACGGAACAGACATCCTTGAAAATCCTTCTAAAGCCCGCTCAAATCTGGGATATATGGCACAAAAATTCTCACTCTACGGCGATATGACAATCAGAGAAAATCTTAACTTTTTTGCAGGGATTTACGGTATAAAATTAAGAAACCGTAAAGAACGAGTCAACGAAATAATTGAAATATTTGACTTCAAACCCTTCGAAGAGCTTTCCTCAAAAGAGCTTCCGCTGGGGATTAAACAGCGGCTTTCCATGGCATGCTCAATCTTACATGAACCTTCTGTTTTATTCTTGGATGAACCGACATCGGGGGTAGATGTCATAACGCGCAAAGAGTTTTGGAATCACATAACATCTTTGGCAAAAAAAGGTATCACAATCTTGGTCACAACACACTTTATGGATGAGGCAGAATACTGCGACAGAATAAGCCTTTTTTACAAAGGTGAAACTATAGCAATCGGCACGCCTGCTGAACTAAAGATAAAAGCAAAAGCTCAAAACATGGAAGACACATTCATAAATTTAATTAAGGAGAGCGGAAAATGAAAATAAATAATTTCTTTAAAATTCTGTTTGCTCTGATTAAAAAAGAATTTCACCAAATATTACGAGACCCCAGCAGTATAATAATTGCATTTGTGCTTCCGTTTTTGCTGCTGATGATTTACATGTACGGAATAAATCTCGATACTGCAAAAATCAGGCTGGGTATAAAAAATGACGACCTCACGCCGGAGATTTCCACACTTGTAAAATCATTTTCAAATAGTCCGTATGTTAACGCTTTTGTGTATATTGATAAAGACGAAATGTATAATGACATTGTGCGAGCAAAGCTCAACGGCGCAATAATAATTCCGAATGATTTCTCAACAAGGCTGGCAAAAGGTCAAAGTGCAGATATGCTCGTAATAACGGACGGAAGTGTTGTGAATACGGCGAATTATGTACAAAGCTATCCCGCTCAAATCGCAAATACCTGGCTTGCAAACAGCAGGTATGCCCAAAAAACTTCTCCGCCGCTTGTGTCAGGTACAATCCGCACGTGGTACAATCAGGATTTGAACAGCCACTACTTTATTCTGCCGGGCTCGCTTGCTATTACCATGACATTAATTGGCATGCTCTTAACCGCGCTTGTTGTGGCAAGAGAATGGGAAAGAGGCACAATGGAAGCACTTTTAAGCACACAAGTACGACGCATTCATATAGTACTCGGGAAATACATCCCTTATTTTACTTTGGGCATGCTTTCTATGATATTTAATACTTTTGTCTGTATTTATATTTTAAAAATTCCATTTAGAGGCAATTTATTTGTTCTTTTCGGAGTAAGTGCATTATTTTTATTTACTTCTCTCGGAATAGGACTTTTGATTTCAAGCTCTTTGAAAAATCAGTTTCTGGCAAGCCAAGCAGCCATCGCTGTGGGCTTTTTACCCGCACTTTTACTGTCCGGACTTATGTTTCCTATAAATTCCATGCCTGTATTTTTCCAGTACCTAACAATGATATTGCCGCCAAGATACTTTGTGACATTTATTGAAAGTGAATTTATGGCGGGCACAATTTGGGAAATAGTTCTAATAAATTCAGTCTTTTTGGCAATTTTAGGTTCAATTCTCTTTATGGGAGTTTGCAAAAAAACTCAAATGAGATTGGAGGCATAATGTTCAGAAGGATTCTTGCTCTGATTAAAAAAGAATTTATAACAATCTGGAAAGACCCTAAAAGCCGCGCTATGATAATCATACTCCCGCTAATGCAGCTTTTTATATTCTCTAATGCAATTACAATGGAGGTCCAAAATATTGATGTTGCAATGTTAGACAGAGATAACACTCAAATGTCGAGAGAGCTTATATCTTATTTTGATGCCTCTCCGCGGTTTAGAAAAATAGTGTATGTTAGCAATGCGGAAGAATTTAAACATAAAATCGAAACTCAAAAAGTGCAGATTGGGATAGAGATTCAGAATAATTTTTCATCCTCAATAAAAGCGGGACGTCCAACCGAAGTTTTGATAATTGCGGACGGAAGACAGACAAATACCGCCTCTATTGCAAGTGCTTATGCAGCTCAAATCATAAGCCAATATTCACAAACAGTTTCACCTTCCGATAAATCTTCTGCAGCGGTAAATCCTATCGTAAGAAATTGGTTTAATGAAAATCTAAATTACAAATGGTATGTTATGCAGGTTCTTGTAACTATGCTTGCACTTGTAATTACGCTGCTCTTAACAGCGCTTTCAATCGCAAGAGAAAGGGAATCAGGCACCTTTGACCAGCTTATCGTAAGTCCGCTAACATCGTTTGAGATACTTGTCGGTAAGACCATAGCACCCTTATTCATCGCAATGATACTTACTTCAGCAATGTCAATCATCGCCGTGACTCTTTTCCATGTTCCTTTTCGCGGCTCAGTACTGTTGTTTTTGGGTGCAACATTTGTTTCTCTTTTATCAATTGTCGGAGTAGGACTATTTATTTCCTCTATCTGCAAAACCCAGCAGCAAGCTATCTTAGGGGTTCTTACATTTCAAATGCCTGCTGTATTATTGTCCGGATTTATTTCGCCGATTGAAGACATGCCGCCGTTTTGGCAAGCGTTAACCTGGCTCAATCCAATAAGATTTTTCATGGAAACGACAAGAGGCATTTTCTTCAAAGATATGGGATTTACAGATGTATTTATGCACTTAATTCCGTTATTCTTTATTGCCGCATTGACGTTATCGCTTGCCGGTTGGACATTCAAGAGCAAATTGGATTAACTCTCTTATTAGCTTTTTGAGGAATAACTTATTTTCTTTTTTTATTTATTATAAAAAATGATTGACTGATAGCAGCTCTCAAGCTTTATACTACAATAAAAGAAAATTCAAGAATAATCTAAACATAGATTCTTCGCTTCGCTCAGAATGACGAAGAGGTAGCTTAAAGGAGAAAAAATGAAAAAAAATGTATTTTTTAAACACAGAACTTTTGATATGGCAGGAGAGCTTTATTTACCAGAGTCTTTTAATGAAAATAAGAAATATTCGGCAATAGTCGTAACTCATCCGGGCGGAGGTGTAAAAGAACAGGTAGCGGGATTATATGCCGCAAAACTTGCCGAAAAAGGATTTGTCACGATGACTTTTGATGCGCTCTATCAGGGGCAAAGCGGTGGAGAACCGCGTTATTTAGAAGACCCTTCTTGCCGAGTCAATGATATTCGCTGTGCGATTGATTATTTGGATTCACTTCCGTATGTTGATGAAAATAAAATAGGCGCATTAGGAATTTGCGCGGGCGGCGGTTATACAATGAGCGCAGCACAGACTGAAACGAGGATAAAAGCAGCTGCAGGTGTCAGCACGGCGAATTTTGGTATATTAGTCCGCAACGGACTCGGAAACACTCAAAGTGTTGAAGAACTGCAAAAATTGCTTAATGAAGTCGGTAAACAAAGAACTCGTGAAGCACAAGGCGAAAAAATAAAATACGTTGGTATTGTGCCCGAAAATCCAAACGAACTAACAAAAGATACCCCGGTGTTATATAAAGAGGGGTATGAATATTATCACACACCAAGAGGTTCTTACCCCACTGCTCCAAGCATTATGCCTTTTATAAGTTTCGGTTATCTTGCTTCTTTCGACGCATTCGAATTTATAGAAACGATTTCACCGCGTCCGATTTTGCTTATTGCCGGCACAGAAGCCGACACGCTTTATTTCAGTGAGGATGCTTATTCAAAAGCAAAGACGCCCAAAGAATTATTTACAATAAGTGGTGCAACCCATGTTGATATGTACGATAAACCACAATATGTCGAACCTGCTGTTGAAAAACTAAACGAGTTCTTTAACAGGTATTTGAATTAACAAAAAGTAAAATTTTAATATTGATAGTAGTTTGCTCTGTGACCTGAATCTTCCATTAAAGCAGCCCAGCAGCTGGCACACCCGTCCCAATTATGAATTGCAATCGATTTTCCCTGACAAACACAGAAATAACCTGCTAATATCACGCTGAGAAACATTCCGAGAAGAATTTTTTTCATAAAATCTTTCACTTTCTTTAAATTTATGCAATTTACTTACTGCTTATATTTTTAGTATTTAGCACTGGTGATTTTTCCGCTCTGCTATGTAGCAAAACTTTACAACTCATTCCAAAAGGCACTTATACAAGGCACCTAGAAAGAGTGGATATCTGAAATACCCTGCGCAAATATTAAGTTTAGTTAAGCTAAGATTGGATAAAAACTTATTATTTATACTACTCCGAGCGGTCATGCTATTATAAAATTATGAAAAAAATTATTCGCCATTTAAGAAATTTAAATATTAAAACTGATCAAATTAATAAAATCAAGAAAGAAGATAAAATTCTTTTTATTCTAAGAACGGATTTGATTGGTGATCACATTGTCTCAAGAAGTTTTCTGAGGGCAATAAGAGAAAGTGAAAAGTTCAAATCATACAAAATAGTTTTTTTGGGTAATATAGCTTATAGAGATATGTCCTTGGACTTTGATTCAAAATATGTTGATGAATTTATTTGGCTGAACAGAGAATTGTATTTTGAAAATAAACTTTATCGATACTTATTAAAACAGAAAATAAACACTCACAATTATGCCTACGCGTTAAATTATTTAACAATTAGAAATATGCACTCAGAAGAAATTATCAAAGACGTCAAAGCCAAGGAAAAGTACGGGATACAAGGTCGTTGCGTAAATATAACAGAAGAACAACGTGAATACTACAATACATTTTATACGCAAATTTTTGACTGCAGCGACGGTTATGGAGATGGGGGCTATGATTTGGCTGAAATATTAACTGGAGAAAAAATAGAAAGACATCCTCCGAGTTTTGAATTATCAGAAGAAAAAATTAAGGATGAAAAATATAATTTTCCACACCCTTTTGCTATTTTATTTCCTTCAGCAAGTTATAAACAAAAACGTTTAGGTTTTGATAAATATCTGCAATTCGCCAAGCATCTATACGAAAAACATAATATTTTTTCATATATAAGCGGAAGTGCTTCAGATAGAAAAATTTTTGAAGAGTATGACTTGAATTTGCCTTACATAAAAGATATCTGTGGGGAATATAAATTATCAGAGTTGCCCTATATATTCAAAAATGCAAAAATAATTTTGACAAATGACACCTCAGGCATGTATATCGGCAAATGCGTAAATGACAATATATTGGTCTTTAGCAATGTAAGAATAGCTCCAAAAGAATGCTTTAAAACTCTGACTAATGAACAAAATGAACCTGTGTATTTGTGCTACGACTGTTTTTATTACATTTACCCTCAAAAATCTGTTGACGCCATACTCAATCAAGAATCGGCGGAAAAAGAAGATGTAACTATAAATCAAAATCTTTCTGATATATCAATGAGCAGTGCATTTTATTCTATTGATTATATTTTGAACAATGCAATAACTGAAACATACTAACTTAAATCAATACAGTCCTGTTTCTTTGATGCGTTGCTTATCTAAGACAATAATCATCATCTTCATACATTTAAGGATAGTAGCGGTAAAAATAACGGCGTGGCGCTAATCTGGGAGGAATTCATTGCTCAGTTTCTGAGATAATTTGATACCCCTGAACTTTGATTCTTTATCCATAACGTCAAACCAAAAAAGCTTTTTAAGAATATCATCAGCTATATCAGGATATTTAACGCTAGCACTATTCATAAAGGAGCTTTCAAAACTAACAATTTTATTATATGGTTGTGCTTCGATATGAGAATATCGTTTTAGCCATTGATCGTATAACGAATCAAAAAACATAAACATTTTATCTTCGTCTACCGAAGCTTCAAGAACTTCATTTATTGAGTCAAAATGACATTTTGCGCTGTTAAAGCCAAACTCGGGGCTGCTTAAAACTTGCTCCATGTGGTTTATGGTAGATCCGCTGCATGAATAATCTGAAAAAACAATGTGCTTTGAGGATTTTTTTATTTCATCTGCACCAATACCTCTTGCTTTAAAAAAGCCAGCAAGAAGTTGTCTGTCATTTGCATTGAATAAACGACTTTGATCTATATCCTTTCGGCATAACCCGGAAATAGGCAGTGCATAACTTGGAATTCCCTTGAGTTCAAGTGTTTTAGCAACTGTCGCCAATGAACGACCGAAAACAACATAAGCATAATTTTGGGGGCCATAAAGACCGTCATAATGTTTTTTTACAATAGTTGAAAGCTCTTGGTTAAGCTCAACATGCATATCATATAAAAATTTGTCTCCAAGCTCTCTGAGTATATTTTTTTCGCCGGGTAAAAGACTATCGTATTCCTCCATTGTTATTTTTTTCAATTTATCTAAAATTGAAAACCCCCTACCACTAAACTCTTTGATGTCTTTTGGGGAGATATAGCTAATTCCCCTGCCTTTAAAAGAAGGGGATTTATTAATTTTTACGTTGTAGTCTTTATAAAATAAAGGCGCATAATTCTTGGATTCTCCTCTTTCCAGAGCAGGTTGCACGGGTTTTACCGGAAGAGATTGCCGACAAAATGCTAATTTTACAGGGGTGATATTATTTACCATTTAGCCTCTTTCATTAGCATTAAAGTATGTAAATTATTTTTTTTGCTAATATTCAGTTAAGCTAAAACTTTATTTTATACTCCAAGTATAAAACTTAAGTAAGTAAATTAAAAAATCAGACAAAATGAATAAAAAAATACCCCAGAGTGTACAAGTTCAGAACTTGGCTGATGAGGAATGTTGCATAAAAAATACCAACAGAAATTTTGAACCATTCATAAATTTTTTATAACATAATCCTTAGAATTGGTGAAAAACCTTTGCAATAATGGTCCAGCTCTTATCAAGTTTAATTAATAATAGATTTTCATTGCAGTCAGAACCAATAGCATCTTTTTCCATAACAATTCTAACCGCTGCTGTGGTTGGAGAAATATCAAGAATATCAATATGATATTCAATTTCAGGGGATTTACCATAGGTCTTAACAAAATCAATAGCAGGGTTACAAAATCCACCTACAAGCTCACCATTGACAGTGCCATATGTCGCAGATTCCTTATAGAAGATATTTGTTAGTACATCAACATCGCCTGCTCGTAAAGCTTCCATATATTTATTTATAACGGTAACAACATCTTTGTAATCATTTGCGGACACTATTTTTTGACTCATAACCAATTCCCAATATCTCATTTTACAATTGATATCATAACACGCATATAAAAATGCATATATTTATAGAAGATAAAATCCGCATTAAAAAAGAGGCATTTATAGCCTCTTTTATAAAAAAATACCATTATGTTGAAGCATTTAGAACTTTTGCGATACTGCAATGTGCGGCGTAAGGGGGCAAGTTTTAATTATTGCTCCGACAGTTGCATTCCTGTATTTTCCTGTAAATACTTTATGCAGTTTACGTCAATAAGTTCCTTTTTTTGTTGTAAAAATTCAACGATAAATGGTGCTACCCAATATTGACTATCATCAGGAGGGGTAGAGTTACAATCTAAATAGTCTGTGTAATCTGAAGACATAATGGAGAATGGATTACACAGTGCGGATAGAAATACAAAAATAGTTGTAATATAGTTCAAAATGTTGGTTAGGTCGTCGCACAGGCTCTGTATTTCATTTTTTCGATGATGATGAACAAATGAATTATTGTAAAACGAAATACCATTAGAATGTACAAAGTCGTTTAACTTTGCAGCAATATCTGTAAACGATTTCTGGAAACCATATTTTTTTACTACTTCAGAAAGTTTTTTGGAAGTGCCGATATATTTTAGTATGTCTGAAATTTGCAAATTACTCAGTTCATTTCTTATCCAGTCGTTAATGTTTTTAACCGCTATATCATCGGCGCTTGGTTGTTCTCTGGAAATGAGTGTAATATATAAATAAAAGAATAAATCGTCCCTATATTTACGCAGCAACATATGGGCATCAGAGAAATTGCCTAAGCGACAACAGGTTTCGAAACTCCCTAACGTTTTCTCTACCGATAATAGGATTAGGTCTATACTGAAAGGTCTTAAGTTTGTTTGTTGCAAAAAAATAATATTTCTACCAAACTGCAAAAAAGAATAACTATCAAAAAAATTTCTTATAAACATTATTTCGTTAAACAACCTGATACAATTTCGGTCATTAGCCACATCATTAGCGTTTTGCCTTTCGTGTTGTACGTATGTTGGCTCAAATTCATCTTGTTTCATTTGCATTGGCTATATATCTCCAGTTTTATATTATACTGCAAAAATAAGATGGGCTATTTCTCTATACTGAATGGAAGGTACAGCATTCTTGTATTGTAGGTTTAACAAAGGTTAAACAGTTGCATGCTTGAAATTTCTTAACAAGACAACTGTCGTAAATGCGCTGTGATGTGTACTAACAGATAAGAGGTGTGCTATATATTCTCATAATGATTATGCCAGCCACTATGTCCGTCGCAAAATTCACAACCTTCTTCATAGCTGTATTCTAGACTATTACCGCCTAATACACCCTCATTGCACCACTCACAGCAGTGTACATTGTCTTTATGTTCTAAACAGTTTAAACACACAAATAAATCGTTATGTTGAACAACACAGCCGTATTCACCACAATACGTGCAATTTATCGGGAATACTGAATTGTACTCATCGGGAGCTGTAGGATTTGTATCAATAACATCAAATAAAATATCCTTTGTTATTTCGTTTCCACAAGCTTCGCACTCAATTTTAATCGAGTCGACATTGTCTTCTGTGATTAAAACTTCATTTTTACAATCGGGACATTCTATTTTTAATGCGTTTGCTTTTTTGTCACAAACGCAACAGGAATAATGATAGATTTTTCCACATTCTTGTTTTTCTAGCATTGCAGGAAAAGAACAAGAAGTACAATTTATGAAAATAGCTCCATCTTTTTTTCTTTTTTCAATTTCTTCTTTAAGTCCGTCAAATTTTGCTTGAAAATATTTTTGACGGTCTTGGTTTTTTATTACCAAATCTAATGCCGCTATTTTCTGATTATAAGGAGCGTAGATAAAATCCCACATCTTGAAAAGCTTTTGTAAATGTATCCAAGCATTATATTGCTCAACAACAATTTCTGTTATGTTCTCACTTGATGCATTGTGTGTTGTAATTTGATGGTAGAAATGTACCATTTTATTGCGGTGATTAGCTAAACCCTCAAAGCATTTTTCCATATCCTTAGAAATGTTTTCATTCAGAACGCTTTTAATTTTAGGTATGATATTTGCAAAGCCAACTGACTTAAAACTACCATCAATAAAGCTGTTTAATACAGGTTCTTTAGCAACTACTAAAGACCAGTGTTCCTTCAAAAGTCTTGATTTTAGTATTAATTCAACCGCAGAACAGAAATTAATGACCGAATATTTAGGCTCTTTTTCAAATTGGTTTATAGACCTTTCGAGAAAATCAAAAGCATTAGACAACAAATTATTCAAATAGATTTCTTTATCAAAAGTTTTTATGAGGTCTTTGTTAGATATTACTGGCAATTTAGACATACAGGCTCCTTTTGTTGTTAATCATATCATGGAAAAATACTGCTTGTTTTTAACTTCATAGACAAATGGAAGGTACTTCATGTCTACAATGCGTACTTGACAGGAGTTTTAACAACTCTATAAGGTAAGTTCTCAACAATACTGCTGTCGTATATGCACCTTATTAATGAGGGTAAGTGCTTTATTCAACTATACGAACGTTTATAACTGGCACAAAGGGCTTGCGCTGTATGTTATACTTTTCCTCTAATAGTCTTTCTTCTTGGTAAAAATCAGGTCCTAGCTGCTTCTCTATTTCGCTTTGACGAGATACGGAAACGCACAAATTATTATTAAGTTTGTAGGTGTTCTTGCACTCCCATTCGGGTTTGGGTCTTGGGTTTAGAGTTTTACATTCGGCGTGTCTTTCTAAACGTATTGCCTCATTCTCAGCGTATGATTTACTAGTATCATAACGTGCTTGGCAATAATTATAATATAATCTTGACCACTCTATGCACTCATTTTCTTCTTGCTTTAATTTTTCCTCTTGTTTCCTTATGCAATCTTTGTATTCTTTTTGGTAAATCGCAAATGCCTTGTCTTGTATCGCTTGATGTTTTTTTCTAAGTTGTTCTAATTCTTTTTGATAAGCTAATTCGTTAGGGTCTGTTGGCGCAGAGAACACAAATTCTTTTGATAAAAATTCACTTTTTACCCAGCCGAAACAGTACTGTTTACTTGAGGCATATTTTATATATGACCATCCATTGTGATTATTTTGTACAATAACAAATTGACCTCTTGGTAGCTTATCAAGAACTACGCTACTTGTACTTGTAGATGTACGAACATTAAGTGGTTCCCAAGTTTTAACATACTCCGCATTCACTATATTACACGAGCATACGAATAACGCAAATATCAACGATATAATTTTCTTCAATCTAATTTCCATATAAACTCTTTCTGAGGTCATCTCTAATTTCAATCAGGGCAGCCTCTTTATGACCTAAGCTTATAGCTGTATTGAAATCATTTAGTGCTTCTTGAAGATAACCATGATATTTTTTTACATTTTTTAGTGAGTTAGCTAGATTATCTACTCCATTTTCATTAACATCAGTTTCCGTGCTCACATTGTCTTTAGTTAATAACAGGTTCTTGTCTGCAAGCCTTGTGGCTTCCTTTTCAGACTTAGCGTATCCTTCTGTACCTAAAGCAAGCTTAGCCAGTCCTCTATATGAATAAGCATAACTCAGAACATTAGGCGCTAATCCTCTATCTATTGCTGTAGTACAGTCTTGAATAGCTTTTTGATAATTTTTCATATCATAATTACTGGCACAAGAGTTAAGATAATCACCACTATTTGCTAAATTCAATGTTTTATTTTTATTTGCTGTTGGCGTGGGGGTTCTTAGATGCTTGCTCATAACCCATCCCTGTCCTCTTTGATTATCTTGATTAGGTTTTTCATATTCGATGAAAGACCAGTCATTTTCAGTGTCTAAAATTTTAACTTTGACACCTTGCATTATGGTATCTGATAACGGATGACTAGCACCAGCAAGTATGCGTACATTAAGTTGGTCCACAGCTACATAGCTCTCATTGGTGCTGTTTGCATTAGTTTCATCATTCTGTATACTTTCAGGTTCTGTAACTTCTTCTGACCGTTCTAGTTGACTTGTTGTCTCAACAGGTTCTGTGCTTGTTTGCGATGCTTCATTGCCAATTAAACCGAATGCCACCGCCCAAAGAATGAACACCATAATAACAAAGCCTATCAGTACTTTAATTTCCCATCCATTTAATTTATATTGCTCCTGTGTTACTTGCTCAACTTCTTGTTTTGATTGTTCTATCTTCAAGTTATTATTTTCACTATATAATTTCCCCGGCATAAATAATAGGTACAAAGCAGTTATGAGAGTAAGTAGACCTGTTATTAACATAGTAATTACAAATGGGTCTTGGTCTGAGCCAGTGGTATATTTTAATGATAAGCTACTTATTCGGAAAGCAGTAGCAACTAGGATAAAAACAGCGGTGAAAATCTTTGCCTTTTTGGTATCTTGGAATATATCGAATATTCTTTTTTTAACATTAAAAAATGCTAGAACCATAACAAGCAAAGTTATAGCCACCCCGAATACAGGGATTAATGTCAGCAATGAACATAATTGTAAGATAAGACCATTAATGAAAAACTGTTTTCGTCCTATTACACCACTAGGGCTAAACAAATTTTTGTTATCTGCATCAATTTTTTTCATACAACTCCTTTATAAATTACAAGCAAAATAGTCTAAAAGAATAAGTATTTGAGTTTATACCTAGTATTTTACCACAAACATAGGTATAAATTATATTTATTACCTTTTTTATTCGTTCATCTGATAGTACAAAACATATATGCTTAAGAGGGGTGGAACGATGAGCGACATTAAAAAATTACTTGGTAATAGAATTAAAGAATTGCGCAAGGCGCAGGATATTTCACAACAACAATTAGCAGAGCTGGCAAACATAGACCAGCGTAGCCTTAGCCATATTGAATGCGGTGATAATTTTCCGTCTAAGTCAATGATAGAAATAGCTTCCGCACTAAAGGTTACGCTTCCTGAACTGTTTGATTTTGAGCATCACAAAACCGATAAGCAAGAGATGGTTGAATACATCAAAGAGAACATCGAATACCTTGAACAAGCAGATGTTAAAACGTTTTACCGTATGCTAAAGGCTATGAGATAGAACATATAGCTTATCCCCATTAGTGTTTTTGAAATTCTTACATCTCCTAAAGGAGCATAAGCCTTGTTTCAGCCTGTCAAGGATTTGGAACAAACTTGCGTTAGTCCTTGATAGGATGAAATGTTACTTGTTCTTGGCTTCGTGAGAAGGTTAGAACAAGTTTCACTTATGCTACAATTACAAGCAAAGAAGTTCAAACTTAATACAAATCCTATGTGGGAAACAAAAGAGAGACAAAAATATGTCAAAAGCTATGCGACAGAAGTAAATTAGGTGGTCGATGAGGTGAAACAAAACTCACACAATGCCTGAAAGCTTACACTGATATAGGATTAAGCCTAACTTTCAAAGTGCATATTGTTTTAAAGTTCAATAGGTATAAGAAGGTAAAAAGCCCTTCTATTATTAGCCTTAAGCCAATGTGTACCAATATAATAACTGAGTATTTTGTGACTAAAATTTGATAAGAATTTGATAAAAAATTGATAAGGTGGCAGGTATGTTGTGTATAAATAGGCGTCGTATTAGGGGATTAGATAGACATAAAGTTATTTCCATGCATCAACAGCTTTTGGGTGGTCGAGGGTGGGAGCATTAAACTTATTTGATGAACACCCTCGACGAGCCGTGTCGCAGGAACTTGAAACACTTTTCCTGTCTCGGCAACACGGCGGAGCAGCGAAGCGGAGCATACCCTATCGCCCCGACGGGGGTAGGTCAGGGATTGGGGAGCGGAGCGGCACAAACGGTTTATGAATTTTCATTGGTCGAATTAAAGGCTAATCAATTCTTGGCTTTGACACATTTCAAATAGTGTTCGTTGAAGTCTTTACAGCCACAGGTCATTTTAATGGGTTGCAACATCGGATATTTTTCTAAAATCTTTTTCGCTTGTGCATTTGAAACATCATCGTTGTCAATGTAGAGATAATATTTCTTGTATTTACCAAAGTCTATTTGTGGCATATAGCTCAGTAACGAATTAACACCATTTGAAGGCGTAACAATGTGATAATAATCACTTTGTCCCATTTCGTTTAGGTATTGAAATAGAGCGTAGCCATCAAAATACCCTTCCACTATGCAAAGAGCCTCGGTTTTAGGGGTATAGCAGTTAATCAAAGCCATACCATTAGGTGTGCCTACAATTCTGTATAAGCCTTTTTTAGAGAGGTCTTCGGGTCTGAACTCAAAACCTAGAATAGAAATTTCATCACTTGTGCTATATCCAAATGTTGGGATAGTCCAAATCTTTTTCTTTCTATCAAATCCTAGTCCAACAATTCTTGCGGTCTCTCGAGTTAATCCACGCTTTTCATACAGAAAATCCAACTTATCTGTATTTGCAAGTAAATTAGCATTGTATTCGTGCATAGAGCTCAAAAAACTACGCTCTTGCTCTTTTGTTACTTGCGGCATCGGCTTAGGAGCTTTTGCAGGTTTCTTATAATATCTGGGATACCTAGACTTATTGCGCTTAAAAATATCTCTCAGTATCTCCTTAGAGTGCTCCTCATCAGCAAAACACCATAACACGCCCTTACGTTCATTAAATTTAAGATTATCTTTGCCCGAGTCTTGGCACAGAGGACACTGCCATTGATGTTCTGCTCCATATTTTTTCTCTGGTTGCCCAAGGTGAGCTACCAATAAATCAAGTGTTAATTTATCCATTTTAAAATTCCTTTCGTAAATCTAGTAAATCCTGTCAAACCTAATCAAAGATGCGAGTGCGACATTTGCGATGTCCGTAAACGTCGCACCTCTCATCTCTCTACGCATTTTCTGGTTTTACGGGGTTTACGGAGTTGTCTATTAACATATCCAATGGGATAATATTGCCACTCAATTCCTGCGTTTCCATAGTAATCATTGAATACACTGTGCCAGAGTTCCTATTTATAGGTTTTTCGTTGAGCAAGTATCCTTTGTGTGCTGCAAATTCTCGTAAAACATCGATATACTCATCAAAATATGCTCTGAATTTATCCCTTGATAGCCCAAGTTTCTGACAATGGTCGTTTATCAGTTCAGTTTTAGAAAACTCTTTGCCCTCATTTTCTAAAAAGAAATTAAAAAGCCTGTCGTATTTGTCGCTATATTTAGGTTTGTGGTTTAAAAACGCTTTAAAATCGGCACTCAACATTTCAATAGTATCTATGGCTTGCAACATATCTTCTGGATGAATAAACAGCACTTTAGGGTGGTTTATACAAGCATACAGGCAAGATAGTTTCAAAACTTTGAGTTCTCTTGAGGTTATTTCCTTGCATAAAAGAGTATCTTCAAGCTCATCTGTGCATTTTTCCAGCCACATTTTATATGGATAAAAAACCTCACAGTATGTTTCTTGTGTCAGGGCATACATAGCACCGCTATCGACAGCAGAAAAAAGCTTAAAGAGTTTTATACCAAGTTCATGCAGGCTTTTAAAATATTCCCTTTGTTGCTTAAGTGCATTTTGTGCGACCTTCTCAACGGAGTATGGCTCTTTCTTGCTCATAAATGTTATAACACTGCGCCTGCCTAAACCTGTTTGCATCAAAGTATTAAAGGGAGTTTTTAAATCCTTTTCAAATAGTGTTGGGTCTGAATACCAAAGCAGGCTGACAGGCAAATCCTCAATGTCAGGCTCTCTGCCTTCGCTTTTAATGCTTTTACTTGTTACTTTACCGCTATAAGCTTCAAACATTTGATTTAAAAAGAGCCGTTGTTCAACTGTTGCATTGTTTAGATACGAGCCAAATTCAGAATTTTTATTAAACACACTACCGAACCCCGCCCTTTTAAAGGCTTTGGCATCGGCAAAGAAGCCTTCTCGAGTACCGTCTGAAACTTCAAGCACTATATTTCGAACCTTTTTCAATTCTTCTTGTATCCAAGCAAACCTTTTGGCATCTTGTTTTTTGTCGCCTAGACTTGGGAACTTTTTGTTTGCTTCGTTCTTAATTTCCTCAAAGTATTTTTCTTTAAGTTTTTGAGCTTCAAACGTAAACCAAAAGCGAAAATCATAGAAATAATGTTTATCAAGGTCATCGGACATTTTATCCTTACCAAAACCAGATGGCATAAAAACAATAGCGTAGTGATTGGGATAGCCAGTATTTTCCAGCCCCTTAAATTTGATGCGTTTTGCTGTAAACATTTGCACTGTTTTTGCAAGTACAATGTTTGTTATCGAGTTTATAGAACAGCCTTTGTAGTTTTTCTTTAGAGTTAAAATAGTGTCGCTTAAAATCTCCGGCATTGGTAAAGCGTTATTTTGTTTTATCTCTGCGTTTTCATTGAAGTTTCGATTTTCTTCAGTTGTCATTTTTATTCTCCTTGTTGTTTTTAGTCGTACTAAGAATTTCATTCATACGAACAACCTGCTTCGCGAACGCAAGGAGATTGGAAGAAATCACTTGGGCTTTCTCGTCAGAAATATTCTGCCCAGTGTAGTCAGTCCAAAATTCTTGTTGTGTATTTGTGAATTTCTTGTTCATAAATACACTCTATCAGTGGATTTGCAGTTTTAAGGGTACGTCGATTTTGAAATAGATTAGTATAGATTAGCGATTAACAAAAAAAGACTGCCTTAAAAAGAACAGTCTTTTGTAAACATTTATTTCAAAATAGATTAAAGTGGTTTTGTATAGATTTCCCACTCTCCATCACGACCACTATTTTCTAAAAAATCAAAATCAATTTTTAACTTATCCTTAAACAATCTATTAATCTGCCCAAAATAATCTCTAGCGGTTCTAGGTTTAAACTCTTCAAGTCGTTTCTTATAAAATTTTTTCTTGTAATCATCAACTGAAATGCTTGTGATTTCTTTTGACAAACAATGTTCAACTATTTTTAAATATCTTCCATACCCACCTGTTAAAGATAGTTCTTCTCCAGTTGCCGTGCACCCAACAATGTTACCCCTAAGTTCGAAAACACCCTTGGAAAGTAGAGGCGGATTGTTTGTATATTGTTCAGTATAAATCTTTTGTTTATCCTCTCGCAGCAGGTCTTCAAATAATTCAAGAGCTTTATTTTCGACAAAAGCAATTCCTATAACCTTTTTCAAGCCTTCTTTGCCGTCATTGTTAAAGTCAAAAGGTATGTTGCCGTACGGTTCTAAAAATCCCTCTTGCATTAGGTATGCAATGTATTCAATCATCTTATATTTGTTTTTGTATTGTTGACCTTGAGTAAAGCAATATGTAAAATACTTACCTTTAAACTTCAACAAATCCTGCTTGGTTGTCTTTATAAACTCATAAAATGCCCTTCTATGGGCTTCCTTGCTGTGGTAATACTCTGATGCTGTGAATTCAGACAAGTAATCGTTTAGGAGGTTTTCAAGCTCATCACGGTCATGAACACCTAAAGAAAATGTGTCATTGAATTTTAGAAATACTGCTCCTGCATGCTCGGTCATCCAGTTTATAGCAGTCTTAGAAAAATCTTGAATATCGGGTAGGCTGCCAAATGGGTTTTTATAGGAAGGAGTCGCGACGGTGTCATCGTAGTTTGTTTCATAGTCATAGACTGTTTGAATACCCTTGATATAAATCTCCCCTTGATACTTCAAAGTTAAAAGAATAAACAAACTATTATCATCGATTACGAATTTTCTATTTCCTTCAGGCATGTTACCTCTAAATTGTTACTTCATGAAGCGTTACAAAGCTTTATATTAAGCCGTATTTTTTATAAAATAATAATACTACAAAAATTTATGAGGTTTTCTGGATGGTGCAAAAGGCTGTTATATATGCAAGGGTTTCATCAGATGCGCAAGAGCGTGAGGGGTTTTCTATTCCTGCTCAAAAAGAGTTGTTGGAAAAATATGCAAAAGATAACGGTTATAGTGTCGTAAAAGTTTTTGAAGAAGCACAGACTGCAAAGCAATCGGGCAGAGTTCAGTACAATGAAATGCTCGCTTATTTAAAAAGACATACCGATGTAAACATTATTCTTGTTGAAAAAACCGATAGGCTGTTCCGTAACCTGTATGACTACGGCAGACTTGAAGAAGAACGCGAAATCGATGTTACCATCCACTTCGTTAAAGAAAATGAAATCATCGGTAAAAACGCAACCTCACACCAAAAGTTTATTCACGGTCTCAAGATATTGATGGCAAGAAATTACATTGATAACCTCAAAGAAGAGACCCGAAAAGGTATGCACAAAAAGGCTCAAGAGGGTTACTTCACAAATCGTGCGCCTTATGGATATAAGAATACAATTTGTGAAACAACAAGAAAAAAGATTGTCGTTATCAATAAAAAGACTGCGCCGTATGTTAAGCGAGCGTTTGAGATTTATTCAAGCGGTGATATTTCTTTGAAATCCACGGCACAAAAGCTCTATGATGAAGGTTATATTTACAGTGCATCACTGTCTAAACTTTCTGTGGGTGGGCTTGAGAACATACTTAAAAATGTTTTCTACATCGGGCAATTCTATCACCGTGGCGAGCTGATGACTGAGAATGTGAAACACGAACCGTTAATCACAATGAAGTTGTGGCGAGATGTTCAGAAGGCTTTTAAAAAGGACAACAAGCCAAAGTTTGGACGGCATCAATTCCCTTTAAGCAATTTTCTTTTTTGTGGAGAGTGCGGTCGGGCGATTGTCGGCGAGATTAAAAAGGGTAAGTATATTTACTACCACTGTTCTTGGGGCGGAAATAAGACAAGTTGCACACAGCACAGTTACTTTAACGAAGACAAGTTGATGAAACAGCTTGACGAGGCGATTAAGGCGGTTAAAATTACAGACAATGAGATTGGGGCTATTCTATCTGCAATACATGAATTAAACGTCAGGGAGCAGGCGGAAGTTGACGGCAACATCAAAAGGTATAGGGAGCAAGAAGAAAAGCTCACAAAACAGATTAGAGCGTTGCTAGAAGAAAAGTTAGAAGGCAACATAACCCATGACGAGTGGCGAGAAATTAAAAACGAAAAACAAAACCAACTTGATACAATCCGCAGGCTTATCGAAGCGAACAACACGGCTGACAGCAATTACATGGATTATGTTGTAGAAATTCTCGAACTCTTTAAAAACTTTCAGGACGTGTATTTCAAGAGTTCTGCTGCTGAGAAGGTCAATTTAGCAAAAACACTCCTCTCGAACTGTACTCTAAAGGACGGAAAGCTAAGTTACGACTATAAAGAGCCGTTTAGCTATATTGTTGAAATGGGTAAAAATAAAAAAATATACCCTGGATTGGATTCGAACCAATGACCTACCGCTTAGAAGGCGGTTGCTCTATCCAGCTGAGCTACCAAGGCATTTTCTCAATTCTTAGATTGTAAAATTAATATATCACATCAAGATTTTCATGCAATTGTTTTTTACTGCATAGTCTTTCTGATTTTGGCTTTCGTGTTTTCAATCTGTTTAATTTTCTTTTCCAAAGCTTTTACATTTTTGTGTGTAGCTCTTCTTTCAGCTTTTACTTGTTGGAATTGCGCGTCAACTTGTTGATATTTTTCTTTTGCAGACAAATATGTATTTCTCAACTCAACCTGAACTGAATCTAACTGCAAAATAGCATTTTGAAATTTCTCTGTCGAAGCTCCTTGAATAAGAGAATCGGCAACAGGTGAAGACGTAGACACAGCAGGCTTGTCTATAGGCGTATAGTTCACATCCACAGGCTCAAACATCATACCATCAGCAAAAGCCGCTCCCGAAACTGCTATAAATGCTGTCAACACAGCTGCCAATTTTATACTTTTCATACTTATACTCCTCTACTACTATCTTTTGGTATTATAACAGAGCTCTATTCCGAGAAGAATACAATATATGTTCGATTTTTGGCATGCATAAGTAATATATTGATTTAGCCGCCGCAACTCTTACAGGCGCTTCCACCTTTATTTAAAGCCTTTGACTTCTCAATTTTTATACAATTTTTAGTGCATCTTATGGCATGAACACAAGAGGGGTTGTGATACTTTCCAGTTTTTGTATTGAAAACAACCGTTTCTGCAATTGCAGATGAAGCAATAAAAAAGCTTAAAATAAACAAAGTCAAAATTTTTTTCAACATTAATTCATATTATCACTTTTAATAAAAGTTAACAACTCAGAAAATATTAATTTTTGCAAAGTCGAGTTTATCCCTATCGTCATTGGGTTACAGCTTCCTCGTTCCATTCTATTCTATTCGGAAATTATGATGTCAATTACGGTTTTATACAAGTATAAATAAACACACTTTACATAAATTTACACAGCAAAAGAGAGCGCAAGATATAAAGGAGAGAATTTATGACAACAGTTAACAGCGTTGGTGCACAGGCACAACAAACTCAACAGATTAAAATAGAAATAGCAGGAAAAAAAGGAGAAAACAAGTATACTAGCGTATGGCAGGGCTTAAAAGCTAATGGATATAATGAGCAAGAAATATCTAAAATTGATAAAAAATTACATGAACTCGATAACAGTTACGATAGCCGAAAGATAAAGGACGGTAGTGTAATTGATGTAACAAATGCAATTAAAGCAGCTGGTTTTGGGGATAGGCTTGAAAGAGAAGTACAAGTTGAAGCAGGCAATACAAATACCAATGCTAATGCTAATGGCAATGCACCGGCAGAACCGCAAGATGAAACACCGTCACAAGCGGCAACTCCTACCCCTGAAACAAGCACACTAACAGCAAAAGAACAGGTTGATAAAGCTGAAAATGTTCTGAATCTATTTAAAGAATGTGATGGGACAAAGAAATATACACCTGGTGGAGACCAAAACAATAAAGTATCAAAACAAGAATTGTATAGACGCACTGCCACAGACGGTGAAAGAAAATTCTTAGAGCGCAACATAGACGATTTAGCTAAACAAAACGAATTTTTGATAAATACGATAAAGATAAAGATGGAGAATTAACATTTCACGAATTTGAAAATATGTGCGATGATAAAGAGTATGATGCACTGGCAAAAAAACTTGGTGTAAATCTTGAAGATTCGGAGTCATCGGTTTTTCCAGATCCAGCAGCCCCTCAACCAACTACTCCTGAAAGTACATCTGAAACAGACACACTTACACCGCTTCAGCAGCGTATTAAAGCCGAGCAAATTGAATCCTTTTTTCAAGCCTGTGATGAAGGATCGAATAGGAGGAAATAACGATGGAAAGATATCAAAAGAAGAAATTTACAATAAATTTAGTTTAGCGGGTTTAGGAAAATCTATAGACCTAGACAAATTAGCTCAACAAAATATTTTTTTGGATAAATACGATGGAGACAACGATGGAGAATTGACACGCGAAGAGTTTACAAACATGTGCAATGACAAAGAATACGCGCAACTGGCAATGAAATTTGGGAGAATTATTACTGGAGAACGCTTTATCTATTAATTCACATACAAAAAACTAATTTGTGGGACAAGAAAAGAGCAAGCAGAAAAACAAATAAATACGGATTAAGATTTTACTAAAAGCACAAAAAAACAGCCTG
>CAYWSX010000009.1:0-70203 GCA_964461115.1 uncultured Muribaculaceae bacterium | reverse complement strand
TAAATCGCGCCCTGAAGGACTCGAACCCTCGACATCCGGTTTTGGAGACCGACGTTCTACCAACTGAACTAAGGACGCATGGTGAGCTTGCAACGGTTATATTGAAAGCTCTTACATGTTTCTCTGAAACTATTTTGTTTCTTTATGAGCTGTATGTTTTTTGCAGAATGGGCAATATTTGCTGAGTTCCATTCTTTCTTTTAAGTGTTTTTTGTTTTTAGTTGTTGTGTAGTTTCTTCTTTTGCAGTCTTCACAAGCAAGAACTACCATTTTGTCTACTTTACCTTTTATTCCCATTTTTCACCTTCTGGTTGTGTATTACTCTAATTTGTGACAATCTTTCGTTGCAAAAGATATAGAATGCGGCTTTCTCCCCTCATTCTACTTCGCAATTGCTTGACTGTATTACAATCATATCGCAAAGATAAAAATTTTCAAACATTATTTCGGGCAATTGATTTAAAGTTAATATTTTGCAACAATATAGCAAAAAAAAATTTGTTTTGGTATTTTATAGTTGTGCTTAAAGGATAAACTATGAAAATAACTGCAATTCCTGTATTTAGTCAAAATAAAATGAATAATTCCCAGCCTATAAAGCCGCCAGCTTCATTTGGCGGACATTTTGTTGCAGAGGTAAGAGGTCAGCTGAAAGATGTTGATTTATCGAGAAAAACGCGCTTGTTATTTTACCGAGTAGCGGGATATGCCGATAGAGAAGCTGATAGAGGACAAATGAGACCTAAGGCGATTGTAAGATTAATGGTTGAATATGTTGCTCATGTCGAAAATTTGTTAAAACAAGGTAAAAAACTTAAAGACATATATAAAGAGGCTGAAGGAGATGTTTTTCGTAGAGTTGTTCGGGATATGAAAACAAATGAGGGCGTAGTTTTTCTGAAAAAAGACGATTTCGTTCAGGATTGGAAACTCTTAGGGGAAGCCGGTTCAGAAAAAGGTATAAATAGCGCTACAAAAAAAGATATTCCTAAAAATACGGATAAAATAGCAAAAAAAATTGTGAATCCTGTTACTTTGTCAGTTGCAGATAAACGAAATATTGTAGAATTTCTGGCAGCAAATTGGAAACACGGCACATCATATCGAAAATTGAGTGAATTTGGTTCCAGTCCTTTAAGCTGGATTACATATTGGGCAAAAAGACTTGTTTTTCATAATCATTATGACAACTACAATAGAATGTGGTACGGAAATAAAATGGATTAGGCGGGGTAAGCTTAAGAAAAGCTTCCGCAGCATTTTTTGAATTTTTTGCCGCTTCCGCAAGTACAAGCATCGTTAGGGCGTGCTTTTTTCGGTGCATGAAGCTGTGCTTCTTCCGCTTTTTCCATCATATTTATAGTTTTTGTGAAAATTTCTGAAGAATACAAAACGGTCGTCGGCGAGTAGATTTTTTTCGCAAGATAATCCATTTTGTATACTTGCATAAGTTCATCAAACGTATATTTTTTGTCTAAAATTTCATTGACAACATCGATAAAATTCGGGAATTGTGAATTTAATCGCGCAAGAATAGTGTTTGGAATTTTGTCGTTTTCAAGAATAGATTTTAAACACTCACCGAAGCCATCAATGGATTTCCAATCGTTTTCAAAGCCGTGTTTAAGAGTTGCCCAGAATGGAATAATATATAAACCTGTTGTCTCATCAAATATCATTCCGACATCATAAACAGAAGAATGGGAAGAGAAGCCTCCCATTGAGCTTTCGAGGAAATCTCCGTAATTTGCGTCAAATTCCTTTACTTGGAAAAACTTGAATTCTTCGGGCTCTTTTAGATATTGTGAAATCTGCTCTTTTAACTCATTGTTGTCCGTTTCGCAGTAATCGTTGAAAATTGAAATCAGGCTGTCAATGTTTTTGTTGTCAGAAATCAGTTCATCTTTGTCAAATAGCGCTTTATATTTTTTAGACAAATCTTTAATCATTTTTTCGATTTCTTTTTGCTTTTGCTCGTTGTCCGTGTACAAAAGTTCAGGTTTTTCAAGCAATTTTGCAATAGCGTATCTGTAAACATCGTCTTTTTGGTAACTTGCGTAGATATTTGCGATTTCAATTAGGTAAAATGTTCCTTCATGCTCGAAAATACGGGCAATTGCAAATTGCCCGGAAAGAACATTTCTAAAATTTGTCATTTTAACGAGCGGAAGCACTGTATATTCTTTTTCGTTCAATAAGTTTTGGAATATAAAGCCGTTTTTCATAAGTTTTTTTATTTCAAAAACACTTTCGAATGTATTTGACAGGCTTTTTACGATTTCAAGTTCAGTTTTGTCTTTGGTTTTTGTATTCTCAAGATAAAGCTGAAAAATGCTTTTTTGATTTATGTGTCGCTCAAAAAGATATGGGATGAGCAGTGATTGAAGATTTTTTGCAGATTGATTGTACGCGGAAATGGTTTTTAGGTACTCTTCGACATCTTCTTTAACAACATCCGAGTGTGTCAAAAAATCAAATAATTTGGTCAAAGTTGTTGATATTGCTGAAAAATTTTCTATAACTGACATTGATATTCCTCTATCTTTCTTAATTTAATTTTATTACGGCACTGTGTCGGCTTGTTGTGCCATTTTCTTTTCTATATGAAAAAAATAACTCATTAGTGCAAGAAGTGCAATAATTACATAAGTCTATTTTTTTAATTCCGCAGGCTAATAACTGTCGGTAATTAATTTTTTTGAGATTTGTGTAAATCTTGTCCTCTTTGAAGAAAAAGCAGCCCTCGTCATTATCTTTTACTGTTTTTTTAAGCTGTTCGTAAACTTCTTTCCCGACAGGATAACAGCAATCAGAAATTGCGGGACCTATTGCCGCTGTTATGTTCTCGGCTTGGCAGCCGTAGTCGGAAAACATTTTTTTGACTGTTTTTTTGACAATTTCTCCTGCCGTTCCGCGCCAGCCGGCATGAGCTATGGCGGCAATATTTTCTGCTTCGTCATAAAGTATTACTGGTGTGCAATCGGCAAAATTCAGGAATACAGCTTGTGTGTTGTTAGTCAAAATCAAGGCATCCGTGTCGGGGTAGATGTTTTTTGCGATTTCTGTCAATTCGACATTGTTTGTGTGTGTTTGGGACGGAGAAATAAGGTTTTCGGCGGTTATCCCCAAGTATCTGCAAATATCTTTTTTATTTGCTTTGACAACAGGAGTCATGTCAGGCTCCGAGCTTTTTATGGCAGTTTCCCGGGTAGTGAAAAAGTGCATAAAACCTTGCTTATCAAGCAAGTCAGATTTCATTATTTTTTTGTTGTTAATCGTGTCAAAATAAAACATTAGTTAAACGTATTGTACAATCTGTCGCCTGCGTCACCAAGCCCCGGAACGATATAGCCTCGTTCATTCAACCCTTCGTCTATGCAAGCTGTAACTATGCGGATATTTTTAAAATGCTTTCGGATTGTTGAAATTCCTTCAGGTGAGGCGATAAGATTTACGAATGTGAGGTTTTCTTCCTTCATACCTTTTTTGAGGAATAAATTTATTGTCTCGAGAGAAGAATTGCCTGTTGCAAGCATTGGATCCAGTACGTAAACAAAAGTATTTTGCGGATTAGTAAGCTCAACAGGAGTTTTATTGTAGTACCAGACTGGCTTTAGCGTTTTTTCATCTCGGTACATTCCGATATGACGGATAGTAGCTTCCGGCAGGATTTCTGCGGCGACATCAGCAAACCCGAGACCTGCTCTGAGTATCGGAGCGATAATTATGTCCGCTTTTTTGTCGATTATTCGAGATTTTGTTTTGCAAATTGGTGTTTCGATTTCTACATCTTGCATTGGCAGATTCGAGTATGCCTGGCACAGCAGGATATATGCAATTCTTTTTGCGGCGTTTCTGAAAAGCTCTGCTGATGTGTTTTTGTCGCGAATTACGCTCAAATTGTGCTCAACCAGCGGATAGTCACATACAATTATATTTTTATCTTCTAAAACTTTGTTCATTGCGAAAATTTCTCCAATTTTTCGTTTATTCTTTGAGATGGGCTATTGTTTTTAAGCTCATTTATAAGATTTTCTTGAGACGTATTTATTTCTTCTATCTTAGCGGCAGCATCATCCGAATATGCAGGCGCAGTATGTATGAATCGTCGTATTGTAGGGATTTTGTCCACTCCAACTATTTTATTGAATCCGCTGGCTGTCATGTAAAGAACTTCTGAAATCCTGCTTGAGTTATAGAAGGCGCCTTGAACTCTTGTCGGGTTTTTGGCGATAATAAGCGCTGATTTTGTATCCTGGTTTTTTTCAGGAGGATAAAGCTCGAGAGACCGCGAGCCGACAATCCCTGTTGACTCGATTTTGGCGGAGGTGCCATTAGGGATGGATGTATTTTTGCTGGTAATGATAAAAGATACAAAAATTTCGTCACTGTCGATTATGCTTACGTTTGATACGTACCCGATTTCAACGCCCATGTATTTTACAGGCGAACCGTTTCTGAGTCCGTCTGTATCTTTAAAAAATGCGTGGTAGCTGTGCTTTTGCATTAACTTAAGCTGCTTATATAGAAAAAGCCCCATCACAAGAGCGATTATGATAGAGAGCCAAATGAAAGCTTCTAATATCCACATGAAGTATTTTTTCATATGGGTATTATAGCATAAGAAAGCCCCCTTTGAGAAGGCTTCCCGTGTATTATTGAATTATATTGGATTAGTGTGCAGCGTGTTTTTCCATTACCGAAGGGATAACGATGAAACCCAAGTACATTACTAAACCAACAAATACCAAACTTAGTGCTTCCATGACTCTATCCTTTTTATGTATGTACAATATCTATATACCCGCAAATAGAATTTTGAAACATGTTTTTGGATTATTTTTTTAAAATCATTTGTTTAGTTGAAAAATGGGAAACAAATTTTGAGGTTTAATGATAAAGCTGTCATGCTGAACTTGTTTCAGTATCTTTGCAGCTGTGTGGAAATCTTATATTTAATGAAAAGTTTTCACATTGGAAAGATACTGAAACAAGTTCAGCATGACGGTAAAAGTTGGGATTTCTTCTTTATTCAAGATGACATAGAGAATGCAAAGGTGTACGAGAATATATTTTTTCTTTTTTGGGGAACTTTTTTTAAAAAATCTTTTCTTATATTATGTAGTTGTGGTGAAGAGGTATCAACCATAGAGGATTTTGCACTGAAACGTGCGGAGGAACAATGAAAAAGAATTTGGATAAGTTATTTGCAAATCTGTGTTGTTCGGCTTGCGGAGCTGACTTCACGGAAGAATCATTTAAAATCATGAGAGAAGAGGACGATTTTTCGGTCTTGCAGGTTGTCTGCAAAGAGTGTGGGAAGTCTTTCGGGCTGGCATTTCTCGGCGAAAACAACATAGCCGTTAAGAATCATTCGGATGCTGATTTGGCTCTTGAATTGCAAGAAGGTCCCGACCCGATATCATCTGACGATGTTATCGATGCACACAAATTTATCAAAAACCTTGATGAATCTTGGCATAGACATCTGCCGAAAGAGTTTAGAGACCAAACGTAAATAATTTGAAACATTGCGTTTTAAAATTTGACTTTCAAAAAACGCATGGCAAATTGTTAGTGATGTCTCTTTTACTAATCTTGACTTCCTTTGAAAAAGGGAAGTTTTTTTTATTTGTAATTCGATTTGATTCGTCTAAGAACATCAGTCATATCCTCTCTGATTGTCAGCGGATATAAAATACGGCATGAGTTGCCGTATCTCAGAAGTCTTCTAAGAATTTCATATTTGTCTTCTATGCTGCAAGTTACAACTTTGTAATCCAAGCCCGTTTCAATAATTCTTTCGCCCTGTTTCAATTCATAAGTCATGGCCAGTCTGCCGAAAAGCTTAAAAGTTACATATCTGACCATGTTTACAGATTTTGATTTATCCTCAAGTTGCTTGCAGCTGATGATATTTTCTATATAAAAATCTTGCAGTTCGCCCAAAGAGGGATTGTAAGCTTTTAATATCAGTCCTCGCTCTGTAACCAGCGTTTCTTTAGGTTCTATTGTGAATTGTTGTAAAAGGCCTATTGTATCGTTGTTATAAGCAATTCTAATCCTGAGTTTATCTTTGCAAATCTGTTCATAATTGTTGGCAAGAGCTTTATCTATTCTTAAAGTCAGCGCTTTTTTGTATTTTTCTTTTACGGTTTCACTCATTTGAAACATTTTTTCTTTGACGTTATTATTCGTAAATTTCAAAATGTTTTTTGCTAAGTTTTCAATGCACTCCCACTCGTTATCACGGCACATATTTTTACTATATGAAAAGAAAAAAGTCAGCATTTCAATTTCGTCATCGGATAAATCCAGCTTCAAAGGTGCGCTTGTTATCGTAAACTTATCTGAAATTTTTGATATTTCAGCACCAAGCAGTTTAAAAGTGTTGAAATATTTATTAATCGTTTCGTTTCTGTGTACAGGCTCGACGTTTCCCTTTTCAAGTATCATATCGAGAAGCTCATCTTTCGTGTAGCTGCCGCATATCATAAGCTTTAACACCTCAAGCACTCTTACTGCTGTATCGTTTACTTTGTTGGGGTTATGGGTTTTCAAGGTTGTATCCCTCCAAAGTTTTTTCGATATGCATTAGGTATTCCTGTTTCATTTCTTCAGGAGAAAGAATTAAGCAGTTTTGTGAGAAACTCGCGACTTTTTGTATAAAGTTAAATACATTTATTACTTTGCTTTCAACTATAAGAAATTCTTCGCTCTGTTCTACTATATTCTCATCTGCGTTGGGAATAAACATTTTTAGTGCGTCGCCAATTAATTTATACTGCACCGTTACAAAAGGTATTTCTTTATTTTTGGAGTTGTCAACGGATTCTTTCCTCACTGCCAATATTTTATCTATTCTCAAATATGCGGTGTGATTGTATTTATATAAATGTCCCCACAGATATAGTCTCTTGTTTTCGAGAAGAATTTTGTCACATTTAATTTTAATTTCTTCCTCCTTATTTACAGGAGAGTTGTAAATCATTGATATAAGCGATTTTTCTTTGCAAAATTCAACGAGTTGCAGCAATATTTTATGATTTATCTTCTTTAGGTAATCGGAATTGTTCAATTCTGTCATGTTTGGATTTTGTGAAATTTCTTTAATCCGGTCATATATATTATTAAGCTTCAAAATAAGCTCGTAGTCATTTTGTGAGTATAGTGAACGTCTTATAAAATTTATTATATCGATTTGGGGTTGTGTCAAAAGAAACTTGAAGGGATGTGAAATTATCGAATACTTAAAATTGTTAGACATTTTTGGCTTTTCTATTTCGCATCCTACAGCTCTGAGATTATTTATGGAATTTGCAACGCTGTCTTTGTGAATTTCTTTGTCGATGAATTTGTCTTTTTTAAAATATTCTATAATTTCTTCTTTCGACATGGGTTTTAAAAGTAAAAGCTGAAAAATAAAATAGGCACGGTAAGCGGTCAAGCTTATTTCTCTTTTATTAACCTCTTTTTTAAAAATCTCGAATGTTTCATTTTGTGCATTTAAAGACATAGTCAAATTATATATCAATCTTGAAGATTTAGCTTTAAATTTACATTTTTTTAAACGATAATAAAATAGTAAATTATGTGAGGATGGAAATATGGAAAGAAAAGACGGCAGAAAAAATTACGAACTTAGAGAAGTCAAATTCATAAAAAATTATACAAAACACGCATTAGGGTCGGTGTTGGCAGAATTCGGCGATACTAAAGTTATCGTGACCGCTTCAGTTGACGAACAAAAACCTAAATGGATGGACAGAGAAGACCCGCGGGGCTGGGTTACTGCTGAATATTCACTTCTTCCGTCTTCTACAAACACAAGATGCCAGCGTGAAAGAAATAAAGTATCGGGGCGAACACAAGAAATACAGCGTCTTATCGGTAGAAGCCTGAGAGCTTGTGTGGATTTAACAAAAATTGGACCGCGCACAATCACAATTGATGCTGATGTTATTCAAGCGGATGGTTCCACTCGCTGTACAAGTATTTGCGGGGCATATGTGGCACTTTCTGTTGCTGTTGAGAAGCTTATGGAAAAAGGCCTGCTAAAAGAAAACCCTATAATAGAACCGATAGCTGCGGTTTCTGCGGGAATTGCCGACGGAGAAGTTATCATCGATCTTGATTATGCCGAAGATTCTCATGCGCAGGTGGATTCAAACATTGTTATGACAAAAAGCGGCAAAATCATAGAGTTTCAGACAACGGCGGAGGGAGAGCCTTATGAAAAAGCTCAACTTCTTGAAATTCTTGATGTAGCCTCACAATCTATTGAAAAAATTATCAATATACATTACAATAGTTCTTGCTGCTAAGCTTGAAGGAGACAAATATGGACAAAATTACAATTCGTTCTGACAGAGATTCAGACTATACTTTTATGTACAAAGGTGAAGAGGTGACACTCAAGGCAGGCAGCATTATCAGTATTGCTAACGGTCTTAATGAGGTTGTTCTTCCTACATGCGTGATGAAAATAATGAACAATCTTATAGTTGTTAAAAACGATATAAAATAATTTGATTTATTGTTAAAAATTCTTAATATATCAGTGTGAAGTCTTAAGTTCTGCATGGATTCTGCCGATAAAGTTCATGTAAAAAGAACGGAGCACTGTATTATGGGAATGTCAGCATCACAAGCAAGATATTTACAGCTTACGGCTCGCAAAAGCGACCTTGAGTTTCAGGCGCAGCAAATTTGCCAGGCGCGGCTCTCGCTTGCTCAACAGACTGAGGCGATCGGAAAGACATATTCCTCAAAAATGAATGACCGACACCTGTATTTTGCGAGTGCAAATGATGCTTTCGGACAAAAAACTTCGTCTTTGCAAAGATTGACATACAGTGACATAACAAGAAGCCAGCTTGATGAAAATCCGGGAATGGGGATGCGTGTTGTTAACCAAGATGGCAAGATTATTGCTCCCGGAATCCCGGCAGGCGCTAATCCTGACGATTATGTTATTGATTTAAACTGCTTGTCGGCAGATTATTTAGAAAACAAATTACGCGATGCGCAATGGGGCTTACAGAAAAAAGCGCCTGAAGGAACTGTAGACGGTATTGATTGGGTTGATGTAAGTTTTTACACTGACAATCATATTTCCGATATGCTTTATATGGAAAATGACAGTGCAGCGGAAGCTGAATATACAAGAGCATCCGAAACACTCCAAAAGCACGATAAAGCTCTTGAAATGCAGTTGACGCAAATAACAACCCAGCAAAAATCACTGGATACAGAAATGGATTCTGTTAAGAAAGTTTTGGAAAAAAACATTGAAGGGTCATTTAAAACGTTTGCTTAAATTTTGCTTAAATTAAATTCGGGTATGGCCTTGCCTATTATTTCACCGTGTAGTGTTGTTGTTTCGGTTTGGAATATTTGTTTCAAGCCTGAGTTTTGAATTTGTTCATCTTTCAGCCAGCCAAGGTCTAAAAGCGCAAAAATTGTTATTAGAGTCCGGGCTTTTATGTCTGCGTCTGCTGATTTTACGACAAGAGCTTCCTGTTTTTTGAGATTTACAACAACACAAAGTCCGCCGGCGCCGACTTTTGCGATAAGATTCTTGTCTGCATTTATTATCTCTGAATCAAGTCGCCCTTTTCCTCCTATCAAATAAGGATGATTTTGAAACGCTTCTTTGATTTTAGAGTATTTAGGATTTGTGAACAGGTTCAGGTAGCCTTTGCCCAGCTCATCAAGGGTTGTCGCCCAAATTGGCGCCCCGCAGCCGTCTTTGGTTACAGGCAGCTCTTTATTTGTTTGGCATAATTCTTTTATCTTTTCAAGAATTTTCATTTGAAGCGTGTGAGATTGTTGTGGATATGACGCCTTGTCCCAAGCGTATTTTTGGCATGCCGCCAGCATAAAAGTGTGTTTGCCCGAACAATTATTTTGAAGAATATCAGGTTTTTTGTCTTGCTTTATTAAATCTTCTCTCGCGGAAATGCCTATCGGCTGCTGAATTCCGCATAAAAGCTCATCTTTTGTGCACTCAATTTTGTTTAAATAGTTTTTTATGACTTCAACGTGTTCAGCCTCTCCGACGTGAGAAGCGCAAGATACAGCAATTTCTTCTTGCGTTAAATTATAATAATCTGCAATTTTAAAGTCAACTAAAAGGCTTGCTTGCAGCGGTTTTGCACAAGAACGCTGATAAAAAACAGTATTTTCAGCATCACCGACTGCAAAAAGTACTTTTTCAGTGTTCAGAACTTTTATAAATCCGTAATGCTCTTGTTCAGAGAGTCCGTCACGAATAAAACTTAGTAATAACGCGGGTTTCATTTATTTTCCCAGATTAAGCATTTCTCTCAGCTTGGATTTCAAAAGATTATTTTCGTATGTAAGACGTTCTATTTTTGCTTCATCTTCTTTGACTTTTGCGTCCAAATGCTGATTTAAGTCATTTTGTACTTCTGGATTTCCGCTTGTGCTGAAATTCAGTACAAATCTTTTTTTGCTTTCTTGCTTTAAAAGCAGAATATTGTCTGTATCGTCGCGCGTAACGAGGTTCATGTCTACAAGAATTGTGGCAAAACCTTTTTTCTCATTCGCAAGTTCGGACTCTTTTTGAAGTCTCATGGCATTTTCCAGCTGGTCGACGTCAATCAAACCGATTCTTTTGAGATATTCGCCGATACGAATTTTGTTAGCAAAATAAGACGCTTTTGCGTTTATAACTGCGCTGGCAGGGCGAGCAACAAACTGTTTTTCTATACATTCACAATATATTTGAGATGTTTCTTCAAGTGTCCAAATGTTGTTAAGTGTTATTTCAATAATATTTTTGTTTTTTGTTAAAGCTTCAAGAAATTTATATTCCATTGAATTCGGTTCTTCAGCTCTCAATCGTTCAAGCTCTTTTTTGCCTGCATAAGTGATTTCAGGGCATAAATTTTGATAAAGGCTTTCTTCATTCTGTTCATCGATATTTGAACAAGGCAAAACCATTTGAAGGTTTCTTTTTAGTATAAAATATACTATTTCCTTTACCCAAAGCGGTAAATCAAGAATTTTTTCCGTAAAAGCGCCATAAATATTATTCATACTTTCCTCCGATAGTCATTTGTATAATTATATATTATAATTGAGTTATAAAAACGGTTATTTACATTATTTTACGAACGGAGAAAAAATGGGTCTTGACGGTTTTTCAATGGCGAACCTTGGTTTATACAATAAGCTTACATCTGCGCAAATGGCGAATGAGGTAGACCTTATGGTGGCGCGCGGTTCTGCCAATCAAATAAAAGATATTGACGCTATGGGAAAACGTCAGGGAATTCTTCGTAAAGAAAATGATTTTGAAGAAACAGGCGGTCAGGCATTTTTAGGCGGACAATCCGGCGAAGGGGAGGAAGAAGATACAGAAGTGCTTGCGGCTCCTGAAGTTGAGCTTGACGACGATGACCCTGAGCATAGCCCTAAACGTTTTGAAATGAAAATAAACAATGAAGCAAATATCGTTGAACTTTACGATAATTATCTTCAAATGACGGTACAACGCCTGACGACAAAGGATATGCTATCTATGGTAAAAAAATTCGATGACCCTGCCGGTGTTCTCGTAAATAGAAAGATATAAATTAAAAAACCGCCAAAACTTTAAGAATTCGGCGGTTTTTTATTGCCGTGCCACTGCCTATCGAAGACAAAGCACAAAGTTCTCTGACTGACACATCTCCCCTTCAATCCAATATCACCCGCAACGCCCGTCTTAGTGCTGCTGTGTTCCCACTCTGACACGGTTCGACGGATTGCGCCGATACTGTTTGAATAATCAACAACATATCAGCTGATTGCCTTGCACCTTGACCCCTCACAGCAGGCTCTGCACCTTGCTAAGCGTTCAAGTCGAGAGATTCGCTACGTCCCCGTGGAGCACGGCAATTTATAGCTTACATTAAAAGTATTCGGGGTGCAAATTATTGTTCAGTTGGAGGAGCCACGATGAGTACCGAGCTTTTTACTTTTTCAAGCACGCGTTTGCTTGTAGAGCCCAGCAAAATCTCTGAAACTTTATCTTTTGAGCGGGAACCGAGAATTACAAGGTCTATTTTCTCTTTTTCGATTGTATCGATAATAGACGTGCTTGGGGCGCCGATAAGTGTGATTTCGTCATGTGCTTCAAGGCCGTGTTCTTTGAGCATTACGTTTGTGTCGCGCATTACGTTTTGTGCAAAACAATTTCTTTTCTTTAAGTAGTCGTTGAACCATTCTTTATTGCTTGTAATTTCAATCGGAAGCGTCGATATGTCTTCCATTACGGTTATTACATAGATATCTTTTTCTTTTAAATCTAAAAGTGAAAGAGCTTTTTTTATTGCAAATTTTGAGCCTTCAGAGCCGTCAGCGGTGAATAAAACTTTTTTGTTCGGACGTTCTTCTTTACTTACAAAAAGAGGTTCTTGTACGTTGTTTACAACATGGCGTGAAACTGAACCAAGCCAGCTTTGTATCCCCTTTTTGCCATGTGAGCCGAGAATTATTAAGTCATATTTTGCATTTTTTGCGTGTTTGATAATTTCCTCACTCGCGCTGCCCCAAGATTTTTTGAGTTCACCGGTTTTGTAGCCTTTTTTTTCTATCTGTTCTTTCGCAAGCGCTAAGACTTTGTTTGCCATTTCATCGTAGGTGTTTATAAAATCCTGTTCCGGATACGACATGTACATCGGATAAAAATGCCAATCCACAACGCATAAAACGTCTACCGTCATATCACTGCAATAATTTTGGATGTTGTTTAGTGCGTAAAAACTGATTTCTGAGCCGTCAGTGCAAAATAAAGCTTTCATAAAAAATTCCTTTCTGTAATAAATCCCCAAGATGCTATATTTAGACCTTATCAGATTGGAAAAAAGTTTTTATTGCCTAAGCGGCTATTTTTAGATAATATAGTATTAAGTATAATTGTGTGTATGTTGAAAACGATGAGTCAAGAAAAAAAAACCGCTACTTTAGACAAATTTAATATCAAAGACTACATGTCTTTGATTGAAACTGTTGTTAAAGTTGAGATTAAAAAATTTAACGTTCCTCATCTTATTGAGTATTCAGAACTCATAAATATAGGTATTCAGGTTATACACACTCTCGCAAAAACTTCTGATATGGAGACATTCAACAACTCCTATCTTTCAACTGCAATAAAATGGGCTATTCGTAACGAAATCAGACGCCGATACAAATGGTATACGCTAAAAACTCGCTCGGTAAAGCTTGACGAAGATAGTAATAACGAGGTTAGAGAGGCCGTTTACCGTACGATTTTATCTGTTGATGAACTTGCTGACGCTGAAAACCCTACCATTATCAAAGATGATAAGCTGACCCCTTCTGAAACGGTTGAATTTTCCGAATTAAGCGTAGTTCTAAAAGACGCAATAAGAAAGCTCCCTCAAAGAGAGAGAGAGCTTATCGAGTGCAAATTCTTTAAAGACAAAAAATTGCGTGAAATCTCTGATGAGTATGGTATTTCGCAGTCACGTGTTTCCCGTATTATTCAAGCCGGCTTAAACAAACTTAAAAAAGACCTTCAAAAGCAGAACTTTGGTGATTAAAAAGCGTAAGAGTTTAATGAATCATAGTTTTTAGCGAATAAGTTGTTTACCTCAGGAAGGTTGCACAAGCTGTATGAGTTAAAGCCTGTTGTGTATGGAGTTTGCTCGCCAAAAGGGTTGCTCATATTTTGTGCGATATTTCCTGAAAAAGCAGGTCTTGCGTAGTTGAAAGGATTGGTTTGAGTTTGCTGAATAGGAGCTTGTTGTGTTTGCATTGCTGCTGTATGTTCAAGGATTTTTGCTGCTTCAAGCGCAATTTTTGCATCTTTTGAATCATCCTGCATTGCTTGTTGTTTTACAGCCGCGCTTAACTGTGCAGCATCTTGAGGTGATTGAGAGATTTGTACGCCTTGTATTTTTGCCTGTTTTTCTTTTTCTTTTTCCATTTCTGATTTTCCGGTGACGGCAGTTGCGGCTTTTCTTCCAAGCCAAGAGCCTATCAGACCGCCAGCTAATCCGATGGCTGCACCAATAGCTCCACCGACAACAGTTCCGGCTCCCGGAATAATTGAGCCTATTGCGGCACCTGCAGCTGCACCTGCTGCCCAGCCGCCAGCGCTCGCTGCGACATTTACTGTTGATTTTGCAAGCTGTTTGAAGCCTTTTGCTGCCCCTAATTGAGAGAATGTAGGAAGAACTTCTGTTGCGCCTTCAATCAGACCCTCTATAATGAACATTCCTTTGAATCCGCCTGTTTTTAGGATTTTGCCGCCTTTTTCAAGAAGAGTTGAACCTGTTTTTGCTGCTGCTTTTTCAGCTGCTTTTGCTTCCGCCGCTTTAAGTCCGCTTGAGTTTGCCGCGTCTAAAACGTGTTTTGAAGTATATGCTTGTGGAGTTTTAGTTTTGCCCAAGTTCATAGCATAATCAAATGCTCTCTTGAAAATGCCTTGTTTTTTACCTTGAGAGATAATTGTTTCCATTTCTGCGGCATATTTTGAAACAGCTTTTGCGTCCCCTGCTTTTAAAGCTGCTTCGTAACCTGTTTTTGCTTTTGCCAGAGCATTTGTAATCACTTTAGTTTCTTCCGCAGATCTTAACGCAGTGGAAACTTTTCCTACTTTGTATGCTTTTCTTTCTGCATCGAAAAATTTAGCAACAGCTTCGTTCTTTTCCAAAGCTGTGAGATTTTTAAACCCTGCTTCATTTTGAAGAGCATTAAAAATTGAGTTAGTTGCTTTTAATGCTTTATATGATTGGACAGGATGTATTAATTTGGGAGCGACGGTAAATGCCGCCATTGCAGCGCCGCCACCAAGGATTTCACTTGTGAATGAAGGATCTGAAATAGATTCACCGTTCAAGTAGTTGATTGCTTTAGTTGCGTTTTCAGCTACTAAATAATTAGGATTTATATACATTCCCCCGAAAGACGGATTTATTGAAGCTAATGCGTAATTGTCTGCCATTTTTTAAACCTAACCATAAATAATTCTAACTACCTGTTTAAATAAACAACTTTTACTTTGCAGAATTGTTAAAAATGATACAAATGTTACAGGAAATTTACAAAACTCATCTGTTTATATGATTACTATTTGCGCTGAATAATTAAAATTATTATGAGGGGATAATAAATATTTTTTAATATTTCCCAAAAAAGTTCGAACAAGAATGTCTTGGGGTTAAAATGACAAGTGAATTAGACAATAATTCATACAGCCACATAAAACGTGTATCTGACGAGGAGTTGGAAGCTTTATGGAACGCGTATTTTGCGGACAAAACCAACAAAGCTGTAAGAGATAAGCTTATTGTGCAGTATATCTATCTTACAAGGTATGTAATAGGGCGGGTAAAAGTGAATCTTCCGCCGTCTTTTTCTGTTGAAGATATCGCGAGTTATGGTGTAGAAGGGCTTATTGACGCTATTGAAAAATTCTCTGTTGATAAGGGGGCAAGGTTTGAAACCTATGCGCTTATGCGTATTCGCGGAAATATTATAGACAAAATTCGCTCTCAGGATTTCTTGCCGAGAAGCGCAAGGAAGAAAATTAAAGATGTGAAAAATGCTATGGAAGCGCTTCGAATGAAGCTCGGAAGAATGCCAACCACGTCAGAAGTCGCACACTCTCTGGGTATTGAAAAAGAACGAGTGGATGAGATTTTGGCGGAAGACACAAGCATTTATTCGCTTCATGACAAAAGAGGTACATCGGAAGACAGTGTTGAGATTATAGATACAATTCAAGACCAAAACAAACTCACGCCTGAAGAGCAAATGGAAGAAAAAGACGTCAAGAAAGAGCTTCATACGGCCTTAAAGCGTTTGCCTGAGCGTGAAAGAATGATTATGGTGCTTTACTATCACGAAAACATGACGCTTAAAGAAATCGGTGAAATGATTGAAGTCTCTGAGTCACGTGTGTGCCAGCTCCACGCACAAGCGATTATGAAGCTTAGAAAAATTCTTTCGGAGGAAAGAACAAGCCGTATGCAAAAAAGCATTGTTTAAATTTAGGTTTTTTAAACCTGTTTAAGACCCGCAAGATTAGGGTCAAGAAGACGTCTTCCGACTTCTTCAAATTGAATTGAGCAAAGAGTTTTTGTTCCGTAATTCATGATTTTTTCAATTACGCCTTTGCCGTATTTTTCGTGGTATACAAAATTACCTTCTACAAACTCGGCAGGGGATTCTGTTTCAAGCTCCGGTACGGAATAAATCGGAATCGGCGGAGTTTTCGGCGTATCGTCTATTACGTCGTCGTCTTCTGGTTCTTCTTCCGGTTCGGACTTATATTCGGCGTTTTCCTCGTATGTAGGCAGAGTTTGGATTTCAAGTTCTTCCGATACATTTTTTACTTCAAGCGGAGAGTAAGCTTCCTCTTCATCCTCTTCGTCTTTATATTCTTCCGGATTCTCGTAGATATTCTCAGAGTGCTCGGTGTTTGTGAACGAATCAAGCCCGATTTCTTCTGTTTCTTCCGGCATATCATCTAATTCTTCCAGAAAATCTAAATCATCATCCGTAATCATCTCATCTTCGTGAGCGGTGTTTTGGGTTGCTGATACTTGAGGGCTAACGGGCACTACAGGTTCATTCGCAAGTATATTTTGTGTCGGAGCAATAGTTGATGCCGTTTTTTTAGAACCGGCGCGATAAAGCTTATCTACATCGGCCTGAATTTCTTTTTCAATATATTCCGGTGACATATTTGTGTCGATGTAAGTGAGGCGGACAATAAACGACAGATAAAGCGTGTTTTCTCCGCAAATAACGTATTCATCGCGGTTCAACTTTTGCATAAATGAAGCATGTGTTCCGTAATCATTTACCACTTTGTTTGGCTGGAAAACAATCAGGTTTTTTGCGATAGATTTAAGAACATTTATGCACTCGTGTGAATGACCTGATGTCAAAATAGGCATTATTTCACGATTATTGTAGATATCGAGAATAGTTTTCTTGTCAGAATTGTCGTTTTCAAGTTTTGTAATAAAGAAAGCTTTTTCGCTTAATTCACTTGAAAGGTAATTAAGCATAAGTTTGTGCCAGGTCGTATCAAGGTTTGACGCGTCGATAATGACGATATTATTTTCATTAATCGCTTCATTTATGAAGTCAAAATCCTCTGTAGTTTCAGCCAGAAAGTCTTGCTGTGCGTACTTTAAAAACTTATTTTTAAAGAGCATAAGTTCAGGAATTTTATTTTCTTCATACTGGGAGTAAACAACATTTTTGATTGTTGAGAATGGCAAAAATCCTTCAGGAAGGGCTTTTATGTATTCTTGAAGCTCGATGATAATATCTTGAACAACAGCCTGCGTGGAAAGAGATTCTTCTTTCAGGTCGTTTTCGTAAATATAGTTCAAAGTATTATACGAAAGAGGGAATTTGAAATCTTCGGCTGTTTTTATGTAAAAAGCATTGTCTACTTGAAGGTTTCCATCAAAGTCAACAATTACGGCTTTGCCTCCAAACTGTTTTGTTGTGTGAACTAAATTATTAACGATAACGTTGTAATTATTGTAATCGTCCATCAGAATCAAAGGTTTGTTTTTAACAAATTCAAATTCGGTTTTAAACATGGTCGTGTCGTGCTGTGCGAGGTATCCCCAGAAAACAGTGTTTTGCTCTCCTGCGACCATTGAGATTACCTGCTCTTGTGCAACAGGTGTTATTTCAGCGCCTGTTGACGGTGTAAAACCGACATAAGAGTTGATTTTTCCAGTTTCGTCAACGGAAAGGCAGCCTTTTAAAACAGCTATGTTAATATCTTTTTCGTTAGAGGATTCGATGCCGATAACTTGCGCCAAAATTGACTTTGAGCCTTCCGAAACCAGCAAAAAGTCCGAAAGCAAAAGCCCGTTTTGAAACGGTGAATAGGCTAACTTTAAAATATCATTCCTGACTTCGATTATCTGCATAACTAATTCTCTTTGAGTATGGATAAACTAATTATACATAAAAATATATTATGTACAATCAAAAAGTGCAAAAAGTGAATTTTTAAAGAATAGTGCTTAAAATCTCGTCTGTAGAATAAGATTTGTTTAAGATGTAGAAATGAAGACCCTCAACTTGCGCGTCAATAAGGTTTTGACATTGATAAATGGCAAAATCAATTCCGATTTCGGTTGTGGCTTTTATATCGTCTTTGTATTTTTCAAGTCGTTCGACAAGGGCTTTTGGAAGTTCAACTTTGCACATTGACGTCATTTTCTCAAGCTGTGCATAGCTTGTAATAGGAAGAATTCCGGGAACTATCGGACAAAAAATCCCTGCATCTCTTACAAGTTGTTTGTATTTATAAAAATTGTCATTATTGAAAAATAATTGCGTGTATATTGCATCTGCACCTGCGTCAACCTTGCGTTTTAAGTTTTCAATGTCTTTTTCAATATTTTCGGCTGCGGAATGCCCTTCGGGATAGCCTGCAACTGCAATAGAAAGATTTGTACGAGATTTTATAAACTCAACCAGCTCATTTGCATATACAAAATCCTTGTAGCAAACATCTATTTCTTTTGGCTCATCGCCTCTGAGTGCCAGGATATTTTTTATTCCGAGGGCTTCAATTTCCTTCAAGTACTCTGATATAAACTCTTTGTTTGAACACATACAGGTGAAATGCGGCATAGGGTTTATGTTTTTAAGTTTTTGAACCTGTTTCACAAGACTTAGTGAACCGTCTTTGTTTGAGCCGCCCGCTCCGTATGTGATTGAGATTACTTGCGGATTGTATTTTTGCAGTTTTTCGAGTTCGGATATTAATTTGTCTTCATCCTTTTTGGGCGGAAAAACCTCAAAAGAAATTACGGGTTTTTTTTCACCAACATATGCAGAATTCATATTAAATTCCTGATTGTGGTATTGTTCGTTGTAAATTTCTTTTAATTGCATAAAATCCTTTGACTGCAGTAAAAAGTGCACCAAAGAATTATAACAAACAAATTATTTGCTGTCTAATTTCTGACTGACGTTAGCCAGCGCCGTCAGCAGAGGGTCTATTGAGGGGGAGAAGGGGGGCGCGTAAGTCATGTCCAGATTTACAAATTCATCTATAGTTTTGCCGCTCATTAACGCAGACGCGACGGTGTTAACACGTTTATCCGCGTCTCCGCAGCCGATTGCCTGAGCCCCGAGAATTTTTTTACTATTTTTATCGGCTACAATTTTTATCGTAATATTTTTTACTTCGGGCATGTATCCTGCTTTGTCTTTTTTTGTAATAGTTTCGCTAACCACTTCGTGTCCGAGAACTTTTGCTTCTCTCTCGCTTAATCCCGTCATGGACATTGTAAATCCAAAATATCTTGAAACTGCTGAACCCAGAACGCCTATAAAATCTTCACCTGCGTCGTTAGCAAGATTAATCGCACAGCAGCGCCCTTCTTTGTTGGCCGTGGAGCCGAGCGGTATCCAGCAAGGTTTGCCTGAAACAATGTTCGTTTTTTCAGCGCAGTCACCTATTGCGTATATGTCAGGTACGCTTGTTCGTAATTTCTTATCCACGCGGATAGAACTTTTAACCCCCAGTTCAATTCCGGTTCCTTCTGTGTATTCAGTATTTGGCACAACACCTACGGAAATTACAGCCATGTCAATGTCGAGTTCTCGCCCGCTGTTTGTAATTGCTTTTGTAACTTTTCCGTTTTCGCCGCGGAATTCTGTTACATAATCGGCTTTAATAATCTCGATTTTGTCGCCGTCCCGCTCGAGAATATGGCTTTCGATTCTTTCTGCCATTTCAACGTCAAATAAATTCATAATGTGGTTTGCGAATTCTACAACTTTAACGTTAAGGCCGTTTTTGACAAACGACTCTAAAACTTCAATGCCGATATAGCCGCCGCCGATGACGAGTGCTGTTTTCGAGCGTTCCATCTGTTCTTTTATGCGTATACCGTCTTCAACAGTTCGTAAAGTAAATATATTTGCAAGCTCCAAGCCTTCCATTTTGGGTATAAACGGGCGTGCGCCTGTAGCAAGAACAAGTTTGTCATAATTATCTTCAAAATATTTGTCATTTTGGGCGTCATATATATAGACGGTCTTTGTTTGTGGGCTAATAGAAGTAAGTTTGTGCTTTAAATGCAGATTTAGCCCTGCTTTTTTGTAATCTTCAGGACGTCGTACAATAAGGTTTTCGCTGCTTTTGATTTGTCCGCCGATATAATAAGGCAAACCGCATGCCGAATATGAAACGACATCTTCTTCCGTATAAATAACAACATCAAAGTCAGGACGTTCTCTTTTTAGCTTAAAAGCGCACTTTGATCCTGCGGCAACCGAGCCTATTATTACTACCTTCTGTTTATCCATAAACCAAGTATAGCATTTATTAGGGCAAATACAACATGCCATGGCGGTCTAGGTTATTTGGCTTCAAAAAATTTTTTCTTGCTCTTTTTTTATAAACACTATATAATGTAATTGTTGAATGCTGACTAATGTGTTCATTTATTACAAACTTAGGAGAAATACCAATGTACCAAGACGAAAAACTCATTTGTGAAGATTGCGGAGCAGAATTTATCTTCACAGCAGGTGAACAAGAATTTTATGCAGAAAAAGGACTTGTTAACAAACCAAAAAGATGCAACGATTGCAGAGGAGCAAGAAGACAAAAGACTAAAAAAAGACTTTATGATACTGTTTGCTCAGCTTGCGGCGTGTCTACAAAAGTTCCTTTCAAACCTATGGACGGTAAAGAAGTGTTCTGTAGAGACTGCTATTCCAGAAACAAATAGTTTTTCGGATATAGAATGCAAAAAGACGGCTTAAAAAAGCCGTCTTTTTTTATATTTAATTTTAGTTTGCAGGAGCATGTCTGTAATAATCATCAACTCTGGTGCCATCGTCGCGTGTATAGGCAGAGACGTGAACGAGTTCGCCTGTTAGTGCCATTTTTTTAGCACCAAGCTCATTTGGAATACTTTTTTTATCATGCCGAAGAAGAATTGTGTTTTCATAAAGCTTGTATGTTTCGGGTTCCATTTTGGAAATATTTTCGCGGGTTATTACAGTGTTTTTAATTTTTTCTGCAAAATTAGGGTGAGTTTGCTTGTAGACTTTTTCAGGTACGCCTAAATTGCAGTCGCCCATGTTATCAATTTTGTGGCTGAATGTAGCGTCTCCGTACTGTTTAACATTTGAGCGGGAATTTGAGGGAACTATTACTTGGTATCCGATATCAGTCCCCAGCTTAGAAACAGCGTCGTCGGGGTGTCGGAAATTTACAATTGAGCCCCCGTATTGGTTTTGTTGCCCTTCCGACCACATGTTCCCGGTCATGAAAGCGTTATAGGTGTAAGTCGGGATTCCTCCGTTTTTTATACTGACATATTGTGCTTCGCTTCCGCCTTCGGAGTGACCGCCGAGGGATATGTTGGCGCCTTGCGCCTGCTCGGATGCTGCTACCCTTTGATAAAACTCATCTGCCTGTTTCATTTGCTCAGACGCTTTGCCTACGGACATTTTTGCATTAGCGCCCCAGTCTCTTGCTGCCTCGTTGAGCTTTCTGCTGGTTCCAACGTAGCAGACGACTATTTGGTCATCTTTTTTGAAGGCGACGGCTTTGAAGTTGGAATCTTTGTCATGATTTGTCATTACAACCTCCCAGTTCTTGTATTTATCTCCCGGTTTGCTTTCTGTCGCATACTTTTCGCTCACGGAGCATAGCTCCTTAACCATGTTTGGATCATTAGAAAATGTAAAATTTTGAGACATAACGGTCTCCTTTCTGCCTTTCGGCGCTTAAGTATTAAGTAATAACGTATTGAATAATCAGAGAAACTCTTTCTCTAACTCGTGTTTGCAAGAACCTCCTTTCTTTATTGCGGGTTGTGAAAATCTAAAAAATGTATTAAAATTGAGGAAATAACGGAGAAAAAATGAAAAAATTTGTACTTTTGCTTGTGCTTACAGCTTTTGCCTTAATCCCTGCCTGCGTATTTGCGCAAAGCTCTAAAAATCCTTACCTGCCCCACACAGACTGGCTGAAAAGGACTACTGTGTATCCTAACCGAGTTTCTTTGTCAAAACTGCCAACTAAACTTGACCATTATATGGGGCTATCAGCCTCTATTGAGCACGCCTTGGGTAGTAAAACAGTAGGGGTTGGCTACGTTGTTCCAAAGTCTGGCGAAGCAAGAAAACTTGGTTACTATCTGGATTTAAATGGCATGTATGGCGTTTTAGCTATTTATCCAAAAGCTTGGTACTACGGGAAAATTTCAGATAACTTAAACAAGAAAGACTTTTTTCACGCAGAGCAATCCTCCCGCATAACCTGTAAATCTAACGCCTCAGAACGGTTAGAAATGCTGAAGTCATCTAAAGTAACAGCCCAAGCCCCTAAAATCAACGGTGAAAGCTGGTATTTGGGGAACATTATTATCGACAAACCCGAATTTCGATATGAATTTATCCCGAAAGGGCAAGAAATCCACACCTATCAGCAAAAATACATTATCGAGTTTTTTGGCTCGGATTTTGCCAAAAATCTTGCGGAATATGTCCAAAAATACGACAGGTTTAACAAAATCTTCGCCCACGACCTCGATTTAAAATACTATTCAACTGTCAAAGAACACGGCTCGGATAGAATCATCTACGACTGGGGCTACGGCGACGGCTACGAAAATACCTATTCGCTCATAAAGCAGACCAAAGACGGCTTCATCCGTGTCGCTATTACTCAAATGACCCCTCTCACCGACGCAGAAAAAATAAATTGGCTAAAAATCCTCGACAATGAAATGCTCATTCAAGAGCAATAACGCACTATTCACCCCCACAGCTAGCTGTATCGGGTCGAAGTGGGCAATGTCGTCGAGGACACACCTTTCAAATTCATAATAGCATACATGCGTTTATTAGTAAACGCAGTGTTTTGAATTTTGTTACATATTTAAACATGTTTTTTTGCATGGGCAATTTTTGTAAATAAAAAGTTTTTATATAAATAAGGTGAATTTATAGGACAGTTATGACAAATCTGAATTTATATAATCAATATAATAATCCTTTATTGCAAGCGGGAATCAATACAACCCCTGCTTTTGCGCAACAAAATTCACCAAATTCGCAATATTCACCAAACATGCAAGGTATGCCGGGCTCAATGCAAGGGGGCTTAGATTACGATACTCTTAGAACTCAGGCTCAGAGTGCCGCAAAGGATAACGCCGTTGCTCAAGCTACAAAAGACTTTGATATGATGGCTCACCCGGTTATTGCCGCTAAAAACCTATTATTATCTTCGGCGCTTGCAATGGGAACAACAGGTGCTTTGCACAAACTTATGAGTTCTAAAGAAATTGCGGAAGGTGCAACACAATTAGAGGATTTTAAACAAGGTCGTTTTTATAAAATGGGTGCCAAATTTGACAATACTGCTTTAGGAAAAGGATTGCAGCGTGCTGTTGACGGTACAAAAGGATTTTTCTCAAAAATTCCTATGCCTAAATTCTTAAGAGAAGTCGGCTCAAGCATTCAAACGGGAAGTATCGCAGTTGGTGATAAATCAGGCATGTTCTACAAAGGAAAAGGCTCAGAGGCTATCAACTATGCGGTAGAAAACCTGTCTAAAGTTGAAGAATCTTCTTTGAAATCACTTCTAAATAATACAAAAAATCTTACTACAGCAGAGAGAAATAAAGTTTTCGATATATTGGCAAAAGTAAAGGCTGAAAAAATCCATAGTACAATTGCATTCAAGGAATTAGACCCGATTGTCAGTAAATTGAACGCAAAAGAGCTTTCCAAGCTTGTTGTTCCGGAGGGTAAATTCTGGGGCAAAATATTTGGCTTCTTGAATAAAGTTCCGGGTATGAGGCCTGATGTGCACCTGGATTGGTGCAAAGCAAGATACTTTAACGGTGCATATAATGCTACCCAAACTCAAGCAACAAAAGTTGGGCAAAAAACATTGTCGTTTATCGGAGAAGCAACAGGCAACGGTGTTCTTGGCGGCAAAATGGCGTTGATGATGGGTATGTTATTTATGATTTCATCCTTCAACTGTGCTTCAAAAGCTGAAAAAGGCGACAAGCTTGCTGCATTTATGGAAGATTATATCGGCTTAATGCTTGGTTCGTATATTATGTCGTTCATTGTCGGTACTTGGTTCAACAAGTTTGTCGGTGTTGCAGAGTTAGGCTTGGATAAAAAGGCAATCGAAACCCTCGGCAAGCGTATGGGTATCGATATGACCGAAAAACGTCTGCAAAACGTTGTTATGGCATATAATAAAGAATACAAATCAATGCGTGCTGTAAATCAATTTGCAGAGCAATTGAAGACAGGTAATCTGACTCTTGAAAAAGCCAGAGCTAATGCATTAAAACTTGGTATTGACGGTGCCGAGAACTGCGCAAGCTTTAAAGAGCTTATGAATAAAACGGCAAGTAAAATTGGCGTAAAAGATGAAAAATATTTTGAATTGTTGAGAAATGATATTAAATCTGCATATAAGTCAAAAATAACTTTGAAGTCTGTTGGTAAAGCAACAGAAGCGAATGCAGGCGGATTCATGACTCGTCTTGGCCGTTATGTTGTTCAAAAACCTTTAAGCTGGCTCGGCAAAACGCTGGCTATAGGTAGATATGACCTTGTCCATGGCAAAAAGTCTTCTCTCAAAACTATCGCTAAAGCTTCAAAACGTTGGGGCTTTGGTTTAGGCAGAGCACTTCTGGTCGGTGTTGTATTGGTTGAGCCGTTCAGAAAAGGATTTATGAAGATTTCTCATAAAATATTCGGCAAACCGAAAAACTCTCAGCTTGATGAAGAAGAACGTGAAAAGGCGGAAGCAAAAGCAGCTGAAGAAAAAGAAAAGCTTGCAGCGATGATTCCTCCTCAAATGAACGCTCAAGGACAAATTTCCGGCCAGCCGCAGACACAGATGCCGCAGCAAATCAACGGCGGAAATACAAACTTACTGCAAAACACGTTGAATAAGCCTAAAACTCTTCATCCGGCAATGGCTTCAGCAATATTAGCCACGAATACAGGCTCTAATAACCTGAACGCGTCACAGCCGATAGCGTCAGCGTCAATTGCGGCGCCGCAAGATGTAAATAACATTTCTGAAACTCCAATTGCTGCTTCAAAAGTTGCGCCGGAACAGAACTTGAATAACGCTCCTGAAGTAAAGCGCTCTTATGTTCCGTCGCCTGTGCCTTCAAAATTTGCACAGCAAAAAAGCAAGGCGGAAATTGATGCTGAAAGAATGCTGGCTCAGGCGGACAAAGCAGAAAAAGCAGCACAGGCATTTTTAGCCAAAGGTGTTTAATCTCCATACTTAACTTTTCGTTACATGAGTAGCAAATTTTAAAATTTTTGAGTTTTCATGGTAATGTGAAGTAATCAATATTTGAGTATAAGGTATGGAATAATGGAATTGAAAGTCACGTTTGCTGGTTTGAATTATAAAAAATCACCTTCGTTTGCTTCTAAACAAAACAGACCCTTTCGGGCTTGTTTGGGTGATTATCGACTTGAACGTATACAAAATGCGAATTCAGTTAGGCAGTTGCAGCTGGGCAGGCAGTGTAAGACATTCTTCAAATGGGCTTGTTATGCTTTAGGCGGCGTGCTTTTTGCCGGAACAGTGCTGAAAACCGGTCATCTGGGCTATCAAAAATACATTGCACCGGTGCAGGCGCAAATGTCTTCTTATTCTTCAAAATTTCACAAGTTTTATGAGGCGGGTATCAAGAACGCAAATAGTTTTGTCTTCCAAAAATATGAGCACCAGGAAAAAATTATAAAAGGCTTAAATACTATGCTTATTGACGGGGAAGAGTGTGTCGTTGTCCAAAATGCGGCAGGTCTAAAGCCTGTAATAAAAGAGTTTACAAATGATAAAAATTCAGGTGAAATCGTTGACAGATTGAAATCTTTTTTGAGAGGTTATAATTCACAACGAAATGCAATTGACATAGGTGTTGAAAACGGAGCTGAACTGATGAAAGCAAATACAGCCCAGGATATGGGAATACTCATGGGACCTACACCCATACCTATGCGTATATTTACTGAATCTGTGTCAAATTAAATGCGTTTAGTTTCAACAATAACTTAAATGATGTATTTATAAACTGCATAAAATATGATATGCTCCAGTTGTGGTATATTATAGGGACATTTTTATGGATTTTCTGTCTTTCTTTAAAAAAGCAAGTACAACGCAGGTTTTTGACTATCTTCCCGATGGGTTGATTCTAACGGATTTGTCAGGCAAGGTTTTATTTGCAAATCAATATGCAAAAGGGCTTATCGGTGTAAAAGAAAGAGACAATATCGCAGATGTTCTTGATGTAAATATAAAAATGATTGAAAGCCTTGTTGATAAACAGGTTCAGTCGGTTTTTAAGGTTCCATCGGAAGGAACTGCTTCTTATGTCGAACTGAGTGCAGCAAAAGCTGGCGGAGAAGAAAAATTTGTTATCACCGCAAGAAATGTTACGCAGTCTCATGAATTTATGAAAAAAATGCTTGTTGAGACAGAAAGCTCTAAAAAAGTAAACCGTGATAAAAACTCTTTCCTCGTGAAAATGGAAAATGACTTGAAATCGCCGCTGCATTCAATTGACGGCTTTTCAAAGGCTCTCTTGGAAGGTTTAGGCGGTGCACTTAGCGAAAAACAGGAAAAATATTTGCACATAATTAATAAAAACTCCCACGAGTTATTATTCCTGCTAGACAGGCTGATTGAGCTTTCCAGGCTTGAGTCGGGTCTGTATGAATGGAATTACAAGCATTTGGATGTAATAAATCTTTTGCAGACGGTTGTTCGTCCCTACAAAGATATTTTGGGCGAAAAGAGTATTGAGTTCACGGTTGATGTTGAAGATATTGCCAAAAGAACGTGTTTTGCGGACGAAAGCGCACTTAAAATGATTATGGACAGTTTGATGGATTTGGCGGTAAAATCTACTTATCTCGGGAATATTTCAATAAAGCTGAATCATCCTCCGTTGGAGTTTGTATCGGCGCAAGGATTGGATTTTCCTGAAAATACTGCGGAAAAATCATTCGTGCAGTTCACCATAACCGATACCGGAAGCGGAATGTCGGAAACAGAAAAAGCATTTATCTTTGATCCTTACTATCAGGTTGATTCGGGAAGTAAGAAAAATCTGTCTAAAAGTATCGCCCTTGCAATTGTAAAAAGTCTTGTTAAAAGCATGAAAGGTGTTGTTTGGGTTGAAAGTGAAGCTATGCAAGGCTCAACGTATAGTTTTATTATCCCTAACGAAAGGTTGAGCGTTTAAAACGAGGAGTGCCCTGTGGCAGAGGTAGAATTAAGAGACGTCTATAAATCATATGATAAGACGCAAGTTATAAACGATGTAAATTTGAAAATTGAAGACAAAGAATTCTTGGTTCTGGTCGGCTCTTCAGGCTGTGGGAAATCTACTGTTTTGAGAATGATTGCAGGGCTTGAGACCATCACCGGCGGAGATATTCTCATTGATGGGAAGGTAGTGAATGATTTGCACCCGAAAGATCGTGATATTGCGTTTGTTTTCCAGAATTATGCACTATATCCGCATATGAGCGTATATGACAACATCGCTTTTCCGTTGAAAATGCGTAAATTCAGTAAAAAAGCTATTGATGAGAAAGTGAAAAATGCGGCTGAAATTTTGAACCTCACCGAGCTTCTTAAACGCAAACCAAAGCAGCTTTCAGGCGGGCAAAGGCAGCGTGTCGCTCTCGGACGTGCCATTGTGAGAAGTCCTAAGGTTTTTCTTATGGATGAGCCGCTTTCAAACTTGGACGCAAAGCTTCGAGTTCAAATGAGAAGCGAAATCAAGAAACTTCACGAAAAACTCCAAACAACTTTTATATATGTCACTCACGACCAAACCGAGGCTCTTACAATGGGCGACAGAATTGCGATTATTGATAAAGGTGTTATACAGCAGGTCGATACGCCTGATAATGTTTACCAAAATCCTGAAAATATATTTGTTGCAGGATTTTTAGGTTCACCTTCTATGAACTTTGTTCCCGTGGAGCTTGAAAACGGTGCTGTGAGGGTGAATGATGCGTTTGTTTATCTTCCGGACAATTTGAAAATTAAATTTACAGGTAGAAATAAAGCTCTTTTCGGTATAAGACCTGAAAAAATGAGCGCACAAGGCGATTTTTCTTTAGCCGTAAAAGTGGATTTGTGGGAAATCCTCGGTAGTGAAAAAATTGCCTATTTTTACCTAAATGACAAAAAATGCAGCGCAAAATTCCCGTCAGAAACACATACCACGGAAGAAATAACCGTAGGTTTTAATTTTGCTGACATTTTGTGTTTTGATGAAGAAACAACGAAAAGAATATAGAGATTATTGAAGTTTAGGCAATTTTTCATCTTCACATGTTTTATTAGCTTCAAATGGAAGTAAATAGTAAAGTTTTGAATAATTGCTCGAATGGATTGTCCCGCAAGCCTTACGCTGGGGGGGGGCGCTTGCTGAACAGGATTTCGTTGGATTCTTTTAATCCGTTAAAGCCGATTTTAGGAAAAGAGCCTATGTCCTCTCGAATAAAGTTCAATATTTCCTTTAAGGCCGATATTGATATCCCTTTAACTAAGGAGCAAAAAATTGAGTGTTTTAAAAATTCTATAAAACCCGAGTTTAAAAAATATCTGGAAAATTTTGATAGAAATAATGAAGAATTTGATGAACCGAAACTTCTTGCTGTGGCTGTAAACTCTTATGATGACAGTGTTATAGATATGTTTGGAAGTATTTCTCTTCTTCATTTGAACGGGAAAAATGCAGAACTAATTAAAGACAACTCCAAAGTATGTAATATTTTTGGAAGTAAATTAAAACAACTTATTAAAAACTCTAATGGTAAATATATGGCTAATGAGATTTTTAATAACAAAATTTACACTAATTCTCTTGAATTTTTTGAAAATATTGATGAAGATTTGCGTGAACGCTTCGAAAAAAAATGTTTTAAAATTGCAAATGTATTGTGTGATAAAGATTTTAGTCAGGAAGAGGCCTTCCAAAAAATACAAATTATGAAAAAGCTTGATTTGTATAATTTTATGAAAGATGAACAGGTCTTGAGAGTTGTCGCTAACTCTCAAATTAAACCTGAGTTTTTGTATAAATATAAGAAACTATATGATAAAGCTCGATTAAACCCCGAAAAATATGCCGAACCTTATGAAACCGGCACAGCTAAATGCTCTATAGAGGATATGTTTAAAAGAGAAAATGAAATATTAGATTCGATGGACATCTTGGATTATGAAACGCTTAATTACGCAATGTCAAAAACTCATATGAAATTTTTAAGGCAGACAATGGTTATAAATAATCTTTCAGATGAAAATCGTTTACTATACACGAATATTTTAAGCCAAGTTAAAAAAGACGGTAAAGGTTTGGAGCCTTGGAAAAAGCTTGATTTGGCCAGATTAATTGCTGCTTTACAGGATTTTGGAAAAAGTAGTCAGGAGATTTCGGATACACTTTATAAAAACAATTTTGATATAAACGCAGTAAGAAATGAAAATGAACTTCTAAAAATACATCAGGAACTCGAATTAGATGGGATTGCGAATCCCAAAGATATTGTTCATTGCAAAATTACGCCGGAGAAATTGAATAGTTTCAACAAACTTCGCATAATAGCATTTAAAAATCCTTCACGATATGGTATTGGTGAAGAAGAAGCCCTAGCTGCAGCTTATACATATATGTGTATGGACATTAGAGCCTTCTCAATATTAGCTGCCTTTAATGCCCTTGATTTTGATTCCATGCAGCTTTTATTAACAAAAAGAACAGAGCAGTTTATGGATTATGTAGATGCAGTAAATAATATGCAGATGTCAAATAAAAAAATACTCAAAGATTCAATGACGGCGATTAAGGATAGTGGAGAAAAGTTGACGCCTCAAGATAAAGTGGAAATGCTCAAAACACTTACAGCATGTAAAAATGAAGCCATATTGAATGTAATTCAAGAGATGATAACTACAAATTCAGTAAATATTAGTAAGATAAATAATCTTTTATTAGAAGATTTTTTAAATACTTTAGGCTTAAACTCCAAGGAGTGTAAGAGTAAGCTTTTGGATTGGAACACCGATTATATAACAAGTTTAATGGCTGAGATGTCTGATCATCGAAGCTTATTTGATTCTGTTGATGGGAAAGAATCGTTTGAAGCTCAGCTAAAGTATGCCTATTTTAAAGATGTTATAGAAAATACGCTAAAAAATGATTTTAAAAATTACATACATGATAAATCCAATCTCTACGGATACAGAAATGAACTTACAAAACAAGAATTTTATGAATCAGGCTTGGACTATTCTGTATGGGATAATGCAGCCAATGAAATACAATCCGAAGCTTTAATTACAGGAGATGGTCAAGAAGTAGTTCTCAATACTGAAAAGATACTACAAAATATAGAAGACCTAAGACAAAACGCTTACATAAAATCTATAATCGATAAAAGATATTCGAATTATATTAACGACGGAAAATTCATTCTGCCTGATAATATTGTCAATTCTAAAAGTTCTATGTTGAAGTTTGCAGACGGCTTTTTGAAAAATCTTAGCGGTGTTTTCAATTTGGCGTTGAAAAATCAATCTGCGAGTGACCCTCAAAAGGTGCAAAATGCAGAAAAAGTTTTGAATATAAAGCATAGCTTGATTGATGCTATCATTGCACTAAAAAATATTAAAGAGTGTTCCGCACCACTCAGGCTGAAAGTGAAAATGTGGTCGAGAAACCCTGAAAAAGATTTGTTTGAAGGGCACTATTCTACCTGTTGTCTGAAACTTGGTGATAATAACAACGGCGCTAACAACGGCGCGTCTATGCCTGTATATCTCCTTCATAGTGCAATTAACATGATAGAACTTGTTGATAATAAAAACGGGGAAGTCATAGGTAATGCAGTTACTTATATGGCAAAAGATGATGAAAATAATCCTATAATGGTTATCGATAACGTTGAAATTAACAATTCCCGCAAAGGTAATCAAGATTATAATATGCAGTTTAGAGAAGAAATTACCCTCTATTGTAAAAAACTTCTTAAGAAAATGAGTCCTGATAAAAATATAAAAATAGTTCTTGGTGTAAGATATAACGATATTCCGACTGAAGACTTGACGAAATCTAATGTAAATCTTTCATTTATTGGTGAACTTGGAGATTCTGAGCTTTATCTTGATCTTCCACAGCCTACTGAGGGTAACCAGGGAAATGAAGCGGAAGAACAATTGTCTGGTTTTATGCCATACCCCAAGGATTTTAGAAGTTATAATGTCTTTGAATTAGGTTCATCATAAAAATAAAAAAATCTAATTCATTTTACTTAAACTTTGTTATTATTCTTACATTTTTATTCTATAATGAATAAATCATTGAAGAGGATTGTATATGCAAATTAAGACGGAAAATCTTGTTAAAGTATATGGAGACCGCGCGGTTGTAAACGATATTTCGTTTACAGTCAACAAAGGCGAGGTTGTTGGGCTTTTGGGCCCGAACGGAGCGGGGAAAACCACAACATTTTATATGGTTGTCGGGCTTGTAAAACCTTATTCCGGTCATGTGTGGCTGGATGATTTGGAACTTACAAAGGTTCCGATGAATGAGCGCGCAAAAGCGGGTATCGGCTATCTTCCGCAGGAAAATTCAATCTTCCGTAAGCTTACGGTTGAAGAAAATATTAACCTTGTTTTGGAATTGAATGACAAAATTCCGACTAAAGAGGCAAAAGAAGCTAAATTACATGAATTGATGGATGAATTTGGTGTAACAAAGTTGAGAAAAGCTTCAGCTATCTCCCTTTCCGGTGGAGAGAGAAGAAGAGTCGAGCTTGCGCGTGCTTTGGCAGCGAGTCCGGAATTTATTCTTTTGGATGAACCTTTCACGGGGATTGACCCGATTGCAATCGGCGAAATTAAAGAGACAATAAGAACCCTTTCGGAAGAAAAAGGTCTTGGGGTATTGATTACAGACCATAACCCGAAAGCAACACTTTCGATTACAGACAGAGCTTATGTTATTTTTGACGGAAAAATTAAAATTTCAGGTCCTTCGGAAGAAGTTGCAAATGACCCTGTTGCAAAACAATTCTACCTGGGAAAGGATTTCACATTATAATGAACCTCGAGAGCCTAAAGCCGAAATTACTTGATAAATATATTCTAGCGCAGGTTGTAGGTGCGACTTTTGTCTGCATTCTGCTGTTTGTTGTAATATGGATTGCGCCTGAAACTCTGTTGAAAGTTATTAAACGAACTTTGTCAGGCGACTATACACTTTCGGTGGCTGTCCAAATTTTGTTTCTGGAGGTTCCTAAAATTCTGAATAAAGCGCTTCCGGTTGGGCTTTTGCTCGGTTCTTTGTTTACTTTTGATAAATTGAGCAAAGACTCGGAAATTACAGTTATGAGAAGTTTCGGTATTTCATTTAATCGTATAGTATTGCCGGTTGTTATTTTCAGCTTTTTGGTTACGGGGTTGTGTTTTGCAGTTTATGATAAATTAATTCCGCTTAGCGTGAAAAGATACAATGTAATTCAGAAAGAAAACCCGAATTCTCACTTTGTTTACACATTTAAAGACAACAACAATGTGCCGCAAAAAATAATGATTGTATCGAACTTTGACAATGATGTTATCGAAAAGTTGGTAGTTCTTAACTTTTCAGGAGAGCAATATACTGACGCAAATATCCTTTCTAATATTCTGATTGCGGAAAATGCTGTCTACAAAGACAATAAATGGATTTTACCGGCGGCAAAGAGATATATGCTCAATTCTGACGGTATTTTTAATGTAATCAGTAATGTTCAAAACACTGTTATTTCTGAAGGGCAAAAGGCTGATGACGTTTACAAACTGATGACGTATTCGGTCAAACGTGAGCGTGAACTAAATAATAATGAGCTTTGGGGGTATATGAAGCTTTTGAAGAAAGAGCATCTTATGGACGAATACAGCTACATGCTTAATAAGTATTTGCAGCGCTATCTCCACTCTCTTATCTGCGTGCTTTTTGCGATTTTGGGCTGCCTCCTCGGTTTTAGCCAGCCGCGCGAACAACGCCTGATTGGTTTTACAGTAGCAATTGGGATAGTTTTCTCATATTACATTACGCTTCCGTTTTTTGATATGTTGGCAGAAAAGCGAGTTATGTCCCCGTATTTGACAGCTTCGATTCAGCCTCTTGTAATTCTCTTTATAGCTTTACTGGTTAAGAAAATGAAGGATTTGTAATATGGAAATGCCGGTGCTTTTAAAAACAGCTGTAAGTACTCTTTTGATGTGCTTTACATTCACACCTGAAACGGAGGTTCCGACAGTTCAAACCTCTCAGCCTGCCAAGGGTGTTTATATGGTGCAAATTAATAACGCACCTGAGTATGATGTAAGACCTTATGTTACGGATGAACTAAAAACTGTTAAAGATGTTTTCAACAGTTCGAACTATCCCATAATTGTAAATGCAGGATTTTTTGACCCTAATAACGGAAAAACAACTTCTTATGTGATTATAGACAAAAAGGTCGTTTTAGATCCTACTAAAAATGAAGCTTTGATGAATAATCCGTCTTTAAAACCGCATATGGATAAAATATTAAACAGAGGTGAGTTTAGAATTCTAAAATGTGGAGAAAAAACGTCTTATGATATAGCTTTTCATAACGAACCGGTTCCTCAGAATTGTGAAATCGAGCATTCTGTTCAAGCAGGGCCAGTGCTTGGCAAGGATATGGACATGGAAAAAGAGTACTTCGTCGTCTACAAGGATGGAAAACTTCTCCGTGACTCTATTTCGGCAACAAAAAAGGTTGCGCGAACAGCTATTGGTATAAAGACAAACGATATTTATCTTTTTATTGCAACCGATAAAAATCCTATGACTATTCAGGAGTTGAGTGATTTTATGATGAAAAAAGGGATGGAAAAAGCGCTTGCCTTTGATGGCGGAAGCTCTACATCTTTTGAAAATGGAGATATAAGTGTGGTTTCGGTTGGTGACGGCTTGGGACGTAAAGTTAAGTCATTTTTTATTGTGGCAAAATAAGTAATTATTGCGGACCGAATTTAGAGTCTACAATTGCTTTAAAGTCGACGTAATTTCTTGTATCACCGCAGGTTTGAAGTAAAGAAAGTTTAGACAGATAAAGTTTTTTCTCATTTGGATATTTTAAGATACCTTCGTTTAGAATATTCTGCGCAAATGACCTGTTTCCGTTATCAAAATAAATGAATGACAAATCGATATAATCCTGTGGAGTTTTAGGCAGAATTTTTGTAGCCATATCAACGTAATTGAAGAAGGATTTTCTGTCTCCGAGGGACTTGTAGCAGAGGGCAATGTTATATAAATATGTTGTTTTACTTTGGTCGGCTGCAATTAGTTTTTTGAAGTAGTTTAAAGCGATTTCAGGCTGTTTTACCTTGTAGTATGCCAGTCCGATATAATTGAGAATTTCAGGCTCTTTTGTGTCCGCAAAATGTTGCATAAGCACCTCAAGTGCCTCCTCAAAATCCCCCATATTCTGTTCAACCTTAGCAAGTTCAAGATAAAACTTGTCGGTTTTTGAAAGTTCCAAGCCTTCTAATATATAGTGTTTTGCGTCAGGGTTTTTGCCCAAAATCGAAGCTGTTCGTGAAAGCATATAATAAAGTTCAGGGTCTGAGGAGTTTACCGTAAGAGCTTTTTCAAATACGGCATATGCTTCCTCAAAACGGTTTGCCTGAGCCAGGGCATTGCCGAGACTTATGTATCCTTCGTAAAATTCGGGATTTCTTTCAATTGATTTTTTGTAGTTGCGGGAAGCTTGGTGAAAACGCCCCGATTCAGCATAGTAGTTACCCAAAACCCAGTTAGCAAGATAGTCATCAGGGCTTATTTTTATGGCTTTTGAGATGTAGTCAAAGTATTTGTCTTCTTTTTCCTGTTCTTTATATAAGAGCCCTAAATTCAATAATGGCTTAATAAATTGAGGATTTACATGAAGCGCCTTTTTGAATGTTTGTTCGGCAATCTTGTTTTCGCCATGCTGCCAATAAAAAAGTCCGAGATTGTTGTATGCTTCGTAGTTTTTTTTGTCGAGTTCCACTGCTTTTTTGAAATATTCCAGAGCTTTTACGTTATCGCCGTCGTTTAAAAACTTTAAACCCAATTCATTGTAATATTCCGAGCTGTATAATGCCGGTGCGGCAGGCTCAGATGAGGATCTTAATACCGGCGAGTTTTCAGTGCCTGCAAAAGTCTCTTCAAAATCATTTTTTATGCTCAAATCAGACTGAGGTTGGAAAACAGGCTTATTTTCTTGCGGGACAGGTTGAACAGCTGCTTTCGGAGCGGGTTGTCCGATAATTTCCTCTCTTAATTGCGGCTTTAAAGCTTGTACTGGCTGAGCGGTTTTTTGTGGATTCAGCAGCTTGGCAAGTTCTGTGTTTGCGAATTCAGGATTAAGTTTTACGGCTTCCGCAAAAATTTCCTTAGCTTTGTCTTTTTTATTAAGCGTAGTCAAAAGCATAGCTTGCTTATAGCGGGCAGTAGAGTTCATCGGTTCAAAATATACAACCATGTTAATGTACTCTAAAGCTTTTTGGTAATCACCCGAAAAAGCGTAATTGTCAGCCATGTCAAGGTAGTCTTCAATCACCTCTTGCGGTGCAAGCTTAATTTCCTGCGCAAAAACGGCAGGCGTAAGTGATAAAGCTAAAATTACAATCAAAAGTTTGTGAAATTTCATACGAAAATTATATCACAATAGCAAAAATGAATGTTTATGCTAGAATAAAAATGTAAAAACCAATGGAGAGGTGTCCGAGTGGTTTAAGGTGCAGACCTGGAACGTCTGTGCGGGGGCAACTCCGCCGAGGGTTCGAATCCCTCCTTCTCCGCCATATTTTAAGTTATGCAATGTCAATATAAATATCTGGAACAAAAACCGTAAAACATAGTTTTGCACCGGTTCGAGCCCAAACAATTTTAGGCTTTTAAAATTGAGCTCCGGTATGTTAATTTTAACAAGTATGTGGTATTAGCTTTTTTAAGGCATTAAACAAATGAGTGAGAAAACGAAAAAGATAAGAATTTTTGCCATCACATTGCTGATATTTACCTTCAGCAGTCTTGGCGTAAGGGCTGAAATAATGGCTGAATATCTGCCAAGCGGAGTTTATGTAGAAGAAATTGACCTGCATGCGGAGGTGGATGTAAGTGAGCCTGTGAAAAATGATGTTGATTGGTCAGTAAACTATTGGAATGAGATTACTGCGAATACAGTTAAAAAGGACGGAAAAGACTATACAATTCAATATTTTATGAGCGATATGGGGTCTTCTACCTTAGGCGCTTCTTACACCGGACTTCCCTATATAGGATACAATACCAAATTTGATTATGATACATCAATTCCCGGACAGATTAATACTCAGATGTTCAATTTATCACAAATTGCTATTCATGAAGTCGGACATCAAATGGGAATAACAAACGGGTATAATAATGGCGCTGTATTTAAGGTAGATGATAAAAAGTATGCAGATTACGTTTTGGAGCCGCTAAGGGGACAAGAAACTTGGCAAAATAATATTGTATATGAAGAATCAGGTGTGTACACTCCGACTACCGGTATGCACACGGCAACTTCGGATAATGGAGCAACTATTTACGGATCTGATACGATTATCGGGAAAATTCAAAACGGAACCAAGTTTTACTACAATGGAAAAGAAGCTAATGAAATTTATCAAGATAAATGGATTACGGGTAAAGAATATGACAATAAGCCGACAATAGAGGTTGAAACAGGTCAGACTCTCGGGTCAATCGTTGTGGATACAGAAGATGGTGAAGTTTTATCGACGGGTTCTATGCTTGTCCACCCATATATTCCTTTTGGGATAATGAATGCCACATGTGTGCCTGATAGCCGTACATTTTTTAGTGAGGTTGAGTTAGCGATTTTAAAAGAGGCACTCGAAAATAATTCAGAAGTTCAGGGCACAATAAATTTAAAAGATTTCTTTGGGCATTCAATTTATACCGACAATAATGTTGTGGCAAACAATGATGAATGGAGTTCTGACAAGCTTTACGCGGTAGGTTTGCATATAGTTGGAAATGAAAATACGGTTACCCAAAATGCGAATCTGTCTTCAAACGGTATTGCAGGCGCAGGTATCCGAGTAGAAGGAATGAACAATAAAGTAATTAATAATGCTGATATTTCTACTGACGGGATAAATGGAATGGGTGCGCTGGTAACACATGGGGGTGGTTCAGTTTTGAATAACAACGGAGTTATTAAAGCTGACGGGGCTGACGGTACGGCAGTATATTTAAGTTCAGGCGTTTGGTGGTATGACAATTATCAACCTATATCCGGTTCTGCTGTGCTCAATAACACAGGAAAATTATCGGCAAAAAACGGTAATGCAATTGTATTCAGCTCGTTTTACTCTCCATATGTGGAAGTAACGCGTACATTTACTTCTACAGCCAATATAATGAACAACTCGGAAATAATAGGAAATATTTTGGCTGAAGATAATGCGCTCGGTGTTTTAAACTTTGGATTAAAAGCTGACGCGTCCGGATCCGCCACAGCAGATGCTGACCCTGATTTTAAATTGAATTACAGCGGAGATATCTGGGGCTACAACGATGGTTCTTATGAAAACGGTGCAGGAAAAATTACATTAAATAATAAAGGCGGTGAAACCACTTTTGAGAACAACATTGTTGCCGTGCAAAATTTGAATGTTGACAGCAATACTAAAATCCTTGGCTCAGCCGATATAATCTCAGAAAACACCACAAATAACGGAATAATTGAAGCCAAAAGCTTCTACATTCCTAAAAACGGCTCCTTTGAGGGCGGTCTTACATCATCAACTTCTGTTACGAACGCTCGTATAGAAGGCTCTTTCAAGGAAAATAGCTTAAATATTAATAACGGATATTTTAAAGCATTTGCTAATAATTTGGGTGGTTCAGAGATTTTCGCAATGCAAAATCTAACCCTGAATAATGCTTATGTTTCAATGGTAAACGGAAATATAAATAACATGGCGGTAAATAATCTTACCTCAAATAAGAGTGATTTTATTTTTGATGTTGATTTAGCCGGAAGCAAAATTGATACAATTACGACAAATAATCCTGTTTCGGGCGTTATAAATATTGTGGGATACAATACACTTTCGGATTCTTCCGGGCTGACAACTTTACGTCCTGTTCTCGGAACGGACGATGTTACAATAAACACAATTGACAGTGTGATGAATAAAATTTTCAAATATGGTGTTTATTCAAGCGGAAACAGTATCAATTTTAATCAGAACGGTTTTAATCCGTCCGTTCTTGCAGCTTCTGTAGGCGCACAGGTCGGCACATATCTCACACAGCTAAATTCTTATGAGCAGGCTTTAGGTAACTATGATATGCTTATGGCGCTTCCTCAAGCAGAGCGTCAAGCCATAAAATTTTCCAATAAATATGCTTTTGATCAAGGCACCGGAGAAGGCGGCGTTATAACTTTTGACCCTAATCAGCTCCCTGAAAAAGATAAAGGACTGTGGTTCAGACCCTATGCTGTTTTTGAAAGTGTCGGGCTTCAAAATGGTCCGGGGGTAAGCAATACAGCATACGGCTCTTTGTTTGGCGGCGATACCGGTATAGTTGAGCTTTCTAACGGCTGGGAATCGATATATTCTCTTTATGCCGGTTATAACGGTTCTCACCAAACATACGATGGTGTTGGGATTTATCAAAATGGCGGTCAGTTGGGTGCTTCTGCGTTGTTTTATAAAGGAAAACTGTTTACGGGCTTAACCGCGAATGTCGGTGCGAATGTCGGGCAGGCAAACACAATGTACGGACGTGAAGACTTTACTATGCTCGCGACAGGGATTGCATCTAAAACAGGCTATAATTTTGAATTTAAAGAGGGAAGATTTATAATTCAGCCTAACTATCTTATGTCATACACGTTTGTTAACACCTTCGATTACAGAAATGCAGCAGGGGTAAGCATTGACTCTTCACCTCTCAATGCCATACAAATTGCTCCGGGGCTGAAGCTGATAGGCAACTTGCAGAATGGCTGGCAGCCATATGCTGCAATGCAAATGGTTTGGAATATTATGGATAAAACAAAATTCAGCGCAAACGATGTGTCTTTGCCGGAAATGAGTATAAAACCATATTTTCAATATGGCATAGGCGTTCAAAAACGCTGGGGTGAGAAATTTACAGGTTTCGTTCAGGCTATGCTCCGAAACGGAGGACGCAACGGTATTGCTCTGCAATTTGGTTTTCGTTGGACGGTTGGAAAATAAACTGCCCAAATTATGCTTCAAAAAACTCTTTTGTGTATTCAACAGTGCCGTTTAGAGGCGCGGAGTTGCCTTTTAGGTTTATAGCCATGAAATTTTCGGATGGAACCTCAAACGGAGCTTTAATTCCAAATTTTTCAGCCTCAACATACCCTGATTTCGGATAATATTTTTCGCTTCCAAGTACAATGCTGTATTCGTATCCCATTTGTTTTGCAATTTCATGTGCGCGGTTTATTAATGCTTTCCCGATACCTTGTTTTTGGTTTTCAGGGCTGACTGAAAGCGGAGCAAGCGCAAGTATTGTATTGTCGTTGATTTTTGCTTTCGTGAATAAAATATGTCCGACAATTTTATTATTTTCTTCCGCAACAAGCGACAATTCAGGGACAAATGCGGTGCTTTTGCGTAATTTTACCGCCAAATCCTGTTCGTTTCCGTCAGAATGTTCAGCAGTTTCAAATGCTTTTTTAATTAACTCATATACTTCATCTAAATCAGCAGCTTGTTCTTGACGTATTATCATTTTTTCCTCGCAGTTTTTTCTAAGTGTAGCTTATTTTGATTTTTTTGTAAACCTGCTCGGATTCTACTATTATTCAAATTCAACTATCACTGCATAAACTTGCGGGGCTGTGTTTTTGGCATTGGCGTCAAAAGAGGTGTTTACGGAGGCAATTTTCTTTTGGAAGTCGCTTATATGGCCTTGTTTTACCAAGATACCTTTTGACGGTTCGCTTTTTGTGACTATTGTTGCCACTTCTTTGACGTTTTTTTCTTTGGCGTTTAGAAGAATTTTGGTATCTAATGCAGGCACTTTACCGTTCATTGAAAATGGTTCGGAAATCTGTGTTATTTTCACGCTGTGAGCTTCTGTTGTTGATAAGTCAGGCATTTCAAAATATACGGTGTTAAATGTCTTGTTTTGGATTTTAGTGTCGCGGACGAAGAAGAATTTTTTGCAAGCGCAATCAGCCGGCTCCGTCATCTCTATGCCTTTAATTAAATGTTTATTTTCATCGGGGGTCAGTTTTAGTTTTTCAAGCAGAGTGTTATCTTCCATGCATACAGTTGTGTATGGGCTTTCTTTTCCGCAAACAGTTCCGGATGAAAGAGCGGCATTATGCTTTGCAAAATACCAGCCCACTCCGCCGAGAACGCCTAAGCCGCCGAAAACTGAACCTAAAGCGATTGCAGTGATTGCCCCGCTGCTCAATCCGCTTGAGCCTCCGTCCCCACTCTCGCCTCCACCGGGAGGAACAGTGTCTATGGGGATTTCAAATGCATTTAAACTTTGTGTTTCATCAGCAAAGACTGCTTGAGTGCAAAATAAACTCATAATTACAGCTAAGCAAAAATATTTTTTCATATTGCCCCCAGTGTAAAAAATATTGAACCTCTGTAAATTCCCTTGAAAGCATCAGGCTTTATGTCAACTATAGGGGTGAAAATATCTGTAACCACGTGATTATATGGGTTGTTTATAGTGTAAGATTGGGGTTCAACCATTAAATTTGAAGGATTAAAGTCGTATAATCCGTCTTTATGCTTCAATTCTTTAAATTGTGCATTAACAATTATAGGTGTGCTTGAGTTTGTATGGATTTGTACTTTCATCGGACTTAATCTTAAAAACGTGTTATTGGGATCACTTTCTCTGGTTTCTTTAATTCTCATATTAGGAAGAGGGTCATCCCTGTTGTATTCTATGGCTTCAACAATAATTTTTTCTATCGACATAACCTGTGGCAGTCCTACCGATAAAGTCTGATTTGACTGTTGTGCGCAGTAAACTTTCGGTGAAAATAAAATTAAAACAAATAAAGTTATTATTATTTTTAGTTTGTTCATAATGTTTGTAACTTAAACAAGAATTAAAATTTTAGAAATACCCTAAAATTTATAAAAAAGGGTAATTGCTATTCTACCTTGTAAGGTAATACAAAAAATAAACTATTAACGTAAGGTTTTTTTGTTGAGGTTTACAATGATTAGAAAATTATTAATTTTATTATTTTTTATTTTTCTTACTTCCTTTAATAAAGGATGGTGCGGCGTCGCTATTCAAAGTACAGGCGGCACTACGATTGGCGTTAATCAGATGACAACGCCTATTCGAGTGAGTATCAGCACTTTGCTTTCATTAACGCTTACGATGAAAGTAAAATGCCTTGACCAATATATTACAAACAATCTGGATTCAACGGCAAAAATACCTGTATCTCAGTTGTATCTTAGTGACGGTGTAAATGAATACCAAATGATCTACAACACTCAGGTCACAACAATAAACGCTTTGGCTATAACGCTTTTGGGCTACATTGTCAACTATAATTGTACAGTGAAAAATATAGGGGTCTTGCCTCCGGGTACATATACAACAAGGCTTCAATTTGACACAAATACAACACTGTCACCTGATACGGCTGTTTTTACTTTAAGTTTTACGGTTCCGGCTGTGCAGGATGTTTCAACTATCACAAATCCCGTAACTATAACTTTAACACCTGATAATGTTTTTGACGGAGCGGCTGTTGTAGATAATACAACTACACCTCAGGTGGTTGTAAAGTCAAATGACAAATGGAAGCTTATTTTAGACACAACCGGTCTCGGCACTACTGTTGCAAACTATTTTTTCACAATAACAGGGGTCTCTTCAAACGTAACAAACTATATAAATACACAAACACAAATCCAGCCAAACCAGCAGTATGTACTGGCAACAGGAAATCCGACAGTATCGGCGCCTTTAACAGGCAACTATGTTACAGATTATATTAATCTGAAATATACACTGAAAAATACCGCAGGGACATACATCCCTGAAGGGATATATAACAATTACGGAACTTACAAAATTCAGCAAGGAAATTAAGATGAAAAAACTTTTTTATTCAGTAGTGATTATGATTTTAGCGGGCGTATTTGCCAGTGTTAATGCCGCGGTGAAAGTTACACCGACAATTCTGGAACTTAATGCCAATAATGTACACGGCAACTATTTAACAGCTTCGTTTGATGTGCAGGGCGGCAAAAACGAAACTATTCGTTTCAAGGTTTATCCCGAATATTTTAAAATTTCGCAGGAAGGTACGATGGAAAATTACGAAACATCGGACGCTCCTGACAATCTGATAAAAAATGTAAGATTTGTTCCGAACGAGTTTACTCTTCAAGACGGAAGAAGCCAAAAAGTCAGATTGACCGTTGCAAATTTAAATTTGCTTCAAGAAGGTGAATCAAGAATGGTACTTTATCTTGAAGACGTAGCCGCAAAAGAAGTATTTCTTCCTAATGTTAACAAGAATGTTGCTACAAAACTAATTGTTAAAACTCGTGTAGGTATACCGGTTTATGTGGATAAAGGGCATTTTGTGAAATGTGCTTCAGTGGAGAACTTTGACATTCAAAAACAGCCGAAAGAAATAAAAGTAGCACTGAAAATGAATTCAACAGGCAACAGCAAGGTTCGTTATACAGGAAAAGCCCAAATTATAAGAGGTAAAAATTTAGTTGGTGAATATCCGATTAAAAACAATGTAGTGGGCTCAAAAAATGTTCTTTTTACCAATGAAGAGATACCTTTGACCGATATATGCGAGAACGGCGAATACACTTTGCGTCTTATTCTCAATTATACCGATGAAAAAGGAAAACTTAAAAATATTATTAAAGAAACTCAATTTAACATTGATAACATAGGAAAAACTCACATCTAAAGGAGGAGAAGAAACATGATGAACAAAAAACTCGCGGGACTTTTATTTATCCCCGCAATGCTTGCAGGGATGAGTGCCTCGCATGCAATTTCTAACACCGCGTCCCAAACGCTGCAGTGCACATTGGGAACATACACGGATATCACCCCTGTAACAGCCGGTGCTGTGACATCAACGACAATTACCCCGGATACAGGTAACTTAGCTGCTGCCCTTGTTTCTAAGTTTCAAATTAACTTAAACACCGACAACTCACAGTTATACTTGCAAGGCAACACAACAGGTGCAGCGGGAGCTGTTAACGCACTTTTCCAGCAAGGCGGAAATACTTATGTAGTATTCTCTAATACTGCTTCAGGCAAGCTCCCGACAGCGGCAGCAATTACTGATGCTAAATCAGCAGCGCCGACAGCGGCAAACAATGCTAATGCAATAGCTTATCCTATCGCAAGTGTTGCTCTGACCAATGCCGGAACATCAACGTATGACAATACAAAAAACCAATACAATATTTCTGCAAAAGCAGGCAGTACAATCGCAACTACTACGACAGGGACAACGCCTTACACGAGTACGTACTCTTATGACGATAATGCAGGTACCTACCAGGCAATTATGACATTAACCACTACAAGTTTGTAAGGATAAGCCATTGAAAAACCTGATAAAAATACTTATATTAAATATTGTTTTTTTGAGCACGGTGCCTTGTTGTAAGTCTGCGACATCCTTTCAACAGACGATAACAACTACCGTTCCCGCGGCTGTTAATGTGACTGCAATAAACACGGCTGCCGCGTCGGGTACAATTGATGCAGCTACGGGGAATTCATCTTCTCCGTCTGCATCTTTTCAACTTCAGACAAACGGGGATGACACAAAATACACTTATGTTGTACAGGCAAAACTGCTTACGACGGGTGGAGTCCAGACAAACGCTTACGCTCAGGTTTCGTCGCAAGGATATATCATGCTTGGAAATAATACACCTGCATATTATCCGACATTGACTGCTGTAAGTAATATCACGGGCGGTACGCCGTCAGCTGCAAGCAACCCTAATGTAATTGCATATCCTGTCACAAACACGCTCAACAACCTTTCTTCAGCAACTCTTACCAACAACGCCCTATACGGCGGTCTCTGTTACATCGTAAAAACAGGCACAAACCGTAACGGTTCGCTTGTCCAGACATTGGGGGCGGCGCCTCTTTCAAACACCTATTCTATCGGCGATGACAGGGCTGGAGTTTATCAGGCGGTCGTAACGTTTACCGCAAACAGAAATCCATAAAATGTGAAAAATAAAGTTAAAACAGTCTTTAGGGCTGCTTTAATAGGGTTGTTATTGCTTATGCAGCCTTGTTTTGCCGTGCCGAAAGATGAAACAATAATCTCATACATTAATTTGAACAATGCCGCATACTACGACATTGAAATTCTCCTGACAACAAATGAAAAAATGCTTTTGCCATTCAAGCAGCTTTCAGAAATTTTTGAAGTGAAAGTTAAGACAAATCATGCCTCAAAAGAGATAGATTTTGAAACTTCTGACGGGAAAAAAGGCAGGGTTGGATTAGATTACATTGAATTGAATGGCAAAAAGGTATCGTCCCGTAAAAACATTTATTTGAAAAAAGGGATGATGGAAGATATAAAAGATGAGATTTATTGTAATGATGAAGACTTGAGCATTATTTTTGGTTCAAAACTAAAAGCTAATAGAGAAGACTTATCTATAACTGCAGAAACGGAAAGAGAGCTTAGTCTTTTAGCTAATTTAAGCCAAAAAGATGACGAAAATAAAGATAAACCTAAATTTAAGGCCTATACAAATGTACTTTCGCCTGAAAAAATTTCAAAAGTATCTTTTGACTCGGTAAGTGTATCCAATAATACAATGAGTGACAGCATAGCGCAGTATCTGTTAAATAATTCTCAAAAAAATATTATGTTTAACAATAACACCCAAGTTGTTTTAAAGGGAAGAGCCTTTGACGGTGATTTAACAGCAGATATGAATACTTACAACTATAAGGGAGAATTGTTCTCATTTGGCGGTTTGGGATTTAATTATCACAAAAGCCATAAAAATTTTGATTATGAAGTCGGAAAAACAAGAGGGATAAAGGATGAAGTTTATTCAATCGGAAATCAAATGCTCGGGGCGCAGGTAAGCAATTACAAAACCAAAAAAACTACCTATCGTGATATCAGCGGACATGTGGCGAAAGACAGTTTGGTAAAGGTATATGTGGATAATGAAGAATTTACAACCCTAAGTACATATGACGGTTACTATTCAATGAACAATGTATTTTTGAATATAAAACCAAAATCTTTAAGACTCGAAGAAGTAAAATCTGACGGCACAACGAAAGTAATATATGAAAATGTTTACCCTAAATATGAAAATATGCCCGCCGAAAAACAAAAAAAATACACAGTGCTGGCAGGGGTTACAGGATTTAATAACAAGCTTTTTAGCCAAAACGGTTATATTTACGAGATGAACACTAAAAAAGTTCTTGTGGGTGCACAGTTTGAGTATGGTATAAAAGAGAATCTTAAATTCGACTCCAAACTCACTGCAGACAAAATTTATTCTCAGCCGGCAAACTCTATATGGCAAAATATTTACTCGACAGATGCCCTTTTAACTTCGGGAACCTGGAAAAACCCTAACATGCTGGAAGGTGCGACCAGTCTAAACACTCTTGAATACATAAAAAATGACAACCTGAAATATAAAGCCGTAATTGCTGCCAGTACTGCAAAAGACATAAGCAGAGGGAATATTGTTCAAGGCGGATACAGTGCTTCGGGTGAGGCTGTTTTTAAGAAAGATTTTTATACATTGAAAGCTTCTCTTTTTAATACATCTCCCGATTTTTATCTTGCAGGCGGAGACGGAAGCTATATAAACGACAGGACAGGCGGTGCATTGAGCGCCGGTATTGCTAAAAATAACGGCGGCTTGGAAATAAGCTACAAAAAATATCTGTCAAATACCGCAAAGAGGTTTGAAGGCGGTTTCATAGATTTTAACGAATACAGTCTGGGTGCACACAAGAATTTTCCAAAAATTTGTGATGTAAGATTCAACTTGAATGGGCGCAACGGTCATAACTCACTTGCCAAAAACCAAAGCTATTATTATGATTTTAATCTCTCGAGAAGATTTAAAGATAAGGTGTATTTACAAGCAGGAAAAACTGAAAACAATTATGAGACTCAATACAATGAGAATTCATCCGGAATAAACGGCTACAAGTCATTATATTCGACGCTATATTTAAAAGCCGATTGTAAAATGCCAAAAAAACTCGGAATGTTGTCGCTCGGGCATGATATTGTCAAATATCAATACAGCGGAACTGCCAATGAACATAATATGATGAAGTTTGGCTATACGTTTCCGGAATTTAAACGGGTAACTTTGAGTGTAGGAACCGGATATAAATATTCTGGTTCAGATACAGGCTTCGATTTCAATACAAATGTTGCATACAGAACTAAAACCGGACGAACTGTCAACTTCAATTACCAGTTTAACAGAACCGGAGGTTATATTATCAACAATATGTATTTGCCGATGAGTTCGCGTCACTCTGTTAATGTTTCACTGAACGATACGTTTGCGGTTCTGCCTTCAGGGCTCAAATCAGTGGGTTATTCCGATGACGGGCGCGGGTATGTCGATATTGTTGCTTACATTGACAAGAATAAAAACGGAATCTTTGACAAGGATGATATCAAGGTTAAAAATGTTCCGATAAAATGTAGTTGGGAAAATAAAGAGCTGTATACTAACAAAAATGGGAAAGTTGTCCCTATCGGGACAGAAGCAGGTGTATATGCAGTCAAAATTGATACAGACAAGCTTCCTGCAACACTATATCAAGATAAAAATCTTTCAAACGAAAAAGTCGTGAGAGTTGATCCAAAATCGACTACAAGAGTTGAGTTCCCGCTAAAAAGCTGTGTCGGAAATATAAAAGGTAAGTTGAAAATTGTTGATGATTTCGGCAGAACATTGAATATAGCTGAATTTATCGTTGTTCTGAACGATGAAAACGGTGAGGAAACGGCATACAGCACAGTCGATGAATCCGGTAATTTTTATTTCTCGGGGATAGAGCCCGGAAAGTATTCTCTAAAGCTGGATGACAGTTTTATTAACGCCAATGCTCTTCAGGAGTTTGAAGGTAAAAGTAATATCCCGGTTGACATTCCTTATACATATGAAGATTTTGTGGACATAAATGATTTGGAACTGGTTTATAAGGTAAATTAAATTCAGTAAGAATAAAGCTCCTGCCCGATAAGGCAGGAGCTTTACTTTGAGTAGGATATTATTCTGCGCAGGAAAGCAGGATGTTTTTCAAATCTTCTTTGCTTAAATTCGAATAAGTCGTCGGATAGAGAACTATTCTTCCGATAATCTCATCGAGCCTGTCTGTCGGAATTTCTACATCTTTGAGAGTTGACGGTGCGCCGATGGATTTGAAATATTCGCTTGTTTTTTCAAGTCCTTTTAACGCAAGTTCTTCTTCTGTTCCCTCAGTTATGCCCCAGACATTTTTTGCATATCTGGCGAACTTTGCGGGTTTGTTTTTGCAAATATATTTTAAATATGCCGGGTGCACAATCGCAAGACCTGCTCCGTGCGGAATGTCGTAAAACGCAGACAGTGCATGTTCAATCATATGCCCCATCCAGTCTTCTGCTTTTGAGACTCTAAAAATTCCGTTAAGCGCAACCGCACTTGACCACATCAAATTTGCTCGGGCATTGTAGTTTTCAGGCTCTTTTACCGCGATAACAAGATTTTCAAAAATATTTTTCAAGAATCCTTCCATCATTGCGTCCGCAACATTTGGCGAATCAGGCTCAGAAAAATACAGTTCAAAAATATGTGAAATCATATCGATGGTGCCATATACTGTCTGGTCACGCGGCACAGAGTATGTGTATTCGGGGTCAAGGATCGAAAACTGAGGGAACAAGAGGTCGTTCGAGTACGCCAGTTTCCAATTGTTTTTCCAGTCTGAAATTACGCCGCCTTGATCCATTTCACTTCCTGTTGACGCCATTGTAGCTATGCTTCCGAACGGGAGCGCCTTTGAAATCTGTTTGTTGTCAACGTAAAGTTCTTGGAAAAAATTATCGGGATTGTCAAGGTAAAAAGCCGATGCAATAGCTTTTACACAGTCGATTGTGCTTCCGCCGCCAATCGCGAGAATAAAATCTATTTCGTGTTTTTGGCATAGTTCAACGCCTTCGATAACTTTTTCTGTTCGCGGGTTAGGCATAATACCCGAAAGCTCGTATACATTTTTTCCACATTTTTTAAGTATTTCAACAGCAGCGTCATAAATGCCGTTTTTCTTTATGCTTCCGCCGCCGTAAGCTATTAGAATATTTTTTCCGTAATTTTTGAGTTCATCTTCCATTTTTGCAATTGCATTTTTGCCAAAATGAATTTTAGTAGGGTTGTAAAAATAAAAATCGTTCATTGTCGTCTCCTTTAATTTGTTTTCAGTTAATTTAAATGGATTTTCCCATTTCGTAGGCTTCTTTTATCAATTCTGTGTTTTCAACTTCGCCGGCTGCCCAGACGCCTGCTGCGTATATTCTGCCTTTTTCTTTTGCACCTGTCAGGCAGGAAAGAAAGGCCTTAAATCCGTCGAATGTTGCTTCCAACGAGGATTTGTCTCCGTCAGCCGCGGCCGCTATGAAATAAAACTCCTTGTTTGTGATTTTAGTGTATTTTGCACAGCAGCGGTCAATAAGCGTTTTCATCTGCGCATCCATTGTGTAAAAATACACCGGTGTCGCCATGATAATTGTGTCAGCTTCCAGCATTTTGTCAAGGATTTCGGTCATGTCATCGTTCTGAGAACAGCCTGTATGGGCGTTGCTTACGCATAATCCGCAGCCTGTACAGTAGGAGATTTTTTTATCCCGAAGGAAGATTTTTTCAACTTTATGCCCCGCTTCCTCTGCGCCTTTTAAAAATACATCGCATAACAGGTCTGAATTTCCGCCTTTTCTGGGACTTCCTGATAAAATTAATGCTTTTTTGTTCATTATTCGCCTCCTTTGATTTTTTTGATTACTTTGCACGGGTTTCCGACAGCGACTGTGTGCGGCGGGATATTTCTTGTCACAATGCTTCCCGCCCCTATTGTTACGCCTTCTCCTATTGAAACACCGGGGAGTATAGTTGTGTTTCCGCCAATCCAGCAATTTTTCCCGATATTAACGGGTTTTGCGAGATTTATTCCCTTGTTGCGTTCGGTCGGGTCTATAGGATGAATTGCCGTATAGATTTTGACGTCCGGACCTATCCAGCAGTTGCTGCCAATGTTGATTTCGCAGCAAGCAAGAAAAGAGCAGTTGAAATTGACGAAAACATCGTCCCCGAATTTCACATTTTGACCGTAATCGCAATAAAAGGGCGCATTTACGATTAAATTATTGTATTTCTCTTCAAAAATATCGTCAATAAGCGCTCTATTGCCTGTTGTATTATATTTCATTGTTGCTTGAAATGTTTTGGTTCTCATTTCTCTCAATTCGTCCCCAAAAGCAAGATAGGGTTCGCCTGACAGCATTTTTTCTTTTTCTGTTTTCATTTTTTGCTCCTTGTGCTATATTTATACTTTACAGCTTGAGAGTTGCTCTCAGTCAAGCCCTTTTTTGGTAAAATTTAAAAATGGAGGAAAATATGTTTACAATTAAAGAAGTTGCTCAAAAATTGGACGTATCGGAACACACCCTGCGATTTTGGGCGAAAAATGGTCTGTTTCCCTTTATAACAAGAGATGCAAACAATATTCGTTTGTTTGCGGACAGCGATTTGGAATGGGTCAAGCTTGTTAAGTGCCTTCGTGGTGTAGGAACTGAAAATAGGGCGGTAAAGCGCTATGTTGACCTCTGTATGCTGGGTGACAGCACTATTAGGGAACGTTATGAGATTATAAAAGATACTAAAGCAAAAGCAGAAGAGCAGTTCGCGGAATTGACAAAACAGCTTGAACTTTTGAATTATAAAGAGAAATATTATCAGGAACTTATAGAAAATGAGAATGCTGATGCTTGGAATCCTATGAATAACAGGGACGATGTTTCAGAAGCGGTTTAAATAAAAAAGCGGAGAATTTTCTCCGCTTTTTGTCTCTGATTATCTCAGAATTTCTTTTAAATCCTGTTCCGGCGTTGTTATCGGTTTTATTCTGAATTTATCAACCAAAATATTTAAAACATTTGGCGACACAAACGCAGGAAGGCTCGGGCCTAAACGTATATTTTCAATGCCGAGATAAAGCAGTGTGAGCAAGATACAAACGGCTTTTTGTTCATACCAGGAAAGCACAAGTGAGAGCGGAAGCTCATTTACGCTGCAGTTGAAGGCTTTTGATAGCTCAACAGCAACTTTGATTGCGCTGTATGCGTCGTTGCACTGCCCCATATCCAGAAGTCTGGGAATGCCGCCGATATCGCCCAAATCAAGGTCGTTAAAACGGAATTTTCCGCAAGCAAGTGTCAGCACAAGCGTGTCTTTCGGTGTTTGTTTCACAAATTCTGTGTAGTAGTTCCTTCCGGGTTTTGCTCCGTCACATCCGCCAACAAGGAAAATGTGTTTTAATTTCCCGCCTTTAACCGCGTCAATTACTTTGTCCGCAACAGACAGAACCGTGCCGTGCCCGAATCCGACTGTCAAAACGTCTCCGCCGTTTATTCCCGTCATTTTTTTATCTTCTTTGTAGCCGCCAAGCTCGAGGGCTTTGTTAATCACAGGAGTAAAGTCTTTTTTCTCATCTATGTGCACCATTTCAGGGTATTGAACGACAGATGTTGTGAAAACTCGATCTTTATAGCTGTCTTTTACCGGCATAATGCAGTTTGTTGTAAACAAAATCGCCGCAGGGATATCTGCGAATTCTTTCTGTTGATTTTGCCAAGCTGTGCCGAAATTCCCTTTTAAGTGAGGATATTTTTTCAGTTCGGGATAAGCGTGACAAGGAAGCATTTCGCCATGTGTGTATATATTTACGCCCTTGTCTTTTGTTTGTTCGAGTAAAAGTGCAAGGTCATGCAAATCGTGTCCGGTCACAACGATGAAAGGGCCTTTTTCAATATTTGTCGTAACTTTTGTCGGTTCAGGTGTTCCGTAAGTTTCGGTGTTTGCCTTGTCCAAAAGCTCCATACATTTCAGGTTTATTTCGCCTGTTTTCAATACAACAGGAAGAAGCTCTTCTGCGGTTGATAAATGTGAAACAGATTGAAGTGACGCGTAGAAGAAATTATCCACGTCTTCATCTTTGTAACCTAAAATTTCCGCGTGATGAGCGTATGCCGCTATACCTTTTACGCCGAAGAGAATAAGCGATTTCAGGCTTCTGATGTCTTCATCGCAATCCCATACTTTTTTGATGTCGAATTCTTTTTCGCAATGTTTTTGACTTTTCACTTCGTCAATAAATTTTTTGATAGAATCATCATCAAAATTTACGTTGGTAATAGTTGTAAATAGCCCGTTTATCAGTAATTTTGTGTTTTTTTCGTTTCTTTCTCCGCAGTTTGCAAGTTCGATAAGCGAACTCGTCAATTCATCCTGCAAATTTGCCGTGTCAGCTTTTTTTCCGCAAACCCCCTGAGCCATAGTGCAGCCCTTTCCCTGTGAGGTTTGTTCGCATTGAAAACAAAACATAGTCATAGTTTCCGTCCCTTTCTTTTCTTAAATTATAGTTTAAAGTCACACAGCCTTTTATTAGCCATGTAGTTAAAAAATTCCTTATTTATATTGTCAATTAGTCCACCCATAATGCAGTTTTTGCAATCTTGTTTTTTTGAAGAAAAAAGGCAGTTTTTAGGGCAAAATTTCCCTTCAATTATTTCGTATATTTCCAAAAAAGAAGAATTCTTTTTATCGCCTTCTATCTGAAATCCGCCCTTGGGTCCTTTGATTGAAATCAGATACCCGGCTTTAACAAGCCTTTGAAGGACTTTGGAGAGATGGTGCTCGGAAATGTTAAATGTTGCAGCAATTTCTTTTAGCGAAATAACCTTCTGTGGTCTGTTTGATATGTAAATCATTGCATGCAAGGCGATAGCGGTTGCTTCTGATATGTTGATCATCTTACTTCCTTTAATAGTATATTGGTACTATAATACTAATATAAAAATATGTCAAGCCTATATTTGAAATAATTGAAAATCAGAAACGCAGCTTTGTTGAAAAGTTAAGCTGGGAGCCGGTTGAGCCTCTTACGGAATCGTAGCTTTTACCTGCGCCCAAATCCAGATTCATTCTGTCGTCCTTCATTGGTTTTATTGAGAACACAACTTCATTTTTCTTTTTGTCCTGTTGTATTTCGGAAGAAAAAACGCTTTTTATTGATAAATGCTGATTAATTTTATATTCAGGTGCTACTGCTACACTGCCTGAACCGCTTGAGCCTAATGAAGACTGCTTATTCTTGTATGACGTATCTATCGAAAACTTGTTTTTTTCGTACTTTTTGAAGATAGTGGCAGATTGAGTTATATCGTCAGGCGCGAGAGTATTTTCATATTTAGTCCCGTATGTTGAGCTGCCTTGTTTTTGTGAATACGTGTAGGTCACGTTTCCCTTTTTTACGCTTTCGTTGGCGTATTGCTGAGTTTTTCTTTGTTCAAGATTTTTGTCAAAATTCAGGTTATCTTTTGTGTAGATTTTTTGTTTTGATCCGGTATTCAGTTTGAAATTTGTGCCGGTTTCAAAACGGTCGAATAAAATTTCTTCATATCCGTTTTCCTCGTTTTCATTGAGCACAAATTCTTCATCAGAAATTATTTCTGCACGGGCGGTGCAGACGCTTAGAAGTATCATGAATGATATAGAAAAAATTTTTTTCATATTAGTATTTTGCCTGATTATTTAATGCGTTTCAAAGAAGAAATGAAGTTGTTTGCTGCAACATCACCGTCAACTTTGGTTAAAAACACCTGGCAGTCTTTTTCGTCAGCGTCAATTGGCGGGAGTTCCGCAAGTTCTGCTGAGTAGAAGTTGCTGTCATTTCTGCTGTTTAGCGGGACTCGATTTGCAAGGCTGTTTAGTGAGATATTTCTTAAAAAGCCCGCAAAACCTTTGTTGCTGTTGCTGAATTTTGTATAAATCCTCAGCGTTGCGTCGCTTCGTTCTATATCGTATCGTCCGATGATAAACGAGCTTAATTGTGGTGACGTTGATTTAATCATCAGGCGTTCTACAATGTTATCCTTGATTCTCAGGTCGCCGACAATTTTTTCGAAATTGCCTTCAGGTATATTTACCAAATCGACTATTGTGGATGGGCTTATCATAGCCGCAGGGTTTCTAAACAGAGATGCAAACTTCATTACGTACTCAACAAGTCCGATTTTTCCGATAGTGCCGTCTTTGACAATAAATTTCATAGAGCCGTTCATTTTTAATGAATCGTCTGTGTTTAATAGTATCAATCCGCTTGCTTTTCCTGAAATTTCTTTCTTGAGCGCAAGAAGTGTAGTTGCAATAAGGTCGGAGTTTACGTCTTTTACGCCGAGCCTTACGCTGTAAAGGTGTTTTTTAAGGTCACAGTGAACCTTGCAAGACGAAATTCCTTCCGCAAAATCAAATCTGTTTGAGTTCACCTCTAAGATTCCCTCTTTATTTAAAGTTAGAGTTGCTTTTACATTTCCGAAACCGATTTCTTTGTATACGCCTTTTGCAAGCTCAAATACGCATTTTTCGATAATTAAATAACCTGTATTAAAGGTGTAATTATCGTCATCACTATTTTCATTTTCTTCGTTCGAATTTTGCGGATTTGCCCCGACAAGAGCGTCTTTTGGACGTGTATCATCCGCTATCGCAATCTGAGGCTGGCTGTTGAATGAATTCATTAACTTTTCGATATCCAATGAATCTAATGAAAGGTTTATGTCTCTTACAACAATCGGAAGTGTTAACTGATTGGCAAAGTTGCCTGTCATCTTGTAATTTGAGCGCTTATATTTGCCGAAAGCGTTAATCATGATCGAATTGTTGTCTGTATAGAAATCACCTTCTTTAATTGAAAGACGCTGGCTTGGAACTCTTACGCCTTTCATTGCCAGATTGCCGTCAAGAGTCGGGTATTTGCCCGTATTCAACATTTGAAGTCTGCCTTCAATAGTTCCTTTTTTAAAGATTTTTTGTCCGGCAAGAACGTTTAGAAATTCGCTCGGAAGCGGTTTCGGTATTTCAAACCCGAGGTTTTTAACAAGCACCTCTTTTGAAAAATCAACATTTCCGTCTATTGTCAATATAGGTTTGATTTTAGAGTTTTTATTTATTTCTTTTGCAATGAAATATTTGATAGACTTGATGTTTAAAAGATTGTCTTCGAAATGAAAGTCAGCTTTTACCGCCCGGTCGTAGTTTACAGGGCTTAAAGACGCGCCGTCGACAAGGATGTCGTCACCTTTCGCTACTTTCATCATCCAAACCAAATCGATTTTGCTGTAAACGGATTTAACAATAAGCTTTGTTTTGGAGTCCCCTGTAATCTCAAGCGGGTAGCCTACTATTTTGGACAAATAGTTCTTACTGAACTCTTTTGTCGCGACACCGCTTATTACGATATCGGTGTTGACGGATTTTGTGTAATCCCGAACCGAGCCGTTAAGCTCGACTTGATTGCGTTTGCAGGTGCCGTAATAGCCCTTGAAGTTTCTTAGAAATACATCATTCTTGGTGATTTTTATTGTACCTTCGTGAGCGATTATCGGAAGATTGTTCAGCGGAACGAGTTTCAAGGACGCTTCATGGAGTTTGATATCACCATTCAGGTCGTTGTTGGTGATGTTTATGTTGAAGTCAAATGTACCTTTTATGTCTTTAAAAAATGCAAGCATTTTGTCACCGTCAGGCACTACAAGGTTTGTTTCCAAGAGTTCTACTATATTTGCGACATCGAATTTTTTTGAATAAACTTTTAACGCAAAGTTGTTTTTCTGGTCAGAAACTGAACTGATTAGCATTTTAGAATTGTTTACGCTTAAAGCGCAGTCTTGAATAACGAGTTTTTTGTCTTTAATAAACACGTTGCTGTCGTCTTTTAGTGCGAGTTTTATGGTTTCTTTACCTTTTTTTATGTCGATTGCTACATCAAAATGTACGAATTTTGGCTGTCTGCGGCTGGTTATACTCATATCTTTGCCCGAAACTTTTATAAACATATCAGGAGCGGCTTTATAGACGATTAGGCAGTTTTTGACGTATAAAAGTGAGTCAAAAAGGTTAATATTCCAATCGGATTTTTGCTGTTCTTTTTGATCTTTAGGTGCAAGTTCCATTAGTTTGTTAACATCTGCAAAAAGGTAATCTGCGCCGAGTTTATTGACCGTAATTTTTTGTTTAAAAATTTCGCCGAAAGAAATTGTTGTTTCAAAGTTTTTTACATCGAGCATTGAGGAGTTTTTTGTAGTGAGAGAAAGCTTTTCAACACCAAATGTGAGTTTAGGCGTAAGACTTGTCTTTAACACAGGGTTTTTGATATCCAAGTCGACACCGGACTGTTCCGCCAAAGTTTTTTGTACATAAGTGATTACTTTAGGATTTGACACCGCATCAGGAAGGACTTTCAGATAAATAACAAAAGGCACAATGACAAGTGTAACCGCCAGGGCAGCCAAAATGCTAACCGTAATTAATGATTTTTTAGACATAACTTTTTCCACTATTCTCGACAGGATAATTATACCATAATCGTGCATTTGTGCTATAATCAGACTATGAAAAAGATATTATTTTTGTTGTGTTTAATATTCGTATTTCAAAGCTCGTCATTTGCGTCAGAAACGATTGTTTCGGGTTCTGAATTAAAAATGTCCGATGTGCAGACTTTTTGGAGCGAGGGCAAAAAACCGCTTCTGGGGTTGAAAGACAAATCAGGAAATATCGTTGTAAAGGCACAATACAAAAAAATTATAAGACTCGGGCAAGGAGCTTGGATTGTTCAAAAAAATAGTCGTTTCGGAATCATGGACAGCTCCGGAAGTTATATCGTGCCCGTAAAATACCGCCACGCAGACAGAATTATGGGTAAATTTGCCAAGCTCGGAAACAGTAATGACTTTGGTCTTTATGATGAGAATGGCAAAAATATAATTGCGCCTGAATATTCATCTATCGACCCGCTTTTTGGCGAAAAATTCCTCGTTTGTAAAGACTTTAAATACGGTGTAACGGACATTGAAGGCAAAACTCTTTTAAACAACGAGTTTGACGACATCTATATGCCGAAACCCACTGTTATGCGTCTTAAATATCAGGGTGATTGGTATGAAATCGAACGAATGACCAAAGATGATATTGAGCTTCCGGAGGGTGTAAAAAAGGTTACAATAAATGACAAAGATTTTAAAGTCACAAAACTAGTTCAGAATACAGGACTTATTTCGGGATATTCTGTTGTTACGGCGACGGATTACGGCATTAAAGTGTTTTCTTCACTTTCACCTGCATATGAGCAAACGATTGACGAATTAATGCTTTCTCAGGGTGCGGAAACTGTTAATATTTTCATGAAACTCGGCTGGATTCCGATGTTCCCGATAACTTATGCACAAAAATATTTTCAAAATATAAGAAATCCTCACACGGGCCCTCTTTCAGAGATTCGAAAAGACTTAAAAAAACAGATTTGGTGATTTTTAAATTCAATAGCAAATTTTTTTTTGTCTGTTTTTATAACGAATATGCAAATTAACTCTATAAAACAAAATAATGTGAGTTTTAAAGGTTACGACGCCCGTAGATTGCAGGGGTTTCTGATAAAATCCGATTACGCAAATATTCCGGCAGAATTGAAACAAATCGGTGATTTGGAAGGCTTCAAGGTCTTTTTAATGAAAAGGGGAAAGCAAGGCGGGTACATCGAAACAAGAAAAATGTCTTCCTCTGATATTTATCAGTCCGGCTGGACACAGGATTTCTGGGGAATAGTTGGCGGTAAAAAACTGCTCACCATGGAAGATAATTTTTATACTGATGCAATTATGAAATTCTTCAAGATTCGCAGGAATAAATTACAGCAGGAATACCAACAGAAACCTGAGATTACTGCAAGGTACAAATTTATGAATACTTTACGGAATTTGCCTGAAATTACTGCCGATGGTGAAACAAAATATATCTTAACACACCCTTCAAGTGTCGACGCTGGTTTATTCAGTCAGCAACAACTCAACATGCTTATGGAAAAAACTTTCTCAGAAATTTCAGAGCTTCTTCATAAAAATCACCCTCCGGGCGGCAATTATTTTATTTGCAGAGGAAAAGACGGCAAAGATGAATTGCTTATCGGAGCTGATGAACTTGAAAAATTTGATATTGAATCTATAAAAAAATTATTCGGCGTGGAGAAGGTTCAAGTGATTCCGCAAGCTGATGTTCATTTAGACTTTTTTATCAGACCGCTGGATAAAAAAAGAGTCCTGGTATCAGATGACGAGATGATGACAGAAACCGCAGAAAAAATTGTGAGTAGAACTTTTCAAGAGGCTGAACGTCTAAAAAGTCAGGGTGAGACTGCCGAGTCACCATTGATGAAATCTTTGGCTCATATATATTCTAAATTCTCTGAATTGAAAGCACATCTGATAAAAGCCGCCGAGGGCAATAATCGTCCTTCCGCGGAAGAAGTTGAGAAAGCTTTGCAAGCTGCAGGCTATGAACCAATAAGAGTTCCGGGCAGAATATACAACAACTTAGGTACAGACGCTCATGATGTTAGCATTGTAGAAAATATACATAATTATATGAATGCCAATGCGCTTCTAAATAAACAAGGTGATTTGGTTTATATTACCAATAAATCTAACTTTGATGAGAAAATGGGAATAACGCCTGAAATCGAAAAAAGACTTGGTATAAGTTTGAGAAAAGCATTTGAGGATAAATTAAAACCCTATATTCCCGAAAACAAAATTTATTATGTTTCGGGTAAAAATGATGCAATTCCTAACGAAATTTTGCCGACATACAGAGGGGGAATTCACTGTTTAACGGCAGAAGTACCTGAGTTGCAGAAATAATTTATTTTACAAATTCGTACTTAACTTTTTTACCGCTTGGCTTTGGCTGCGTAGTTGCGGGCTTGGTTGGTGAAGGTGTTGTTGTTTTAAATGCGCTGTCCATTGCTGCATTGAACTCTGACACGTTGCTTACGTCATACTGTCTGCCGCCTGTGTAGTCTGAGAGACATTTTAGCTGATTTCCGCCGCCTATCACGATTACGTCGATTTGAATATCTTTTCGTGTCTGTGCAGCATTTCTGATAACAGCACACGGGTCGCCTCCGCAGTTTTCGCCTCCGTCGGTTACGAGGATGATTTTTTTCTTGTTATTTCCCATACCTGCGAAGTCGCTGTATATGGTTTTTTGTAATGCCATGGCGATAGGAGTTCCTGTTGAGCCTATTCTTGTCGTGTTGAGGCCGTTAATTATAGATTGAGGGCTGGCAGGATAGGGGCGGTTAACAAGCTTTGTCTGTTTGCATAATCCCGCTATTTCAAGAGAGTCCTGACCGAAAACGCGCAGTGCTACATAAGTTTCACGCGGTATTTTTCGAATAATGCCGCCCAGAATCGATTTTGCCTGGTTAATCCAAGGCGCCATACTTGGAGAATAGTCAACAAGAAGTTCAATCAGGTTTCCTTGTACATTAATCGGTGCTTGAGTCAAATTGCCCTGTTTGTAAACGGTTGCGGAATTTGCAGGTAAATTTTGAAGTAATATTACAGCTATTAGGCAAATTAACTCTTTTTTGACCATTAAAATTTCTCCTGAGACTCATTCTATATTATTTAACGAATATTTGCAAAATTTGTTCAAAATTGAACTTTTTTATAATCAGTTCGTTTTAATATTGAGTATTGGCAAAAGCAGTGAAGAATTATATAATAAATTGATTATGATTTTTAAAAAAATTACGTCTATATTTTTATTGGCCTTGGTGCTTTGTGCACCGGCTTTTGCAATCAATTATGATTTTAGCGATAAGGCGCAGGAAGAGTTTGAAAGAGCGGAAGCAACAAAGATTCCCGCATATGTCGAAGAGCCGTTTATTAGAAATCCTAATAATCAGCAGAAGCCGCAAATGCCGCATGAAGCTCGAAAAATTCTTTCGGGTAATGTTGTATACATAGGTGCAGGTACGGCTTTGGATGTAGTTTTGTTTTCGGCAATCAGTTCTGACAGTATTCAAAAAAATGATAGCGTTACCGCTCAGTTGAATTCGGACTGGATCGCCAATAATGTTATAGTTGCTCCTCAGGGAAGTACTATTACAGGTGTGGTTACGGATGCAAAGTCTGCAACTTGGATGATGGGTAACGGACAAATCGGTATAAATTTTAACCAATTAATGACTCCAAACGGGAAAGTTATTCAACTTGCGACAAATAAGGTTTTTATCGTGGCAGACTCTAACAGGGCGGCTCAAATTGCAAAACGGACAGCTATCGGGATGGCAGGCGGGCTTCTTTTTTCAGGGTTAGCAATCGCTTTCGGTGCTGATGCAGGTAACGCCTTAACTTCAGGCGCAATAACCGGCGCGACTGTCGGACTTGTAACTGCCGGTGTCCAGAAGGGCGAAGAGATAAATATACCTGAAGGTACAGCATTAAACATAATACTTTCAGAGCCGATGACGGCCGCACCTTATCAATAAGGAAAAATTCCTTTACAGCTTGCTAATTTTTTCAAATATCTTTATAGTAAAATACAAAAGAGGTAAATTTATGAATAAAAGATTAATTATTATAGGTATTATAATTTTATGCGTTTCTTTGACGCTTAATTTGATTTACAGAGGCTTTAAAAATATAAAGGTAGATGACTTCAAACCTGCAATGGTGATTTTTGTCGTGGATTCCTCTGCATCTAACCAAAATTTGCTTCCCGAGCAAAAAAAGTTTTTAAAACAGGTTTGCTCAACACTTGATCCGGAAGACCAAATCAAAATTATCCGCGTTTCGCAAGATGCTTACCTGATATACGAAGGCGACCCTTTCAATTCGAGCGGGATTTCAAAAGCCATGGATGCTTTTACTAAATATGACCAAAATGATTACGGAACGGCATACGGAACAGGGCTTAAAAAGGCCTTCTCCTACGTTTTAACGGCGCAAAAAGACGGATACACCCCGGGAGTAGTTGTTATGGGCGATTTAGAGAACGAAGGTGACGTCTCTAAACAATTAGATTGGAATAATCTCGGTAAGAATGTTGCAAATGTGCAGGAATACGCACCGAACCTCTCTATGATGTTTGTTTTTGCTCATCCGCAAAAATTGGATATGGTTAAAGAAAAACTGGACCCTGTTTTGGGTGAAAAGCATCTTGTAGTCTCACCTGAACAAAATGTTGATAAATCACTCAGAAAATTTGTTAATTCGATAAGATAACGGAAGGAAAAATAATGGCGGTATTAATTTCATCTTTGGGCAAAGAAAAACTTTTCAATGAAAAAGAATTCTTTACAATCGGATCAAGCGCAAACTGTGACTATGTTTTGGATTTGGGTTTCGAGTTTCTTTTGGCAGTCCAGTATGACGCAAATGATAATAAATGTTCGGTTATAAGCAATTTTCCGACCGATAAAATTTTGTTCAAAGGGCAGCCTTTAAACAGTAAACTTTCTGTTGAAAAGGTTTGCAAATTAATGGTGGCGGATTCTGATGAGTTTATCGGAATAAAAATTATCGAAAATATGCAGCATGCAAATACGGTTACACAAATCGGCGCAAAAGATTTTACCGAAAGCGATATGAAAGAGTTGTACGGCGATGATGTCAACGCTGCGACACGTATTAAAATCGAGAAAAGAAAAGCTGACCTTGAAAAAGATAGAATTTCGATTGCTAAACAAATTTCGTTTGCGGTGACTGACCTGAAAAAGCGTATTTCACTTAACTTTAAGGCTTCAATTTTATTAAACATAGCTTTGTTTATGAGTGCGCTGGTGACATCATTCGGTATTGCGAATTATCTTATGGGGCTTCCGATTACACAAACGGCACAGTTCTTAAATATGCCGACGAATATCAAAATGCTTGGCGTTTTCACGTTTATGACTTTCGGTGTTTGCTTAATTCTCAAACAAGGCGTGTTTCTGCTTTTACAGGGGAAAATGCTGAAAGAGCTTCCTGCTTCACTGAAGCTTGCGCAAAACTTTATGCTCGGCGTATCTGCTGTGTTTATGGCGGCATTTTATGTAATAAACGTAATTTACTACTCAAACCCTAACGGCAGAATCGTTTTTGCAATTCTGATTTCTCTTTTCTTTGTTGCCCTAACGGCGACTCTGGCACTTGCAAGCGGATATTTCAAACACAGCGGGCACAGTCTTTCACTGGAACTCGACAAGTACGAGTATCGTGAAGATTTTGAAAACGTTATGAGTGAATACCAGCTTTGGATTGAGCGATATATAAATAATTTAAGTTCTGTAAAACTCGGCTACATTAAAGATAAACTCTTTATGCTGCAGTTGAAAGGCGTAGGAGAAACTATTCTCGGAATTTTAACCGCTCCGTTTCTTGCTTACGGAGTTTCAAACACTCTTGCAATGTGTTTCCCTGAAGCGGCCGGATGGATAAGGATTTCAGGCTTGCGTTTCAGCCCTGTATTCCTGGTGTTGGCGACAATGCTCATTGTTTTTGCATTTTTTGCGTTTGTTAATGCATTTACTTGTATTAAGAAAATTGCGGGCTCAAATGTAATTAAAATGGATGGATTTAGAAATTACATGTCTCATGGTGTGGATATTTTCGGGCTTGAAAATGTAAGAAAGCTTGACCTCGAAAAAACGCGTTCGTTAGTAATCGGTCTTTCGATTATTGCGATTGAGTTTTCGATGAACACTTCTTATTTTATGTCCGAAATCGGCGGTGATTTCAAAGGTATTTTCCTGAGCCTGGTTGCCGCGCTTGTTCCGACAGCATTGTTGATTGCCGAGACATATATGTTGAGCCAAACTAAATATGAAATTTTTGTTAGCGACGAATTGATTTCGAAATTGGACAGAAAATAGAAGATAGAAAATGAACAGATTTTTCCTGCCTCTCATATTAATAATTTTTGTAATTTTCACTTTTGCGACGGCAGTTGTAAAGCCAAAGCTTTATAAGCCCGTAAAGTTTGAGATTACGGATATTGCTGTCCAAGCCGATATAAATCATAAGCTTCCGACATCTGCGTTGCCGGTAAAGCCTAAAATGCCTGATAAAGCGGCTCCCGTTCAGATTAAAAGCAATCAAACCGGTGCTCTGCCTCCTCACACAACGGCACAACAAGTTGAAGTGAGGAATAATTCTTTTCCTGCTCCAAAAATTGCAGAACAAAAACCGGCGGCTGCACCAATAAAAAATGTTGATGTGCAAAACAGACCTTTGACGGAACAGGAAGAGCTTATTGTTTGGAATGCTTGGAGAAGCCGCCTGCAAAATAAGGTAATGGCGGATTCAAATATTTATGCGCCGTATGGAACGACGTTTAGATTTTCCTTTACTGTGGATCGTTCAGGGCAAATTTCAAACCTTAGAGTATGGGCTGAGCCCGCAAACTACACTCAAGAAGCGATGAAAGGCATAAGACCTGTCATAATGAGCTATCAAGGCCGACAAATACTGAATTTTCCTCCCCGAACAAAGAGAATAATGACAAATGTCCAAGGTGGATTTAAAGTGGCTGACACAGAGCGCTACAGCACTCCGCAAGATTTTTCTGATGTGGAAAAAGTGAAATAATTGAATAGAGGCAAAAATGTACAAATGCAAAGATTGTAATACTGAATATAATATTAAACCCGATTATTGCGACTGTGGTAGCAATGATTTTGAAGATACTATACAGACTTTTGAGGAGAACGTATCTTATGTTGCGCCCGTCAAGCTCTTGCGGGAATATACGCCTCAGGAAATAACTTCATATGTGATTTTTATCTTGTGTCTGATTTTTGCGATTATCCCTTGGTTTATCAAAGCTGCTCCAAATAATTCTACTGCTGTATCTCCTGTAAAAATGGTGCAGAATAAAAAAAACATTCCTGACATTAACTCTATTTGGAAAAATACCCCGTCTGTTCCTTCATCTGCTCCTGTAAGTGCAGAGTCTCCACAAAATCAAGCTTCGATTCTACCTCCGGTGACCCAAGTTGCGCCGATACAGACTTCTGTGCCGCCAAAAACTGTAAAAACAATATCTAAGCCCGTCCCAAAATCAACATCGCAATTAGCACCTCAAAAAAACCAAGCTAATCCTCAAACTTCAGCTTTAGACAAGAAAGAAATGTATAACTACAAACGCGCTCTGGCAGGTGCGCTTATTTCCAGGTTAAATATTCCCGTAATAGAAGGCGGGGGGGATTGTGTTATACAGTTTAGCGTTGATTCGAACGGAAAACTTCTGAACCGCGGTTTTGTCTCTCAATCTGACAACAAATCCATGAATGACCAGATTTATTATATGCTTATGCGCCTTCCGAATTTTAAATCTCCGCCTTCGGGCTATAACGGACAAAAGTTCAAATTAAAATTCACGGTTAATAATGGCGACTATAACGTTACGTTTGTAAACTAAAGTAGCAAAAAATATATTTACATGTTTTCTGTGAAATATGAACGTAAACGGTGTAAGATATAATTTTCCGGCTTTCAAAGGCTATGACGCAAGACCTTTACGAGGTCTGTTGATGTCAACTAATGAACATGGACTTGCCGATACTTTAATAAAAATAGGTAAAAAAGAAGGTTTTAGTGTTTTTGTTCCGCAATTTAATTGTGCCTCAAAGCAACAGGAATTGGTAGCTAATCCAAAAAAAATACATCAGACACATTTAAATACTTGGGCGCAGGATTATTGGGCAGCGGTAAATGGCACTCTTCTTTCGGGCAGAGAATATTTAGAGATGAATAAAACAATAAGAAAGCACTTCGGATTGGCTTCTAATGATATACAAGAATATTTGAGAGCCATACACGGAATAAGTGCCATAAAAGAAACAATTAGTAGCTTGAGTGCCCGGAAATGGCTGAAGGTTGCTTCTGAAGCTACGCCGCAGCCAAAAAGTTTATTGGGGCGAATGTTTAAAAATTTTTCACGTAAACTTACTATTGATGAGCAAATTATAATGTCTATCGATGAATTAAGGCAAAAGGGTTATCTCTGCAATGTTCAGGGCGGAAATTTTTTCTTGGTGCGAGGTAAAAACGGAGTCGACGAGCTGCTTATTGGTAAAGATGAATTGACTCGTTTTGACAAGGATACGCTAAAATTAATGTTTGCGGTTAAAAACGTTCATGTTCTGCCGCAAATGGATTATCATCTGGATTTGTTTATAAGACCTCTAGATAACGGACGAATTTTACTTGCCGACGATAAATTAATGCTTTCAGTTTTGAATGAAGGTATTCAAAAAGTAGAGTTTGCGGCTAAAAATACTGACAGTTCAAGGAAACAAAAACAGCTTAAATTAATTGCTGAGAAGTTGCAAAGACAAGTAGTCCAATTAACAAAAGCTATGGGCTCAAATCCATACAGCAAAAGTAAAAAAATTGAAAAGGTTCTGAAAAAAGCAGGTTTTGATGTTATTAAAGTGCCGGGCAGAATGTACCAAAGGGTCAGAAATGTTGATGATGTATCATTGCAGCATTCGCTGAATTTTATGAATGCTCACGTTCTTGTAAATGATAAGAATGAACTTGTTTACATTACGAACAGTGATATTTTAGACAGAAGATTAGGCATAACTCCTGAAGTAGAGGCGCTGACAGGTTTCAGTCTCAGGCGTATATTTACAGAAGCCCTGTCCTCATATGTGAAAGAGGATAAAATTTATTTTCTTGAAGGAAAGAGAAATAAACTTGCACATGACCTGTTAAAAGCAAGAAAAGGCGGCATACATTGTATGGCAGCTGAAATTCCTGTGGATTAATTTGCGAAGAATTTTGCATAGATGTACAAAACGATACACGCAAATGTAATAAGCCCTCCAAAAATAAGAGACAAGTCGTTCTTGTTGGCACTTTTGTTCGTTATCTCTGTCTTTGGCAGTTTTTTAGGTTGTTTGAAATCTTTTTGATAAGCTTTTTTCTTTTCAAGGTATTTGTCTTCAAGCGTACTTTTTTTCTTCTTCTTTATGCCTAAAACCAAAAGCTCCTCATCAAATTTTAAGTAATCTGTTTTTTGATTCGGTCCTTTTTTTACTTGAGTGTAATTAATTGAAATCTCAAAAGCACGTTGAAGACACTCGAGTGCTTTTATTCCGTCTTTTTGAATTTTTCCGCCATGTGCTGAAGCATTACCTTCTCGTTTTATAAAATATAAATCATCGAGGAATTCTTTTTCTCTCGGGTTCCCTTTTGATTTGTCCTTTAGTGTTGCAAGGACTTCATCAAAGGAATCGGTCGATTTTGCAGCGTTTCCCATAACTTTTCTGCAAATATTTTCCGCAAATCTTCTGGTCTGCATTATGCATTGTTCAAAATACTCATCTCTGTATAATTTTTCGGCTTCCTGCATTATTTCGTATAAATCTGTGTCTATATTTTTTAAAAAATTAAAATTGCTCATGCCTTTATTGTACCTTGATATGAAGAAATAATAAATACCAAGCGTTTCCGTATTGTAATGCGCATAAAAAATGCTATTATTAATCGTTGTAAGTGTTTAGTAACGGAGATGTGTATGAAAAGATTAAGAGGCTTATTTGCCGCTGTTTTTCTCGGCTTTGCCATCGGCAGCGCAGCATTGGCTGCAGATTTTGACGGAGTTTATGACAAATATCAGGTTGTGTATTCTCCAACTGCAAAAGTTTTCTCAACAGGAGGTATGGCGCCTGACAGACTTATTCTTACCAAAAAGGTAACAGGCGGAACAGGCAGTTATTCGGAATATTATGTAAACGGTAAAAAAGTTTTAGCTTTGGGCTCGAATTTTGAGTTTGTGAAAGACGGGCAGCTCGTCGCCTGCCACAATGCAGACTTAAAATACTACAAAGTTGTTTATGCAAACAAAAAGTTTTCCGAAACACCCATGACTCAAGCAGAATTGCAGAAAATGTTTCCTAATGCGGAAATTATTAAAATTTCACAGTTTAAAGACGGTGTTGTCACTGTGAAAAAGCCGCTCTTTAGCAAAAAAGAAATATTGCTCGTAAATGATACAAAACAATATTTCCACAAATATTCTTATAAGCCTTCAAGAGTTCAAAAAACAGATGTGCTTGGACTCGCAAATATTACGCTTCCCGGAAAAATTAAATTCTCTCACTATGGTGAAAACAACAAGGAATTCCCCATGTACACAATAAATACCAAGTTAATACTGAAAAAGTAAGGAGTGTTTATGAAAAAACTATTAGTATCATTATTTGCGGTATGTGCGTTTGGATTATCTGTCTCTGCTGATGTTCAGGCTGAACTTCAGCAAGGTTTGGATAAATATAATGCAAAAGACTATGAGGGTGCGCTGACCGTCTTAAATAAAGTTGTAAAAGAAGCGCCGAAGAATGCTCAAGCATACAACACAAGAGGTAAAGTATACATTGAGTTGAAAAAATACGACGAGGCTGTAGCCGATTTTACAAAAGTCATCGTATTAGAGCCAAAAAATGCAGATGGCTACTATGGAAGAGGTGCAGCTTATGCCACGAAGCCTGAGTATAAACTTGCGCTGCCGGACTTAAATAAAGCTATTGAAATCGACCCCGGTGACCACGAAAAATATCTCGCAAGAGGTATGGTTCACTATGAGTTGGCGGATAAGGCTGCTGCAATTGCGGATATGAATAAAGCTATTGAGATTTCTCCGGAAGACCCGGCGGCTTATATGTTCAGAGGCTTGATTGAGGCAAGCCAGATGGATTGGGGGGCAGCAATTTCAGACTATTTTAAATTCAAGAAATATGAAAAGAAAATGAATAAGAAAAAATAAATGATTTTTTACTAAGAAGCCTGCAAGAAATTGCAGGCTTTTTTTATAGGAAAATTTTTTTATAGTATAATTTATTTGAGAGATGAAGCATTATGCTTAATTTTTTGGAATAAGAATTTAACAGAGATATCAGGCTTTTTTAAGCTTGAATAAGAAGGAGGACAAATGGATTCTAATCAAATTACACACGAAATCGAACAAATGTGTTGTGTGAAACGAGGCGTGAAGGGCGAACCTGCTCCGATTCCTCAAGAAGGTCAATGGACAAAATGTAAAGAAATCAAAGACATTTCAGGTCTTACTCACGGCTGCGGCTGCTGTGCACCTCAGCAAGGTACCTGCAAATTGACTTTGAACGTTAAAGGCGGCGTTATTCAAGAAGCGCTTATCGAAACATTGGGCTGCTCAGGCATGACTCACTCTGCTGCTATGGCGGGTGAAATTCTTCCCGGCAAAACTATTCTTGAAGCGCTAAATACAGACTTAGTTTGTGATGCAATCAACGTTGCAATGAGAGAATTGTTCTTGCAAATCGTTTACGGTCGTACTCAAACAGCTTTCTCTGATAATGGTTTGCCAATCGGTGCCGGTTTGGAAGACTTGGGTAAAGGTCTTCGTTCTCAAGTGGGCACAATCTTCTCTACAAAACAAAAAGGACCCAGATACCTTGAAGTTGCAGAAGGATACATCCTTGAAACAGGTTTGGATAAAAATAACGAGATTATCGGTTACAAATTTATTCACCTTGGCAAAATGATGGAAGCTATTAAAAAAGGTGTTGAGCCTAAAGAAGCTTTCGAAAAAAATATCGGTACATACGGCAGATTTGCTGATGCGGTTAAAACTATCGACCCGCGCGTAGAGTAATCGACAAGGTCATCCTGAGGCTTTTGCCGAAGGATCTTTATAGATTCTTCGCTTCGCTCAGAATGACGAGTATATTAAGTTAAAAATTAATTTAAGAGGAAAAATAAATGAGTATTAAATTTGAAGGACAAGACAGACGTCAAAAGAAATTAGACAAAGTATTGCCTACATTCGGATTCAAAAACCTTGAAGAAGCGCAGCAACTCTGCATTTCTAATGGGATTAATGTTGACGAAATCGTTAAAGGCATTCAGCCTATCGCGTTTGAAAACGCTGTTTGGGCATATACTTTAGGCTGTGCAATCGCACTTAAAAAAGGCACTAAATCCGCTGCTGATGCAGCTGAAGCTATCGGTGAAGGCTTGCAGGCATTCTGTATTCCCGGTTCTGTAGGCGACCAAAGAAACGTTGGTATCGGTCACGGTAACCTTGCAGCAATGCTTTTAAGAGAAGAAACTTCATGCTTCTGCTTCTTGGCAGGTCACGAATCTTTCGCAGCAGCTGAAGGCGCTATCGGTATTGCCAGAAATGCTAACAAAGTAAGAAAAAATCCTTTGCGCGTAATCCTTAACGGTTTGGGCAAAGACGCTGCTTACCTTATTTCAAGAATCAACGGTTTCACACACGTTGAAACAAAATATGACTATAAAACAGGCGAATTGAAAGTTGTTAAAGAGCAATCTTTCTCAGAAGGCGAAAGAGCCGGCGTAAAATGCTACGGCGCTGATGATGTATCAGAAGGCGTTGCAATTATGGTTAAAGAAGGCGTTGATGTTTCTATCACAGGTAACTCAACTAACCCTACCCGCTTCCAACACCCTGTTGCAGGTACATACAAAAAATGGGCTATCGAGAATGGTAAAAAATACTTCTCAGTAGCATCAGGCGGCGGTACAGGAAGAACTCTTCACCCTGATAACATGGCTGCAGGTCCTGCTTCTTACGGTATGACTGATACTATGGGCAGAATGCACGGGGACGCTCAGTTTGCAGGTTCATCTTCAGTTCCTGCTCACGTTGAGATGATGGGTATCATCGGTATGGGTAACAACCCTATGGTTGGTGCGACTGTTGCAGTTGCGGTTGCTGTTCAAAATGCACTTGCTTAGTTTTTAAGCATAAATATAAAGCGGGAAGAAATTCCCGCTTTTTTAATGCAAATTTAAAAATATTATACTTCTATTTACTCTTTCGGGTAATTTCAGTGCTTTGTATAAATTATATAAATAAATTGTATGAGAATATTCGAGTTTTTAAAGGTACAGATACAAAAGCACGCCAATGCAATTTTGGCGATACTTGTCTTGGTTGTTTATGTTTATCTTTTTAGAATGATGACTTACACTTATGTCACGGCGGAGTTTCCTGATTTACGTCCTGTTCATCACGATTTGGCAGTTTATTATAAGGGTATAAAAGTCGGTAAGACATATAAAATGAATCACGCCCGCAACTACACTGTCACGCAGGTGCATTTAATGTTGTTTCCGCGAGATTTACACTTGCCTGAAAATACAGCTGCTCTTATGAAAATAGAGAAAAAGGGCAGATGGACACACGATTATTTTGAATTAACGTATCCTGAAAAACCTGTTGAAGCGTTGCTTTCTAATGGGGATATAATTTCAGGAAAAACTATGGTCGATTTAGAGACTTATCTGGCTAATCAAGACCCGGAATCGCTCGACGAAATTAAAAAAAATCTTGTGAGTAGCACACAAAGCCTGAACACGGCATTTGAAGGACTTACACAGGTTTTTGTGATTGTGCAGGATATTCTTTCGTCTAATAAGGAAAATATTCAAGACTCTACAAAAAATCTGGCTAAATCAACGGAAAATATAAATAAACTTACGAATAACGTAACGAACGCTTTGAGCTATAATCGCCTAAACAGTGCAGCTGCAAATATTGATGAATCAACAAAAGGTTTGAGAACGGCCTCTGAGAATATTAATACTGTTGTTCAAAATATTGACGGGACAACCAAAAGTTTTAATAATACTTTGCCGAAGATTGATAATACACTTGCAGAGGCACAATGCATAGTTGCAAATGTAAATGAGATTACAAGCGGCGTTAAATGTACGTTGAGAAAAAGGATGGGCGGATTTAGGCTGATTTTCGGTCAGCCGATAAATCCTGAATGTCGCAGCTGCAAATGCAAGTAATTTAAAATCCCTTTGGCATAAAACAGCGTTTGTTGTATTATAAATGTGCATGGAGAGGTGTCCGAGTGG
>CAYWSX010000008.1:0-96185 GCA_964461115.1 uncultured Muribaculaceae bacterium | reverse complement strand
GCATTCCAAGAGGAATACGAAGCGGCCGATTTCATCTGAGCTGTTGTCAATGACATTGAGCCTGTAACATCACCCCCGTTTGCCGGTTGAGTTAAGCCGTTAACGCTTTGATCCCAGAAAAGATTAGAGCCCATACTACTATTAGGTTTTGCATATAACGGTGCATTTGCCGGACTATAAGAATTTACAACTGTATAAACATTTGTAGCTGTTTCAGGCTGATTCCACTGGTTATCCGCTATACCACCACCAAGGCTACCCAATAAACTGCCTTTAAAATAACTGTCTTTTGTATTAACTGCACGGCCAATTCCCGAATTCAGACATCCTTGCAAGTCCATTTCAGAATAGGAATTATCAACACTAAGACTATAAGCTCCTGCTACGTTATCACCGATTATTCCATAAACATATGCACCACTTTTTATACTTCCTATCGTATAGCTATTTAAAACCCCTATTCCGTCCAATAATAGTCCCGAGTCCCCTGAATAATCTCTATATATGATATTTGCAGGATTCATGTCATAACATCCATCGGAATCGGATACTATCTGAGCATTTGTATAAGAATTTTTTACCAAAGCAGCTATTACCAATCCCACACTTATGTTAGTGGACTTGTTAGTAATATTCCCCTTATAATATGACTCTGAAATTGTCAAACGACCTCTTCTATCTTGAGAGTCTACTAAACCCACCAATGTCGAATCTTCTCCCAACAGATCTACTGTCGAATATAAATTTTTAAGAGTATCACCCATACCACGACCAACTAACCCTGACGCAGTACCGCTAGGACCCAATATCGGCAAACCAAAATCATCGGTATTCGAAGCCCCATTCAACAGCCCTTTTACTTTACCGGATGTGAAAACATTTTTAATATTACTATAAATAACTGCTGCTAACGGGGCACAAAGTCCACTACAACTGATATCTACATTTGAAATTCCTAAATTTTCTATACCACCGCCAGGGTTATTTATTTGCCTGAAAAGACCTGAGCCAGAATTTGAAATCGTATTTATGTATAAATTCTCTATAATATTACCGTTCCCATAAAAACTTCCTGTTAACATCAACGGGGTCCATCCGATAGCGGGGCTCATACCTGGACCATTTTTATCTATAGTTATGTCATTCATTAAACAATAATTTTTGTTTTGTTGAACACTTGCAAGGTCTTGCTGGCTATAAATTGGTATACAGCATTGTTTAGAAACTGAGTTTGGAAGCTCTCCGCCTTCAAGAACCCAAAGACCGCCGTTACGAACCTCATCCGCAGCTGCACAAGGAGCAGGACATTTGTTATTAAGTTCAACCGCACCGGTTTTACATTTTACCTCGTAGCAGCTAGGGCGGTCTGTCCCCATAGGATATTGTTTTATTAGCTGATCGGCACTATTAGCCGCCTCTATTTCGCGCATTCTGCTCATATTAACAGGACAGACGAAGCCATCATTGCAGGTTTTTGTTGCAGAATCATATCTTGTTCCATCCGGACAGCCTGCGAGTTCTGACAGCAGATTTGATTTTACAAGACCTTTTGCTGTTAATGCTATCAAAAACCTATCCACTAATTCTTTTTTGGATATTATCAGATTATTCGGTTTCTTATCTCCATTTACATCCACAAGCAAGAATCCGCAGCCTTTTATGTATTCTATATCGCCATTTTTTGATTTATTTATGGGGATATCCATCTGGCAAGAACTGTCCAGATAGGAATTTAGAACCTTAACACCTCCGGGCATAATAAAGGCCGTAATTTCTTCAGGAACTAGTGATGGAAATATTTCTTTTAGCTGATTTGCAAGTTTAGGATAATCTTTTACGCACTCTTCTATTGACTCATCACAATCTCGGGGAATATTCGAAACTGACATAAGTGCTTTTTTTAGGCATATTGATTTATTTTCTTCAATTGAGCCGTCTTCTTTTTTACAAGTAAGATTACTCATCGCCAATTGGTCTGACTTCCAGTCTGAAAATTTTTGACTCGAAAACATTGTCATTTGAGTCATGTTATCAAGCTTGCTAAAACTCATATCAAAACGGGTGAGTAAATCACGCTGGCGAATATTTTTAAGGTTTAGGACGCCAATACAAAGAGTGACTATAACCGCAATTATAGCAAGTGTAATCAAAGTTTCTGCAAGAGTAAATGCTTTTTGTCGGTACATAAATAGCATTTTAACATTCTTTTTAGAAAAAGTGAAGTTTTTATCACTTTTATCTTTTAGGGTTCGCCCCCCCCCCTGTAAAACGCTTGAGGGCAGCTAATTTCAACCACAACTCCATACTAATTCTCCACTTGGTTTATGATTTTTATAATATCAGATTACTCGGAAAGTGTAAAGTTGTTAATCATAATATAATCATCCATAAAATAACCGCTGCCTATGTCAGATTTTTTACTTTCCTCTATTTCAAACCCCCAATTTTTATAAGCCTGGATTGAAGATTCATTATATTTATTAACAGTAAGTTTGATTTTTGTTTTTTGATGTTTTTCAGCAATTATCTTGAGAAATTTCAAAGTTTTACGCCCAAATCCTTTGTCGCGAAACTTTTTTATAAAATACAATTTCGAAAGGAATAAAAAGTCATCTTTGAAAGCAAAAACTACATATCCGACAAGCATTTTATCCTCATAAACAAAATAATATTTATAGCCTTCAACCATTTGTTTTTTAACTGCTGAAAACGATTGGAATTTATTTAGCATATATTCAATTTGTTCAATTGATATCAAAGACGGAAAATATTCATGCCATACATCACGGGCAATTTTCACAAACTTTTTTATTTCATTATCATTCAAAATTTCAGTATAACTAAGCATAAACGAATTGTAATATAAAAAAACGACCCTTGAAAGTTCAAGAGTCGTTTTAAAGGTTTTTGTGTCGTCAATTATTCAACAATTTTGTCAACAACGCCGGCACCAACTGTTCTACCACCTTCACGGATAGCGAATCTCATACCTTCTTCGATAGCAACAGGAGCTATGAGTTCAACGTTCATAACTACGTTGTCACCAGGCATAATCATTTCGCCTTCAAATTTGATAGAACCTGTAACGTCAGTTGTTCTGATGTAGAACTGAGGTCTGTAACCAGGGAAGAATGGAGTGTGACGTCCGCCTTCTTCTTTTGTCAAAACGTAAACGTTAGCAGTGAATTTTGTGTGTGGTTTAATTGAACCGATTTTTGCCAAAACTTGACCACGTTGGATTTCAGTTTTGTCAACGCCACGGAGCAATGCACCGATGTTGTCACCAGCTTGACCTTGATCAAGAAGTTTTCTGAACATTTCAACACCTGTAACAGTTGTTTTTTTAGTATCGCCAAAACCAACGATTTCAACTTCTTCACCAACTTTGATGATACCACGCTCAACTCTACCGGTTGCAACTGTACCACGACCTGTGATTGAGAAAACGTCCTCAACAGGCATCAAGAATGGTTTGTCTAAGTCACGTTCAGGAGTAGGGATGTATGAATCGATAGCATCCATCAATTCCCAAATTTTATCTACATATGGGTCTCCGCCTTTAACAACTTTGCCGTTAGCTTGAGCTTCAAGAGCTTTCAAAGCTGAACCTCTAACGAAAGGAATATTGTCGCCATCGAATTCGTAAGAAGAAAGAAGTTCTCTAACTTCCATTTCAACAAGGTCAATATATTCTTCGTCTTCTTTAGCAATCATATCGCATTTATTAAGGAATACAACCAATTTAGGAACACCAACTTGGCGAGCAAGAAGGATGTGTTCACGAGTTTGAGGCATCGCACCGTCTGTAGCTGATACAACGAGGATAGCGCCGTCCATTTGAGCTGCACCTGTAATCATGTTTTTAACATAGTCCGCGTGGCCCGGGCAGTCAACGTGAGCATAGTGTCTTGCTTCTGTTTCATACTCAACGTGAGCTGTAGAGATGGTAATACCTCTTGCTTTTTCTTCAGGAGCTGCATCGATTTCATCGAATTTTTTTGCTTGCGCCTGACCTGCTGCAGCCATACAAGCTGTAATAGCAGCTGTTAATGTTGTTTTACCGTGGTCAACGTGGCCTACTGTACCAATGTTAACGTGCGGTTTGTTACGTTCAAACTTTTCACGTGCCATGAGATTAATCTCCTTTTTCTAATATACTACTTTGTGTTTTGTTTTTTCCTATTAAATTAGGTTCAGACTATTACAAGTCTTACTATATCATAGTTGCTCATTTTTATTTGTCAATGTTTTTTCACACTAAAACCATGCTCAATGTTTAATTTTAGACTGATTGAGCATGCATGAGGGGAATGTATTTCATCCGTTCAATTTCTATAATTATTTGTGCAAGAAATGTAAAGGAGTTTCACATGACAAATCTTATGGAATTATACCAGTGTCAGGTATGCGGTAATATTGTTGAGGTAATTTATCCCGGATACGGAACACTGACCTGCTGCGCTCAGCCTATGGTCAATTTAGTCGAACATAAAAACGATGATAATGCTGCAGAAAAACATGTTCCGGTCTTATCAATAAATGACGGCGAAAAAATTATTCGTGTAGGTTCTTTGCCACACCCTATGGAAGCAGAACACTATATTATGTTTATCGAAGCTATGTCTTTAGACAAAGTTTGGCTAAAAAGAAAATATTTAAAACCGGGTGACGAACCAAGTTTGAAATTCGGAGACGATGGTGATAAGATGATTACACGAGAAATGTGTAACATTCATGGATTATGGAGTAAAACTTATGATTAACGAAAAACTGGAAAAAGCTGTTAATGAACAAATTAACAAAGAATTGTATTCTTCTTACTTGTACCTTTCGATGGCATCTTATCTTGCAGACCTTGGTTTAATGGGCTTTGCAAACTGGATGAAAATTCAAGTTCAAGAAGAAAACGCTCACGCTATGGGACTTTATGATTATTTAATCGAAAGAGGCGGAACTGTTGAGCTTGACGCAATCGCAAAACCGCAAACAACTTGGAACAATATCTTAAATGTGTTTGAAGCGACTTTGGAACACGAACAATATGTGACAAAATCTTTAAACGAACTCGCTGATATCGCTGATGAAGTTAAAGACCGTGCAGCTGCTTCCTTTTTGCAATGGTACATTGACGAACAAGTTGAAGAAGAATCAACAGCAGGTGATATTATTAACAAATTAAAATTAATTAATTCAGACGGAAACGCTTTGTTTATGATGGACAAAGACATGGCTGCAAGAACCTTCGTTGCACCTGTTATCGGTTAATTTTAAAAAGAAAATTAAAAAGACGCTTATTTCTAAGCGTCTTTTTTATGTCTTTCTGCACATATAGAGTCCAACCGTTTTGGGACGATTTTCACTCGCTGTCGGCACTACTTTATAAGAATTAAAAGACACCCACTCAGTCATTTCTTTGTTTGTCCAATTACTAAAATCTGCACCGGGATAAGTTGTTGTTGTGCTTCTGTCAAATGCACCTTCTGTTCTGATAGGCTCGCCAAAAAGTTGGCATTCATGCCCGCCGCATGCTCTTCCGAAACCTCCGCCAATATTTCTTGTTGCGTCATCATACTGCTGGTTGTAGGCTACGGAAGCATCTGAACAAGAGCCGTCATTATTGCAAATTCTGTAATTTCCAACAATTCGCGGATATCGCCCCTGCCATTCTGCAGGAACATTAGCCCATCCACCCACAACACTTGTGCAAGGTCTGTCAAAAAACGATATCATACCCTGAGGAGAGCCGAAAGAGGAAGAACCGTCACCATTTACCCAGCCCGTCAGGCTGTTGTTATTATAAACAGTAATGGCTCTTTGGTTGGCTGCCGACACATTTACCGCGACTCCGCCTGTTCGGTTTAACGCGTTTCTCCATACTCCGTTTTGTGCAGTTACAATCGAATCATTGCCCGTTGCACGCGTATCATTTATATAAATATCGCCGTCTGCCCCGATTTGTGCGACCATTGTGCTTCCACGGTATATGCGAACAGCATTATCGCTAGTATCATTTCTTATTTCTAATCTTGAAGTGGGATTTGAACTCGGAGAAACACCAATACCTACTCTGCCCGCTACACGGCTTATATCTGAACCGTTTCGAGTAAATACCCATTTTGAGTTTCCGCCAATATTATTTTGGGCTTTTTTAGTCATAATAGGCGCCATAGCTGCAAGTGCTACACTTACAATCAGCAATGTTATCATTGCTTCGGCAATAGAAAATCCTAATTTAAAACCACCTAATTTTGAATTTCTTTTCAAAACTCTTGTTTTTCTGAAAAAAGTGAATTTTATATCACTTTTATCTCTTAGGGCTTGCCCCCCCCCCTGAAATATTCAACATTTTCAGCATTTTCCACCTCTTCAACTTTAGATACATTTATTATTTTTATATATTATCAAATTTTAAATGCTTATGCAAACAAAAAAAGAGAACAAAATTTGTTCTCTTTTTTAAATGTAAATTTTGGCTGATGGTTATGCCATTAATTTATTAATTGCAACTGTTAATCTTGATTTTTTTCTTGCAACTGTATTTTTGTGCAAAATACCTTTTCCGGCTGCTTTATCACACAATTTGTAAACTGCGCTCAATGCAACGGTAAGTTCATCAGCTTGTTTTGCTTCTGCTGCTGCAAGAGCTTTTTTAATTGCCGTTTTGATTTCAGATTTAACTGCTACGTTTCTTAATCTGTTACGTTCTGCAACTAATACTCTTTTTTTAGATGATTTAATGTTTGCCATTTTATTTTTCCTTTTTTGCGGCTGATTCAAGTTAATGACTCTCAAAAAAGCCTATTTTTACTCAACTTGAGGATGTGAGTATTATTATTTTACATGTTAAAAAGCAATTGTAAAGAGGATTCTTAAGATTAATTAAATTCCTCTGAATTTTTTTCTTGATTAAAGGTTAACTGTTCAAGACGCTTAACCGCATTCTGCGCCTGCGTATCAGAAGCATTGAGAGCCAAACATTTTTGGTAGTAGCTTATTGCAAGACTAAATTTTTGAAGTTTTTCCAAAGATGAAGCGATATTAAAATATGCATCCGAGCAATAGGGATTTTTGGCGATAACAGCGAGATTCGCTTTGATAGCATTTTTGTATTCGCCCATGTCAAAGTAAATATTTCCGAGAGTATAGGATGCGAGAACAAAACTGTCATCTTTTTGAATAATTTTATTTAATACCGAGATAGCATCATTATAGCTGCGTTTCGTGTACAAAAACTGTGCATATTTATACAAAATTTCTATTCTTTCAGGATTTTGAGCTAATAATTCCTGATATTCTCTATGTTCAGAAGAAATTGCCGTATTTTGCGTTTCTATCTTTTTCAAACCGCTTTGCACATTACTGTTTATAAGACTTATATTGCTTTGAGGAATATTTTTTTCCTGTTTAAAGGATAAATTATAGGTATTAGGCACCAAGCGTTTTTCAAGGTTGCTGGTCACAGTCGGAACCATGCTGTAGATATCTTTCATAGAAAGCATATAAATCGGGCAATAACGTTTTTGGTAAAATAAATCATCGTTTTTTTCAAAAATTTTGGAAATTTTAAAAATATCACCAAATTTTCTTTTTATTACAGACTCAAAACCGAGATCATAATCCTGAGAAACAGACGCATTAATAGATAGCGCAAACACACCATTCACGGTAAAAAGCAATGCTGCCAATACCAAGCAATATTTAGCTAACCAATATTTTTTCATACGACACTCCAATATACAGTCTAGCGAATTTTCAAAAAAGGGCAAATATTTTACAATCGCTAAACTTTCATACTATACTTGGAATATGAAGCATGAAAAAAGCAAAATCGAATTATTGGCTCCGGCGAAGGACAAAAACTGTGCATTTATTGCCATAAATTGCGGAGCAGACGCTGTATACATAGGTGCTCCATCTTTCGGTGCACGAAAAAACGCCTCTAATTCAGTCGAAGACATCAAAGAAATTGTCGATTACGCGCACAAATTTAACGTAAAAATTTATGTGACAATAAACACCATTTTGCATGACGATGAACTGGAAAAAGTACAAAAGCTTATCAAAAAACTTTATGAAATCGGTGTCGACGCGATTATTATTCAAGATATGGGCTTATTAGAACTTGATTTGCCGCCCATAGCGCTGCATGCAAGCACACAATGCCATAATGCGTCATTTGAAAAAGTAAAATTTCTTGAAAATACAGGATTTCAGCGTACAATCCTCGCACGGGAACTAAACTTGGACGAAATTAAAAATATTTCAGAAAATACAGAAATTGAACTGGAAAGCTTTATTCACGGTGCGCTTTGCGTTTCTTACAGCGGACAATGCTACATGAGTTACGCAATAGGCGGTCGTTCAGCAAACCGCGGAGAATGCGCGCAGCCTTGCAGAAAAAAATACAGCCTAATTGACAAAAACGGTACAAAAATAGCCGAAAATCAACACTTGCTTTGCTTAAAAGATTTTAACGCCGGTAATTACCTTGCAGATTTAATCGACGCCGGTGTAACCTCCTTCAAAATTGAAGGGCGGCTCAAAGACGAAAACTACATTAAAAATGTAGTCAGTTTTTACCGCCAAAAAATTGATAAAATTTTGGCTGAAAAAGGGCTTGAAAAAGCTTCAGAGGGCATAATCCGCACAAACTTTGATTTTGACATAAACAAATCCTTCAACCGCGGATATTGTTCTTATTTCTTAAAAGGTAGAAACAAAGAGATAACATCGTTCTATACCCCAAAAAACTCGGGGGAATATGTCGGCACAATAACCGAAGTTCAGAAACACAGTTTCAGCTTAGATAAAAACCTCTTGAACGTCGGCGACGGTATAACTTTTTTCATAGAAAAGGATAAAAACAAAGAACTCAGCGGGACAAAAATTGATAAAATTGCAAACGGCAAGATTTTTCCCAACTCTATCTCGAACCTCGAAAAAGGTATGAAAATTTATCGGAACTTTGACCAAAAATACTTAAAAGAGCTTGATAAAACAGAGGTTGAGCGAAAAATCACTGTTAATATCGAGGCAAATATTCAAGAAAAATCAATAATTTTAGCAATTTATGATGATGAAAATTCGCACACTATTGAAATTGAAAACAATTATGAAACAGCGCAAAATCCTGATAAAGCAAAAGAAAATCTTGCAAAACAGCTTTCAAAATTAGGGGACACCGAATTTTTTGCGGAAAATGTTTTACTTTCGGGAGAAACTCCACCGTTTATTAAAGTAAGTGAGATAAATGACATTCGACGCAAATTGGTCGAAGAATTTCAACAAATCAGAGCAAAAAATTACAAAATAAAAAAACAATCGCCGATAAATTACAATAAATTTTCAAATATGAATTTAGATTATAAATACAACGTTACAAACGAAAAAGCCAAACAGTTCTACGAAAAATGTGGCTGCAAAGTTGAAGAATACGGACCGGAACATGTTTCGCAAAAAAATTATGACAACAAACAGGTTATGGAGACAAAGCACTGCTTAAAATACTCGTTAGGCTTCTGTACAAAAGACAAAGATGCCGAAAAACACTCGGAGCCTCTTTTTCTGGTCGACGAAACAGGTAAAAAATACCAGCTTGAGTTCGACTGCAAAAATTGTCTAATGAAAGTATATTTTTGAGAAAAGTATTTTAGTCATTCCAGCTTACGTCTTTACGCAGATAATCCATATTTTCTTTGTAAATAACCCAAGCCGCACAATTAAGACTCTCACCATTTTTTCTGCAATTCGACATATCTTTTCCTGCTCCATAGGGAACAACTGAGCCATCATCTTTCAGACTAAAGAAAAAAAGATCTTTGCCCCAAACAAATCGGTTATTTTTTGGATTTACGTGTAATGAAATTACCACATCTCGACTGTCAGCATTACCTACAGCATATCCTGAATCAGTAATAAAACTGTTCCAAGGCCCAACATCAAGATAATGGGCAACCATGCGATTACCCAAGCTATATGCAGTCGCCATTCCGCAGCCTCCTCGTTTATAGCATATTTTATTATGTTTTAAATATTTTAGATAAATATCTGTAATGGTTTTAGAATTTACGCCTCTGTCAGAATCACTTGTTGACCAGTTCTCATAAGAACCATATTCCGCGATTACCATTTTGTTCATTTGAGAAATATCACTGTATGCTTTTTTTAATAAAACAACATCTCTATGTTCTTGATAACGACTAATTAAAGTAGGCACTGTCATCGAGGCAACAATACCTATTATTGCAAGCGTAATCAAAGTTTCCGCAAGAGTGAAAGCACAGAATGGTAAATTTCGTGAGAGTTTTAGGTTCTTTCCGATAAAAATGAATTTTCCTTCACTTTTATCCTTTAAGGTTCGCCCCCCCCCCGATAAAACTCAATATTGACAACATTTTCCATACCTCCGATTAATTTTTAATTTATTATTTTCATAATACCATAATTAAGGAGTTTACCACAACTATAAAAGTATCCCCGCAATACAAGCCGAAATATAAGAGGCAAGCGTTCCGCAAATAAGAGCTTTAAAACCGAGTTTTGCAAGGTCTTTGCGGCGTGACGGCGCAAGTTCGCCAATACCGCCGATTTGGATTGCGATTGAACCCAAATTAGCAAAGCCGCACAGTGCAAATGTAGCAATAACAATACTCTTCTGTGAAAGCTGCGCTTGAATTTGCGACAAATCCATATATGCAATAAATTCATTGAAAACAAGCTTCGTACCCATCAATGAGCCAACAGCGGAAGCCTCATGGAACGGAACACCCATAATATAGGCAAAAACCGAGAATATTGCGCCCAAAATACCGTTCAAAGAAAGATGTGAAAAATCAATCCCAATAAAATGTGCAGGCAAATGGCATATGTTGACCAAAAAGAGCCCGAAATAACCGAGAACCCAATCGACCATGTGAATAAGAGCAATTAGTGCAATCAGCATTGCAATGACATTTATTGAAACTCTCATCCCATCCGAAGCGCCGTGCGCAATCGCGTCAATAAGGTTTACATAATTCTGTTTAACTTCCAATTTAACATCGTCTTTAGTTTGCGACTCTTCCGTCTCAGGAAAAACGATTTTTGAGATTACAAGCGCCCCGGGAGCCGCCATTATACTTGCAGAAAGAAGGTATTCTGCAGGAATTCCCATTCCTATGTACATTGCCATAACACCACCCGCGATACAAGCCATAGAACCTGTCATCGACGCCAAAAGCTCGGACATTGTCATTGTTGGAATGTAAGGTTTAATCATAATCTGCGCTTCAACCTGCCCTACAAAAGCACTTGCAGCGTTTGAAAGAGCCTCCGCACCCGAAATATTCATAATTTTGTACATAACTTTTGCACAAACGTAGACTATTTTTTGCATTATGCCAATGTGATAAAGGATATTGACTATAATCAAGACAAAAATAATTGTCGGAATAAGTTTCAACGCAAAAATAAAATCTCCACCCGCACCGAACAACTCTACCCATTTTTCAGGCTTACTTGTAAGAGAGCCGAAAACAAAGTCCCCCCCCTGATTTGCAAAATCAAGAATTTTTTGCACTAACAAACCTGCTTTGTAAAATATTGCTTGCCCCAAAGGTGTTTTCAATATAAAAACCGCAAGAAGTATTTGAAGCGAAAAGCCCGACAATACTGTTTTAAGACTTATTTTCTTCTTGTTGTTTGACATAAGATAACAAATCGCAAATATTACTACAATACCGATAATGCCAAAAAATCTACTCATAATTCACTCACTTTTTAGTTTTTCTTTATTTTACAGAAAAAACCGAATAAAATAAAGAAAAACTTTGTTAATCCGCAATTTTATAAGCGATAAGTAATCCGCCCGGCAAATCCAAAATCTCCGTTTGGTATTTCGGATGATTTTTTAGAGCTGTAATAAAATTTTCAACTTTTTCAGGATGAGAAGTAATATTATCAGCGGTAATTATCCCGCCTTTTACGAGGTGTTTGTCGACAAGTTCAAAATATTCCAAGTACTGAGTTTTATTGGCGTCTATGAAGGCAAAATCAAGTTTTTCTTCCCAAGCTCCTAAGATTTCACAAGCACATCCCAGCTTAGCTTCAATTACATCGTCTATCCCGCAGGTTTTAAAGTGGTTGCGTGCAATGCTTTGCCTTTTGTCCCAATATTCAATTGTAGTGAGCTTTCCGCCATTTTCTTGGAAAGCTTTACCCAGCCATATTCCCGAGTATCCGTTTGAAGTTCCTACTTCAATACCGTTTTTACACTTGGCAATTTTAACAAGCATATTTAGAAAATTAGCTGTTTCTCTTGCAACATTCCAAAAATCTTTTTGCGTTGCTTCAAGACCCTCTAAAATTTCCTCGGTAATTTTGTCCATCAGAGCGCCTCTGCTGATTTATTAATAATTGTAAGTGTCGTAATTGGCAAATCTATAGGATTTGTTTGCAAAATAAGCTCTTTATCAAGGTCAAAGACTACGTATTTTTTCTCCATCACATTTGTGATAATTACAAGACCTGAGTTTTTTATTTCGTTAAATTTATTTGAAAAACCCGTTATTCTTAGCGGAACAGACTTTTCAACCTGCTGTGTAACAGGATTTACTATATCAATTTGGTTCTCAACCGAACTTAAAATGTATATTTTACCGTTTCTGTATAACATATCTACAGGTTTTGTTGCCGTATTTATAGACTCCCCGGTAATTTCTTTAATAGCAGCGTCCTGGGTTTCTTTTTGCTTTTTAAAATAGGTTTTTATCCCGGGGCCGCTTTTTAAAAACGCAGCTTTTATATAGTATTCTCTTTTGGAACCCAGAATTTCTTGATTATCATCTGTTTTTTCCATAACCAGCTCTTGATAAGGATAAATTTTGAGAGAATTCCTTGTTCGGCTCAATGCGTATACTTTGTTGTCCGAAAGGATTATTTTTGCAGTATTTGGAACAGTGCACTGATAAATATTCACATAGTGATTTTTCAGTTCGACACTGTATATATCAGATGTTGCACTGTCTATGTATATAAGTTTTGATTCATCTTCGGAAAACGCCAATTTTTCAGGATTCCCCTTGATTTGAATTTGTTTTGTAAGCGACATAGTCTGAATATCAATCACATACAAATTAGAGTTGCTGTTAGAAATAACATATGCTGTTTTTTCATCCTTGGAAACAACCATTTCATCAGGTTCAACGCCTATATCAATCTGTTTTGCAATTTCTTCATTTTTAACATCTACTACGTCAATATATGTTTTTTGTGCAGTGGATACCAAAAGATAATTTCCGCCAACCTCTCGTACCGCCTTAGGAATACTGTCCAACTTCAGCGTATACTGCACGTCTCTTAAATTAGAAGGCATTATATAGATAAAGTTAGAGTTAAAATTTGTTATATAGAATTGCTTGTCTTTTAATTGCGGAATGACATTGATTTTTTCGGGTTTTTTAGGCAAATCGGCAGTTTGAGAAGGCGCTGTCGGAATTTCTTGTTTCGGAGTAATTTTTAAATTAGATTTCAGCGGAACATTTAAATCCCCGAGAATTCCTACCAAAGAGTCAGGGAGTACAAGCCCCTTCGGAACAAGCAAATCCTGCGGAAGAATGCCTGAACGAACTTCGATTGGAAAATCCTTCAAATCTGCAACACTAAGCGTTTTATCTTTATTTTTAATAAGCTTCAAGAGACAGTAGTTGTTCTCAAAAATAAGGATTTCAGGTCTTTTAGCAAGATTAGATTTATTTTTAGGGTATGTAAATTTAACCCCGAATTCTGCATCTTTAACTGTGTAAGCAGGAATCAGAGGAAGATAAAACGTTCCGTCAGGCAAAGTAATCAGTCCGTCAAAACGAATTGTTGCGTCAGGAATGTTCTGCAAAATGTAATTTTTAACCTCAGGAGGCAATTGTGTAGCATTTGCAGACTGCGCGAATACTAAAGATATTATTGCTGCAGCTATAATTAAAAACTTTTTCATACTTTCCTCAATTCCACTTTTATAGATTAGTTATGCAGAGCTTTCTTAAATCTGTCTAAAATACTTGCTTCGTTAGGCTCTTTACCTGTCGAAATCTCAAAAAGTCGTGCATAAAGTTTCTTTTCTTCATCATTGAGAGTTTTCGGTGTTTCTATCTTGAGCACTACGTAGTGGCTTCCGCGTCTGTTTGGGCTATTAAGGTATGGAACACCTGCATCTTTCAATGTTAATATTTTACCACTTTCTGTTCCGGAAGGCACGGTGATTTTTCTATCACCATCAAGCGTTTGGATGTTAATTTCATCCCCCAGAACAGCCTGAGGAACCGAAATTCCAAGTTCTGTGTAAATATCAAAGCCTTCGCGTTTATAATATTCATGCGATTTCACATGAAGCACAATGTACAAATCTCCGCTCGGACCACCGTTTTTCCCTGCATCACCTTCTTGTGAAACACGAATTTTCGCACCGTTGTCCACCCCTTTTGGGATTTTTACATTGATAGTTTTTTCTTTTTCCACACTGCCTGAGCCGCTGCATGCCTTGCACGGATTTGTAATTTTTTGTCCTGAACCGCCGCAGTTCGGGCATGTGCTGATTTGTGTAAACTGCCCCATAATTGTATTTGTCACTTGCTGAACTCTTCCCGAGCCTCCGCAAGTCGGACATGTTTGAGGTTTTGAACCCGGTTCGTGACCCGTTCCTTTGCAAGCTTCACAGCCTTCCAGATGATCAATTTTTATTTCTTTTTCTATGCCGAAAACTGCCTCTTCAAATTCAAGCTCAATATCCACGCGAATATCATCGCCGCGCTGCGGAGCATTCGGGTCTCTTTCATATCCGCCTGAAAAACCAAATCCGCCCAGACCGCCGAAAAAGCTTTCAAAAATATCATTAAGATTGCCAAAACCGCCATCAAACGGACCCTGTGAATATCCGGCATTTGACAAACCCTCTTCTCCCCAGCGGTCATATACAGTACGCTTTTCGTCATCCATAAGAGTTTCGTATGCTTTGCCGAGAGATTTAAATTTTTCCTCGGCGTCAGGTGCTTTATTCACATCAGGGTGATATTTTCTGGCATTTTTTCTAAATGCAGCTTTTATTTCGTCTTTACTTGCCTCTTTCGAGACTCCCAATAATTCATAATAATTAGTCATTTTTTACCGTTTTTAGTTTGTTGCAACATTTACCAGCGCAGGGCGCAATACTTTGTCACCTAATTTATATCCTTTTTGCAATTCTGCGATAATTGTCTGATCCGGGTGATCTTCCGTCGGAGTCTGCATAACTGCGTCATGAAAATTAGGGTCGAACAAGCTTCCTACTGTTTCAATCGGCGCTAAGCCCATTTTTTCAAGGTTTTCAACAATTTGTTTGTGCAGAACATTAAAAGATTCTTTCACACGATTTACATCGTCACAATCCTTCAAAGATTGTTCCGCGCGGTCAAAATTATCCAAAACTTCAAGTAATTTTGTAAAAGCTTCAATTTTTCCGTAATTTATTAACTGTTCACGTTCTTGCGCTTGTCTTTTTCTGTAATTTTCAAAATCAGCAGCTAAACGCAAATATTGATTATTCAGGTTTTCAAAATCCGTTTTAATTTTATCAACCGCTTCTTCACTTTCGGCAGATTCCGCTATAGACTGTTCTTGAGCCTCTTCTTCACGAAAGGGATTAAATTCACAGCTTTCGTTTATATTTGTTTCGTCATTATTTTTATCCGGCATAATAAATTTCCTCTTTTGTCCCTTTTTAACAGACTTAAAAACATTATAGCCCAATCAAGATTATTCACCAACCTTCTTAATGTTTTCTTAAGGATTAGCCATTGATAAGACGGTTACCGAACAAAATAGCCCCGATTAGCAGGCTTGTGGATGTAGCAATGAGAACTCCGCCCGCCGCCATATCTTTAGCCATTTTGACAAGCTTTGAGTATTTGTTTTTATAGTATGCGTCCAATGAAAATTCAATTACCGAATTAAAAAGCTCTGTAACCATTACAAAACCTATGGCAAAGAACAAAAGACAAAATTCGACATAATCAAACTGCAACAAAAAAGCAAATGCAACAACTAAAAATGCTGCTATGATATGAATTCTAAAATTTCTTTGTGATTTATAGGCTAAATTCAAACCTTTTCGTGCAGTTTTAAAAGATCTGAAAAAGTCGTTGTGGGTATACTTAGACACTTATTTTCTCCATTGACTTACTTTGGTGGGTTAACATAAATTCGAGTTCTTCCTCCAATTTATGATTAAATCCCAACAAATGCATTATGCCATGCGAAACTAAAAAGTACAATTCTTCATTAAACGAATGTTCTCTTTCAATACTTTGTTCCTGCGTTTTATCAAGTGAGATAAGGATTTCACCCAGATTTATCTCGTCATCGAAAATAAATCTTTCCTCAGGCGTGCTATCTGCAAAAAGTGCAAACGTTATAACATCTGTGGGGCGGTCTTTTTCTCGATAATCACGGTTTATTTCATGAATTTTTTCGTTATTGCAAAAAACTATATCAAAGCAAAGTGTTTTAAATTTATAATCTTTCAAACAAGAGTTTTTATAAATCTCTTCATTACCCAAAAAATATTTAAGGATTTTTTTTGTGTCGGCAAGAATTTTCTTGGCGTCAACTTCCATTTCGGGATAAATATTTTCTATAAAAATATTAATTGCTGCCATTTTCACTGTCTTGTTTATCTTGCTGCAATTTTTGAATTTTTGCCTCCAACTCTACATCAGCCGGCTGACTCAAAAACATTTGGCTATGCTTCGTTTTAGCTTTATTTTCCAATTCTTGAATAATATTTTGGTGATATTTAATTCTTTGGTGATGAGCCGCACGTAAAGAGCGTGAGAACGTAAGCGCGATAGTCTTTAAGTCCTTTAATGTAAGCGGCGAATCCGACAATTGCCCGTCCTGTAAACGTTCTTGGATTAATTTATCAATAAGTGCATCAAGCGCTTCTTGAGTATGGTTTGGCAGCGTACGAGCAGCAGACTCAACAGCGTCCGCAAGCATTAAGATTGCCGTTTCTTTAGTATTCGGTTTTGGACCTGTATATCTGAACTGTTCTTCAGCAACATTTTCCGCACCTTCCTCTTTAACGGCTTGATTATAGAAGTAACTTGCCAAAGAATCCCCATGGTGCTGTGATATAAAATTTTGGACTACAGGCGGAATGCCGTATTCTTTTGCAAGCTCAATACCATCTTTAGGGTGCGCGGTGATAACCATTTTACTCAATCTCGGATTCAATTTTGTATGCGGATTTTCAATTCCAAAATAAGTTTGGTTTTCAACAAAGAATAACGGGCGCTTCAATTTGCCTATATCGTGATAAAAAGCCCCGACTCTTGCCAAGACAGGGTCTGCACCAATTGATTCGGCAGCAGCCTCACACAAATTCGACAACATCAAACTGTGAGAGAAGGTTCCGGGTGCTTCAAACTGCAATCTCTTGAGCAGAGGCTGATTATGGTCTGCAAGTTCGGCAAGTCCGTATGGTGTAATGATTTTGAACATACTTTCTAAAAGCGGAAGCATGCCCAAGGCAATTATTCCGCTCAAAATACCATTTATGAGTCCGGAAACCGCATCTCTGATAAGAACTGCGCTGTCAACATCCACAAGACATTTTTCAAGCAAATATACACTCAAAATCAAAAGCAGCATAACAAGTGAAATTTCAAACCCTGCTTTTACAAGATCGTATCGGCGCGAATACTTAATTCTCGCCACCGAAACCGTTGAAATCATTGCCACAATTATAAAAATCGCCATTGCAAAAGTTTCAAATTTCAATGTCATTGCAGTAACTGTAATCAACAATATTGATGTCAAAAAAGAAACCCGCGGATTGGTAAATATAGCCAAAATTATGGCAAACGCAGGGAACGGTATAAGATAAACCGACAGCCCATCAGGCAAAAAGACAGTAAATATTGTGACAAAAAGCGACATAAGAGCCATTAATAATATATAGTTTTTGTTCAAGAATCCTTTTTCAAAAAATTGCAAGTAATAAAGCAGAGAAAGCATCCCAACAACTACCAAGCAATATATTCCTATAAAACCTTGATAATTAAGCTCTAAGACGTGATAACCCGCTTTAGAGAGCGCATCACGCTTGAGTTTTGTAATAGGCTCTCCTTCAAATACAATTTTATCACCTTTGTTAAAAGTAACTTTGAAGGGCTGCACTGCATTGATAGCATTTTTACGTGCTAATTCAGTTGCATGCTCATCAACTATCATATTTGGTACGATTACCTGCTCTAAAAGTGCCGAAATTACACGAACCTGGTTTCTCGTAACGTCATGCCCCGTATTCCTGATTATAAGCTTATAAATATTTTGTTTTTCGAAGTCTTTTTCGGTTATACCTTCACTAAGAGTGGCTTCAAGCGTTTGTTGCGCTTTAAGAGATATAACATCAAATCGCTGATTATTCGCGGTTAAAAAATAATTCACAACAAAAGCTTTTTGCGACCCGTCAGAAAGGTCAAAAAGAATATTCAATTCTTCTTTCTTTACAGCGGGCGCTGTATCTTTGTTACGAATTTGTTTGATAGTATTTATAAGGTTCGTAAGGTTGTTTTTAATGTAGTTATCTTCAGCAGGAGTCAATATAGGCTCTACTTTCATGACTACTTCTTTTTTTTGCTGTTCTGTTCTGAATGTATCGACAACTTCGATTGTTTTTTCCGCTACAATATCATGCTTTGCAGTATTGTCACTTGAAATAAGGTTTTCGAACAAAAAATACTTTGAGGATAAAACAAATGTAAAAAGCAGAGAGAATAATATAAACGCAACCGCATTAATTATCTTTGAAGAGGACAGTCCGTCCTCAAACAGATTCAATATTTTTAGTTTTCTCATATAAAAATTACCATATAATACAATTCTATGATAATACCATTCTATCCGCATTATAATTTATTGCAACCCAACAAATAGCTGAATAAAATTTGAAATCACCTTTGCGTTATAATATCTATTATGAAAAAGCTGGAATATTATGAAAAAGATTTAAAAACCTGTTCAAAATGCGGACTCTGCCAATCAGTATGCCCCGTGTACAAAGCAACGGGGAAAGAAACTATTGTTTCAAGAGGAAAATTTAATCTTTTGCTGGGACTACTCAAAGGCGATTTAAAATACACAAAAAAACTGGATGAAACTCTTTCTATGTGCCTTCACTGTAAAGCTTGTGACGATTTTTGCCCAAGTTCGATAAAAGCAAGCGAAATAATTCGCGCCGCCAAAAATGAGAACAAAAAATTCTGCGGAATTTTAAAATACACTCCGTTTTTTAAAATAAAAATGCTTTTTTTAAGTTTGCTCTTTAAAGCATACAGATTTTCTCGCTTGTCAAAATTTGTACCATTTTTTGAAGATTTTATTCGAAAATTCGGCATACTCGGCAAATATTTTCTACTTTTTGATAAAATCTCAAAAATAAATGTAAAAAGAAAAAAAACAACCCAGCAAAACACAAAAAAAACAAAAGTAATTTATTTTGAGGGTTGTTTCACAAAATATCTTAACCCGGGTGTTAAAAATGCTGTCTTAAATTTCTTTGAAAAAAATGACATTGAAGTTATACAAAAAAAATTCGAATGCTGCGGTATTTCTGCCCTATATAGCGGAGATTTCAAACAATTCAAGCATTTAAAAGAAAAAAATGTAAAACTTTTGAAAGATGATTGCGATTATATTGTTTGCGACTGTGCTACTTGTCTATCGGCTTTAAAGGAGTATAGCGAAGATTTTTCTTACAAAATTATTGATATTTCAGCATTAATTGAAAGTTTTTCGAAAAAACTGCCGGCTGAAAAAGCGACCTATCATCTGCCATGCCACCTTAGAGACGAAAAAGAAAAAATATTAGCGAAAGTAGAAAATATTGTCGGCGAAAACTACTTGAAAATGAACGATTGTGAAGTTTGCTGCGGATTTTCAGGAGATTTTTCTATAAGATTCCCCATAATTTCAAAATTTATCTCAGAAGAAAAATCAAAAAATATTGAACAAACAAGAGCCGATTTCGTCTTAACATCATGTCCGGGATGTGTAATCGGACTGAACAAGGGTTTGATTGAATCTCAAAGCAACAAAAGAGTTTTAAATTTGATTGAATATTTTGAATTAAATTCTTAATTAATTCATAGAATTTTACAAAACACCCCCAACATACTTGATAATAAAAATTTACATGATTATAATGGTTTACAGGCAATTTTACTGAAAGGACAAAAAGATGAAAGACGGAATTCACCCGGATTATAAAAAAATTAAAGTTAAATGCGTATGCGGCAATGAAATTGAAACAGGTTCTGTTCTAGACAACATTACTGTTGAAATTTGCAATAACTGCCACCCATTCTACACAGGCAGCCAAAAAATTATGGATACTGAAGGTAGAGTCGAAAGATTTAAGAAAAGATACGAAACTAAAAAGTAGGTTTCGAAGTTTTTATGAAGATTTCACAAATTATTGCCCTTTTTACAAAAATCGGGCAATAATTTTATTATGGAGGAGAGAATATGTCTGAGAATACTAATTTACCGATAGTTGAGCTGATTTCAAAACCCGAAAACATGCTTCGTACGATTTATACTGCGTGCAGAACCTGTTATAGTGCGGATTCGCCTATAAATATCTACGATAAGGCAGAAGATGAAGAAAAAATGCTCAAACTTATTTCAAGAGTAATTTCATCAGGACATTATTCTACAATCGAGCATATTCAGGTTTCATTCGCAATCTCAAACGTATCAAGAGCATGTACGCACCAGCTTGTACGCCACAGACACATGTCTTTTTCCCAAAAGTCACAGCGCTATGTCAAAGAAAAGGGGCAGTTTGACTACCTCGTACCTCCGACTGTTGAAAAAAATTCTGAAATTAAAGAAAAATACGACGACTTTATGACAAAAATCGCTGATTTTTATAATGAAATGACCGAAGCAGGAATTCCTGCCGAAGATGCGCGTTTTGTTCTTCCCAATGCAACTTCATCTTCTATGGTCGCAAGTTTAAACCTCAGAGAAATGATTCACCTTGCAAACATCAGGCTCTGCACCCGCGCACAAGATGAAATAAGAATTCTTGTCAGAATGATGTGCAAAAAGCTTACAGAACAAGAGCCTTGGCTCAAATCGTACCTTGTTCCGAAATGTGAGCGCCTCGGGTTCTGTGATGAAGATAAATCTTGTGGTAGAATGCCTGTAAGATAGTTAAAAGGAACAAGCCATGAAAGACATGTTAGACAAAATACTTCAAATCGAAGAAAAATATAACGAACTGGGATTGATTCTCTCTGACCCGACAACAGCGCAAGATTATAACCGTTTTCGTGACCTTTCAAAGCAGAGAAAAGCTATGGAAGAGACCGTTGAAGTTTATCACGCATTCAAAGCTGCTGATGAAGCAGTTAAAGACGCACAAGAGCTTTTATTTTCAGAAAAAGATGAAGAAATGAAAGGCTTTTTAAAAGCTGAAATCGAAGAAAATGAGAAAAAAATTGAAGAATATTCTGAAAAAATGAAGGTGCTTCTTCTTCCTCGCGACCCGATGGATGATAAAGATATTATGCTTGAAATCCGGGGTTCGGCCGGCGGCGACGAAGCAAACATATTCGCCGGCGATCTTATGAGAATGTATATGCGATATGCCGACAAAAAAGGCTGGAATGCACAAGTTTTGTCTATCAATGAATGTGAAGCCGGGGGCGTTTCTGAAGCCGTTATCTCAATGAAAGGTGACAGTATCTATTCTCAGTTGAAATATGAATCAGGTGTACACCGCGTGCAGCGCGTACCTGCGACAGAAAGCCAAGGACGTGTTCATACATCTACTGCTACTGTTGCTGTTATGCCGGAAGTTGATGATGTTGAAATTGATATAAATCCCGTTGATTTAGATATTTCAACTTGCCGTTCAGGCGGTGCAGGCGGACAAAACGTTAACAAAGTTGAAACAGCCGTCCGCGTTGTTCACAAACCGACAGGTTTAATGGTTTTCTGTACGGAAGAACGTTCACAGCTTCAAAACAAAGAACGTGCATTGCAGATTTTAAAAGCTAAATTATACGACCTTGAAGTTCAAAAGCAAATGCAGGAAATAACGGATTTGAGACGTTCGCAGGTAGGTACAGGCGACCGCTCCGAGCGTATCAGAACTTACAACTTCCCTCAAGGCAGGCTGACAGACCACCGAATCGGGCAAAACCTAAATGTTTGGACTGTTGTGGAAGGCGAACTTGATGATTTAATTAAGCTTTTGATGGAACACGATCAAAAGTTAAAACTCGAAAAATTGGCTGAAATCAAAGCATAATTTTACTTCAAAGTCTTTTCTTTTTTGCCTAAAGCGATTATAATTAATTTAAATGCAAGTTTGTAGGATAAAAAATGAAAATATATAAATTATTAAAAAATCAGCTAATTAGCCTTACAGCAAGCGCCCCCCCCCGCAGATAATGAACAATAACAAGGGTTTTAGCCTTATTGCATTTACTCTTGCGGAAGTTTTGATTACTTTGGTTATTATCGGCGTTGTTGCGGCAATGACTATTCCGACGCTGTATGCAAAACACGAGGAAAAAGTACTTACTACGCAACTGAAAGAAACTTATTCTCTTCTGGCCAACTCTTATTCAATAACAATTAAGGAAGATGGGTTACCTTCAGAATGGGGCATGGAAAAAAATGCAGACTGGAGCCCCGAAGCAAGTGAATTTATGATAAGACAATTCACTAAATATTTAAAAGTGAGAAAATATTGTCTTGGAACCGGAGGTTGTTTTCCAAAATCAAACTATAAAAGTATTGCAGGTAAGGACAGCGGAAGAAATGAATATGCAAACGATGGTGCAATATTGGAAAATGGAGCAACAATAGGTGTTGCCACAAATTCTATGAAATGAAATATAAACAATTGGGGTCGCGATATCCCTAACATGTGCGGTCAAATAAAAATCGACGTTAACGGTGCAAAAGGACCTAATGTCATGGGCAAAGACTATTTTATATTTTATGTATTAGCGACGGGAATAGTTCCTGTAGATTTCTCAAAAGACATGTGGTTTAATATGTGCACTGATTCAGGAGGAACGCAATACGGAGGATATGCTTATGACGGCTGGGGCTGCACTGCTTGGGCACTTTATAAAGGAAATTTTGAATATACAAGATGTTCGCCCAGCAAACTAAGCTGGCAAAAAGATAAATGTCCTTAGTTACTTCAACAAAACATAAGGTTCTAAATTAAAAACTTCTGCAATATAACAAAGAATTTTTATGCTGGGAGTTCTTTTACCTCTTTCAATTAAGGAGATATAATCAGGCGTTACACCAACCATTTCGCTTAATTGCTCTTGAGAAATTTTTGAGCGTTTTCGGTAAGATTTTATATTCTCACAAATTTTTGAAATAGAACTTTTTGTCATACTTTAAGTTTAGTAATAAACCCATAAAAAATTAACAGACACATTGTTCTATAAAACTCATGAATATAAAATTGAACATTTTATATTAAAAGAGACCTTAAAGGTCTCTTTTAATATTATTTGATTATCCAAGCAGTTCTTTTAAAAGTTCGTTCACCGATTGAGGATTAGCTCGACCTTTTGTTTCCTTCATCACCTGACCGACGAAGAAACCGAACAATTGTTCTTTTCCGCCCTTGTATGCCGCAACCTGATTAGGATTTGCATCTACAATTTTCTGACAAACATCTTTTAACGCACCTTCATCAGAAATTACACCCAAACCTTCTTTTTCAACTATTTCCTGAGGGTCTCCACCTTCTTTGACCAATGTCATAACAATTTTTTTGGCAATATTGTTTGAAATAGTTCCTTTTTCAATCAATTGAATTAATTTTGTAAGACTTTCAGGTGTGATTTTTGTTTGGTCAATTGTAAGTTTTTCTTCTTTTAAGTACGCGGTAATCTCCCCCATGAGGAAATTTGACGCGATTCTTGCATTAACACCGAGTTCTAACATTTTATCGTAGAAAAGCGCTGTTTCAATCTGGTCTACAATAACATTTGCGTCATATTCGCTTAGACCTGCTTCTTGGTATTTAATCCTCTTTTGCGCAGGAAGTTCCGGCATAGTTTTCCGAATTTTTTCAACCCATTCACGTGAAATTTCAAGAGGCATTAAATCCGGCTCAGGGAAGTATCTGTAATCATGTGCGTCTTCTTTTCCGCGCATAGACTTTGTTACGCCTTGATTATCATCCCAAAGACGGGTTTCTTGAACCACCTTTTCGCCTGCCTCAACAAGCTCAATCTGGCGGTCAATTTCATATTCAATAGCTCTTTGCAGGGCTCTGAAAGAGTTTACGTTTTTGATTTCTGCACGAGTACCGAATTCTGTCGAACCTTTTGGCATAATGGAGATATTTGCGTCACATCTCATTGAACCTTCCTCAAGGTTGCCGTCACATACTCCAAGATAGCGAACAATATTTCTCAATTCTTCCATGTAATTTTTAGCTTCCTCAGAATTTCTCATATCAGGTTCCGATACGATTTCCAGAAGCGGAGTGCCTGCTCTGTTAAGATCGACCAAAGAATAATTTGAGCCTGCAAGCCCGTCCGCACCTGCGTGAACAAGTTTTCCCGCATCTTCTTCAAGGTGAGCTCTTGTTATACCGATTCTTTTACCGTTGACGTCGATATAGCCTTTTCCGCAAACAGGTTCATCGAATTGCGAAATTTGATAACCCTTCGGAAGATCAGCATAAAAATATTGTTTTCTGTCGAATTTACAACGCTCCGGAATTTCACAATTTAAAGCCAAACCCAACAAAATACCCATATTTACTGTTTCTTTATTTAAAACAGGCAGTACCCCCGGCATACCAAGCGTAATAGGACTTATTTGTGTATTTTGTTCTTTACCGAACTCCGTGCCATCCGGTGCAAATATTTTTGACTTAGTTTTTAGCTGAGCGTGCACCTCTAAACCAATAACAACTTCATATTTATCTCTTAAACTCATTTTCTCAACTCCCGAGTACTATTTTGAGAAAATTATACCATAAAGAACAAAGTAAAAGCTTGTACTTATTCATTTTTACCTGTAAAATATATAGGTAAAACCACTTAAGAGGAAGAGATTTTTATGTACAATGTTGCCATTATTGGGGCTGGTCCTGCGGGGATATTTGCGGCTTTAGAGATTACCAAATTAAAACCCGACTGGAAGATTGTTCTTGTAGAAAAAGGACAAAAAATTGAAAAAAGGAAATGCCTCTTAAGAGAAGGTTACGCAAAGTGCCCTACGTGTAAAAAATGTGGTTTGCTATGCGGCTGGGGCGGAGCGGGTGCGTTTTCAGACGGAAAACTCACACTAACACCTGACGTCGGCGGTCACCTAACAGACTATATGCCGAGAGAAAAAGTTGAGAGCCTAATCGGATATTCCGATAGTCTTTATCTGGATTTTGGCGCAACCGATGAAGTTTTCGGAACAGATATGAAGGTGTTTAGAGAAATCGAACGCCAAGCAGCTATGGCCGAATTAAAACTCGTGCATTCTCCGGTTCGTCATTTGGGCACCGAAAGAAGTCTTGATGTTTTGAAAAATATGCAAGATTTTTTAAATGAAAAAATCACAATTTTGAATAATGTCTCAGCAAAAAGCTTAATTGTCGAATGCGAGCAAGTAAAAGGTGTTGTTCTCGATAACGGAGAAACAATCACAGCAGAATACACGATAATCGCACCGGGAAGAGAAGGTGCGGATTGGCTGACAAAAGAATTTGACAAAAATAAAATAGGCATGGTCAACAACGCAGTAGACGTAGGGGTTCGCGTCGAATTACCTGCTCCTGTTTTTGAGCCTCTCACTTCAAAATTGTACGAATCAAAATTAGTTTATTATTCACCGACTTTCGGAGATGAAGTCAGGACTTTCTGCATGAACCCGAACGGCGAAGTTGTACAGGAAAATTACAATGGAATTTCAACTGTAAACGGTCACAGTTATGCAAAAAAGACAACGAATAATACAAACTTCGCGCTTCTCGTGAGTAAAAAGTTTACCGAACCGTTTAAAGAACCTATTGCATATGGGCAGCACGTTGCAAGCCTTGCAAATATGCTTGCGGGAGGGGTTTTAGTGCAGCGTTTCGGCGACTTGCTCGAAGGAAGACGTTCTACACCAGACAGAATTCAATCAAGTATTTTGCAGCCGACGTTAACCTGTGCAACACCGGGGGATTTGAGTTTAGTTATTCCATACCGCCAAATGTTAAGCATAATCGAAATGTTATATGCATTAGACAAAATTGCTCCGGGAACAGCGTCAAGATACACATTATTGTATGGTATTGAAGTTAAGTTCTATTCTGCAAGGGTTAAATTAACAAATGAACTTGAGACTGAAGGAGTAAAAAATCTTTTCGCAATCGGGGATGGCGCAGGTGTAACAAGGGGGTTAATACAGGCTTCCGCATCAGGAGTTCACGCAGCAAGAACTATTTGCGGCAGATAGTGTGTTTAAGCCATAAAAAACTTTGTAAATATTTATGAAGTTGACATGTTTTGCTATCAAAAGTATAATTTACAAGTTTTATAACATTAGTTATAATTAATGAACAATTGAAGAGAAATTAGGAGGTTTCATGACGGTTTCTGCAATCCACGTTATAAATAATAATCCACGAGTCAGCTTTGGCAAGAATGACACAGACAAAGAAGGTCATCCCGTCCTTGGCGGCGTGGTGGGTGCTGCAGCAGGATTAGGCGCAGGAAAATACATGCCTGCAATCGAATTAAAAGAAATAAATAATGACACTTTTACTAAAGCGTATGAACAGCTTACCAAAAGCGCCGCAGATGACGACAAGCCGGCGATAGAAGCAGTGAAAGACCTCTTTGCGAAGACCAAGGGCAGAACAGAAGAACTCCTGACTTCTTTGGGTATTGACAAAGAAGCAAAGGAGGTATCGCTAGTTGATTTAATTAAAAACAATACCTCTGAAGGTTCGCGTTACGGCGGCACTGCTGATGTCTGGGCACAAAACGACTGGAATAAACGACCAGATAGCGAAAGTCGTGATTATGACACATTTATGAAAGAAAGAAAAGCCACAATAGAGACGGAATTAAAAGACGGTAAAATTAAATTACAACCTCAAGACTATACCGTAAAACTCTTAGAAAATGATGCAAAATATTTTGAAGGCGCAGGCGAAAAAGCGGCGACTCAAAAGGCAAAACTAGCTGTTTCTGTCGCACAAACCGCAAAAGAGGTCGAAGCAAACGGCGAAAAATCTATGATGATTCAGGTCGCAGACATTATGGATATAATCAAAAAGAAAGCGGCGGAAGAGTTTGAAGAGGGGTTGAGTCCAAACAGAGATACCATAATGAAAATCGCAGACAAAGTAAATGCTTCTAAACTATATATTCTTGGCGCCATAGGTCTCGTTGCCGGTGCTCTTGTGGGGCACATGATAAAAACCAAGGTAGCAGAAGACGGTGAAAGCTAAGTTAAGGAACATTGGATTCTTAGGCTAAAGCCCCAGAATGATAATATAAAAAAAGACCTCGGGAAATCCCAAGGTCTTTTTTCTTTAATAGGTTTTCTAGCCTTTGATTTGACCCATAACTTCTTCAACAAAGTTATCTTGTCTTTTTTCAAGACCTTCACCAAGCATAAATCTTGTGAAAGATTTAATTTCCATTTTTCCGGAAACCAATTGCTCAATAGTTTGGTCAGGGTTTTTAACAAACGGCTGCTCCAAAAGACATCTTTGAGACATAAGTTTGTTAACACGACCTTCAACAATTTTTTCTCTGATTTGTTCAGGTTTGTTTTGGATATCTTCTTTGCCCATTTCAATCCTTGTTTCCTCGGCAATTACTTCCGCAGGAATTTCGTTTCTTGAAACAAACTCAGGCGCAGATGATGCAATGTGTAAGCAGATATCTTTCAAAACGGTTTCATCATCCGCCGTAGCGTTCAATAATACACCGATTTTTGAATTGTGAATATAGGTTCCAATAGCACCTTCGTAGCGAACGAAGCGTCTTAATGTTATTTTTTCACCGATTGTTGAGATTTTTTCTTTGATTACATCTTCAACAGTAGAGCCGCACTCGGTTTTTGCCGCATTCAACTCTTCAAGAGATGAAGGGTTTTGTTCAGCTGCAACTTTAGCAATTGCATTAGCAAGAGCTTTAAATTCTTCGTTTTTAGCAACAAAGTCTGTTTCACAGTTGATTTCAACCATTGCGCCTACACCGCTCGCAACATAAGAAGCGATAACACCTTCAGCAGCAATTCTGTCCATTTTTTTATCAGCAGACGCAATACCTTTTTGTCTAAGGTATTCCATAGCTTTGTCCATATCGCCGTCATTTTCAACCAATGCTTTTTTAGCATCCATCATGCCGGCGCCGGTTTTTTCTCTTAGTTCTTTAACTTGAGCAGCGCTAAATGTCATTGTTTTCTCCTTTTTAAATTTTTATAACAGGAGTGTTCTTAAGAACACTCCTAAATATTTTAACTAAGCTTCAACTGTTTCTTCTTTAACTTCTTCAGCAGTTACACCTGCATCTTCAGCTTTTATAGTTTCAACTTTAGTTGTCGCTTTAACCGCTTTATTTTCTCTCAGCTGCTTTCCCTCAAGCGCCGCGTCAGCAAGTTTAGATGCAACTAAGCTGATTGAACGGATGGCATCATCATTACCGGGAATAATGTATTCAATTCCGTCCGGATTAGCGTTTGTGTCAGCCAAGCAGATAACAGGAATATTTAATTTGTTAGCTTCTTGAATAGCAATAAGTTCTTTTTGCTGGTCAACAATGAAAATCAAATCAGGAAGACCTCTCATCTCTTTGATACCACCTAAAGTTTTGCTTAATTTTTGAAGTTGTCTTGTAAGTTGAGCAACTTCTTTTTTAGGTAATTTTTCGATATGACCGGATTCAATGAAATCCTCAAGTTCACGAAGTTTGTTAACTCTTGAACGAATGGTTTCAAAGTTTGTAAGCATTCCGCCTAACCATCTTCTGTTGATATAGTACAACCCTGCGCGAGTTGCTTCATCTTTAACAACATCAGTAGCTTGTTTTTTTGTTCCAACGAACAATATATTTCTTCCGCGTGCTGCTGCGTCTCTTACTGCATCACAAGCTGCGTCGAGTAAATCAACTGTTTTTCTCAAGTCAATTACATAAATACCGTTTCTTGCACCGAAAATATACGGTTTCATTTTTGGGTTCCAGCGTTGTGTTTGGTGTCCGAAGTGTACTCCGGCTTCTAAAAGTTCAATCATTGATGCCTGTGGCATGGTTTTTCTCCTTTTTTACTTATACGCACAAGTTCAATATCACCATTTGTATAAAAATCGGGTTAAAATTTACACAAACTAAGCATGGCCTATCGTGCTATCTAACTTGTAAAAACAGAATAATACAAACATGAAGAAATTTAAATAAAACTTTATTTTTCTTAAATATTTTTTATGTTTACAAATTGATTTTCTCGAGAAATTGCAACCTTGCCAGAACGTACAAGTTCCTTAATTCCCATAGGGCGTAAAAGCTCAATTAAAGAATTTATTTGGCGGCAATCTCCAAATGCCTGGATTGTATAGCTTTTTGCTGTTACTTCAATTATTTTTGCGTCAAAAATTTCAACAATTCTCAAAATTTCAGAGCGAGCTTCTTCTTTTGCTGTAACTTTGCACAAGATGAGTTCTCTTTCTATGTGATCAAGAGAATTTAAATCTACAACTTTTAAAATAGGTATCAATCTGTTTAACTGTTTTGTTATTTGCTCTACAACCGCGTCTTCCCCATGAGTAATTACGGTCAAACGTGAATAATCCGTGTCCAATGTTGGTGCCACGGTCAAACTTTCAATATTATATCCTCTTCCCGAGAATAAATCGGAAACTCTTGATAAAACGCCTGATTCATTTCTTACCAAAACAGATATAGTATGTTTCATTGCCAACCCTCTATTCTAATTGTTTGATTTATATTGTATCATAAAACAGCATAACAATAAACACACAAAAGGAATTTTTTATGATAAAAATCGGACTTACAGGAAATATCGCCGCAGGGAAATCCGAAGTAGAAAAAATATTTAACAATCTTGGTATAAACTCTCTTGATGCTGACACCATCTGCCATGACATGCTCGAAAATGATAAAGAAGTTATCTCTTTAGTTTTAAATTTATTTAAAGGAGAAGACATCACAACTAACGGAAAAATAGACCGTAAAAAGTTGGGAAAAATTGTTTTTTCCGACATAAACAAAAAAAGAGAACTGGAAAAACTTTTACATCCCTATGTTATAAAGGAGGGTTATGCCTTTTTCGATCGTGAAAAAGATTCAAAAATGTGTGTTGTTGATATTCCTCTTTTATTTGAAAAAAATTATGAATATTTAGTTGATAAAATAATATTGGTATACGCAAGTGACAAAATCAGACTGGAGCGAATTAAAAAACGCAACAATCTGGATGAAGAATATATTAAAAAAATTATGAAAGCTCAAATGAACCAAGAGGCGAAGAAAGAAAAATCAGATTATGTCATAATAAATGAAAATAAATCTCTTGATGAACTGGAAGAAGAGATAAAAAAAATTATAAAAGAATTATCATGATTTTAAACAGCTTTTCTAAATTTTTAAGAAAAACAAAAACAAAAAAATATATAAGAATTGCTTCTCTTTGGCTTAAAAAGAGAATATCAACACCTGCGAAAACAAAAATCGATAAAATAATTCAAAGTGAATGCTACTTTGCAAAAAACAAAAAAGGTGATTTTTTAATAATTCCAAAATCAGAAACAGGGCGTAATCTTACACAAGCACTTTACAATTATATTGAAAGTGTTGAAAACGTTGACATTTCGAGGTTTTTACACGAACATCAAAACAAAAAATTATGATTTGTAGAAAACTTGTAGATAAGTATTAAAAAGTTTTATATTTATTCTCTGAAAATTTGTATAAAGTCTTTTTTATACAAAAATACAATAACAAAATACAAGTTTTGTTTCATTTATCTACAATTTCTTTACATTTGAAAAAGCTTTGTATAACTGGCTTTTAATATTTTATGTACATAAAAATTAATCTCTTATTACTATTATTATTTTTATATATTATTATTAATATAAATAATCAATTAAAATGAGGAGTGAAATATGATTTTTACAATAGAAAAAGAATCTTTGCTGAATAATTTGAGAATTGTTGAAAAAGCAAGTATGTCAAAAGGTATTCAGCCTGTTCTTTCTAATATCTTGATAGAAGCAAAAGATAATGAAGTTCAATTTTCTGCAACTGACCTTGATTTATCAATTGTTGCAAAAACAACAGCAGTCGTTGATACAGAAGGAAAAATTACTCTTCCTGCAAAAAAATTGAGCGACATTGTATCAAGACTCTCAGATAAGCCTGTTATGTTCAACATTGACCTAAACTCAAACGTTGCAAGTATTACCTGCGGAAATGCAAAATTCGAACTTGTCGGAATTTCAGCAAGCGAGTTTCCAAACACTATCGACAAAAGCTATCTCGAAGATAAAGAGTCTTTTGAAATTGAAGTTACGCCTTTTGTCAAAGGAATAAAGCATACAGTTTATGCAGCTGCGAACTATGAAAACAGAAACATCATAAGCGGCGTTTTTTGCTCTATAAACGACAAAACTCTTGAAATGGCTGCAACTGACGGTAACCGTCTTACAAGAATTGTAGAAATAATTAAAAATGACGATGAAAAGGCAAAAACCTTCGTAATTCCGTCAAGAACTCTTCAAGAAGTTTTGAGAATAGTTTCTTTGATAAATGACACAGTTCTTGAAATTTATGCGGAGACCTCAAGAATTATTATTAAAACAAATACTGTTATCCTTTCTTCAAGACTTCTTGAAGGTGAATATCCTCCATACAAACAGCTTATTCCGGCTTCATGTGCTAAAGAAGCTATTGTCGCAAGAGAAGAATTGATAAATGCTCTTGAAAGAGTTTCTGTAATGGTTAACGAAAGAACCAATATAATAAAATTTACTTTTAATAAAGAAGAATTGACACTTAAAGCTGATACACCGGATACAGGTGCTTCTGAAGATACTATTTCTGTTGAATTTTCGGATAGTGAAGAGTTGGTAATAGCTTTTAACTATAAGTATGTGTTAGACTCTTTGAAGATAATGGAAAGTAAAAATGTTAAAATAGGACTGGGCGGCAGTTTGTCAGCTACAATTTTCAAACCTGATTCGGAAGATGATTATTTGTGCTTGATTATGCCTATCCAGATTAGATAGTAGAGGATTAAATTAAAAATGAAAGTATCTGTAAAAGTTCCTGCAACATCAGCAAACCTAGGACCCGGATTTGATTGTTTAGGGTTGGCGCTTCCTATATATAATGAAGTAATGATTGAAGAAACTGTTATGCCGGGTACAGGTATTGAAATATCAATTCTTTCAAATAATCAGGAAGAACTTGATTTGATGTCTATTCCTACGGATAAAAATAACATTGTATATAAAGCTGTGGAGCTTCTTTATAACTCAATCGGGCAAACGCCGAGTGAATTAAAAATAACAATTAAGTCTGAAATCCCTATTGCTAAAGGTTTGGGAAGTTCTGCTTCAGTTATTGTAGGCGGGCTGATAGCCGCAAATGAACTTTTGGGAAAACCTGCTGACGAAGCAGCCCTTTTATCAATAGCAACGGAGGTTGAAGGCCATCCTGATAATGCTACTCCTGCAATTGTAGGCGGATTGGTTCTGTCTTCACAGGAAGATGACGGAAGTGTCGTTTACAGAAAACTTGATTGGCCCGAAGATTGGAAAATAATGGTTTGTGTGCCTGATTATGAACTTGCAACAGACATTGCACGCTCGGTAATACCTAAAGAAATTCCTATCAAAGATGCGGCTTTCAATGCAAGAAGATGTGCAATGCTTATTCAGGCTATAAGCAATGAAGACGAAGAATTGATGAAACTTGCACTTCAGGATAAAATTCACCAGCCATATAGGATGAAACTGGTTCCGGGTTTAAGCGAAATCATTGAAAATTTAAAACACGAGCCTGATGTTCTCGGTTGTGTGTTAAGCGGTGCAGGTCCTGCTGTTCTCGTAATAACCAAAGGCGGTAACCAAGATAAAATTAAAGATATTGTCCGGGAAACTTGGTCGAACTTGAATGTAAAATCAGATATTCAGGTTTTGAAGATTGAAGAACAAGGCGCAATAGTTGTAAGTTAATTATGGCAAAATTTGTACCATACAGTGTGAATTCAGGCAAATTTAACATGGAGTTTGATGAAAAATTGCTGAATTTCAGCATTGAAAATAAACTCAAAGAGCCTATTTTAAGACTTTACGGCTGGAAACCCGCTTGCGTTTCTTTAGGTCGCAACCAAAAAACAGAAAGTATTGATTTAGCCTTCTGTAAAGAAAATAATATTGACAACGTTAAACGCATAACAGGCGGCAGAGCACTTTTTCACGATAAAGAAATCACATACTGTTTTATTTGTCCTAATGAATTTTTAAAAGCTCATGATAGTGTAATTCTGTCATATAAAGAAATATCAAGCGCACTAATAAAAGGAATGAAAAAACTTGAGATAGATGTTGATTTTCCATTTCAAAAAAACGTGAAAGCCTCTGCTGAGTATTGTATGTCGCTTTCAACAGGTGCTGATTTGAGTTATAACGGAAAAAAAATAATAGGTTCGGCTCAGGTGAGAAAATCAGGCTATATACTGCAGCACGGTTCTATTTTGATAGATATAGATTTTGGAAGAATAAAAAAGTTATTTCAAGAACAAGTTAACGCCGATGAAATAACTTTTTTAAATGAAATTAATAAAAATCTTACTTTGCAGGAATTAATTCCTGCCATAAAAGAAGGATTTGAAGAAGAATTTAATCTTTGCTTTACAGAATTTGGTGAAAGCAATTTATAACGCAGAAACAAAAAAATCTTTTTCTGCCATTGTTGATGTGCATTCTAAGGCACTAGACAAAAACTTTTCGATTGCAAATTCAACAGTTTTTACTTCTTTTCTAAGGTCTTGATAATTTTTTCTTTCTCTTGCTGAAACTGCTTTTTTGAAATGTTCGTAATTGTTCATTTTTTATATCCTTTACACTAACCCGCATTATTTATATCGGATTTTAAGCTTCTAACTTTATGTATAGAGAACAAAAAGTTACAAATTGAAACAAATCTGACTTTAAAAATCTGATATTTGTAATACAATGAAATTAAGGAGCGGCCGTGATGAAGAGCAAAAAGCTCACATTATATATCTTTATATCTTTGGCACTGGGTGTGTTGGTTGGTGGTTTTTTTCCGCAAGTCGGAGTAAAAACACAATTTTTAGCTACTGTTTTTCTGAACATGATAAAGATGATTATTGCGCCTCTTTTGTTTGCAACACTTGTTATCGGTATTGCCGGGCACGGTGATGTTAAAAATCTCGGAAAAATCGGTATCAAAACCATATTTTATTTTGAAGTAGTTACAACAATTGCGCTCATTATAGGATTGATGGCAGGACATATTTTTCAACCCGGAAAAGGTTTCAGCATTAATGTAAGTTCTGTACAAATGAATACAGTTAATCTTATGGCCGAATCTAATCACCACGAAACGTTATCTCAAATGATAACGTCAATGGTTCCGACCAGCATTATTGATGCAATGGCAACCGGAAATCTTTTACAGATTGTCGTTTTTGCAATATTTTTTGCAATTGCAATCTGTGCAATTGGTGAAAAGGCAAAACCTTTTCTCGGAATGCTTACTTCGTTGTCCGACATTATGTTTAAATTTACCGAACTTGTAATGTGGTTTGCCCCTATTGGTATTTTTGGTGCAATTGCTTCAACCGTAGCACATAATGGTTTTCAAATTCTCGGTAATTATGCAAAAGTAATTTTTGCACTTTATTCTGCATTGGCAATATTTATTTTTTGTGTTTTGCTATTGGCTTGCAAGATTTGTAAGGTTCCGTTTAAAGGATTAACAAAAGCCATTTCTGAACCCGCGCTTCTTGCTTTTTCAACAGCAAGTTCTGAAGCGGCTCTTCCAAAAGCTATGGAAGTAATGGAAAAATTTGGTGTTCCTAAAAATATAGTTGGTTTTGTGATGCCGACAGGTTATACTTTTAATCTCGACGGAAGCACACTCTATTTATCACTGGGCGTTTTATTTTCTACTCAAATTGTAGGTATAGATCTCACACTTTCACAACAGGCTTTTCTTATGATTGCCCTAATGCTCACATCTAAGGGTATTGCCGGTATTCCGCGAGTCTCTCTTGTTGTTATGGCGGGAACGCTTTCTTCCTTTGGATATCCTATTATAGGGGTTGCAATTCTTTTGGGTATTGATCAAATTTTAGATATGGGCAGAACTACGGTAAACCTTATAGGAAACTGTGTTGCAACTGTTGTTATTGCAAGATGGGAAAATGACTTTAATTATACAAAAATGAATGATTTTATTGCTGCCGGCTCTAAAAAAAGAGCCTTGTTTAAACGCTTAAGAGAAGCAAAACTTGAGCAAAAGAAAAAAGAGCTCAAAAAAGTTGTAGATTTTTAGTTTTAAAACTAGCCCTCCGGGTTTCTTTCGGTAGGTAAAAAAACACCATTTCCTGTGTAAAAATTAAAATACAGGAGATAAAAATGCAAACGATTTTATTTTTTAATATAAATAAAGACGATAAAAACTTTTTCAAAGATCAATGCGAAGGCAAATATAACGCAAAATTTATAAAGCAGACACTGAATCCTCGCACGGACGTAAATGAGGAAATGAAAAAAGCTGAAGTCCTTTCCTGTTTTACAATTTCTAATGTGAATGAAGACGTCCTGAAAAAATTTCCTAATTTGAAATTAATTGCCTTGAGGTGTGTCGGATTTAACAATATCGATGTAGACTATTGCAAAGCTAATAATATTGCCGTTGTAAACGCGAAAGGCTATGGAAACAGAACGGTTGCTGAGTTTGCTCTTGGTTTGCTCTTAGATGTTTCACGTAAAATTTCTCATTCTTATTTGAATATGCTTAAAGAAAATCAAGAATATGTTGATTATGTAGGTATGGAACTATTAAATAAAACAATTGGGATAATCGGTGTAGGGGCTATCGGTGCGGAACTTGTTAAAATAGCACATGGTTTAAATATGAAAATTCTGGGCTATGATTTATATGAAAATCAAGAACTAAAACAAAATTATAACTTAGAATACACCGACCTTGATACGCTTTTAATGCAGTCTGATTTTATTTCGCTTCACGCTCCGCTGACAAAAGACAACTTTCATCTCATAAATGAGAATAAAATAGCTTTGATGAAAGAATCAGCAATTATTATTAACACGGCTCGGGGTGAACTCATAAAAACATCTGCACTTTATAAAGCGCTTAGTTTTAATACTATTAGAGGAGCGGGTCTTGATGTTTTAGAGTATGAACAGGCTACGTCTGACTTTGATATGCTTTATGATATGGACTACATTGATAAAGACTGTGTCAAGCAGATTTTGCTAAATCATCAAATTACAAAGCTTGATAATGTTGTAATTACGCCGCATATAGCGTACGATACAGTAGAAGCAAAAAACAGAATAAAGCAAATTACAATGGATAATATAAATTCTTTTTTTGACGGGCATATTAAGAATAGCGTGTATTGATGACTTTATTAGTAATAGAAAAACTGAATTTGGGTTTTAATTTATCAAGCGGCTTTAAACAGGTGTTATATGATGTAAGTTTAAACGTAGATAAAGGTAAAATGCTGGCCATTGTCGGAGAGTCAGGCAGCGGAAAAACACTGACGGCGATGAGTATTTTAAACCTTTTGCCCGAAACGGCAGAAATTAAATCAGGACAGGTTCTTTTTGGAGGGGAAAATTTACTGTTAAAGTCAGATTTTCAAATGCAAAAAATTAGAGGCAAAAATATTGCACTGATTCCCCAAGATCCGATGACAGCGTTGAACCCTTTGTATACCGTAGGAAACCAGCTTTTGGAGGTAATTAATCTTCATCAGCCTAAAGTCGAAAATCCGAATCTAATAGCTATAAATGCGCTTAAAGAAGTAAAAATTCCAAATGCCGAAGAAAGAATGAATGCATATCCACATGAGCTTTCGGGCGGAATGAAGCAGCGTATCATTATAGCCATGGCACTTGCGTGTCATGCTGATCTTATTATCGCAGATGAGCCGACAACGGCATTAGATGTAACCGTTCAGGCTCAAATTATGAACCTGCTTGAGGAGATCAAAGAAAAAACACAAACATCCATAATTTTAATCACGCATGACCTTGCTTTGGTTGCCGAAAATGCTGATTTTGTGGCTGTTATGTATGCCGGACGTATTGTTGAATATACCTCACGGGAAGAGTTATTTAAAAATCCGCTTCATCCATACACAAAGGCTCTTTTTAAAGCATTACCGGATATGAACCAAGATAAACTCATACCAATTGATGGTCAGCCGCCGGCACTGAATGATAAAATTAACGGATGTCCGTTTCATCCTCGGTGTGTAGAAATTATGGACATTTGCCCAAAAAAAAATCCTGATTTGATAACCATTGGTAAAACTGATGTTGCCTGTTGGAGACACAGGTAAACCTTCTTGACAAGCGTCAGTGCGCTGATATAACATTCACATTAATAGTTTATCTGGATTTGTCATGAAAAAAGAAAAAGGCTTTTCTGTTGCAGAAGCAATGATTACACTTTTAATTGTGAGCATTGCTCTAGCGGCAATGGCTCCTATTTTCTCCAAAAAAGCAAAACAAATTAACACTTCTGATTGTTTATGGTTAAAAACCATTTTTGGGGGTCATATAGTCCGCCCCACAGGAAATGTGGGTATAGGGATGGCTTCAACAACAAATCCGGATTCAAAGCTTGAATATGTAAAAAGCGATAAAAAAGAGGCATTAAGCCTCTTTTTCGTAATTAATAGTTTTGGCACCACATTTCGAAATATTCCTGTGGATGTTTGCACGAAGGGCATTTTTTTGGAGCTTCTTTGCTGGTAATTCTAAAGCCGCAATTTGTACAAATCCATTCCACTTCAGAGTCCCGTTTGAACACAATGTCTTGTTCAATATTGCTCAACAGCTTAGCATATCTCTCTTCATGGCATTTTTCAACTTTTGTAATTTGGCGGAATGAGTTTGCTATGTCCGGGAATCCTTCACTGTCTGCAACTTCTGCAAAATACGGATAAAGATGAGAATTTTCCTCATGTTCACCCATAATTGCATATCTTAAATTTTGTTTTGTATCTCCAAGACCTGTAATATATTTTGCGGTTACAGTTACGGGTTCACCTTCAAGATATTCAAAAAAGACCTTAGCGTGAGCCATTTCGTTGCATGCGGTTTCTAAAAAAATGTCTGCAATTTGGTCATAGCCTTCTTTTTTCGCAATTTTTGCATAATATGTATAACGGTTGCGGGCTTGCGATTCGCCTGAGAACGCAATCATAAGATTTTTTTCAGTTTCACTTCCTTGTAAATAATCTGCCATTTTTTTCTCCTTTTTCCTGCATTCTTATAGTCCATAAAATAAACATGCAAAACATTCGACGTTTGTATAATTTTTAGTGCACTCTGGCTTTATTTGAAAAAATTTGCTATTCTTTTGTTAGAAAAGAGGAAGAATGAAAAAAATAATTTTAATATTAATTTTAGTGTTGTTTGGTGCTGTTCCAACCTTTGCAGATACGGTTTATAACGGAAACACGGAGGTTATAAACGGTAAAATTGACGGAGTGATGGATGGTCTGATAAACATAAAAACAAACGGAACAATTGTCTCAATTGTCAGGAAAACGCCTAGTCCTGTTTTTAAAGATACTGTAATTGCACGTAAACATACTATTTCGCGCCAAAAATTAAGATACAGCGGAAAAATTATTTTTGCAGACAGTTCATTTGTAAAAATTTTATGTGAAGACACTAAAGTGGTTATTCCCCGCTACAGGGTTGAAAATATCGAAATTTATGTTCCTTAAATTAAACTTTAGTTGAAGAAAGTTTAAACTTTCTTACAATTCCATTAATGAAAAAACACTGTTAAAATGATAATGTAATAAAGAAATATTTGGACTAAAACGGGATTATGATACGCATTAGGGATACACAAGAAAAATTAATATGTGACTGCGGGCATGAACTTGAGCCGGAAGATGTGGCAATGGTTAAGCATATAGTAAGTGCTACTGAAAAAAATCGCGTCATAATGAATATGGAAAAAGTTTCCTCTGTTAAGAACAATACACTTACACTATTAAAAGAAATTTCCGAGCAAAATAAACTTTCTTTGTGTAATCTGGATGCGGACATTTTCGCCGTGCTGAATTTACTTAATTACGACGATTATTTTAGCATTTATCCTTGTGAGGAAAGCTGTATCGAAGACAAATTTGAGTTGAAAAACCGACGATTCAAAATTGTATAATAATTTGCTTGTTTGTTTTAAGATAAACAAGTTATGAAGAAAAAACTTTTTTTAATATTGCTGAGTTTGTTTTTAGGGGTTGTACCTTCTGCTTTTGCGGCGGATGAGGCTACCGTTTTGGGCGCGCCAATTACAACGAACAGAATTATCAGTGTCGGTATAAGCGATAATAGTTTTCAGCGTTATTATTATGCTGAAAATACTTTCTATGCAACAGATAAGTTAATAATCAAAGAAAAAAATTCGGGTAAAACCATTAAAGAAATTGAGGCAGATATTCCTGTTCGGGTTGTGATGAAAAACAATCTTTTTGATATTTACATAGACAACAAGCTTGTTGAAAAAGAAATTCAGCCTCCGATGACGTTGAGCACTACAAATTCGGGTTTAGTCGGGGTTTATAATTTAAAACGCGCAGGAAAACCGGCTTTGTACAGAGGAAGTTTTGAGCTGGTAAAACCAAAGTGCAAAGAAAACATGTTTTTAACAAACAACGTGTTGAATTTAGAAACATATCTTCGCGGTGTTGTTCCTAATGAAATGCCTGTGAGATTTGGTCTTGAAGCTCTTAAAGCACAAGCGGTTGCCGCAAGAAACTATACAATTCGTCCCCGCGAAATAAAATACCACGAGTTTGATGTTTGTGACAGTGTTGCTTGTCAGGTTTATTTTGGCGCAAACACGGAATCACCTCTTGCAACCCGCGCGGTTGGTGAAACACGGGGGCTTGTGGCGCAGTACAAAGACGAAATAATTTTGGCGCTGTACAGTTCAACGGCGGGTGGATATACGGAAGAATACGAAAGCGCTTTTCTCCCTAGAAAACCAGAATTTCACCCATACTTGAGTGCGGTTCCCGATAATGCAAAAATCAAGCCTCTTGACAAAGATAAAGACGCACTGGAGTTTTACAAATCAACTCCGCTGACATTTGATAACGAATCTCCTTATTTTCGCTGGAAGCGTGAATGGACCAAGGACGAATTAGAAAAAGTTTTGAAAGAAAATCTTCCGTCTGCTTATAAATCAGGTTATTCAAAACCGGAACTTAAGAATCCGGAAGATTTTGGAAATTTAAAAGAAATAAAAATTACAAAACGCGGAAAGTCAGGCAAAATTGTCTCTATGGAGATAATTACGGATAAAAATACTTTTGTTGTAGAAAAAGAACTTACTATTCGCAGATTGTTTAAAAAAGATGGAAAAGCAATGCCAAGTGCGAATATGGCATTTGAACAAGTGCAAGACGAGGATGGAAATTTATCCTTAATAACAGTGTACGGTGGCGGTTTCGGACATGGTGTAGGTATGAGCCAATTTGGTGCAGGCGCTATGTCTAAAAACGGTGCTTCTTTCGACCAAATTTTAAAGCATTATTACCAAGGCACAACGCTGGCGACGATTCCTGTCGAGTTGTCAAATGACCCTTTCAAGAATTCTGCCCTGTTTGATTTTTATGCCTCAAAAAGACAAGGAACGCTTGTTGTTGAAAACAAATGGAGCAATCTTGAACTCAAAGTTGTCATAAACGGCAAAGAGTTTAAATTTAAAGCACAGCCTAGACTTTCGGGTAAATATCGTGTAGATATTTCACAATACTTAAGTAACGGCGATAATAAAGTGTATTTTTTCTATCCTTTAGATGATAATAGAGGTAAGGCAATAAAGGTGTTTATCGAATTGTATGGAACAGAAAATGTCGAGTGAAACAGAGGAAAATTGTCAACAGATAAAAGGTGACAGTCTTTTAAAATCCGCATGGCTGATTGCTGTGGTCATTATTATAAGCAAAATAATAGGTTTTTTAAGAGACTTGGTTACTGCTAATTTTTACGGGGCAGGGCTTGTTTCCGACTCTTATTTTTATGCGTATCAAATCCCTTCACTTGCAATTGTTTTGCTTGGTGGAGTTGGCGGGCCTTTTCACAGCGCGGTTGTGAGTGTTTTTTCGAAACTCATTCCTGACACCAATCAAAAAGCCGACGAAAACCTTAATAAGCTTTTTAATACTTTTTTAACAGCAACTTTGATTGTTTTTGTAACTCTTGGAGTTTTGATTTTTACTTTCTCGGACGTAATAATGAAAATTATTATCTCGAACGGTTCGCCAGAGCTTGTTCATCTTGCGTCACAGCATTTAAAAATTATGTCTCCGGTTTTTGTAATCGGCGGTATCGTGGGAATTTATTATGGTATTCTGGTTTCTTACAAAAAATTTATGATACCGAATATTTCGCCGATTTTGATGAGTATGGCGATAATAATCATAATTTCACTTGCCCGTAATGATAATACAGGAGCGGTTCTTGCACTTGCTACGACAGTCGGTGCCATATGCCAATTTTTATTCCAATTCCCGAAAATAAAAGAACTCGGATTCAGATTTAAGCCAAATTTTGACTTTTTTAATAATCCGCAGTTTAAAAGTATATTGGAGCTTCTATTCCCGGCGATTTTGAGTTCTACGGTCGGACAAATTCATATATACGTTGATATGTTCTTTGCCTCCTCTCTAAAAGAAGGCGCGTGGTCTGCAATCGGTTATGCGAACAGGATTTTCCAGTTTCCGGTCGGAATTTTGGTTACGGCTTTTTTGGTTCCGTTATTTCCGCTGTTTTCTAAGCTTGTTGCCGATAAAAAATACGATGATATTCGTTACTACTTCAATAAGGGTGTAGGTTTATTAAATTTGGCAAGTTTCCCGATTTTAATCGGAATCATATTGCTTGGATATGACGCTGTGCAGATGATATTTCAGCGTGGTGCGTTCGGCTCGGATGCAACTTTTATGGTTTCGCAAGCATTGCTGTTCTTGTCGGTTTCCTTGCTTCCTTATGTGTTCAGAGATTCTATCACACGGGTTTATTATGCGTTTAATGACTCTAAAACGCCGTTTTATGTTGCTTTCGGTTCAATTATTTTAAAGTTTCTTCTAAACTGGATAATGGTGCCGAAAATGGGTATCGGTGGTATTACTCTTTCAACGTCACTTGTAACGCTATGGAACGCTGCTGTTTTAGGTTATTTCCTGCGTAAGAAAATGAGTTTAGGTTACAGAAATTATTTTAAAGACCTTGCAAAAATGGCTTTTGTCGCAGCTTTAACTTATGTTGTATGCTTATTCCTATACAGAGGTTTTGCAGTGCTTAACCTGCCTCTGTTTGTAAATATTTTTGTAATGCTGTTTGCTATTTGTGCTGTCTATGCTGCTTTTGTCTGGGTTTTCAAGGTGCCCTACGGCCGAGAAATGATGTTGAGAATTTTTGTTAAAATAAAATCAAGATTAAGGTAAAAAATGAAAAATATAAATGAAATTTTAAAAAATGACGGGGTAATTGCTTTCGTGACAGATACAGTTTGGGGTGTCGGTTGTCTTCCTTCGTCAGAAAAAGCAGTGGAAAAAATATATGAACTCAAAGGACGTGACCGCTCCAAGCCGCTTATTTTGATGTCCAATTCGCTTGAGAATCTTTTGCCTTATGTAGAAAACATGTCAACAACTGCAAAGAATCTCGCTGAAAAGCACTTTCCCGGTGCCATTACACTTATTTGTAAAAAGTCCTCAAAAGCAGATGACCACATGACTTCAGGCATGCCGACAGTAGGAATCAGAGTTCCTGACAATTCAGTGTTCAAAACTATTTGCGAAAATATTGACGGACATGTTTTAGCAACTACAAGTGCCAACCTATCCGGCCAATCATCAGCAAAAAATTACAAAGAAGCCGTCGAATTTATTGGTGACTACGTCGATTATGTCTTGCCGGATGAATCAGATTCAGCCAAAGGCTTAGAATCAACGGTTGTATTAATTCTGGATGAAAATATAAAAGTTTTACGCCAAGGTGCTGTAATTTTAGATTAGTATTCGGAATATGAAACACTTACCGTTAAATCTTTTTCATCCATTCCCACAATCGCCCAGCGTATCACTTTTAGTCCCATTTTTTGCAGATTTTCTTCGATATATCTGCTGTTCGGATTGTCGATTTTGGGTATTTTAATTTCAGAGCTTGATATTCTCATTATTCAACGGTTACTGATTTTGCAAGGTTTCTTGGCTGGTCAACGTCTTTGCCGAGGAATTCTGCAATGTAATATGCAAGAAGCTGCAACGGCACACTCGCAACAACAGGCGACAAAATCTCATTTACATGAGGAACTCGTAGTACAACCTCAAAAAGATTGTCCAATTCAGGGTCTTCTGAATTTGTAAGAGCTATCAATCTGGCATTTCTTGCTTTTGCCTCTTCCGAGTTAGAAAGAATTTTTTCATATACGGTGCCTTCCATCAAAATTGAAAGAACCGGCATGCTCTCGTCAAGCATTGCTATAGGACCGTGTTTTAATTCACCTGCTGCATATCCTGTAGCGTTAATATAGCTTATTTCCTTTAGCTTTAACGCCCCTTCAAGCGCTGTAGCGTTGTTTATACCGCGGGCAATGTAGATGAAATCTTTGGTATTGGCAAATTGTTTTGCACATTTTTGAATAGGCTCTTTATTCATCAAAATATTGTCAATAAGAGTCGGAAGTTGGATAATATCGTGCTTAAGCTCTTTCAAGACATTCTTAGCAACACTTTCTTTTGTTTCTGCAAGATACATTGCCAACATGTAGAATGACATCAATTGTGCGGTAAAAGATTTTGTCGCGGCAACGGAAACCTCAATACCGGCGTTAATAGGCACTAAGCTGTCTGCCATACGCGCCATCGCGGAATCCGGACGATTTGTAATAATCAAAGCGTGTGCACCTTTGGTTTTAGCCTGTTTGATTGCTGTGATAGTATCCGCGGTTTCGCCCGATTGAGACACCCCTATAACAAGCGTGTGCTCATCTGTAACGGTTTTTCGGTAAATATATTCGCTCGAGGCTTCAACATCTACTGCAATGCCGCAGAAATCTTCAATAAGAAACTTTCCGACCATTGCCGCATGCAAAGAAGTACCGCAGGCAATAATTTCAATGCGTTTTAATTTTTTTAGGGTTTCTTTATCGATTTTTACTTCGTTTAAAATAATTTTTTCGTCAATATCATAAAGTTTGCCGTTTAGCACGTTGCGAATAACGTCAGGCTGTTCGTGAATTTCCTTTAGCATGAAGTGTTTATAACCCATTTTGGATAGAGCCATAGGCTCAAACGGAAGAACATCAATTTTTTTGTTGAGTTCGTTGCCTTCAAGGTCATAAACCTTGAAACTGTCTTTTTTGATGACGCCGACTTCAGAGTCGTCCATGTACACAACTTTTTGAGTGTATTCGATGACCGCAGGAATATCTGATGCTATAAAGTTTTCATTTTCGCCGACACCGATTAAAAGAGGCGCGTTTTTTCTTGCTACCACAATTTTGTCAGGCTCGTCTTTGTATAAAACGCAGATGGCATAAGCACCTACCAATTTTTTAACAGAATTTGTAACCGCTTTTTCAAGGTCTTTAGTTTGTTCATATTCGTGTGCAATCAAGTGTGCAACGGTTTCGGTATCTGTTTGAGATTTGAAAACGCAGCCTTTTTTGATTAAATCTTCTTTCAATTCTTTGAAATTTTCAATAATCCCGTTGTGTACCAGAACTAATTTGCCGCAGTTGCACGTGTGAGGGTGAGCGTTGTCTTCGGTTGGTGAGCCGTGTGTCGCCCAGCGGATATGCCCGATACCGGATACCGGATTAGAGATTTTTGCTGCTTGCATTTTTAAAAGTTCTTTTAAATTGCCTAATTTGCCTTGCGCCTTGAAAATTTTTATATCACCTTCGTCATTGAGGGCAATCCCTGATGAATCGTATCCTCTGTATTCGAGATTGGTAAGCCCTTTTAAAAGTACTTCGGTGACCTCTTTATCGCCTATATATCCTACTATTCCGCACATATTCTTTTCCTTATTAATATTCTTTCGAATTGATGTCTATTATAGAATTTTACAATATAATCCGTTCAAATCAAATTAAAATTATATAAAGATAATTCAAAATTGAAACTTGGTTTGAATAATAGACATTCGACGTGCCCTAAAGTATAATTTTGTAATGAAATATGTCACTTTAGCTGTTATGGTAATGATTTTAGTGCTTTTTAACTTTGTAAAAGGCGGGGAAATGCCTGTTTATAAAATTTTAAAGGTGCAAAATTGTGACGAGTTTTATGTCGACTTGAATAAAAACGGAAAGATTGATAAGGATGAACTTATAAAGGTATATGGTGTAAACGGTTTTCATGCAAAAGCAGACCGAAATCTCAAGTATCAAATTCGCTCAAGCTGGCTCACTAAAAATGAAATTCTTGTTCTGGGTGTTATGGCAAAAGAGTTTTCTGAAAAGGAATTTACGGGAAAATCCGTTCAGTTAAAATTTAAAGAAGAAGAATTACATAAAAATAGGGGCTTTAAATCAGCAAAAATATACCTGTCTCGTAATGGGAAACCACATGAAGAAATCGCTAAAATTCTTTTAAATGAAGGGTTTGCGACTCCTACACATCGTGTCAGAAAATATAAAAAAGAACTTAGCATTGTAAATATAGAAAAACACCTTGAAGAGGCTAAAAAACAGGGAATTTATATTCTCAATCATAAGAAAAATATTTACCATGCCATAAACTGCAAATATGCGTCGAAAATGAAAATGGCAGAGGCTTTCAGAAAAGAAAAATTGCCAAAAGATGCAAAACCTTGTTTTTATTGTATTCTTGGCAATGATAAATTTAAACAAGAGGATTTTCCTTATGAAAAATTTATTTTCAAAAATTTTGATTTTACGCACGGAAATATGAGTTTTTATTTTACGGATTTTAACCGCCGCATGAAGCCGGACAGCAGTTGTTCTGTTCCTTCGTGTAGAATTCTTCTGAATCAAATTAATAATTCCAAGGAAAGTATAGATTTTGCGGTTTATGGTTTTTCCGGACAGCCAAAAATCGTTCAGGCACTTCTTTCTGCTCAAAAACGCGGCGTCAAAATACGCTGGGTAACGGACGAAGACCGAAAAGGAAATAATATCTATGAAGATGTAAAAACTATTCAAAGCCTTATTCCGGACTACAAAACTGATAATCATAAAATTCCGCGCGGCTGTGGAAGTAATTCAAAATATACAAATGCGATTATGCATGACAAATTCTTTATTTTTGATAAAAAATCTGTCTGGGTTGGTTCAGCGAATATTTCCGGCACTGATTTAGCGGATTTTAATGCCAATATTGTAATTTTTGCAAATTCAAAAGTACTTGCAGATATTTATTTGCAGGAGTTTGAGCAAATGTATGACGAAAAATTTCATTTTTTAAAAGAAAAAATTTCGAATAAGGAAAACATAAAAATTGACGGGCGAAATGTAGTATCTGTATACTTTTCACCGCAGGATAGCATTATATCTTCCCAAATAGTACCTATGATAAACAATGCTCGAAAATATATTTATATTTCTTCGTTTGTTGTTACACATGATGAGATTCTAAGTGCGTTGTTGAATGCTAAGCGTCGAGGTGTGGATGTGAAGTTATTGATAGATGCAACAAGTGCAAACGGAAAATTTTCTGTCCACGATAATCTGCGTTCGGGAGGAATTGCTGTAAAAGTTGAAAACAAAGCGGGAAAAATGCATACAAAATCGTTGATTGTTGACGATAAGTATATTTTTACGGGTTCGATGAATCTTACTCATAGCGGAACAGATATAAATGATGAAAATTTATTACTCATAAATAATCCTGATGCTGCAAAGATTTTCAAAGCCCAATTCTTATATTTGTACAACTCTGTGCCTAACAAATGGCTGGTGAAAACTCCCCATGCAGAAGGTCCGAGTTCTCCGGGTTCTTGTTTTGACGGAATAGATAACGATTTTGACGGATTAATTGATAAAGCAGACCCGGGATGTAAATATGCTAAGCGGTAATAATACTGGCTTCGGATTTCCCCATATCAACCGAGGAAATGGCTTTGTCGCGGCTTTGTGTAAGAGTTATGCCTTCTGCTGTCTCAAGGTTTCCCGTATCAATTGATAAAATATTTGCTAAAACATTCTTGATTTGATTCTCTATGTCAGAGGCAGGTGCTTTGCTTTTTGCTAAGTAAAATTTGTTGACATTCTTCATGTACAGTCCGAAAGCGGTGTTTTCTGTTTGGACATTTTGCATGTTTGCTAAAAATTTGTCTAAAATTTCAAATTTATTCATTCCTATAAAAGTATAGTCTTCAACCTCAAAATTCTTTTTGATACCTTCAATCAGGTCATACGGCTCTATTCGTTTTGTAATTATGATGTGCTGCATTAGTTTTTGCTCCTCTTTTTACTTTATAATACAAAAATTGTTTTATTTATGCACGTTTGTTAAAATAAAAGTATGAATTATCTTCACGAAATAGAAAATCTAACAAATATAATCAAAGAAGATCCGACGAATTTTCAAGCGCGGCGTGAACTCACAGTTGCATTGATGGATAAGGGATTTAATGAGGAAGCGGTAAAGCAGCTCTCCTATTTAATAACAGTTTTTCCCGAAGATTCCCGTCTTCATTATAACTTAGGAATAGCATGGGATAAGCTTCGCAATTTTCCGCAAGCAAAAAAGGCATACGAAAAAGCTGTCGCTTATCAACCCGAAGAGCCTGATTTTCTTTATAATTTGGGTTATGTTTTTCTTGAAATGGGACAAAATGACGAAGCAATCAGTTATTTCAAAAAAGTTTTAGAATATGACAAGAATGACGGCAACACTTATTTTAATCTCGGTGTGTGTTTCAGAAATAAAGAAGAATCTGAGCATGCAACAAAATGTTTTTCTAAAGCACTTCAATTGAATGAAAAAGACATTTTGGCGAGATTTTATCTGGCATGTGAGTTCCAAAAAACGGGAAATGAAGAGCAGGCTGAAATTCAATACGATCTGGTTCTTAAGAATTGTCCCGATTACAGCTGGGCGTATTTTAATCTTGCGTCTATGGCATACAAGACAGAAAATTTAGAAAAAGCGGTTGAATATTTACAAAAAACAATTGAGTTAAACCCGAAAGATATCGACGCATACAAAATCTATGCAAAAATATTGAAAAAACTTGATAGAGATTCAGAAGCACAAGAAATTCTTCAAACAGCGCTTATGCAAAACCCATATTGCGGAGATTTGTACTATTATTTGGGTAAACTTGCTGAAAAGAAGGGTGATTTGAAAACCTACATTAATCAATTAAAAGAAGCGCTTAAAAACTATGAAACCCTTACTGTGCCGTTAAAATCTGTAAAACATGAATTAAAAATCGCTTTGGAATCTCTGGAGAATTAACTATTCTTTGTATTGTCGTGTCATAACCAGCTTGCCATTCTCATCATAGCCGTTTGAGCCAACCCAATGTGCCATTAGTATGCCTTGGGGATTATAAATATAGGTTTCGGCTTTTGAGACTCTTAGCCCCATGTTTACCAGTTTGCCCGAAACATCATATTGGTATGATTTGTATGGATAATCTTTGCCTGAGCGAACATCTATATAATTTAAGACCCCTTGTGGTGAATAATAATATGCATGAAGCGGGTCGTTGTTGTATGTAACACCGTAAGTGCCTATGGAAAACGCTGCTATAGCACGGTCTTTTAGTGATACATTGCCTTTTAGCGCATTTGAATTTTCATCCCGATTTGGATCGAGAATATGCGCTGAAAAATTTGCGGGACTGACTTTGTATTGTACATTTTCTTGGACTTCGTTTCGTGCGGATTGCACATTGTATTCGGCGGCACCCTGCAAAACCATATCGGCAAAACCCGGCTGTGCAAAGAAAAATATCATCAAAAAAGTCAAAAATTTCTTCATAATCTAATATTAATGAAAGAATATTTTTTGTCATCAGGTGAAAAGGCTAATCTGGGTTTTTTATCGAAATTTATTTTATTAAACTTACTAAAATAGGCGCCATAATTGCTGTCAAAATACCGACTATAATCAGTGCCATTGTGCTTATTGCTACCTGCTTATGTTTTTTCTTTTCAATGCAGCTTGCAGTGCCCATAACGTGGCTGGAAGCACCAATCGAAAGCCCTACTGCAACATCGCTTTTTATATGAAATATTTTCAAAATCTTATGACCTGACAGTCCGCCTAAAAGCCCTGTAAATATTACTATGCAGCCCGTAAGTTCGGGTATTCCGCCTATAGTTTTTGAAATTTCTACGGCAATCGGTGTCGTAACGGATTTTGGTATCATAGACATGATCACGTTAAAATCTGCGTGAAAAAATTTCCCTGTGAGATAAGTCGAAATTATTGCAATCAAAGCAGCAAATAGCAACCCAAAATATACAGCCCGTTTGTTTTTTGTCAGTATATCAATGTTTTTTACGAGCGGATATGCAAGTGCAATAGTTGCAGGACCGAGCAAAAATGTAATAAAACAGGCGCTTTCGTTGTATTCTGAGTAGTCAATCTTAAAGACTTTTAAAATTATTATTAGAATTATTCCCGATACCAATATTGGAGGAAACTTTTTCGTGTATTTAAAAGTTTGAAATTTTTGAGTCAATTTAAAAATTAGAACAGTCAAAACAAACCAGAAAGGATTAATCATTTTCAGCCTCCGATTTATTTTCTGAAATAGCGGCAATTTTCATTCTGCGTATGTGTTTAATAATTGTTTCGACGAATATTGCTGTTAAAACCATCGTAAAAAATGTAGTAAAAATAATGGTAAATATGAGAGGCACCAGATTTTTATAAATAAGATGAAAATATGTCATTACGCCAACTAACAAGGGTATAAAAAATAATGCCATATTTTTAAGAAGTAAATTTGAGATATCTTTGATTAAACTTTCGGGTATAACTTTATATTGCAGCAAAAATGTAAGAATTATCATGCCGAGAAGCGGTGAAGGAAAAGGTGCATGAAAGAATTTCAGTATAAAATTTGACGCAATTTGGATTGCGGCTAAAATCAAAAACCCTATCAAAAGTTTTGCTATTTTTTTTGACATAATTCAGTATCCATAAACAATTTTACTGCAAACATTGAATATATGGATTGATACTTGTATAATTAATCAATGAATACAAAAAAAGCTTTTACACTTGCAGAAGTCCTCATTACGCTCACTATCATCGGTATAGTCGCGGCATTAACCATACCGACTTTGATTCATAGGTATGAAAGGCATGTTTTGGAATCTCAGTTCAAAAAAATGTACTCAACTGTGAGTCAAACATTCTATGCTTTGAGAATAGATGATTTGTCTTTTGTCGCAAATCCGTATTATTCTGAGTTTTATGATGAGTTTTTCAGTAAGTTCAAAATAAAACCGGGACCTAAGCCTTATCCTATAACGCAAAAATATAAAACATATACATTGGAAGACGCTTCTGCCAGTAACGTAAAAAACTGTTCACAGCCTCCTGAAAAAACGTTAGATGACGGCAGTTTTATCGGCGGATTTTATAACTGTTGGGCAAATTGGATAACTATAGATACAAATGGTATAAAAGGCCCTAACGCGTATGGTCATGATTTGTTTATATTTTTTGTGAACACTAACACGGGGAAACTGGTTCCTGTTGGGGCAGAAACTACTTCATACGGGGGTCCTTATGTCGAAGATAAGATGGGAGTTAATTGTTCTAAAGCAAATACAAGCGCAATAAACGGTGTAAGCTGCACTTATTTCGCAGTAATAAATAAATGTCCTTGGGATAGTACTAAAACTTATTGGGAATGCCTTCCTTAAATAATTTTTTTAAATTTTAAATTCTACCTCTTCGTCATTCTGAGCGAAGCGAAGCATCTATAAAGAAAAACGGAGCCATACATTTTGTTTGGCTCCGTTTCCTTTGAGATTCTTCGGTCACATAGTTTCCTCAGAATGACTTTGATTATATTTTGCCGTTGAAAGCATCAACATAGATTTGTTTGATTTCATCCATTAACGGATATGCAGGGTTTGCACCTGTACATTGGTCATCGAATGCAAGTTCTACCAATTCATCTAATTTAGCATAGAAGTCTTCTTTAGATATGCCAAATTCTTTGATTGATTTTGGTAAATCGAGTTCTTTTTTCAAATCTTCGATTGCGTCGATTAATAATGCAACTTTTTCATCGTCGTCTTTACCGCCTAAGCCTAACTCATCAGCGATTTGACCGTATTTAGCCTTCGCGTTAGGGAATTTGTATTGCGGGAAGATACATTGTTTTCTAGGGCAGTCAGTTGCGTTATATTTGATAACTTGGCTGATTAACAATGCGTTAGCAACACCGTGCGGTACGTGGAACATTGCACCCAATTTGTGAGCCATTGAGTGGCACAAACCAAGGAATGAGTTAGCGAACGCCATACCTGCGATAGTCGCTGCGTAGTGCATTTTTTCTCTTGCGATTGGATCTTTAGCACCTTCTTTGTATGAACGCGGAAGATATCTGAATACCAATTTTGTTGCTTCAAGAGCGTTTGAGTTAGTGAAGTTAGTTGCAAGAGCAGAAACATAAGCTTCGATTGAGTGAACAAGAGCGTCAACACCTGAAGCAGAGGTCAAACCTTTAGGCATTGAATCTACGAAGTTAGGGTCAACAATTGCCATGTTCGGAGTCAAAGCGTAGTCTGCAATTGCATATTTTACGTTAGTTTCATCATCAGTGATGATTGCGAACGGTGTAACTTCAGAACCTGTACCTGAAGTTGTAGGAATAGCAACCATAGTCGCTTTCTTGCCAAGGTCAGGAATTCTGCAGATTCTTTTTCTGATGTCCATGAATCTCATTGAGATATCTTCGAACACAGTGTCAGGCTGTTCATACATCAACCACATAATTTTCGCTGCGTCCATTGGAGAACCGCCGCCGAGTGCGATGATTACATCAGGCTCGTAAGGGCGCATCATGCTCATTGCTTCGTTGATAGTAGACAATGTAGGATCCGGCTTAACGTCGAAGAAGATTTGGTAATCTACGCCGATTTCATCAAGCACGTTAGTGATATTGTATACAGTACCTGAGTTGAACAAGTATCTGTCAGTTACGATAAACGCACGTTTTTTGCCTTCAAGTTCACGAAGAGCTAGATCAGTAGCACCTCTTTTGAAGTAAACTTTAGGCGGAACTCTGAACCAAAGCATATTTTCTCTCCTTTCAGCAACAGTTTTGTAGTTTAATAAGTGTCTTACGCCAACGTTTTCACTTACTGAGTTGCCGCCCCAAGAGCCGCATCCGAGTGTAAGTGACGGTTCTAATTTGAAGTTGTATAAGTCACCGATACCGCCTTGAGAAGATGGAGAGTTAATCAATAATCTTCCTGTAGGCAATTTTGTTGCAAAATAGTTGATTCTGTCTTGAGTTCTTGCATCTGTATAAAGAACTGATGTGTGACCCGCACCGCCAAGTAAAACAAGGTCGTGAGCCATATCAACAGCTTTTTCATAGTCTTTAGCTTTGTATAAAGCCAAGATTGGAGAAAGTTTTTCGTGTGAGAACGGATTTTCTACCGCAACTTCTGTTTCTTCACCAACAATAACTTTTGCTGATTCAGGAACTTTAACTCCTGCGAGTTCAGCAATTTTATATGCCGGTTGACCAACGATTGCAGGGTTTACAGAACCTGCTTCGGTCAAGATAATTTTTGCAACTTTTTCCGCTTCTTTAGCGCTCAAAATGTAAGCGCCACGGTATTGAAGTTCTTTTTTAACTTCTTCATAAACATCTTTAACAGCTACGATTGATTGCTCAGAAGCACAGATCATACCGTTATCGAAGGTTTTTGACATAAGGATTGAAGAAACTGCCATTCTTACATCAGCTGTTTCGTCAATAACCGCAGGAGTGTTACCCGAGCCTACGCCCAATGCAGGTTTGCCTGATGAGTATGCAGCTTTAACCATGCCGGGACCGCCTGTTGCCAAAATAGCGTCAATAGAAGGGTGTTTCATCAAAGCGTTTGAAAGCTCGATTGAAGGAACGTCAATCCATCCGATAAGCCCTTCAGGAGCGCCCGCTTCAACTGCAGCTTCAAGAACCAATCTTGCAGCAGCGATTGTAGCTTTTTTCGCTCTAGGGTGTGGTGAGAAAATGATTGCGTTTCTTGTTTTCAAAGCGATTAAGGATTTGAAAATCGCTGTTGAAGTAGGGTTTGTTGTAGGAACAACACCCGCGATAACCCCAAGAGGTTCTGCAACAACTTTGATACCGTTTGTTTTGTCTTCGCTGATGATACCGCAAGTTTTAGCATCTTTGTGTTTGTTATAGATGTATTCCGCTGCAAAGTGGTTTTTGATGATTTTATCTTCAACAACGCCCATGCCTGTTTCTTCAACAGCCATTCTTGCTAGAGGGATACGAGCTTTGTCTGCAGCAGTTGCAGCAGCTTTAAAGATTTTGTCTACTTGTTCTTGAGAGAAAGAAGCATAGATTTTTTGAGCTTTTTTCACTCTTGAAATCATAACTTCCAAATGTTCAAGAGTAGAAACTTCGGAAGATTGTGTCAAAGCTTTTTCTAACTTTTCCACGTTTTTCTTACTTTTTACAACCATTTTTTTCTCCTTTTGGGTTGGCTAGTATGTTATTTTGTATTGCTTGTTTGAAAATTCTTATTCGTGATTTATTTCACAATTATAGTATAGAACATAAATAAAAATTTGCAAGTGTATTTTTTACAATCTTTATTAATTCTTTATGCATTATTTTGTTCTTATTTCAAAAAAGCTTTATAAGTCTGTCTCTCATTTTGAGACGGTTTTAGTAGTTCTTTTGTTGCATTTTTTTGTTTTTGTTCGCGGTTATAACGAAAACGTGTGAATACATTGGAAATTCCTGCAACAAAAAAGCCCATTACACCTATACCAAAAACAAACGGTACGCCCGAAATCAAAGCTTTTTGTTTCGCAAGTTTTTTGAACTTGGCTTCAACTTTTGTGTTGTTTTTCTTTGCCAAATCTTTTGCAAGCCCTTCTAATTTTTCAAATTTCGGAGTTTCGAGTTTTTCGTTAATCAACTCTTTGCATTTTCCTGTTTTCCGGAGGATTTTTTTGAACCCTTTTTCGAATAAGTCGCTGCCTGTGATGATGTAAAAACCGATGACAGGAAAGCGGAAAAGTGTTTCGAGGAAGTTTTGTTTTCCACGGTCTTTTGACGCGCCGAAGTAGCCTATTCCGCCTACTAAAACGCAAGATGTAAGCTGACCTTTGCTAAGCGCCAGTTTTCCGTTTTCAGACGCAAAATCAAGGCTGAAGTATTTATTGAAGAAATTTCTTTTCTTTTCGGAGTTTTTGAACAACTTTGTGCCCGGTGCGAGTATCAACTCGCTCACATCCTGTAAAGTTTTTGAATTTGCGCCGCGTTTTGCAATCAATGCGCCGAGTCCAAGACAGCCTGCGAATACCGCAATTGCGCGTTTAATGTTTTTGTGGGCGCTGTTTCTTATTTTTTTGTGGGCTTCTTCGGTTTCTTTAGTTTGGTTTAAATCGGCGATGTTATCAAAATTACCTTGTTTGAAAACTTTCAAGGTAAAAAGGTTTTTAAAATAGTTCAATGTGAATTCCGTAAGTGGAATAAGCATTGCAGTGAGAGCGATTGCGGCTTTTACAGGTAAAACTTTTTTGTTTATTGCACCGCCTTTTTTCAAGAGTTCGACGGCAGGAGTTGCAACCAATTTTTTTGCTCCGTTTTCCAATTTGCGGGCAAAGAATTTTCTTGCGACCTTTTCACCTAAAATGGCAGGAATAAAATAAACCAAGAAGCTTTCTGAAAGTTCGAGAAAGGCATTTTCGGCAAAATCGGCTTTACTTCTTGAAAAAACAGCTTTCGGCGCAAGGCATGTTGATGTGTCTTGAATAAAGCGGGTGGTGGAAAGACCTGAAGCTTTTTCCTGATGTGCTATGAACTGAACGGTTGATTTGAGTGGCTGAGCGAGAGTATTTATTAAATTGACTTGCATTGTTTTAAACCTTTATAACTAAAAAACCTGTACGAATTTGTACAGGCTTAAATTATAAATTGATGTTAAAACAACACTATTAAAGGCCTGTACGTATTACAGGCGCCACCAGAGGTTATTAACATTTAAATTTTTTGAGTTTTTCATAGTTTTACTTTACCGCTAACATAAAAAACCGTCAATAGGAAAATTTGCGCCTGAAAGGGGTTATTGTTAAAAAAGATGAAGGAGGATTTGCAAAAACTTCGTGTAAAGCCTTTGCGGCTGTGCCGCCCTGACGCGTAAGCGTCTTGAAAAGCGCCAAACTTTCAAAATAAGTCGAGGGGGTGCGGGGGCAAAGCCCCTGCTTTGAGTACGCCTAAGGAGAGTTATGTTTTCGGCTGAAAATTAGCAGACCTTGTGGCTGTAATTTTCCGTTGAAAACATTACTCTCCATAACGAACAGCGTTTTTTCTCTTTTGGTTCGTTTTCTCTTTTTGGGTCGCAACAAAAAGAGAAAATGAACAAGAATAAATTCCAAGATTCAGGAATAAAGTCACTATCATGAGTGTTAAACTGTTATCTTCAAGTCTGAGAGTGAGTCACGACACCGGAAAGATGCTGAAACAAGTTCAGCATGACGTGAAAGATAATGGTATTTTTTCTTTTTGGGAGTTATTTTAAAGCCATTAAATCCAACTGCCACCATGAACGCCAAACTGTCATGCTGAACTTGTTTCAGCATCTTTCCAGCTTTGTGTGTGTGAATGTTAAAGAGTAATTAATTTTTCTGTTACTTTCTTCTTTTTCTTGCGATGAAAAAGAAAAAAGTAACCAAAGAAGAAAAAAACGCTGGCGTTAAAGAGAGTAAACTATTTCAACCCAAAATCACCGCGACAAGCTGCGGCTGATTTTACACCGAAATAGTCACTCTCTCTAGGCGTACTTATGGCAGGGGCTTCACCCCCGCACCCCCTCGACTTCGTTTGACATTTGGCGCTTTTCAAGACGCTGACGCGTCAGGGCGGCACAACCGCAAAGTAAAGCATAAATCTTTATATAATATTTTTTCTAGCGCAAAATGTCGCTTCTAGCTGGAAAGATCCTGAAATAAATTCAGGATGACGTGAAAAATAATGGTGCTTTTCTTTTGGTAATTATATTCTGCTGTCACCCTGAACTTGTTTCAGGGTCTTTCCGGCTTAAATTCTTGGCTCTTATATTGAAAAAGAGGGTCACCCGGCAAGTATCTTGTCAATTCAGTGACCTATATTTTCAATTCCAAATTCAACCAATTAATATCCTCTTTCAAAAAGATTAATTTTTTATATATGATTTGAGAAAGAACCTCTTGGTCATACGGTTTTAAGTCATTTTCATCTTCCATACATTTTATTAATATTCTCATTAAGACTTCGGTTTCAAATCTTTCTTTTGTTATCCGTTGAATTTTTTTGATGAATTCTTTACTATACATTTTCATTTTTTCCCGATATTTCTCTTGCTTTTAATATATATCGTCAAAAACAGCTTGTCGACCGCCAATTGGCACACAAAAAGGGTTGTATCACAGATAATACAAGTGTTTTGGGTGAAATTAAACTGAAAATTTAGTTCAAGCGCAGCTTAACGAGGTTTGCCTTACGAATTCTTACATTTTCAGGTGTGATTTCAACAAGTTCGTCTTCTTCAATATATTCAAGGCAATCTTCAAGCGACATTTGGCGAACAGCTTGCAAGGTCACCATTACATCCGCTGTTGCGCTTCTCATGTTTGTGAGTTTTTTCGTTTTGCATACGTTTACCGCAATGTCTTGCAGTCTGTTGCATTCGCCAACAATCATGCCGCGATATACTTTGGTTTTCGGCGGAATAAAGAATGTTCCTCTGTCCTCAAATAATGCAAGAGCGTATGGGATAGCCTCTCCATCCTCAAATGCAACGAGAGAACCGTTTCTTTGGCGTGCAATGTCGCCCGCATAAGGCTTATAAGAGTTATAAGTGTGGTACATAATACCTTCGCCGCGTGTCATACGGATAAATTCGCTTCGGAAACCGATTAGTCCGCGTGCGGGAATGATAAATGTCATATGTGTGCGGTTTCCCGATACCTGCATAGTTTGCATTTCGGCTTTTCTGCCTGCAAGACGTTCAATACAGCTTCCTGCGTATTCTTCAGGAACATCAACCATTAAGTTTTCATATGGTTCGTGCTGCTGTTCATCTATGGTTTTGAAAATAACTTGAGGCTTAGAAACCTGGAATTCGTATCCTTCACGACGCATTGTTTCAATCAAAATACTCAAATGAAGCTCGCCTCTGCCGCTTACTCTGAAAACATCAGTGTTTTCGGTATCTTCAACACGCAAACTTACGTTTTTTTCAAGCTCGTTATAAAGTCTTTTTCTGATTTGGCGGCTGGTTACAAATTTTCCTTCTGTCCCTGCAAAAGGGCTGTTATTTACAGAGAAATTCATCTGTAAAGTAGGTTCATCAACGGTAATCAAAGGCAACGCCTGTGGATTGTCAAGGCTGGAAAGAGTTTCTCCGATTTGGATTTCTGAAAACCCTGCAATACCAACGATATCCCCCGCTGATGCTTCTTGAATTTCGACTCTGCCCAAATCTTCAAACCCGTATAGTTTAGCAACTTTTCCGCGCTCAGTTGAGCCGTCAGCTTTGATAAGCGTAACTTGCTGTTGTGACTTAATTTCGCCGTTAACGAGACGTCCGACAACAATTCTGCCCACGTATTCGTTGTAGTCCAAGGTAGTAGCTTGAAATTGCAATGTTGCGTCTTTGTCCCCTTCAGGAGCTTTGATGTATTCTAAAATTGCGTCCAAAAGCGGTGTAATATCTTCGGATTTGTCTTCTAATTCTTTTTTCGCGTAGCCGTTTAAGCTGCTTGCAAAAACGTATGGAAAATCGAGCAAGTACTCGTCTTCCGTGAGTTCTGTAAATAAATCAAAAACTTTATCTAATGCGCCATGAGGGTCAGCTGCAGGTTTGTCGATTTTGTTTACGACTACCATTACGCGGATTCCGAGTTCAAGTGCTTTTGAAAGTACAAATCTTGTTTGAGGCATAGGTCCTTCAGCTGCGTCAACAATAAGAAGCGCACCGTCAACCATACCGAGAACACGTTCAACCTCTCCGCCAAAATCTGCGTGACCAGGCGTGTCTACGACGTTGATTTTGTGGTCTTTGTAGTTGATTGAAATATTTTTAGAGAGGATTGTAATCCCTCTTTCTTTTTCAAGGTCGTTGCTGTCTAAAACGCGTTCCTGCACTTGCTGGTTTTCACGGAAAACGCCGCTTTGCTGTAACATGCAGTCTACCATTGTGGTTTTCCCGTGGTCAACGTGGGCGATAATAGCTATATTTCTCAATTTTTTGTTATTCATTCTTAAATTCCTGTTTCGGCGGTGGGTTACAAAAATATGATATAACAAAAATTAAATTCTTGCTAAAACTTGCAAAATAAAATATAATTGCAACGGAAAAGAGAATATGAGGTTAAGTGTGAAAAGTAATCAATCCCCCGCGTTTACTATGGCAGAAGTCCTATTGGCAATGCTTATTTTGGGCATAATTATGCTCATGTTTGTCCCTGTTTTGCTAAATAAAATTAATGACAGGAAATTTTTGGCAATTTTCTACAAAACTTACAATGAAATTCAGTCGGTAAACTCGGTTTCGCGTGCAAACGGCGAACCGCTATACAATTCTGAGACTAAAACCTGGCAGTCGGTGAATAACGACGATGATTTTGAGATTTATAAAAAATATTTTAAAATGTCGCTTATGCCTCGAAAAGACTGTCTATATTTCAATAATGTAAAAAGTTGCGAACACCCTCGAGTCAAAGAGCTTGGCGGAAAATTATTTAACGGAAGAATTGATAATGCAGTTGCTTTTACCACTCCGGACAATGCGCTTGTCGCTTTCGGAAGCTGGTTTGACCTTTCTACCATTGACTATACATCCAAAAATATTGTTTATATTGATGTAAACGGAACAAAGCCACCTAATGTTCTTGGGCGTGACATATTTTTACTTAACTACAATCCTTTTTACAACCAACTAAGCCCTATGGGCGGCGCGGGAACACCATACGAAAACTTAAAAACCTGTGTCCGCAATAATAGCGGCGTAACATGCGCTTATGAATTTGTTATGAACAGAGAGTTTAAAATAAAATAATTGTCTAAATTTAGACAAAAAAAAGAGCCTTTTGAGGGGCTCTTTGGAATGAAAATTTTTTGCATTCCTCGTTTAGTGTGAAGTGTGTGTGTGGTGTGTTAAAAAAATATAATGTAAATTTTCGTTTCTCTCAATGTCTCTATATATGCGGGTCTCAACCGTCTTAGTGTTTTTCTCTTACTCTTATATAAACAATTTTTTATATAAAAAATTGCTCTTTTGTATATAAAAAAACCATAAAATGTTAATATTTGTTTACAATCGAATGTATGCATAAAAAAGCACATCCTGGAAATTCTCTCAGGACGTGCTTTTTAAATTTTAGAAAATTATTTGTTAGACATCGGTCTTTCTCTTAATTTCAAATGCAATTCTCTCAACTGTTCTTCGGAAGCATGTCCCGGAGCGTCAGTCATCAAACATTTTGCGTTTGAGTTTTTAGGGAACGCGATTACATCACGAATACTGTCTGTTCTGGCAAGAAGCGCAACCAATCTGTCCAAGCCGATTGCAAGACCGGCGTGAGGAGGTGTTCCGTACTTGAATGCATTTACAAGATATTCAAATTTTTCTTTAACGTCTTCGTCTGAAAGCCCGAGAGCTTTGAACACACGTTTTTGAAGTTCGCTGTTGTGGATTCTTACGCTGCCACCGCCGAGTTCGTTTCCGTTATATATAATGTCATATGCAACAGAGCGGCAATTTGCAGGATCGTTCTCCATTTTGTCGATATCTTCAAGATTCGGAGATGTGAACGGGTGGTGAACCGACATATAGCGCTGTGCTTCTTCCGAGTATTCAAACATTGGAAAATCAACTACCCAAAGCAAATCATGCGCGTCTTTGTCAATCAAACCGAGTTTTTCACCGAAGTGAAGTCTCAATCTGCCCAAAACATCGAATACGAGTTTAGATTTATCTGCGATAATAAACACGATATCGCCGTCTTTAGCATTTGAGCGTTCTTTGAATTGTTGAATTTGCTCTTCGCCGAGGAATTTAAGAATAGGTGATTTGACGGTGCCGTCTTCCATAAACGTTACCCAAGCAAGACCCTTTGCGCCGTATGAAATTGCAAGGTTTCTGATATCATCCATTTCTTTTCTGGAATAATTTGCAATACCTTCAACTTTAAGTGCGCGCGCTGATCCGCCGTTTTCAAGAACTTCTTTTACAGCGTCAAAAGTTGAATTCATCAAGATATCTGAAATATCAAACAATTCCATTCCGAAACGTGTGTCAGGTTTGTCTGAACCGTATTTTTCCATGGCATCTTTGTATGTAATTCTTTTGAAAGGAGGTTTGACTTCAACATTTGCTTGCTTGAATGACTCAACGATAAGCCCTTCAACCATTTTGATAATGTCATTTTGTTCAACAAAAGACATTTCAAGGTCAACTTGTGTAAATTCAGGCTGTCTATCTGCTCTCAAGTCTTCATCACGGAAGCATTTTGCGATTTGATAATATTTTTCTACCCCGCCAACCATCAACAATTGTTTGAAAATTTGAGGAGATTGCGGAAGTGCGTAAAATTTACCTTCGTGCACTCTTGAAGGAACCAGATAGTCTCTTGCGCCCTCAGGGCTGGTGTTTATGAGAATTGGAGTTTCAACTTCCATAAAATCTTGGTCATTTAAGAAATTTCTGATAGCGGCAACGATTTTGTGTCTCAATTGAAGTTTGCCGAGCATAGAATCACGTCTGATGTCTAAGTAGCGGTATTTTAAACGTACATCTTCAGAAACGTTTTCATCTTCAAGTACAAACGGAAGAGTTTCTGATTTTGAAAGAATAGTAATTTTGTCAGGATACATTTCAACTTCGCCAGTAGGGTATTTAGGGTTGAAAGTCTCTTCCGGACGGATTGAAACTTTTCCTTCAACAGTTACAACGTATTCGCTTTTCAAAGTTTCAAATACTTTGTGAACTTCGGGGTTAATTTGCGGGTCGGCAACAATTTGAAAAAATCCTGAACGATCCCTCAATTCAGCAAAAATAATTCCGCCTAAGTCTCTGATTGTTGAAACCCAGCCTGATAATTTTACTTCCGCGTCTTTGTCTGTTCCTCTTATTGTTCCGCAGTTATGGCTTTTCATCGATGTAATTTGCATAATGTTTCTCTCTATTTCTAATTTTGTACGTAAATATAATTTATAATAAAAAAACTTATTAATCAAAGGAAATTCGCAAAAAGCGGGTAAAATTCTAATTTTTGTAAAAAACTGGCTTCAAATATTATTTCGCATACAATAATTCTAAAATAAAGCTAAAAAAATAGGCAATATTAAGGATATCAATCTTTCAAATCAGGTATAAAATGATAATATGAAAAAATTACTGTACACGGCACTAATAGCATTTATTGTGTGCGCGGGCGCTCTAAAAGCCCTTGCACAAGGCTCGATTTTAGATAATCAAACGCCGATAAATCCTCAAGAAGTTATTTACAAAGAATCTTCAAAAAAAATCGATAAAATAAACCCAACGATAGCTAATAATGCGTCAGGAGCTTTTTATCCCGGACAAAGAGGCTCAAATCAGCTTATCATCTACACTCGTGAATACGGGGACAGAACTGCGACAAATGAATTCGGCTCCGAAGCAATTGTAGTGAATGGAATAGTGACACAAATCTATGGTGCAGACTCCGTAATTCCCGTAAATGGTTTTGTAATAAGCGGTCACGGAAATGCAAAAAACTGGATTAACGAAAATATTACTGTCGGTACCAAAGTTTTTGTTGATAAGCAAAATATGATTGTAAAAACCTACATAACTCCTGACAGCTTTATTTTTGGTGCAGAAGAAAAAATTAAGGAAGTTCTTTCTATAATGCACTATTATGAGATGAACAATCCTTGCTATGACCGTCGCGAAACGGAAGAATATTTGAAGAAAGCCAAACAGTACCTCAAGCGCGCAGAAAGAGACGACAAAGACGTTCAAAAATATGCTTCTATGGCCAGCGCTATGGCGAATAAAGCTATTGAAACGGCTCTCCCATACTACCCTAACGAATTTAAAGGTGTTTGGATTCGTCCGACGGAGACAGATGAAGCGCAGATTATCGCAACGCTTGATCGCCTTAAGAAATCAGGCATAAATAATGTATTTTTGGAAACATATTTTCATGGAAAAACCATTTTTCCGTCAGATGTCCTAAAAAAATACGGTGTAGCTAATCAAAAAGAAGAGTTTATTGGCTTTGACCCTTTGACTGTTTGGGTTCGTGAGGCTCATGCGCGGGATATGAAGCTTCATATTTGGTTTGAAACATTCTATGTAGGCAACAAATGGTCTGCGAATGATCCTACAAATATTATAAATGTTCATCCTGAGTGGATTAACAGAACTAAAGCAAATTTCAATACTCCCGGACCGGTTGCGTCTGTTTCTGAGCATAACGGATATTTTATAGACCCTGCAAACCCTGCTGTACAGCAATATTTGACAGAGATTCTTAACGAGATTGTTTCAAAATATAAGCCCGATGGTATTAATCTTGATTACATCCGCTATCCGCAAAGTATCCAGGCAAAATTCACAGGCTATGAAAACACAAATTGGGGTTATACAGAATTTGCACGTGCGGATTTTAAAAAGATTTATAACATAGACCCTGTTGATATAAAAAAAGACACGGTAGAATGGAATCAATGGGCAAAATATCGTCAAGACAAGATTACAGCTTTTGTAAAAGAAACTAAAAAACTTACACAAGCAAATCATATCCCGCTAACCACAGTTATTTTCCCGGACAGACAGCGTTGTCTTGAAACCAAAATGCAAGATTGGCGTACTTGGACAGTATACAATTATGTAGACGGTTTGACGCCGCTTATCTTGACTTGTGATAAAATTACGGCCTCGCTGCTTATGGATGATATCAAAAAAAATTCTTCACACCTTACAAATGTTTATCCGGGATTGTTTGTGACGTTTATGGGCGGCTCAACCGATGATTTGCTTCGCCAGGTTCATGAAACACGTAAAAAAACCATGAATGGTTTTATAATGTTTGATTATGCACATATAGAAGACAAATATTTTGATGTTTTAATGGCAGGTGCTTTTAATACAAAAAATCATACACCGACGACTTCAACTGTCGGAAAACCTGAGACTTCGAAAAATACGTCAAAAAAACGGTTTAGAAAAAGAAAATAAAATATAAAATATTTTAATAATTTAATTTAAAAAAGATTGGAAAAAAATGAACGATAAATTTACGCTTGAGCTTGACGAAAATTTTTTGGAAGGATTTTACGGGCTTGCAAATGAGCTTCCGCCAAGCAAAGAAACAGCAAATGTTGAGGATTTTAAGCGCTTAGTTACCAAAGTTAAAAATCTCAATAATATCTCGTCTGTTAAAAAAGAAGAAACATTTGGCTCTTTTGGTGATATAGGAACGTCAAAGTCTGTACTTGTAGTAGATGATTTGGGCACAATTACATATCAACTTAGTACTATGTTCAACAAAATCGGATTCAATACAGTTTCATCCAACGAAATTTATGATGCAATTACAAAATATAAAAAACAGCATTTTGATATAGTTATTTTAGACTTGTTTATTCCAACGGAACGAGAAGGTTTTTTACTTCTTGATGAAATTATTAAAATTAACGAAACCAAACCGCTTAAATCTAATATCGGTATTATGACTGCATCTAACAAAAAAGAGCACAAACAGGCATGCCGTGATAAGGGTGCGTCTTTCTATGTTGAAAAGGTTGATGATTGGCAGAAAAACATCATCGAGATGTGTAACCAGTTTAAAACCGAGTAACTAAAATTTGTTTGTTATCAACCCGAATATATCATTAAAGACAATCACAACCATAAGAATTATCAACAGATAAAATCCTGTGTTGCCGATTTTTTCGAGTGTTTTTTCTTCAATCGGGCGTCCGCGTAACTTTTCAATCAAGAGGAACATTAAATGTCCGCCGTCTAAAGCAGGAATTGGGAGCAAGTTTACTATAGCTAAGTTCAAACTTATCATTGCAGTAAGCAAAAAGCCTTTAAACAGCCCCTGCTGCTCAATAACATCGCCGCCGACTTTTGTAATTGCAACAATTCCGTGCATGTCTTTAAGCGGAATTTTTCCTGTAAATATTTGTCCTAAACTCCAAATCATTGTTTCAGTGTTTGATGATAAATAGTTGTAAGAATTGACAATGCCTGATTGCAAATCTTTTGTCGGCACAAAAATTTCTTTATATTGTCTTTCAATCCCGATTATCCCGTTTCGGTCAGGATAGAGTTTATTTAAAGTTGTTAAAATACCTTTTCTTTCTACAATTATTGTAAGAGGATTGTATGTGTCAGACGTTGCAATTGCAACATCTTTTAATGTAAATGTTCCGTCAGAAACATAGGTTTTTTTGTCGATTAGGCTGTCTCTCAATTTCTTTTGCGGGTCGGAAAGCATTGTCATTATTTGTTTTTTAGTTGACTCAATTCCAAACATTTCTGTCTTAGAAAGTTTTATGGCATTTTCTTCAGCCGCTTTCGGTAAAATTATTTTTTCACCTTTCTTAATTACACCTTCAGATAATTTAGGATTCAACTTTTTCAATTTTTCAAATTGTCTGTCGACTTTTTCGGGTGAAACTTTACCGTCAAAAGATTTACTTGCTTGAGCGAACAAATTTACCTGCATTGGGTTAAAAATATCGACACCGTTTATAGAAACAATTCTGTCCCCTGTTTTCATGCCTGATTGGTATACTGAAGCTCCTTTTTCGGCAACGATTTTTGTAACATAGACTTCATATTGGCTCGAAGGAAGTTTGCCCCACATAAAAGCGGTGAACAAGACCAGAACTATTGCGCAGACAACGTTGGCAAAGACGCCTGCTGCCGCAACAAAAGCACGCTGACCGACAGATTTGTTTTTGAATAATTCGGGTGAATCATCAGGCAAACCGCTGTCTTTTTCATCGTCCGGAAAGGACACGTATCCGCCGAGTAAAAAAGCGTGGATGTAAAAAGTTGTGTCGCCGATTTTTTTCTCAAAAAGGGTGGGACCAAAAGGCAGTCCGAAACCGAATTTCGATACTTTTATTCCGCAAAGTCTTGCGGCTGCATAGTGCCCCAGTTCGTGCACCAATATTAGTAAACTTATCAATAAAATCATTAAAATGACGTTCATGTTGTCCTCTTTCTGTAATTAATAAAAATTTTAGCATATAATCAGGTTATGTTTAACTTTTTAATAAAACTACTGGATTTTGTTTATAAAAGGAAGTGCTATTTTTGCCGTAAAAGCGATGAAAACACAATTATGTGTGAAAAGTGCTTTGATAACATTGAACTTTTTGACCTAAATCCGATTAAAGAAATTTCGGGAACAAAAATCTATGCGTGCTGCGCTTATGTTAAGGAAATGCAAAAACTTATTCGTGCCGTAAAATACCACAATAAAAAGGAACTGGCATATTTTCAGGCAAAGGTTATGCATGATTATTTTTCTTCTGTAAGCGGCGAAGAGTATGTAATTATCCCCGTTCCGCTCCATAAAAAACGCCACAAAGAGCGCAGATACAATCATATGGAACTTGTTGCAAATGAGCTTTCAAAATTGACCGGTTGGGCTGTAAAAACCAATATTATTGAAAGAATTAAAGAGACAAAACCTCAATACAAGCTAAAAATGGACGAGCGGGAAGAAAATCTTAAAGATGCATTTAAAATTTATCCCGAAAATTACAATGACGAAAATATACTGATAATTGACGATATTTTAACAACAGGAAGCACGCTTTCTGAAATAATAAGATGTTTGCAGGCTCAAAACATCAGTAAAATTACGGCTCTTGCAACTTCAACAGTTTGGGGAAATTCAGTTAACCAAAAATGAGTCGAAAATAAAAATTTTTGTAAGTAAAACCAGACTCTTTGCTTGATATATTATGCCTTTTAACTTAAAATTTCAGTATCTGGTTTAGGAGAATGGTATGTCACAAAAAACAATGATTTTAATCGACGGGCACGCGCTTGCGTTCCGCAGTTATTTTGCGCTTGAGAGAAGCGGTATGAAAACAACGGGCAATCAGCCGACGTTTGCTGTATATGGCTTTTTTAAGGCAATGCTTGACCTTCTTAAAAACCAAACTATCAAACCTGATGCAATCGCGGTTACTTTTGACGTAGGGCGGGAAACATTTCGTCTGAAAGAATATGCAGAATATAAGGCGAACAGGGAAACCATGCCTGATGCGTTAAGAAGCCAATTGGAATTAATAATTGAAGGTTTGCAAGCATTCGATATTCCGATATACACCAAAGAGGGCTATGAAGCGGATGATGTTATCGGGACAATTGCGCGCGAGGCAAAAGAACTCGGACACAAAACCATAATTTTGACAGGAGACCAGGATTCTTTCCAGCTTGTGGACAGAGCAGGCTGCGTAAAAGTTCTTATTCCGTCTAAAGGCGAGTTGAAAGAGTATGATTGGAAGGCTGTTTACGACAAACTCGGAGTGTACCCTTTTCAGGTAGTGGATTACAAAGCTCTTCGCGGAGATACTTCGGATAATATCCCGGGAATCCGTGGTATAGGTGAAAAGACGGCTGTAAAACTGCTGGACAGATTTGAAAATTTAGAACAAATTTTTGCGCATTCCGCTGAAATTAAAGAAAATGCTATCCGTAATAAAATTCAAGAAGGGGAAGAAATTGCGCGCCTGAGCCAGTTTTTGGCAAGAATTAAAACAGATGTGGATATAGATTTCGACTTTGAAAAAACTAAACTTGAAATGCCTGATATTGAAAAAGTTGGTGCATTTTTCCAAAAAGTCCAATTTTTCAATTTCCTTCGCAATATCAGAGATATTTTGAAGCCGTTTTCGTCCGAAGAAAATAATTTAATTGTGAATCTTCCGACAGACGAAGATTTGGGCGCTTTGCAAGAAGGGCAAATGCAGTTGGGGTTTAATTTCGGAACTCAAAAGAAAAAATGTAATACCAATTTTGATTTTGAAAAACATACAATTTTAACAGAAGAAGAACTTGATAATTTAATCGAAGAATTAAAGCATTACAGCTTGTTTTCGGTTGATACGGAAACTACTGCGATAAACTTTATGGATGCGGATATGGTTGGTATTTCGATTGCATTTAATCCGCAGATTACGGCGAAGAGCGGCAGAGTTAAGCTCAACGAAAATGCTGAAAATAAGACAAAATCATTCTATATTCCCGTTTTTCATCAAATCGGCGACCAGCTGGAAGTTGACTATGTAATGGAAAAATTAAAACCGATTTTTGAAGACGCAAAAATTGGAAAAACCACTCAAAACGGCAAATATGATATGAATATTTTCCGCAAATACGGTGTTGCGTTGGAAGGCATGATTTTTGATACAATGCTTGCAAGCTATATCAAAGATTCTTCGAGAAAACATGCTCTCAAAACCCAAGCAGGCGAACACCTTTGCTATCTTATGAAAGATATTGAAGTATTAATCGGTAAAGGAAAAGACGCCTTCACAATGGAAAGCGTTTTGATTGAAGACGCTGCTGATTACGCTTGTGACGATGCTTTTGCGACTTTGGAGTTGACGCGTTATTGGTGCGAAAATTTAGACGAAAAAGAGCTTAATTTGCTTTATGATATGGAAGTTCCGCTGGTTTATGTGCTTGCAGACATAGAATGGAACGGTGTTTCAATTGACCGTGATTATTTAAACGACCTTTCAAAAGAACTGGACAGCAAAATTGAGTTTCTTGAGGAAAAAATCTGGGCAATGGCAGGAGAAAAATTTAACATCAACTCGCCGCGTCAGGTTGGAGATATTTTGTTTGAAAAGCTTAGTCTTAAAACAAAAACCAAACATAAAACCCGTACGGGATATTCAACCAGTGCAAAGGTTTTGGAAGAATTGGCGGAAGACAACGAAATTGTCAGACTGATTCTGGAAAATCGCCATTATCAAAAATTGAAATCTACATATGTTGATACATTGCCGTCACTGATAAGTTCTGTGGATTGCCGCGTTCACGCAAGTTTTAACCAAGCTGCAACTACGACGGGACGGCTCTCTTCATCGAATCCGAATTTGCAGAACATCCCGATAAGAACAGAAGTCGGAAATAGGATTCGAAAGGCCTTTATACCTGAAAATAAACTGACTAGTGTGATGCTTTCGGCGGACTATTCTCAAATCGAATTAAGGCTCTTAGCGCACTGTTCGGAAGATGAGAGCCTGATAGAAGCTTTTTCGGAGGATGAAGATGTGCATACGCTTACGGCTTCCAAGATTTTCGAAGTTCCTCTTGAGGGCGTGGAAAAAGATATGCGCGGGAAGGCTAAAACGGTTAATTTTGGTATAATTTATGGTCAATCGCGTTATGGGCTTGCAAAAACTTTGAATATTTCGACAGCCTCTGCGCAAATATTTATAGACAAATATTTTGCGACATATCCTAAAATTAAGCAATATATGGACAATGCGGTACATTTTGCATATAAGCATGGCTATGTTGAGACAATTTATGGCCGCAAACGCTATTTACAAGATGAGTTAGCGTCTTCAAATCGCCAGATAAAAGAATTTGGCGAACGCGCAGCAATAAACGCACCATTGCAAGGAACGGCAGCAGACCTCGTAAAGCTTGCGATGATAGAGGTTTACAAACAGTTGAAAGAGCGCGGTTTGAAATCAAAAATGATTATTCAGGTTCACGATGAACTTGTGCTTGAGGTTGATAAAAACGAACTTGAAGAGGTGAAAAATATTGTTAAAACAGCGATGGAACTCAATCAGCCGCTTTTAGTACCTCTGGTAATCGACATGCAGATTGGTGAAAGCTGGATGGAGGTTACTGATGAAAAATTATAAATTTTTCATAGCAGTCGCAATTTTATTGAATTGTGCCGTGGCGGCGCAATCTGTCGAAATCCCGCTTATACCCAGCAATCCGACTTATAAAAGTGTCCAAAATGTTCCTCGTGTGACGGCTGAGCCAAAGCCTGAGATTATAACCACGAGTTTTGACGATTGTGTGAAAATTTATGATACGAACGTTGAAAATCTCTTCCTGATGACACTTGCAGCTATTAATGCAAGTGGATTTAAGATTGATGAGATTCAATCTCAAACAGGTCTGATTTCTTTTGAAGCCGGCAACAAAAGTCTTTTGGTTTCAGTGACTAAGGTTAATCCGAAAACTGCAATGATAAAAATTACGCCGATGGACAACAGCTATACTTTTCCACCGCTTTTGAAGGATAAAATTTTTACTTATCTTTCTAACAATATCAGATAATTATGCAAAGAATTTGAATCCGATTATCATTGCCATGCCTACGATAAAACAGTAGTAGGCAAAAATGTTGAGTGAGAATTTTTGTAAAAATTTAATGAAATATTTAATACAAAAGTAACCGACAACGGCCGAGACAATGAACCCTGCACCTATTGAAACCCAATCAAAGTTTACAAATTCTTTTAAATCTATTTCAATAAGCGGATACAACAAAGATGCCGCAAGGATAATCGGAATACTCAAAAGAAATGAGTATTTTGCACAAGTTACGCGGTCTAAACCACTTGCAAGCCCTGTTGCTATTGTCATTCCTGAACGTGACAACCCCGGAAATATAGCCAGCCCCTGTGCTATCCCGATTAAAATTGAACGTTTAACCGTTATGTTTTCTTCTTTGCATGCAAATTTTTTGGAAATAAATTCGCTGGTTAAAAGGACTATACCTGTGATAAGCAGAAATACTCCTGCCCAAATAGGCGCTGTAAGCATTTTTTCGATAGTGTCTTTTAGCGGAAAGCAGATAATGAGAGTAAAAACCGTACTCAACATTATGAATAATGGTAATTTTGCTTCGTTGGAGCTGAAATCCTTGGTTTTACAGGCCACTGCAAATTTTTTGAGAATATCTACAATATCGCCCCAAAAGAATACAAAAATTGCAACTAGTGTGCCGACGTGAAGTACAATATCAAAAAATGCTTCCTGGGGACCGTTATGGATAAGTTCAGCGCCCGTAAAAATCTTATAAAGCGAAGATGTCAAAACCAAATGGCCTGAAGAGCTCACTGGTAAAAATTCTGTCAAACCTTGTATAAATCCCATTAAAATTGATTGTAAAATTGGCATAAATTACTCCTCAAAATAGCTCGCGCAGGATGTTGGCGTTTCCCAAACAGATACTTTTGAAACATTCGGAAATACATCTCTTACTTTTTCATAGATAAATTTTGCGATTGTTTCGCTGCTTGGACTGATATTCTTGAAAAACTCAAGTTCGTTTAAATCAGTGTGGTCTAAAATGTCTAAAATGGCGTTAACTTCCTTTTTCAAAATTTTAAAGTCAACTAAAATGTTTGATTTATCAAGATTCTCACCTTTTATAAAAACCTCAACTTTCCAGTTGTGCCCATGTTGATTTTCGCAGTTTCCTTTATAATTTAAAAGGTGGTGAGCCGCTGAAAAACTCGATTCTATCTTAACTTCGTACATAATTTTCCTTTAAATTTTGCTCATCTAATCATCTAATGATACTACAAAAACTCAGCCTGCAATATTTTTTGCAATGATTTCGGGAACTCGAAAATCAAGCGCATTTGGTATAATTTTCTCAGGACTGAGTTCCTCATCAGATACCAGTGACGCAATTGCGTATGCGCAATCAATTTTCATTTCATCCGTAATTTTTGTTAAATTCGCCTCTAGCGCTCCTTTAAACAAGCCCGGGAAGGCGAGAGAGTTGTTAACCTGATTAGGAAAATCGCTTCTGCCGGTTGCAACTATAAAAGCTCCTGCTTCTTTTGCTTTTTCGGGTAAAATTTCGGGAACAGGATTCGCAAGTGCAAAAATTATGGGTTTTTCAGCCATGGATTTTATCATCTCTGCGGTTAAGACATCAGGTGCAGAAAGCCCTACAAAAACGTCTGCTCCTTTTACTGTGTCTGAAAGACTACCTTCGATTTTTTCTTGATTTGTAATTTTTGCAATTTCCTCGAGATATTTGTCGTTTTTGCCTCTTCCTTCAAAAACCGCGCCCTCACGATCATTGAGTGTGATATTTCTGAAACCTGTTTTTAAAAATAATCGACAAACGGCTTGGGCTGCTGCACCTGCGCCTGAAAAAACGATTTTTACATCTTCGATTTTCTTTCCGGCAAGACTCAGTGCATTTAAAAGCCCTGCCAGTACGACAATTGCAGTTCCATGCTGGTCATCGTGAAAAATAATAATTTTGGATTTCTTCTTGAGCGTGTTTTCAATTTTAAAACAGCGAGGAGCCGAAATGTCTTCTAAATTTATGCCCGAGAATGAATTTTCCAGGAGAAGAACAAGTTTTACAATCTCATCAGGCTCTTGAGTTTTAACGCACAAAGGCATGGCATTCACTCCGCCGAGAGTTTTAAATAATACCGCTTTACCTTCCATAACGGGCAATCCCGCTTCTGCACCAATATTTCCGAAGCCCAAAACAGCGCTTCCGTCAGAGAGAACCGCAACAGGTTTTCTTGTTTCTTCTTCGCTCAATTCTGTTTCGAGCACCCCGCCGAAAAATTCATGTAATTGCAGCGATTTTTCTTGAATAGAACCTTCAAATTTTTCTATACTTGGCATAAATGCAGTTCTTGCAATGCATCTGAAAAATTCTTTTAAATCAGGTACAGGCTTAGTCAAAACAGGGATTTTAACCTCAAAATTTAAGTCTGCTGTGTTAATTTCAATTTGGCTTAAATCTATAGCATTAAACGAGGGTTCAATATTGTTTACAACAAACTCTAAATTTTCTCTGGTTATTTCACTTATGCACAGCGGATATGCGTCAATTAAAAGCGTGTCTTTTAAGAATATAGCACGTTTTAAAGACTTTTCATAACTATCTGATAAGACTGCAACGGAATTGAGCCTGTTTGTGTAAATAAAACTTGCTTCGACATTGTCTTTTATCGCCAAACAGCTGGAACCTACACCCGGCGTGTACACGAGAGAAAGAGAGTTTTGGTCGAAAACTTCTGTTTTTGGGATGATGTTCAATCCTTTGTATGCCATTATCTATATACTCCGAGAAGGAAAATGCTTACCATCGTGAAGTAAATTGTCAGCCCTATTACGTCAATTGTTGTGGCAATTACAGGACCGGATGCAACTGCAGGGTCAAATTTCATTGCTTTCAGCATAAACGGCGTAACCGTACCGATTAGCGTTGCTAAAGTCATATTGACAAACATCGAAAGCCCTACAACAAGCCCAAGTTCGTAGTGGTGCTGCCAACCCCAAGTGGAAATTGTAACCAGTACCCCAAACACAAGTCCGATTAACATACCTACTCTCATTTCGCGCCAAATGTGCCTCAGGGCGGAATTCATAGTGACCTGACCTGTCGAAAGTCCGCGAACCATCAGAGTAATACTTTGTGTACCAATATTCCCGCCTAAGCCTGCCAAAAGAGGCATGAATATCGCAATAATAGGCAATGCATGGAGTGCAAACTCAAACCTATGTGCGACATTTACTGCGATAAATTCGCCGATAAGCGTGATAAAAAGCCACGGAGTACGTGCTCGAATAGCTCGGAAAATGCTGCCTGAAAGGATTTCATCTTCGTCGACAACAGCTGTTGTGATACCTGAAGATTGCAGGATTTCTTCGGTTGTTTCTTCTTCAATAATGTCTGAAACGTCGTCCCACGTTACAATACCTTTGAGACGGTTGTATAAATCAACGACAGGCAAGGCATTGTATTGGTACTTCATAAAAATGTCCGCTACGTGATCTTGCTGGTCATCTACGTGGAGTTTTACTATGTCGCTCATCATTATTTCTTCAACTTTAACTTTCGCATGAGTAGTCAAAAGATCGCGGAGCGAGATTACGCCCAGAAGGTGGCTTTGCTTGTCTATAACATAAATATAGTAAAGCTCCATGTTTTCTTCTTCGGCTTCTTTGCGAATGTAATTTAAAACCTCTTCAACTGTCATTTCCTTGCGTACGGTAAGGACGATGGAGTTCATCAAACCGCCTGCGGTATCCTCTTTGTAGGTTAAAAGCTCCCTGATTTCGTCAGAAAATTTGTGCGGAAGTTTATTCAGATAAGATTCGGACTCATCCTCTTCCATGTCGCCTAATACGTCTGCAACAGAGTCATGAGGCATTTTCATGATTATGTTTGAAGCTTTTTCTTCGTCGATTTCACCTAGGAGTTCAACCTGATATTGAGGAGTCAGATATTCCAAAAGCTCTGCAGCTTTGTCTTCGTCCACATTTTCAAAAGCAATGAGACGTTCTTCGGGGCTTAATTCCGGGAAAATTTCAGCCAAATCGGCAGAGTGAAAATTATTTAACTCTTCCTGAAGCTGAGAAATATTCTGGTCTTCGATAATTTCGCGAATTCTTTCGATTGTTGTTTCGATGTTCAACATAACAATAGCTCTAACTCATTACTTTCATGTGGATTATATCCCAAAAATTTCAAAATGTATATCATACGTCGGCAGTACGGTTAATGTATGGACATTTAGGCGCGCGGGTTGTAAAATAGACGTAAGTACATTCAAAAAAGGAAAATTAAATGAATAAAAGTCAAACGGCGGGAATATGGATAGTTGTGGTACTTCTGGTGCTTGCACTTGCGGCAATGCTGTATACAGGTCCTACAACAAACACGCAGGACGTTTCATATACAAAATTTGTTGAACAAGTAAAGAACAAAGAAATAAGATCTGTTGAGATTGAAGGTCAGACTGTAATTGCACAGCTTGTCAAACAGCCGACAGCGGTTCAGCCGCAAAAAGGCCAGGTTCCGCCTCCGAAAATTCAGGTAAAAACGCAAATTCCGGTCAATGACAGCTCTTTATATGCTGTACTAGGCGAAAATAATGTTGATGTTACAGTTAAAAAGCCAAGCGAAGGCAATGGATTTTTCTTAAATCTTATTTTGCCGATAATCTTCTTTGTAATCATTATCGCAATTATGAGTAAAATCGTTCAAGCGGGCGGCTCTCAGGCCATGTCATTTGGTAAAAGTAAAGCAAAACTTATGCTTGATAATAAAGTTAAAATAACCTTCAAAGACGTTGCAGGGATTGATGAAGAGCGCCAAGAGCTTTCAGAAATCGTTGATTTCCTTAAAAATGGCGAAAAATATATTAAACTGGGTGCCAAAATTCCTAAAGGTGTGCTTCTCGTGGGTCCCCCGGGTACAGGTAAAACTCTTATGGCGAAAGCTGTTGCCGGGGAAGCAGGCGTTCCGTTTTTCTCAATTTCGGGTTCTGACTTTGTTGAAATGTTCGTCGGTGTCGGTGCGAGCCGTGTAAGAGACTTGTTTGAACAGGCTAAAAAACATCAGCCTTGTATTATATTTATCGATGAAATCGACGCAGTTGGTCGTCAGCGCGGCGCAGGCTGGGGTGGCGGACACGACGAAAGAGAGCAGACTTTAAACCAGCTCCTTGTTGAAATGGACGGATTTGATGAAAATACAAATATTATAATTATTGCAGCTACAAACAGACCTGATATTTTGGATAATGCGCTTTTGCGTCCGGGTCGTTTTGACAGACAGATTTTTATTAACAGACCTGATATTCTTGGCAGAGAGCAGATTTTGAATGTTCATGCAAAAAATAAACCGCTTGCGGCAACAGTTGATCTCAAAATCATCGCAAAACGCACTCCGGGCTTCACTGGTGCTGATTTGCAAAACCTCTTGAATGAGGCTGCTTTGCTTGCGGCGCGTCACGATAAAGAAAAAATCGAAATGCCTGATATGGAAGAGGCGATTGACAAGGTTATCGCAGGTCCTGAAAAGAAAAGTAAGATTATAACTGATGAAGAAAAAGAAAATACTGCATATCACGAAGTCGGTCATGCACTTTTAGCCAAAATCCTTAAATATGCAGACCCGCTTCACAAAGTTTCTATAATCCCTCGTGGTATGGCTTTGGGTATTACGATGACGTTGCCTGAAAAAGACCATTTGACTTATACGAAGACTCAATTGCTTGATAAAATCACAATGATTTTGGGCGGAAGAGTCGCGGAGGAGGTTGTTTACGGTTCTGATTTTATCACGACAGGTGCGCAAAATGATTTGGAAAAAGTTTCCGATTTGGCTCGTAAAATGGTTATAACTTGGGGCATGTCTGAAAAAATGGGCACCTTGGCTTACGGAAAGTCACAAGAGCATGTGTTTATGGGGCGTGATTTTGGGCACCAAAGAGACTACTCTGACGAGGTTGCAGCTGAGATTGATAAAGAAGTAAAACGTATTGTTGATGAGCGTTACAACCTTGCGCGTCACATAATCCGTGAAAATAAAGATATGCTTGAAGTGATTGCGCACGAACTTCTTGAGAATGAAACTCTTGACGAAAAAGAATTCGAAGACATTATGGACAGAGTTCGTAGTAGCAGAGGATAAATAGTCATTCTGCGTGCAGCGAAGAATAAATATTGCAAAAGAGGCTTAAAATTAGGCCTCTTTTAGTATTTTTTATCCGAAAAATGCGTACGCAACAACAACTGCCGTAACAATCCCCACAACATCCGCAAGCAAGCCCGTAAGTAATGCGTGGCGGTATTTTTTAATACCGATTGCACCGAAATACACCGCAAGAACGTAGAGTGTTGTTTCTGAACTGCCGACCATAATAGCGGCAAGGCGTGTTGTGTAGGAAGTTATGTCATGGCTCGATGCGATGTCGCCCAATATCCCCAATACAGCGCTGCCCGAGAGCGAGCGTACAATCATTATCGGTAAAACATCAACAGGAATATGCGCAAATGTCAAAAGTCCGCTCAAAAGGCTTCCAAGGGCTTCTATTGCACCCGATGCCCGAAGCATTGAAATTGCAACAATAATAGCCAGCAGATAAGGAAAAATATTCACGCCGACCTTTGCACCGTCTTTTGCTCCGTCCACGAATAGTTCGTAAACAGGCAGTTTTTTGATTATTCCGGCAGTTAAAACGATAAGTACTATTGCCGGAATTATCCAAAGCGAAATTGTGTCAAAAATTGATTTAAACATCCTTTTCTACCTCATTTTCAGGGATTTCTGCGATTTGAGGAGTCCACAATTTTTCTAAAACTTTTACAATAACAAGTGCGGAAACAAAGGCGATGGTGGTAACAATTAGAGTTGGAAGAACAACAACTGTAGGATTTTTGTCGCCGTTTGCCGCTAAAATCGCTATAACCGTTGCAGGGACAAGCTGAAATCCTGCTGTGTTCATCGCAAGTAGAGTGCACATTGAATTTGAGGCACTTTTTTTGTTAATGTTGTGCTTTTGCATATCTTCGATAGCGTTTATGCCCATAGGTGTCGCTGCATTTGAGAGTCCAAACATATTTGCTGCAAAATTCATTGCTACACTTCCTATAGCTGCTTTGTCGTCTTTGATTTCAGGAAATAATTTCTTCGCCGCCGGTAAAACAAGCTTTGCAATAAAATCAACGCAGCCTGATTTTTCGGCAATTTTCATAATCCCGAGCCAAAATGCCATTATCCCGATTAAATAAATACTTATTTGAACGGATTTTTCAGCTCCGGAGAGGATTGCGCTCACAATATCCGAGAGCCTGCCGTTTAAGGCACCGAAAATTATTGAAACTGCTATGATTAAAAACCAGATGTAATTCATTTGTCTATTTTGCCCGAGGGGTTCAAAAAAAGCAATTATTTAATTATTTTTAAAGATTAAAGAGATTACGAGAAACGGGACGACCTTGCATGCTGCTTACTGTCATCCTGAACTTGTTTCAGGAATTAATAAGATCCTGAAACAAGTTCAGGATGACAGATAGTTTTTGTAAACAGAAATATTAGCTATTTTTAATTTTTTCTATAATTTCGTTTAAGCAATTTTTTAGAACAGTGTTAGATTGAACTTCTTCTTGAACTTTTTCGCACGAATAAATTATTGTAGGGTGTTTGCGGGCAAAAAAATCGCCGATTTCACTCAAGCTGAAATCTGTGATTTTACGGCAGATGTAAATTGCAATTTGACGTGCGTTTGCGAGTTTTTGAGAACGCGTTTGTCCTTTAAGCTCTTTAACAGGCAGTTTGTAGTAATCTGCAACAGTATTCAAAATGTCATCGAGTGTTATTTGTTTTTGAGTATCAGAAATGTTCAAAATTTGTTTAATGCTGTCTATATTGAGTTCTACGTTACAAACGCCTATGTATGCAGTGACGCGGTTATACGCACCCTCAAGTTCGCGGACGTTTTTGGAATAGGTTTTAGCAAGAAATTCCACAACATCAAGCGGAAGTGCCATCCCATCCTGTTTTGCAAGGTTGCATAAAATTGCCATTCTTGTTTCCAAGTCAGGCGGCTGAACATCAACCATCAAGCCCCACTCAAAGCGGCTTCTCAATCTGTCAGGAAGATTTTGGATGTATTTAGGCTCTCGGTCTGAAGTTATAACGATTTGTTTACCCGAATTGTGCAGTGCTTCAAATGTGTTGAAAATCTCTGTTACCGTACGCTCTTTACCTTCAATAAATTGAATATCGTCAATTAAAAGAACATCAACATTGCGATATTTTTGACGGAAAACAGACATCCCGCCTGTTTTGTCCATGCCTTTGTGAATAGAGGAAATCAGGTCATTTACAAATTCTTCGGTTTTGACAAATTTCACTTTTAATTCAGGGTGATTGTACAAAATATAATGCCCAATGGCCTGCATTAGGTGAGTTTTGCCCAATCCTGCGCCGCCGTATATAAACAGCGGATTATATTTTTCACCCGGTGTTTTTGCTGTTGCCATGCTTGCTGCGTATGCAAATTTGTTATTTTCTCCGACAACAAAATTTTCAAATTTATATTTCAAATTCAATTTTGGTGACGATTGCATTTTTTTCAAATTATCGTATTTTGAAGATTTATCTTCAACATTGGCTTTTTTTTCGGCGTTTTCCTGTTGTGTAATTAATTTTTGAAGTTTTTTGTTATGCTTTTGGGCAAGTTTTTCATCATAAATAATTTGGAATTCGGCATGCTCCGAAAGCTCTTTTTGTAAAGCGTTTTCGATGAGAGTTGTGTATTTTCTCAAAATTTGGATAGCAAAAGACTGCCCTGTCAAAACAGAGAATTTATTGTCTTCATAAGAGTGTGGTAAAAGCGGCAAAACCCACGGTTCAAAGCTTGAAGCGGGTATTTCGTTTTTTATTTCTTCCAACACGGATTTCCAGATTTTTTGAATTTCGAGCATGTCCATATTACATGAGTTTACTATAAAAGATTATACGATTGTATTACTTTGTAAACTACTTGAAATAATTCTGTCTGCGTGGTAATATTAATCCACAAATCATATTAGTGGAAAGGGTCATTTTATGCGCATCGGTGCTATCTCATCAATGAATAATTCACAGCCTTTACGTTTCAGCGGCTGTTGTGATAAAAAACCGAGCTTTCAGCAAGACCAAGTAAAAACTAATTCCACACCGGATTACAAAAAAATGTATGAAGCAAAAGCAGCAGAATATGCTCTTTTGAATAAAAAATATGATATTGCTGCCAATTTAATCGCTTTATACACAAATCCTGCATTAAATAAAAAATAAAATACGATTGGAGCGTCTATGTACGAACGTTTTAAAGATTTTCAGCTTTTATTGCTGGGTGTAATTCTTGTTATAGGTATAATTTCAGGAGCCAAAATTGTTTCTGATAATTTGAGCCAATCGGGCATTACCGTTACAGGTTCAGCCTATGAAACAGTGAAGTCTGATACTGCTAATCTGAATCTTGAAATTATCGCGCAAAATCCTTCGAAAGCCGCTGCGTATGCGCAGATTAAGTCACAAATTCCGACTGTGCAGACTTATCTTGAAGAAAAAGGTGTAAAACCTGAAGAAATAATAGTACAAGCCCCTTTAAACTATCCTACATATAAACAAACATCGAATGGCGTGAGCACAAACGAAGTTGCATACTATAATTTTAGCCAAGCGATTAAAGTGAAATCGGGAGATATTGCAAAAATTAAAGAAATTTCGATTGACGCACAATCTCTTCTCGACAAGGGCATAAATATAAACACCGGAACACCTGAATACAATTATTCAAAACTTTCTGATTTAAAAATTAAACTTTTAGGCGAAGCGACCAAAGATGCAAAAGTAAGAGCAACAGAAATGTTAAAAGCCACCCATAACCGTGTAGGTAAAATTAAATCCGTAAAAATGGGTGTTTTTCAGATTACGGCGCCTGATTCAAATGAAGTCACTGACTGGGGCATTAACGATACATCAAGTATTGACAAAAAAGTTACCGCTGTTGCAAACGTGGTATTTAACGTTAAGTAATTTTATTCATAATCCCAAACATAAATGTTTCCGCAGTATCTGCATACTGCGTGGCTGTTCATAAACGCCAAATCGGGCTTGAAGGTGTATCCGTCAACGCGGAAAATCAGTTCGCCGTCTTTGTCGATTTCTTGGGTAAACTCGCGTGACCCTTTGTAGTCAGGGTCAAAAATCAATTCGTATTTATCTGCTGATTTACAGCTTCTGCATTTAAACATCTTATAATTCTTTTATCTTTTTATCTTTTAGTCTCTTTATTTCAAGTTCTTTGTACAAAAGTGTGCAGCAAATGCTTCTGAGAGGCAACGTGTAGCCGATGATGACTGTTGCAAGTGTATTTACTGCAATGGATTTTGAAAATGCTGCAATATCGAGTGTAAAGCTTGCTTTGGCATTGATTGCAGACATAACGGTTTCAATGGTGGTTTGCAAGTCCGTAAGAGGCAGATTTTTGGAAAACGCTTCAATGGGAATTACTAAAAACTTGTAAATATGTGCTTTTTCGAATGCAAAGTTAAATAATTCAGGAAAAACGTTGTATGTGAAAAACCATAATAAAACAAGTAAGATTATGGTCAAACCAAAATTTCCTTTTATCATTCGAGCACTTTTTTGAATAATTTCCCAAGAATTTAAGTTTTCTTCAAGTGCAAAAACCTGAAAAACCAGGCATAAGTAAATCATTACTATCAAAAGAGGTATCCAAAAAAGCGGAAACAGGCCGATTATGGAAATAATTGACATAATCAGGATTAGCGTTACAAAAGTGCCTGAGCGTCTTGTGACTGTGTCATTGTGTATTTTTAAATCCTCAAGTTTGGCGCCTGAAATCAAATTGTTTGCCATTGAATTTAAAGCACCCATTGCAACCAGATACTTCCAAAATGCGGCGAAAAACACCATAAAACCGGGTGTTATTAAAATTATTAATGCCAGAAACATTACAGAAACGTTATTTAAGGCAGGATTTATTGAAACAATGGCATTGATATGTTTTGCAAATAAGTGTACGACAGTAAAAATTAAAACAATTCCCAAAATTTGTCCGAGAACAGGAAAAGTCATATATTTTAGGAACTTATCAGCATTTTTAAAATATAATGATGTCCCCTCTAAAAATATTTTGAAAGCTCGTACTATTGCTAAATCTTTTTTCTTTGCCATTTTCATTCACTCCATTTATAATATATATTATAATAAAATCAGGATTTTTAAAAACAATTATGCAAAATATAAGAGAAATATTAGAGAGTTTTAGTGGTGAAGATTTTGAAAATGGTGTAAACCTCCATATTCACACAACTTTTTCTGATGGTCGCTCAACGCCGCAGGAGATTTTTGCTCAGGCAAAAGAGCTTGGTTTGAGAAAAATTGCAATATGCGACCACAATACAGTAAACGCTTATCTTGCTGATGACACATTGAAAAATGAAATGATAATCCCTGCAATTGAATATGACTGCTGGATTATGGGCTGTTTGGTACATATTTTGGGTTATGGAATTGATGTTCTTAATCCCAAGATTCAAAAACTGTGTGCAAAAACAAAAGCAGGAACAGAAGCAGATGTAGTTCGGCTTTTTTCTTTTCGTGACCCGCAAAAAGTTATAAATGCGATTCATGATTCAGGCGGAGTAGCTATTTTGGCGCATCCGGCATGCTGCTGGGTCTGGAGTTTGGAATGTCTTGTTAAAAAGCTTATAAAAATGGGCTTGGATGGTCTCGAGGTATTTTATCAGTATCGCCGCCACAGAAGCGTGATAAAATTTCATACGAATTCGGAAGTGGCAAGGCTGGCGGACAAGTACAATCTTTTGAAAACAGGCGGAACGGATGAGCATGGGAGTTTGAAATAATGAAATTAATCGAAACTGTAAAATTTTGGTTTGAAAATGCGCGTTATCACGCTTTGGCACAGAGCTTTTGGGGTTGTCTGGTAAGTATTTTTATTGCGGCAAATTATCCGAATTTCAATTTTAAATTCGCTGTAATCGCTATAGTAGGGGTTCTTTTGGCTCATTTGAGTGTGAATTTGCTTGATGATTATTTTGATTTTAAAAACGGAAGCGTTGAAAAAAGAAATGAACTTGAAGATATTGTCAGAGTAGGAAAATGCAGTTATTTGCTGGGCGGAAAAACATCTTTAAATAAACTTCTGGCGTCAGCTCTTATTTTTGGCGGTTTTGCGGCGCTAACAGGATTATATTTGTATTTTCAGCGCGGGTTTTTGGTGGTAATCATTGCCGGTATCGCCGCATTTTTAGGTTTTTTCTATTCGGCTCCACCTTTAAAGCTAAGCTATAATGGACTTGGTGAGATTGTGGTCGGAATTATGTTTGGCCCTCTGCTGATGAATGGTGTTTTTTATTGCGCTTGCGGGACTGTGAGTCTTTCACTTTTAATTGCCTCAATTGCCCTCGGGTCGCTTGTTACGAACATTCTTTACGTTCATTCTTTAATGGATATGAAAGCTGATGAGGCGGTGAAAAAGAATACGCTTGCGGTTATACTGAAAACTAAAGTTTTGCGCCTGACTGCGCTTATTTTCTTTGCAATTTATCCGTATTGGCTCATGATTGTCGGTACTATGCGTTATGGTATGCCGAAATTTGCCTTGCTGACGCTTCTTACGCTGCCATTGACTGTTGTTTTAATTAAATTTATGGTCGAATACCTAAACGGCGCTGAGAAAAAACATACTCCGCAAATTTGGATGGGACAAATGGAAAACTGGGAAAGAATTTCCGAACTCGGTATTGATTGGTTTATGATTAGATGGTTTTTGGCACGCAATATTATGGTTTATTTTAGTGCTATGCTTTGCGTTGCTTATCTTCTCAAATTTAAAGGGATTTAATTTTTAAATGAAAAAACTTCTGTATCTTGCAAAATGGTACTTTGAAATACGCTTTTTGAGGAAAAAAAAGCCGCTTCAAACGGTGCTTTTTATCAATAGTGAGTGCAATTTGCGCTGCAAGCACTGCTGTATCGATAAAGATGAAAAAATTGTAAAGAGTTTTGAACAGATTAAAGAAGAACTCATTTATTCTTACAAACAAGGCTCACGTTTTGTCGATTTTGAAGGCGGAGAGCCTACGTTGTGGAATGAAAACGGCAAAAATATTAATGATTTGATTTCTCTTGCAAAGGAAATCGGGTTTTTCTCAACAACAGTCACCACAAATGCGCAAAATCCTATTGATTGGCTGGCAGCTGATTCTATTTGGGTTAGTCTCGATGGTATGAATCGCTTTCACGACGCAGTCAGAGGCGCAGGAACGTTTGAAAAAGCTGTAACGCACATAAATAGTTATAATAAGAAAAATCTCTCCGTAAATATGGTTGTAAACAGGTTTAATGTGGAATGCGTTGAAGATACAATAAAATTTGCCGCTCAAAATCCTAATATAGCCTCAATTTCACTTAATTTTCACACTCCTTACAACAATTCTGATTATTTATGTGTTGAAAATAAAAATGAAATTATAGACAAAATTATTGTGATGAAAAAGCAAGGTTATCCTGTCATGAACACGATTTCAGGCTTGAAAGAAATGCAGAAACCACAATATGGTTCTTTATGCTGGATTTCAAACTTTATCATGCCCGACGGAACAAAATCCGATACCTGCCAAGGAAAAACAGCCGGGTTGTGTGAAAAATGCGGTTTTTGCATGGCCGGAGAGATGAAAAACCTTTATAATTTCAGTTTTGAAACAATTTTTGCGGGACTCAAACTCAGGTTAAAAAAATCCCGCTAATCATGCTGTAACCAGCCTTTCATACATCATACATTTAATTGAGTATAAGAAATTATATTCATAACATCGTATGATTTATATTTCTTAACACATGCCTATAATAACACTATACTCCTTAGAGAACGATACACATATCCCTAATCTGAACAGCTATGAACCCCTAAATTCATAGCTTTTTTTTATGGATTTTTTCGCAATTTTAAAATTAGTCGTTCATTTTAAATGCAAACTGCAAGAAGTTGCCCATAAGATTCTCGTTCCATACTTCAACGTCTTTCGGGACATCGAGAACAGCGGGTGAAAAATTCCAAATGTATTTTATGTTTTCTTTTACTAAATTATCTGCAGTTTTTTGTGCAAATTCGCGTGGAACAGTTAAAATTGCCATATCAGCGTCATAGTTTTTTGCATAGTTTGAAAATTCTTTAATGGCATGGATTTTTTTGCCGTTAACGGTTGTATTAATCTTTTTAGGGTCATTATCAAACAGCGCAAGTACGTTTAACCCGTAATTTGAAAAGTTGTCGTACTTTGCAAGCGCCATTCCGAGATTTCCCGCTCCGATAATAATAGCGTTTTTTGGTTTTGCAAACCCGAGGGTTTTTTCGATAGAGGCTTTCAATTCTTTGACAAGATAACCGACTCTGCATTTGCCGGAATTATCTAAAAAGCTGATATCTTTTCTCACTTGAGAATCATCAATATGCAGCAATGAAGCGATTTGCGGGCTGGAAATCGTCTCAATTCCCGAGGTTATATAATCGGTTAAAATGCAATGATATAAAGTCATTCGGCTGACTGCTTTTTCTGAAATTTTTTTATCCATGGTTATCCCTAACAGTTTTATTATACTCTAATGTGAAAAAAATCACAATTTTTTTGCCGTGTTCCCGCTCTGTATCTGAAAAAAATATTATTAATTGTAAATTTTACAATTAATTTGTGTTCGAATGATAAAAAAATGTGCTATTATTAAAAACGCACAAAATAAAGGACGAAAATTATGGTAAATGCTTATTTAGAAAGAGTCTTGAATGACGCAAAAGAAAAAAACAGCCACGAGCCTGAATTTATTCAAGCAGTGGACGAAGTGCTTTCAACGATTTCTAAGGTAGTAGATAAGCACCCTGAATATGAAAAAATTGCCCTATTGGAGCGTATAGTTGAGCCTGAAAGAATAATTTCGTTCAGAGTGCCTTGGACAGATGATAACAACCAGGTTCAAGTCAACAGAGGTTACAGAGTTCAATTTAACGGTGTTTTAGGACCGTACAAAGGCGGTTTGAGATTCCATCCTACGGTTAACCAGAGTATTATGAAATTTTTAGCGTTTGAGCAAATTTTTAAAAACGCTTTGACGGGCTTACCTATCGGAGGTGGTAAAGGCGGAAGCGACTTTAACCCTAAAGGTAAATCTGATGATGAGATTATGCGTTTTTGTCAGAGTTTCATGAATGAATTACAGCGTCACATCGGACATGATTTGGATGTTCCTGCAGGGGATATCGGTGTCGGAGCAAGAGAAATCGGATATTTATTCGGTCAATATCGACGAATTAAAAATGCCTATGAAGCCGGTGTTTTGACCGGTAAAGGGCTTGATTACGGCGGATCTTTGGCGAGAAAAGAAGCTACGGGATACGGTTTGATTTATTTCATGCGCGAAATGCTCAAAGCCAATAATAATTCGCTTCAAGGTAAAAAAGTTCTTATTTCGGGCTCAGGAAACGTTGCAATTTATGCTTGTGAAAAAGCGCAGGAATATGGTGCAAACGTTGTTGCCATGAGCGATTCAAATGGCTGTATTTATGCTGAAAACGGTATAAATTTAGATGTAATTAAAGAACTTAAAGAAGAAAAAAGAGCGAGAATTAAAGAGTATTTGGATTATGATGCTTCTGCAAAATATTTCGAAAACGAAGGCGGAAAACCATATATTTGGAATATAAAAGCAGATGTTGCTCTACCTTGTGCAACTCAAAATGAAATTGATTTTGAGGCTGCAAAAGTACTTGTTGAAAACGGAGTTTTTGCTGTTGGTGAAGGCGCAAACATGCCGACAAACAAAGAAGCTATCGATTATTTCCTCGAACATGGTGTGTTGATGGGGCCTGCAAAAGCTGCAAACGCAGGTGGTGTAGCGACTTCGGCTTTGGAAATGTGCCAAAACAGCATGAGATTTTTCTGGACATTTGATGAAGTTAATGAAAAACTAGATAGAATTATGACTGATATCTTTGATGAGTGCAAAGTTGCCGCAGAAGAATATGGTTTCGGCACAAACTACGTTGCGGGTGCAAATATTGCGGCTTTCAGAAAAATATCCAAGGCCATGAAATCTCAAGGGATAATTTAAAAAACAATTTTAAACTTTTTAAAAACCTGCGAAAGCAGGTTTTTTATTCTTTAAACAACTCCTCGGGCTTTATGTCGAGCCCGACGGCAATCATAATTAATCTTTTCAGGCTTGGCGCTTCGGCACTCAATATGAAAATTATGAAATCTTAATAAATAATATAGGCTGGACATATAGATGTTTTTGTATTAAATTAAATATTAATTAAACTGCCCTGGTGGTGGAATCGGTAGACACGTTGGACTTAAAATCCAATGAGACTAACCTCTCGTGCCAGTTCAAGTCTGGCTCAGGGCAAGTTTAATAAAAAATGCTCCACATTTGTGGGGCTTTTTTATTTAAAAATTTACTTTAAATATCCGTTGCCAAACATGTTGAAAAACCGGATAATATTCTTATAACTAAAGATAAAAAGGCAATTATGCACGAATTTTCACCATTAGGAAATTTTATAAGCTCATTTTTGAAGAATCAGCCAAGCCGTGCCGCTTCAAATATTGTCGTGGGCGGAAATAATACTGTTCAAGTTGAGGCCGCGGCTGTTGTGGCTAAACAAGTTTTGGTTCAACAACAAACTCAACATCAGACAAGTTACAATACTCAATTTATGCTTTCGCAGATGGACAGCGCGGAAAGGGCGCTTTTGGTAAAAGATTTACTTAATCTGCCCGGTAGTTTAAAGGATTTGATTGCGACAATGCAGTCTGCAACAACAAAAAACGCCATATCTCAGTTACAGAATATGAATACTCTCAATGTTGCTGATTTGATGGCGCTTATGCAAATGAACGGAAAAGATGCGCTGGCAAAGATTATGCAATTGACGTCTCTATTAAATAAAACGGGAAATGTAAATACAAAACAGCTTCAGGAGCTTCAATTTATTGTAAATGCCTGTATGCCGAACGCGCAAATGTCCAACACTCAGTTTATGAAAAATCTGATTTTACTTTACCTGCCTTGGCTTCCGATTGGTGAAAATAATAATTTTGATATCGAGTTTTCCTCACAAGGAGAAAAGAGCGGTGACGAATCTGATGATACGATTACAATTCTCATTCAAACGGAAAATTACGGCAATGTTAAGGTGCTGTTGATTTTAGAGCAAACTAACAAGGTCAATATGTCCGTTAATTGTGCCAAAATTTTCCCGAAAGAGTTGTTGCAGGAAAAATTGAAACAATGTTCCGAGGAATACAAGCTTCATACAGAAATGGAAATTATCGAACATGAAACGATTGAAAAAAGCGAACTCGGCACCCAAAAAATACATATGTCGGGAGCGTCCGTGCTTAACCCTTATGTGCTTTTAATGGCTCATGCGGTGATAAAGGCGGTTATTGAAATTGACAAGAGCCAATCGCTTGTAACCGCCCGTAAAACTTCCGAAAATGCTGCTAAAACCTAGTTTCCTCTCACGAGAGTATATTTTACTCCGCGTTGTATGACATGAAAATTAGCTTTTTGGCTTATTTCGTCCAATTCTTTGTTTTTAATGACAACTACGGTGTCAGATTTTGAAAGATATTCTTTGAGCCATTTGTAGTCCAAATCGCCTTGAAAATCTATCTTGCCGCCGCCGTAGTAGTACAAAATGGAATATCTTCTGCCAAAACCGAAAGTTGCTATCTTATTTTTGTTTGCGCGTGCCGATTTTGCATACTCGATGAGGTCGTTTTGTCCGAATTTATAGTCCAGTGTGAAGAATTTAGGTATTCCATATGCCGACAAAACTAACATCATAGCAACGTATGAAGCGAATACTGCTGCTCGCTTTCCTTTTGCGGCGAAAATTATTGCAGCAATCGACGGAATAGCAAGAGTCAATCCTGTAAACCATTTTATAGGCAGCAGATCAGCGAGAATTTCTTTAGGAATAGGTATAAAGTTGATGAATAATACGCCGATACCTGCAATTGCAAAAATTGTGCTGAAAATATAAACAGAGATTTTAATCGGTTTTGCATTTTCTCCGTTAGTTATGAACTTTTCCCAAACATAAGCCATTATGCAAGCTGTGAAGAAGTACACAGGCATTATATATGTAATCAGTTTTGTTGTGGACGATGAAAAGAAAATCATTGTTACCAAAAAACCGATTGTGTTTAAAACTAAATATTTTTGCGTGTTTGTAAGCGCTTCAAAATCGAAATTTTTGTAAAAATCAAGTTTAGAAAACACTTTCAAGGATTTAATTTTTGCAATCCCTGTTGTAATTGCTGAAAACGTCCAAGGAATTAAACCGACGATTACAGTTAAAATAAAGAAATACCAAGGCTGTTCACGTCCTAGTTCAGCCGAGCCGAGGAAGCGTGAAAGGTGGTGTTTCATAACATATTCGTTAAAAAACAGCGGGTCGTGAATTTTGAACATTACAATGTGCCACGGAAGCACAATTGAGAAGAAAACAAACAATCCGACAAACAAATATTTTGGTTTCAAAGCTTCTTTAAATCTTTTGCTTATTATCGAAGCGAAAAACATAGTGCCGAAAGGGATGATGAATCCCGGTATACCTTTTGCAAGTACTGCAAGTCCTGCAAATATATAGAACAACCACCACCAGTGTTTTTTGTTTTCTTCTTTGCAAAAGTATGTCAAAAAGCCGAAATATATTGAAAAACCGACGCAAGCTGCAAGCAGAATATCAAGAATAGCGAATTTTGCCAAAATCATGAACTCTACGCTTGTTGCAAGAATTAATGCTGAAATAACACCGTATCTTCTTGAAATTGCACGCTTTCCGACGAAATAAAGTAAAAATGCAGAGCAGGTACCGTATAGAGCGACAGGAAATCTTGCACTGAATTCGCTTACGCTTCCAAAAGTCAGGAAGGACAAGCACTCACCCCAGAAATAAAGCGGTGGTTTTTCAAAAAAGTAGTCGCCGTTAAGATATAGCGTTAAAAAATCTTTTGTGTGCAGCATGTCGCGAGACATTGCCACATAGCGGGTTTCATCTACATCCATAAGCGCATATGTGCCAATATTGTGGAAAAATATAAAATAAAATAAAATTGACAAACCTAAAAATGTAAAAAAGTCAGGATGTTTCTTGATAAAATCCCATAACTTGCCCAGATAACCTAAATTCATTATAACTTCCTTTAATTCTTATTACTCACTAATTGTACGACAAAAATTTGTATTTTCTCTTCTCATCTCCTATAATATCAATGATGAAAAAGATTTTTGCGTTATTTTTACTCTTTTTTCTGCCTTGCAAGGTTTTTGCACAGGACTTTTTTGAAGCAGGGAAAAAGGAATTCTATAAACAGAATTATTCTGGCGCACAAATACTGTTTTTGCAGGAACTTCAGAATAATCCTGAGAATTACTCCTGCCGTTACTTTTTGGCGCATACATATGTTTTCACGGATGATTTGTTAAGAGCAAAGCAAGAATACGGGAAAATTATTACATTTTCTCCAAATAAATCTATTTCGAAACTGGCAATGCAGTCTATGTATAACCTGAACCATAATACTTCAGAATCCCTGTCACAAAAGGCTTTTGAAGGAGAAAATTATTTGGATTTTGTCAAAATGAACGGAAATTATGTAAAATGGACACAAATGCCTATTAATGTATATGTTGTGCCGTCAGATTATTCAAGTTTGGTAAAAAATGCTTTTTCAAATTGGCAAAAAGCTTTGGATGGTGTCTTGAGTTTTAATTTCACGGGGAATATCAATAATGCACAGATTACTGTCAGTATGACAGACACCTTGAGTACTCAAGGCAAAACTTCTCAGTACGAAGCAGGTCTTGCGACGATTCAAGCTAAAAATAATGTTATTTATAGAGCCGATATTCAATTGTTGAAAATTAATCCTTCTACTTCGCAGCCTTTGAGTGAAAGTGTTGTTTATTCAACTGCTTTGCATGAAATCGGTCACGCAATAGGTTTACAAGGGCATAGCCCCAATGATTCCGATATTATGAGCGCAATTAATTATGTCGGGAAAAAATCTCTTTCAGCGCGTGATGTAAACACGGTTTTAATGCTTTACCGAAAATAAAAAACCGCCCTTTGTGATTTAGGCGGTTCTTAAAATTTAAAGCACGAAAACTATACGCTTGTTGTTTCTTTTTCCACAGCTTTTACCGTCATATGTTCGGTTATAAAGCCTGTGTTGAAATTCCCGCTAATAAACACATCGTTTGTTAAAAGCTTTTTATGATAAGGAATTGTTGTTTTGATACCAGTGATAACAAACTCATCCAAAGCGCGCAGCATACGTGTTCTTGCATCTTCTCTGTCCACGCCCCAGCATATAAGTTTACCTATCATTGAATCGTAATAAGGCGGGATTGAATAGCCTGTGTATGAGTGAGAATCAACTCTTACGCCAAATCCGCCCGGTGCTATGTAGCCATTGATTTTACCCGGGCAAGGCATAAAGTCTTTTTCCGAGTCTTCGGCGTTAATGCGGCATTCGATTGCGTGTCCTTTTAACTTTATATCATCTTGCGTAAACGATAATTTTTCACCGCTCGCAACGCGAATCTGTTCTTTAAGAAGGTCAACACCTGAAATCATTTCAGATACACAGTGTTCAACCTGAATTCTGGTGTTCATTTCCATGAAATACCAGTTTCCGTCGTTGTTTAATAAGAATTCGATTGTACCTGCACCTTCATAATTAATAGCTTTTGCCGCAGTAACAGCTGCTTGTCCCATAGCTTCGCGGGTTTTAGCGTCGATTGCCGGGCTTGGTGCTTCTTCAAGAAGTTTTTGGTGTCTTCTTTGAATAGAGCAGTCTCTCTCTCCTAGGTGACAAACGTTTCCGTGGCTGTCAGCGATAATCTGAACCTCAATGTGGCGAGGATTAATCAAGTATTTTTCAATATAGACCCCTGCGTTTCCGAAAGAATTTTGTGCTTCTGTTTGACAAAGCTGAATTGCGTCAACAAGTTCAGAATCACTGTTTGCAATTCTCATACCTTTTCCGCCGCCGCCTGCTGTTGCTTTTACAATTACGGGATAGCCTGCTTTTTGCGCAAACGAGATTGCATCATCGTTATTTGCAACAAGGTCTGTTCCCGGTGTTGTAGGTACGTTGTGCGCCTGCATGGTTTTTCTTGCAGTTGCTTTGTCGCCCATTTTTCTCATCGCGTCAGATGTGGGGCCGATAAATTTCAACCCGTGGTCTGTACAGATATCAACGAAATCCGCACGTTCGGACATAAATCCGTATCCGGGGTGGATTGCGTCTGCACCGCTTGTCAGCGCGGCAGAGATTATAGCAGGGATGTTCAAATAACTTTGTGCGGATTGAGCAGGTCCTATGCAGTATGCTTCGTCTGCAAATGTAACGTGCAAACTGTCCGCATCTGCTTGTGAGTATACAGCTACCGTCTTTACGCCAAGTTCTTTACAGGCTCTTATAATTCTCAGCGCAATTTCGCCTCTATTTGCAATCAATACTTTTTTAATCATTTATTCTTAATCCTCTGTACCCCATGGTTACGGTAATATTATGACATGAATTATTCAACGTACATTAAAACTTGACCGTATTCAACAGGCTGTCCGTCTTCAACCATAATTTTAGTGACTTTGCCTGAAACTTCAGACTCAATTTCGTTCATAAGTTTCATTGCTTCAATAATACATACAACTTGACCTTTAGAAACAATATCACCTACCTGAACAAATGTTTTAGCTCCGGGAGAAGGTGAGCCGTAGTATGTTCCCACCATAGGTGAAATAACAGGGTTCCCTTTTTCTTCTGATTTTGCTTCAGCAGCTGTTTCTGCGGAAACAGCAGATTTTGACGCTGTAGGTGCTCCAGCTTGAGCAACAACTTGCGGCGCAACCGAAACTGTCTGTGCGGTAACCAATTCTTTTTCTTTTTTAAGCAAGATAGCTTTTTCGCCGTCTTCCAATGCCAACTCTGTAAGCTGTGAGTCTGAAACTAGGGAGACCAGCTTTTCAATGTATTCTAAATCGAATTTCATTTCACTTTTCCTTTTAATAATCATATTATACTCTATCTAAGTACTCATTTGTTCTTGTGTCAACTCTGATTTTGTTACCGTTAACAATAAAGAACGGAACGTTAACAATCGCACCTGTTTCAAGAGTTGCAGGCTTTGTCCCGCCTTGAGATGTATTTCCTTTTTCAGCAGGAGGAGTATCTACAACTTCAAGTTCAACGTGGTTAGGAATGTCTACGCCGATGATTTTGCCGTCATGAAACAATATGTTTAATTCCATATTTTCTTTAAGGTATTTAACGCCATCTCCGACTGCCTTTTCAGGGATATTTAATTGTTCGTATGATTCCATATCCATCATAACGAAGTCAGCAGCTTCTTTGTACAGATACTGCATTGTGCGTTTATCAAGAGAGGCTTTTGCTACTTTTTCACCTGCTCTGAAGGTTTTTTCGATAACTTGTCCCGATTCAACGTTTTTCAGCTTTGTTCTTACAAAAGCAGCGCCTTTGCCCGGTTTTACGTGTAAAAATTCAAGCACACTCCACAAGCCGTGATCAATTTGAAGAGTTAAACCGGTTCGTAAATCGTTGACTGAAATCATATTAAAATCCTTATTTATCTACTGTATTATATGTCACCAGATTTTACCATAAATAAAGCGAATTTATAACAATTCTTACATTTTTGTAATAATTTTTCTTAAAAGTGACAAAAATTTTTTTTAGGCGTTTTATGTTACAAATAAAAGATTTACTGCCCCAAAAACTCGACAAAATCATGGAAAAAATATAGAATAAAAAGGTGTTTATTTTATGATGATTAATCCGATTTCTGTACAGCCTAATAACAAAAGTTTACCGCACCGCCCTAGTTTCGGTACGGTTATGTTTGTGCGTGCAGTTCAAAAAAGTTATGATACAAAGGGCAATCCTATTTATAATTTAATTTGCGACCCGGATGATTTAAAATCTGCATGTATGCAGTTGGCGCGTAATATAAATAATTTATTTAAACATCCCGAGCGGAAAAGAAATCCTATTTACATGGCATTGCTGAAGGAGTTTCGCGAAGCAGGCATAATGAAAAAAGATAGATTGCCCTCATTGCAAACAACTAGTTTGGGTTTAGGGCGCTATCGTGAAATAGGAGGAAAGCTTCCTGCTTATGTCAGGGCTGCGGCAACGGACTTGGACGCAGACGATATGGTTTTGCACAGATTTCAAGTTCAGAAAGAAAAAGAAAAAGGTTTCCCTATGAGTGCATTAGACGAACTTGTAAGTAATTTATATTCAAATCCGGGAAAACGAGCATCAACTCCTACAAAAGGCGAAGTCGGATTGGATTTAATTACCGAAATAAACTCAAAAGGTATGCCTAAAGTTGTAGGTTTTAGGATTTTGCCGTCAAATGCAATGCAAAGAGTTTTTAAATATTATGAAAATATCCCTGACGTGTGCTCTTACATGCCGGAATATTTTACAAAGTTAAAAGCTGATCAAAAAGCGGCAAAAAAACTTGAGGCAGCAGAACTTAAAGCCAAAACCAAAGTAAAAGTAAAAGCAAAAAAGCCTGTTACACCTCCGCCATTAACCCGACCTGTTAAAAATCAGAAAAAACCTATGCCGGAAAATAATCATGGTTCCACTGCGGTTCAAGGTTTACTAAATTTAGTATTTTAAATATAAAAAAGCCCTGATTTGTGTTTAATCTTCAGGGCTCAATTCGTAATCTTCTTCTAATTTTTGTTTTTGCGATTTTTGCTGTTGTTTTTCTTCTTTATTTTCGTTGTCTTCGCTATTTTCATTTAAGTCTTTTGGTTTTTTGGTTGTTTTCATTATGTTGGCTACATTCATCATCGCAAGAGAATTCAATGTCGCTCTGAGCTGTGCCGAACGGTCAACGTAGCGCTCATCAGGCCGCATCATTTCATCTTCCTGATATTGCATGAAGTATTCACCGCCTTGCCCCATTTTTTCATCTGAGGTTTTTGCCGCAGTACCCGATATATCTCCACTTTTAAAATTAAATGCAGATGTAGGACCGCTAACATTGTTTAGTGAATGACTGTCGACCATAGTATTTAATTGCTCTCCTTGTATAATAACAAAACTGAAAGTTTTGATAGATTCGTGTTAGTTTCTCTCTAATTTCTTTTCATTTTAGCGGACATGACGTAAAATGACATCGTTCTGATAGATTAAACCGCAGGAATTTTTTTCTTTGTTAGAGTTATAAGGGAATTTTAACAAAGCGTTACAAATTACTGAAAATTATAAGTATCTTCTTCCTTAAGTTTACGTGTCATTAGTTTTTCAACAAGCTGCTGCGGAGTGATATCGGTGTATACAGCCTCGTAAATAGCATTTGCCACAGGGACATCAATATTTAATTTTTTTGCAAGACCGCAAACGGCTTTTGAGGTTTTTACCCCTTCTGCAACAGAGCCGAGTTCGTTTAAAATATCATTAATTTTCTTTCCTTTGCCGAGCATTGCGCCTACGGTAAAGTTTCTGGACATAGGGCTGGAACAGGTCGCGATTAAGTCGCCCATGCCTGATAAACCGTAGAGTGTTGAAGGGTTTGCGCCGAGTGCGAGACTTATTCTGACAATTTCGGCCATGCCTCGTGTCAAAAGGGCACCTCTCAGGTTGTCGCCGAGCCCCATAGCATCAGCGAATCCGCTTGCTATAGCAATTACGTTCTTTAAACTGCCGCCAAGCTCCACACCTACAACATCGGAGTTTGTATAAAGTCTGAATTTATTTGGAACTGTGCAGGCATGCTGTACTTTTTTCGCTATTTCCATATTTTCAGACGCTACGCTCGCAAGAGTCGGCATTCCCGCCAGAACTTCTTTTGCAAGAGTCGGGCCCGAAAGAACTGCAATATTTGCGTCAGGAAGCTCCTGCTTCATAACCTCTGACATTCTCAAAAATGTATCTAATTCAAGACCTTTTGATAGATTAACGATAATTTGGTCTTTGTTTAGTCCGATTTCTCCAATTTGCCGGCAAACATTACGAATGCCGCCTGTTGCGACAACGAGTAAAATGATATCTGCGCCGTTAATAGCAGCTTTTAGGTCAGATGTTATCTCAACTTTGCTGTCAAGCTTTACTTCAAGCGGTTTGCTGCATTTTTTCTGTGTTTTAAGCTCCTCGGATAAATCCTGTTCTCTGCCCCAAACACAGACTTCGTCAAAGTTATCAGTTAAAAGCCACGCAAGAGTTAATCCCCAGCAGCCTGCACCCAAAACGGTTAATTTCATATAAAATCCTCTATAAACTCAAGTTATTATGCAATTATACACTTTTTTAGGCCTTGAGTGCAAGTCTAAAATTAAGTAGAGAGCCTAGGAATGTTGTACCTGTGTCTAATCGCGTATTCAGCTGTAAAATTCGTATTAAACTCATCAAAGTGTTTCCCCGGTTTGGGATGACCATAAGATATCTGGTCTTTTCGAAGAGCATTAGAAAGAATTTTAAGGAATTTTTTGGGGTCTTTTCTGAAATCTTCAACAAGTTTTGTATATTTAGCAGCTATTTCCCCCCAGTATGGGTCACGTGCGTCTTTTACCTCATTCTTAAATGCTTTTTGGCTGTCATCCAAAAAGTCTAGGAGTCTATTCGTACCGCCGTCTTTTGTTGCAAGGCGATGTATGTGTCTTACGATTCTAACATTGCAGTCTGAGGGTGCGTAAGCCTTAAAGCTTACAGGGCTTGAAACTTTGTTAACATTCATTGTTATTCTCCTATTTATTTAATTAATAAGTTTATCGTATAGGTAAATGGTTAAAATTACGTTCCATTTCGGCTTCTACCGTAAATATTAAATCAAGGTCTTTCTCAAATTGCGAGCTATTCTTGTGAACTCCATATGTTTGATAAAAAGGTGTGTTTTTGTTGCTGAATTTGTTTACGAAGAAAGTAGCGGCGCGGGAAGGTTTTTGTTTACAGTTTTCAACAAATTTGCCCATATGCTCTAAATCCTTAACCCATAACCCCAGCCCTTTTCTTTCAATATATTCTTTGGCTTCTTGGTAAGTACTTTCCATAATTTCAATAAGCTCTCGCAATTTTTTAGGATTTTCTCCGATTTTTTTGAATTGGGCTACCCTGTCGGCGTTAAGCTCAATTGCGTTAAATCTTCCTTTAAAATTCGGTTTTAAATTGTTTTGTGTATTAGTGATTGCAGAAATTTTCATAATACCCTCCTCGTTTGTACATAAATTATATATCTGG
>CAYWSX010000007.1:0-96607 GCA_964461115.1 uncultured Muribaculaceae bacterium | reverse complement strand
TTACGTTGTAAGCACCGATAGCATATTTGCCTTCGAGAGCTTTTTTGAACATTTCATTTGTTCCTACTAATTTTCTTTCAGTCATGAGTTTTCTCCTATTTCAAAGACTAATTCTTGTTTAATACCCATAACTTACCCCAAAAAAACACAAAAAACAAGAAACAGTTTTAAAGGAAAAATTATTTACCCACGTTTATGACAGTTTTCATTTCGGTAATAACGTTAGACATCCTGCGAGCGGCAACTGTGTAAATAAGACCGTTTTTCTGCATTTCGGCAAGCTCAAAAGCAGGGTCAATGTCTTGCGCCCCGACAGACTCAATCACGGCACTCGGCCCCAGTTTCGTCGTAAGCTCGGTTTCCATCGGACTGTTCATGTAGCCCAAATATTGCCCGAATTCGATATCTTTTCTGCGGTACCCCGGAGTATCGATATTTGCAATGTTAGACCCCAAGGCACGCTGGCGCTGTGCTGCCAAATCCAGCACTAAATTCGCTTTTCCTATTGAATCGGTTGGTGTATAAGTCATTTTTCGCTCCCCTTATTATTGATCTAAGTTGACCGCTTTATAGTACATGTCATCGACCACTTTCATCAGTTTGGTGCTCGCAATCATTGACGCATTCAATCTCAAAACGTCATTAACGCTTGAATATATATTCGTTTTAGACATTTCAAGATAGCCTTGTTTAAACTCGTTGTGGTTTTTAACCAAAATCGGCTCGCCTGATTCTTGTGTCGCAATATATTTATTGTTGTTTGCGGATTTCAAACCCTCGGCATTAGCAAACATTACAAGCGGGATTTTACCAACGGTTTCCGGCTTTGCGTCGTTAGAAGACAGGCACTGCACCGTACCGTCCTCTTTGACCGTAACTTTATAGTAATTATAAGGAAGTTTTATGCCGTCACCGACCATATGACCGTCATTGGTAATCAAATATCCCTCAGTATTTGTTTTGAAGGAACCATCGCGGGTATAGGTCACTTCGCCGCTTTCTGATGTTACGGGAATAAAACCTGTACCATCAATCGCAACATCAAACTCACGCTGAGTCAAACGCAGAGAACCTTGAGAAAAATCCGTTCTCAACACGCCTGTCAGATATCCGTCCTCATTAAGCATAGACTCGAAACGAACAGGTTTATATGCATTTGTATTGTAGTTTGTAACGTTTGAAGTTACATAGCCTAATCTTTCAAACTGCATATTCGCATTTATTACGTTTTTTCTTAAAATACCCTGTAAATTATACATAAATCAGTCCTTATACACCGCTGCTTAAATCTTGTATTGCTTTTTTGAGGTTTGAATTTTGAAGCACAAACATTTTTCTGTTTGCCTCAAAATTACGTCTGACACCGACAAGTGAGAGCACCTCAGAGTTCATGTTCACGTTGGAAGCTTCGTTAAATCCCTGGGCAACACCCGGATCCATAACAGCAAGCCCCTTATCTGTTACTACGGAAAGCGTTGCCACGTATTCAAGCTTGTTAGATTTAGGATTGAAAACCCTCATCTCACCTTTGTTATTTATTTTTATATCTTCAAGTTGACGCGGGGCAAAAGGTAAAACAATTGGCATACCGTTGTTTGCCAGCACTTTACCGTCTTCCTGAGATAGCAAATTGCCCATAACATCAAGCTTAAAACGTCCATCACGGGTATTTTTTACACCTTCTGCACCTTCTACTTGAAAATAACCTTTTTCAGACAAGGATAGGTCGAGAGGGTTACGTGAATAGTCGAGTCGACCAACGGAATCATCCTTACTGACAGAAAGTCCGTGCACCCCAATTATAGAGCTAAAAGACGACAAAACAGGCTCTTTTCGCTGATAACCGATTTTGTCAAATCCGTTGATATTATCGTTGGCTATACCGAAAAGCTCGGTATCAATGTGCATTGCCCTCAGATTGGCGCTGATACCGGTATCTTTAAACTGAATACCACCGTATAAAGTCATTTTAAGCTCCTAACCGTTTCCTTGAAATTATACCTATATTATACATAATGATGTCGTCAAAAAAGTCAAAAAAAATCATTTTGACGCGAAAAATCAACCGTATAGAGGAGCAGTCTACCGTCCCTTTGGCGCTCTCGGCGGTCGCTCAACAAAAAGAATATCAAAGTTTCCAGGACTAAAATGCTTAAACCTGTAGATTCAAGCCAGATAAGGGCAGACTCATTCCTGTCATCCTGAACTTGTTTCAGGATCTATCTTGTCAGTAATTTGTCATTATTTCAAATAAAACTCAGCTTGAGTTTTGTTAAGATCCTGAAACAAGTTCAGGATGACAGTCGGGATAATGCTATGGGCTCCTTTACTGAGCTCAGAATGACAGCGGTATACTTTACTAAGAGGATATGGAAACATATTCATATAATGTTTTCAAGCTTTTTTATAGTAATAATTTAAATCCATAGTTATATCAATTTTTTTAGCATTTTTTTTAAAAATCGCTGCCCTATAAATATTTGCCTTTGCGAGAGCATATAAAACGCTGACTTTCAAAACTCCAAGCCCGTATTTTATACTTCTTATAAGGTTTATTGAAGACGCCTCAGGAAAATACTTTGTCGGACAAGAAACTTCACCGATTTTAAATTTATGATAGAAAATTAACGCAAGCATTTCGTTGTCGAAGATAAAATCATCATCGCATGATTCAAGAGGGAGGGTTTCGAGTATTTCCCGTGTAAATCCGCGGAATCCGGTATGATATTCGGACAATTTTTCGCCCATAAGAATATTTTGAAACGCTGTTAAAAATTTGTTAGCTATAAATTTATAAAGGGGCATACCGCCTTTTAAGGCTGAATTGGAGAGCATTCTGGAGGCAACAACTGCGTCATACTGGCCATATGCCATCATCGCCGCAATCGCCGTAATAAGCTTTGGGCTGTACTGATAATCAGGATGAAGCATTATAACAATATCAGCATCAGCCTTTAAAGCGGCAGCATAGCAAGATTTCTGATTCCCTCCGTAGCCTCGATTTTTTGTATGCACTATGGTGGTTATATTAAGATTTTTCGCAATTTCCTTGGTGTTATCGGCAGAATTGTCATCTGTCAAAATAACTTCATCCACAAGCGAAAAACTTATTTCGGAATAGGTTTGCTCCAGCGTTTTTTCAGCGTTGTAGGCCGGCATAATAACAACTATTTTTTTCTCGTTAAGCATAGTTTTTATTATACTATAATTTATGCTAAAATGAGGAAAAATTTTGAATAATATGGAGATTTTAAAAAGATGAAGAAATTTACGACAGCTCAGCTCTTAAACTTCTGTTTGGGCTTTTTCGGGCTCCAATTTGCGTGGCAGATGAGAATAATTCTTTCAGGCCCGGTAACTGAAGGGCTCGGTGCATCACCGCTATTGTACGGTTTAATCTGGCTTGCAGGACCTGTCACAGGAATGGTTGTCCAGCCGATAATCGGCGCAATGTCAGACAGCACTGAAACACGTTTCGGTAAAAGAAGACCGTATCTTCTTGCAGGTGCACTATTAGCGTCTCTGGCATTGTGGGTTTTCCCGCAAAGCGGCGACATTGCTCGCGGCTTAGCTGAAAATCTTCATTTGAATCTGCCTGTATGGACAGGTTTGATGATTGCAGCGATAATGATTTGGGTCATAGATGCTTGTATCAACGCAGCACAAGGACCTTACAGAGCTTTAATCCCTGACAATGTTCCTATCGAACAGCATGCTGTAGCAAATTCATTTTTAAGCTTTGCAATCGGCCTCGGCTCGGTAATTGCAGCCGGAACTGCTCCGTTTTTAAACTGGGCATTCGGCTACCAAATGTCGGTCAAGGCACAATTTTTAATGGCAGCATTAGCATTTTCTCTAGCTATGATTTGGACTTGCATAATGACGCAAGAGCGCAAAACTGCAACTGAACCGACCGCTGAAAAAGTTAAACAACCTACTTTCATAGAAAATTTAAAATCTTTCTTTAACGCGTCTCCTGACGTATTCAAAATCTGCGCAATGCAGTTTTTCACCTGGCTTGGTGTAATGAGTTTGCTGATTTTCTTCACACAATTCGCTGTCCACACTGTTTTTGGCGTGCCTGATGCAGCAAGCATGACTGCGGCAATGAAAGCACAATTTGCACAGACTTCTACAGACGCAACAAACTACTCATCAATTGGTTTTGCTGTTTTCAATCTGATTTGTTTCTTAGTTTCAATTCCAATCGGACTTTTGTCTTCTAAATTCGGAAACAAAAAAGTACACATTGCAGCACTGGTAATTATGGCTATTACCTTCTTTGGATTAGCCCTGACTATCGATAAGACAGCCGTTATGGTGCTGATGGCATTCGCAGGTATCGGTTGGGCAAGTATTTTGGCTCTTCCGTTTGCAATGCTTTCAGAGCACATCAAAAAAGGCTCGGAAGGCTCGATTATGGGGATTTTTAATATCTTTATCGCAGGTCCTCAAGTACTTGTATGCACAGTTCTTGCCTGGTTTATCAACAAATGCGTAATCAACCTCGGCAACGGCGTCACAAACCACCATTGGGAATATTCGTTCTTCGTCGGCGGAATATTGCTGCTAATCGCGGCTATTTCTGCGATGTTCATCTCAGAACGCAAAATCGAAGAATAAAATAAAATAAAATAAAATAAAATAAAATAAAAAAAACAAATAAAAAACGAGGCAGAATTTCAAAGCCTCGTTTTTATTGTATAAGTTCACCCTCTTTGATTTTCAATACATCGACCTTCTCCAGATAGCTTTCTTTAAACTGCAAAGTGTCAACCGATGTAATAATAGTTTGCGTATCCTTACCGATTGCATCCAAAAGGTAGCCCTGACGAATATCATCGAGTTCTGCCAGGACATCATCAAGTAACAGGATCGGCATTTCGCCGATTTTTTGCTCTACCAGCCAAATCTCAGAAAGTTTTAGCGAAAGCACAATTGTTCGTTGCTGCCCTTGAGAAGCGAACTTTTTTGCCTCAATATCGTTGATAAAAAATGAAATATCATCCCTATGCGGCCCCACAAGCGCCTGACCACGGATAATTTCTTCCGTTTTTCTGAGTTCGAGTCTATTTTCGTATGCCTTTGAAATCTCTTCAACTTCCAAAATATCGTCATTTAAGACATCAAAATCATCTAAGACCTTAGAGTTATAAACCATTGTCAATACTTCATTTTCAGCTATTTCTGAATGCTTAATTTGCGCCAATTTCAGCAATTCTTTCATAAATTTTAAACGCAGGAAAATAATATTGCTGCCTGCAATAGCTAACTGCAAATTCAACACATCTAAAAGCCCGGTATCACATGACAAATTGCCTTTTATTTCTTTGAGATAGTTGTTTTTTTGGGTCTTAATTTTATTGTATTTTTGAAGCCTGTCTGAATATGCAGGATAAATCTGCGCTATCGCAGTATCGAGCCAAGAACGCCTATCATCAGGATTCCCGCGCAAAAGCAGCAAATCTGAAACACTGAAGCTCACCACGCTTAAATATCGTATAAATTCAGACGATTTCCCCTTTTTTACTCCGTTAACTTTTAAAATTTTACGTTTTGGCGGGTTCAAAATCGCTTCAAGTTCAAATTCATTGCCTTCTTTTTTAACTTTACCAAATACAACTGCAAAATCTTTCTGCCATAAAACAAGCTCGTTGTCTGTCTTAGCACGGCTTGAAGATAAAGACGCCAAAAATTGAATAGCCTCCAGAAGGTTCGTTTTCCCCTGTGCATTTTTACCGGTAATTAAAGTTATATTGGAGCCAAAATCAACTTTTACAGTCTCATAATTCCTGTAATTTTTAAGCTCTAAACTTTCTAAAAACAAAACATTCTCCCACCTGCTTAACAGAATTATAGCAGAAGAAAACAGCAAATATTAGTTTTTAACAATACTTTTCCAAATTTTATGCATATCAGTTTTAAAGTCCGGTGGGGTTTTCTTAGGCGTCTTGCAAATTCCGCGCAGCAGCGGCAGCGAATGACGATACCTCACCCCCAAGTAGCCGCACAAAACAAGTCCACCAAGCTTTATTACACTATAGATATTTGATTTAAGGTTAGGGTGTTTTTCTGCAATTGCAGCCATATGCCGTCTTTTAATGGAGCCTGCAATACTTTTGTACTGCTTTTCTCCAAGCTTTAATTCATCATAAAGCGAGTATTTATATACAGGAGGCACATGGACAACCCCGGATTTACGCGGGGCAAATTTCATTTGAGGGTTGATTACAGGCTGATTGTCATTGACCTTTGTCATCGCACACTCCTTCGTATTAATTAAAACAAAACGATAAAAAAATTGCCTCAAATCTGCTTTGAGACAATTTTTTTAAATATTTCGTTACAAAAACTATTTTTTCATCGGATTCTCGAGAATAATTGTCTGATCGCGGTTCGCTCCGACTGAAATAATTGAGATTTTAACTCCAATAAGTTCTTCTAATCTTTTAAGATATTTTTTTGCATTTTCAGGTAATTCGTCGTATGTTTTGCAATGAGAAATCTTTTCTTTCCATCCTTTATGCGTCTCGTAAACAGGTTCCAAATATTTATGAAGATTAATATTTGTCGGATAATATTCGTAAATTTTCCCATCGCGCTTATCTTTATATGCCACACAAACACTAATTTCCTCAAACGAATCCAAAATATCTATCTTTGTAAGAGCAATAGAAGTCAACCCACTGACCAGAGCTGCATATTTTGCGATTACAGCGTCAAACCAGCCGCAGCGTCTCGCACGCCCTGTGGTAACCCCATATTCCGCACCAATGGTCTGAATTTGCCGCCCTGTCTCGTCTGTCAATTCGCTAATAAACGGTCCCTCGCCCACTCTTGTAACATAGGCTTTCATAACACCGACTGCCTCATCGATAGAATTAACACCCATTCCGGAACCCGTAGCCGCACCGCCCGCAACAGGATTCGAGCTTGTAACGAACGGATAAGTACCCCAGTCAATATCAAGCATAACGCCCTGAGCGCCTTCAAAAAGAATTTTTTTATTCTCTTTGACAGCCTTATGGAAAACTTCCTGCCAATTCTCAAAAACATACGGGCGGAAAATCTCAGCGTATTTTCTGCATAGTTCAAGAACTTCCTCTTTTGAATATTCCTCAATTCCGTATACTTCTTTTAAAATTTTATTTTTTAACGGCAAAATATTATCAAGCTTTTCACAAAGGTGTTCATCGTCGTATAAATCTTCCACTTTTAAACCATATCTGCCGATTTTATCAGAATAAGTAGGTCCTATACCTTTTTTAGTTGTCCCGATTTTTGTTTTAGCCGCGCCACTTTCGCTTCTGCCGTCTATATCAATGTGCCAAGGCAGCGTGATTGACGCAAGCGGATGAATTTTCAAGCCGTCCAGAGACACGCCTTCTTTTTGAAGTTCATTAATTTCTTTTTGCAGCATTTCAGGATAAATTACCGTACCTGCCGAAATAACACAAGTTTTGCCTTTGTACAAAATACCTGACGGAACCAAATGGAACTTATATGTTTTACCATCTGCAACGACCGTATGCCCTGCATTACAGCCGCCTTGATATCTTATAATTATATCCGCTTCTGTTGCAAGCAAATCCGTAATTTTTGCTTTTCCTTCGTCACCCCACTGAGCACCGACTACAACCGTATTTCCCACGCTTAATCCCTTTTCAATCTCATACTCTTTAATTATAAAGCAAAAGCTTGCATAAAAAAAGACTGTCTTTTGTAATCGACAGTCTTTTTAAATTTATTATAGCTATACTTGAGCAGTTTTCTTTTGTGGTGTTGCACCCGGAATAGCTTGCCAGTTAGCAGCCATGATTTTTTTGAATGATTTCAAAGCTGTATCTTCAAGTTCACCAAGTTCTTCAGCATTCATAATCAATTCACGAAGCGGAAGAAGAGCTCTTTGGTCTCTAAGCACACCCAATGCTGCTGCCGCACCCGCTCTTACAAGGTCATTTTCAGAGCGATTTTTCATAACGTCAATCAAAGCAGGAACAGCTTTTGTATCACTTAATTTGCCCAATGAAGTAACAGCGTAAATTCTTACGTTTACCCATTCGTCTTTAAGCATTTCAATAATTTTATCAACAGCTTTAGCGTTTCCGATTTCGCCCAAGGCACGTGTAGCGTCACATCTTACGTTAACTTTTTCGTGGTCTAAAGACTCAATTAAAGAATCTGTAGCAACATCGCCTATCTCAATCAATGCGTCTGTTGCAGTAATACAAACTTGAGGGTTTTCGTCGTTTAATGCTTCTACAAGCGGTTCAACAACAATTTTTCCGCCCAAACGACCTAAAGCGCGAGCCGCACGAACGCGAACGTCAACGTTGCGGTCTTCTCTTAAAGATTCAATAAGAGGGATTGTAGCTGTATTGTCACCAAGCTCACCCAATGCGCGGGCTGCATACAAACGAACAGAACCGTTTTTATCGTTTTTCAAAACATCAATCAACGGATCAACTGCAGAAGAATCACCCATTTCACCAAGCACTCTTGCCGCGTTGTATCTGACTTTTTCTGAATTACTTGTTCTCAAATCAACCAATAATTCATCAAATGATTTTTTAACTTGTTTTTTCTTAGAATTCACACTAATTGTCATGTCTTTCCTCCGACATTTTCCTTTTCCTACACAGATGTTTATATAAAAACAACTTGTCAGAAATTATTGACTAATACTTATACTAAATTACAATTTGTTTACAATTTATTTACTAATCTTGCTATTATTGCGTTATGGGTATTGCAACGTGTATTCCTTTTTCCTACTCAACCCATTAAGGGTATTTATAACACTTATTTACTTTGGTTCTTATATAATACCATATTTTTTGAGCCCATGTGTCATTTGTTTATATTATTTAACAAATTTATAGTGTTGTTTTTTTATTTTCAGCGAGATTATCAAAAATGAGCAATGTTGCAATTTACATTTCTTTACAAAAATAATCGCATTTTTCTGCATTTGTAAAGATTATTTACGATATTGCAAAATGAGTGTTTTTTTGTTAAAATAAACTTACATTTTTCTGCAAAGTATTTAGGGTAGTGATGAAAGTAAATTCAGCATTTAATGTTGCACATACTAATAATAATACGGCCAAAACTTCTACGTTTAAAGGCATTACTCAAAGAATGCCGGAATTTATTCCAAGCTCTCTGGAAAGTGTCGTGTCTTATTGGAAATTATTTGCAAATGCCAAATATTATGAAGCTCTTGATGATTCTAAGTATCCTACAAATAAAATAGTTAGAATTCAAAATTACTCTTTTTTAGATCGTATTCCGGACAAATACAAGAAGAGTTTTATTGAATATTTCAAGGAATTTACAGGATTTCCAAATCTTCCCAAAACATCGTCAAAAATAACCGATGAATTCAAAAAAAATGTTAAAGACAGCCTTGACTCAACCACCGAAGCGTTGATTGCAGGATTTGACCCTGCATGCTCTGTCGGTTTACAACGCGCATTACCGGGAGCAGACTTGGATAAAGCTTATGTAGTAATTAATAACAATTCTCTTTATCGTAGTGACGCCGATGTAGTTGCCCAATACAAAGGTCGATTATGGCATAACACCGACCAAAGAATAATGAGTTTGAACAACCCTGACACATTTCCTGAAGTGTATACTATAAAGCAGCTTGAATCCACTCTCGACATGTATGATGAAATAATGAAAGAACACCCTCTTACGGAAGCACAATTTCAATATTTTAAAGAAAAAAGATTATATGATATAAATCCCCTTACTGCGGGAGAATTTAATATATATTTTGCCTGGCTGCTTGGACTAAAAAGAAAAAGCAAAGAGTATGCCAAAAATTTTGCATATTTTATAGAGTCGGTTAGAGACGGAAGGCTTGTACTCGATACAAATTATTTTGCACAAGGAAGAATCCAGAACAAAATGAATAATTCAGTATTCTGTTGGATTTCAAATGTTGCACAAATCGGTGCACATGACAGACAAATCAACAACGGAATGAAGGACATCAAAACAAAACTTAGGAACAGGGAAGAACTATCACAAATATTTGATACATGGTCTATTGAAAAACAATTTGAGTTAATAAAAGATATTATAAAAAGTGTATCAAGGGACGAAAGCAATAAATTTGAAAAATATTTTAAGAATGACGATGATATAAAGCAAAGATTTGAAAGATTAAACAGACTCTTGGTGTAAAATGAAAACAAATGCTTTAACAAAACAAAACAATTCGGTCAAAAATTGGCATGGATTTATAGAACTCTCACCGCAAAAAGTGAAACCCAATCTTGAGAGCCAAAACAAGCTTCTGCTTGGTGCCGGCATTGCCGGCAGCCTGATTTGCGGAGTTATAGGCTGGCGGCATTACACAATCACACATAGTTACGCAGCTATGTTGGCAAAAGGCTTGAGCACAATCACAGGCGAGAAAATTAATCCTAAAAATTTATCCGGAGTTTTATCAAAAGAAGAATTACTCAAAATTTTACCCACTCTAAATGAAAACAGCTACAAAGCAAACAATAACAATATCGCGAACGGAATATTTAAAGCGGATTTGCATTCCCACAGTGAACATTCTGACGGACTTGGGAAAGTAGAAGTACTTTTAAGCCAAGCTGCCGACTATGCCGACAAGCTATATGAAAAAACACGCCAAAAATTCATATTTGCGCTTACTGATCATGATAGCGTTGATGGTGTTGTTGACGCACTAAAAATTATCGCCGCAAATCCTGAAAAATACAAAAATCTGCGGTTTGTTCCGGGCGTAGAACTTAGTTTTGCACATGAAGCCCCTAAATCAAACAATGCTTGTGAAATATCAGAAATTTTGGCATATTGCATAAACCCTTTTTCTAAAGATTTACAAAATTTTCTTTCAAAGACAAAAATTAAAAGAGAAAATATGACAGAAAAATTCTTAGAAGAAGCCAATAAGGCTATTCCTGGAATTGATTTCAAAAAAGAAGAATTTATAAAATTCTACAAAACAACAACCAAGCCTGAAGGGCACATAATGAATATGCACTGGCAGTTGCATAACTACACCCAAGCCAAAGCTGCGATATATACACACGCGAAATCCACAGGGCTGAATCCCTACGAATTATATCAGAATATTATGACAAAATCTTCAAAAAAGAATAATATATGGGAATTAAAAGAACAAGGGTTTCTACCGTCAAATGCAGCAGAAACCCCTTCAATACAGACTATAAGACGCAATTTGCAACCGCACATGAATCCAGAAGGCACAGTCATTGCTGCCGGAGAAAATACTTTTGAAGAAATAATAAATATTTTTAGCAGTGACAAAGGTAGTTTCTTGGCTTTCGCGCACCCTTATTTTTATTATGATAAATTCAAGCAGCCGCTTGATTTTATAAAAGAACTTACCAAGAAATCCAATGGACTTATAATGGCAACCGAAAGTTACCATCAAGCTTATCCTGAAAAGATTGCAAATGAGGAAATTTCGAAACTAAACTCATCTATAGAAAAATTTATTCCGTATCGACTCGGGGGCAGAGACAATCACAGAAATTCGTTTCTTAATTAAACTTCAACAAACTCAGAAATCGCTTGCAGCAATTCGTTATAGCGATTTTTGTCATGCATATAATTAAAGCCGATAAGAGCTTCTAAGGCCGTTGCATGACGGTGGAGAGACTGGTTTGCACGTCGAAAAGTAGTCGAAGGCATGTTTCGCGCACGGCGCACAATATCTTTTTCTTCATCACTTAAAATTCCGGAAATTTTATCCAAAACTTCGCCCTGAAACTCAGCCTTGACATGCTTTGTCGTCAAATCGTGCATTTTCTTGCTGTTGGAGGTTTTTTCTATTACTTTTTCGCGAATAAAAACTTCATAAACCGCGTCTCCGATATGAGCATATGCTCTCAAGTGGTATTGTTCCATATTTATCCCCAAATCAGCAACTGCAGACTTTAAGCTCTGAGAGAACAGAGATTGTGATTTCATTTTCTCCGCAAATCTCAGTAAGTGTTTTTTGCAGATTTTGAAGTGCTGTTTCTTCCGTTTTGCCGTATCCTGCAACATTCATCGCATAGCAATTTGCAATAAAAACATTATTTTTAGTGCTTTTGTAGAGCACCGCCACAAATTCGTTATTTTTTTCAGACATAAGTTACCCTCATATTCCTACATTATATATAACGGTATTTTTTTAAAGAACTTTAGTGTATTATTTAATTATGTTAAAAGTTTTATCGAAAATGAATCTGGAAGAGCTGGAAGAGTTTTGCCTCTCGATTGGAGAGAGCAAATTTCGCGCGCGCCAAATTTACAATTGGGTTTATTTGAAATCCGTTGACAGCGTTGATAAAATGACCGATTTGTCAAAAAAATTCCGAGACAACCTCAAAGAACTAGCTGTCGTGTCCGACATTAAAATCGCTAAAAAGCAAATCAGTTCCGACGGAACCGTAAAATTCCTCTTGGAATACGCGGACGGAGAAAAAGTTGAAACAGTTCTGATGAGATTTGATAACCGCGCAAATCTAACGGCATGCGTCTCCTCTCAGGTCGGATGCGCTATGGGATGCGCTTTTTGCGCAACGGGAAAGCGCGGATTTATAAGAAACTTGACCCCTTATGAAATTATTTCTCAAGTGTTGGCAATCCAGACAGAAACCGGCCTAAAAGTCACAAATGTAGTGTTCATGGGGCAAGGAGAGCCTTTGCTGAACCTCGAAAATGTCCTTTCTTCAATGAAAATTTTCAACGAGTGTTTTCAAATCGGCGTGAGACGAATGACGGTATCAACATGCGGCGTTGTGCCTAAAATCGACAAGCTTGCAGAGCTGAATATGCAATCCACACTCGCTATTTCACTCCATGCGCCAAAAACGGAAATCAGGCAAAAAATTATGCCTGTTGAAAAGAAATACAACTTGGATTTGCTGAAAAAATCCCTTTTAAACTATACAAAAAAAACAGGCAGACGTGTCACTATTGAATACACACTTATTGGCGGCATAAATGACACACCTCAGTGCGCAAAAGACCTCGCATACTACCTGAGCAGCCTCAACTGCAATATAAACCTTATCATTTATAATCCTGTCTGCGGAGACGAGTATAAGCGTCCGAAAAAAGAAGACATACATAAATTTAAATATTTGCTCGAAACAGCAGGGAAAAAAGTCACAATCCGTCTCGAGCGCGGCTTAGACATAGATGCAGCGTGCGGGCAGCTAAGCGGAAAAGTGTAGATTTTTTTCAATATAAACTTTTGTAACATTATATACGAAGTATGAAATTTGTATATATTTTTTGTTTTTATATAGATGTGAATGTGGTATAAGGATTTAAATTATGTCTATCTTTCAAATTTACAACAATTCTAATCAGTATACGGGTAACCTCTACGAATCCGCCGAAGCAAGAGTTGCTGCAAGCCGTCGCGAAGGGCTCGGCGAGCTATATGGTGACTTAGACATGAAATCCAGCTTATTTGCAACCGCAGGCGAAGGTATCAATGACGTTTCGCAGCAAATGGGCAGAGAACTCGGCATAAACAAAACTCTGCAAGATGACAATCTAAGCTTTGACCACTACGTAACATCCACAAATGATAAAAGCAACATAATGTTCCAAGGCGAAGATGGCAATCTTTATAACTTAAACTTCTCCGCGGGAAGCGCAGACGGAGTCTCAACAGAAAAATTCGCAAAAGATAACGGATTGATTTCCAATGGGGACAAATTCTATGACGTGGTTCATTTCGGACAAGACAGTGCCAACTTCACAGACTACGCATTTGAAGGTCTCGGTGACGGAAAGCAGGATTCTCAAAGCGTTGGACTCGGAAACAACACCTGGAGCAACATGAACTGGGTTCGCCAAGAAGTTAACACAAAACTTTGGGGCAACGGCGGAAGCGACCTCCAATCACAAACAGCAAACAATGCGTTCTCTAATATTACAAAACACGCTGATCAATGGCTCACAGATGAACAATACGACATACTCCAGAGCATTGAATCTCACGACGAGTTCTTGAAAAAACTTGCCGAATTTGCAGTCAAAGCAATGGACGAAACAGGTCAAGCAGAATACGGTAAATAATCAGTATGAAAAAGCTAAAAGAAGGTCTAATGACCTTCTTTTTCTATTATCCATTTTTCCAAAAGCTCTTCATCTATGTCATCTACAAATCTTGACGGCTTAGAAAGCACCATGCCCGTTGCATGGTCAAACATATCTATCGGATATGTGATATACAGCCCGGATTTTGCTCGGGTTGCAGCAACATACATAAGGCGAAGCTCCTCATCCATTTCTTCTTCGGAATTGAACGAATAAACAGACGGAAAACGTCCGTCAACAGCGCCCATCACAAACACAGAGCTCCATTCCAAGCCCTTTGCCGAGTGAATAGTTGAAAGCGTCAAATACTCATCAGGACGACTGCCTTCATCAACATCTGAAATGCTTTTGTCCGGCGGCTCAAGTGCTAAATCACTCAGAAAATCCTCAAGGCTTGAATATTGCGCAGCGAGATATTCAAAATGCTCCAAATCCTTTTCGCGCTTGGTATAATCGTCATACTTATCTTTCAGTACCGCCGAATAGTATTTTAAAACAGCAGCTACAATCTGTGCAGGGGTAAGAGGCTCTGCCCGAAGTGAATATACAGTCTCCAGTAAAGTTTTTATTCCGTCTGTGCTTTTGCAAGGCAACATTTTGATATCAACATCAGTCTGCCCTTTCAACACAGGCAAAAGCTTATTTACAGTTTGATTTCCAACCCCTTTTATAAGCAAAAGAATTCTATTTAAGCTTATAACATCATCCGGATTCAAAATTACCCGCAAATGTGCGATAACATCTTTGATATGGGCTGTTTCAATGAATTTAAGCCCTCCGAATTTTTTATAAGGGATACTGCGCTTTGCAAGCTCTATTTCCAGGTTATAAGTCATTCGTGCGCTTCTGGCAAGTACACAAATGTCATCCAAAGAAACATCTTCTTCCATAATCTCCAGGATACGCTGACAAATAAACTCTGCTTCTGTCTGCATGTCTGCCGCACAAATCAGCGCAGGCTTTTCAGGCGAAATTATATCTGAATACAATGTTTTTGAATATTTTTCCTTTGCTTTCTCAAGAATTTTGTTTGTAAAGTTCAGAATATTTTGCGAACTTCGGTAATTTTGTTCAAGTTTTATAACTTCTGTATTCGGGAAAATAGACGGAAAATTCAGAATATTTTTGAAATTTGCCCCACGAAAAGAATAAATACTCTGAGAATCATCCCCCACCGCCATGACATTATTATGCTCTGACGCCAAAAGCCTTACGATATCTGCCTGCAAAGTGTTTGTATCTTGATATTCATCTATCATTATGTACTTGTACTGATTAGAAATTTTCTTGCGCAGCTCTTCATTTGACTCCAAAAGCACTTTCAAATACAAAAGCAAATCATCATAATCCAAAAGAGAATTTGCACGTTTATACACAACATAAGCTTTGTGAATCTCAATTATTTTCTCAGTACAATGCTCAAACTGTCGAAATTCGCGCTCTATAATTTCCTCTGCTGAAATATTTTTGTTTATTGTCTTAGAATAAATATCAAGAATGGTGCCTTTCCGCGGAAAACGTTTTTCCTTTTTCGGCAAAAGCTGCCCGACAATATGATTTATAACATCTTCAGCGTCAGCTCTGTCCATAATGGTAAAATTATTTTTTAACTCCAGAAAACTCGAATATCTCCGAAGAATAGAGTTGGCAAACGAGTGAAAAGTCCCTCCGGCAACACGCTCACAACGATTATCCAAAACAAGTGCCGCACGATTGAGCATTTCATCCGCGGCTTTTTTTGTAAAAGTTAAAAGCAAAATATTTTCTGGCTTAACTTCATCTTCAATAAGCCTTGCCACCCTGTATGTAAGGGTCTTTGTTTTTCCTGAACCCGCACCGGCAATAACAAGAACCGAGCCGTCTTTTTTGATTACAGCTTTTAATTGATTTTCATTTAGCTCTTTTTCATAATCCACAGCGTACTGAGTTTGAAAAGATTGTTTTTTCAAAACATATTTTTTAGGCTCAACCCCGGTTTTTTCGGATTTTGTAATCTCATTCATAGAAAAATTATAACATACTAAGTTTGAGAGGCAGAATGTAAATACATTTAAAAAGTTATATAATCTTTTAATAAATTTTAATACTTTATCTATCCAAAAAACTATGTTATAATTCTCTCAACAGCAGGTTGGAAAAGGAATTCAGATGTCTAGGAAGAAATTGTCACTGGCTTTTATATGGCACATGCATCAGCCTGTTTATCAAGAATCAAGGGATGATTATTTTTTAATGCCTTGGGTTAGGCTGCATGCAGTCAAAGACTATCTTGATATGCTGATTATAATTCGAGACTTTGAAAAGCTTAAATTGAATTTTAGTATAGTCCCCATATTACTCACAGCATTGGAAGATTACGGCAACAGAGGTTTTCATGACCTACACTCAAAGTTAACAATCACACCCATTGAACAACTTACAGATGAAGATAAATTTTTTATATTAAATAACTTTTTTGACTCAAATTATGTCAATATGATTATTCCTCATCAAAAGTACCAAGAATTATACAAAAAGCGCTACTCTTCAGACGAAATCACCATAAGTGATTTTTCAGACGAAGAGTATTCTGACATTATGGCGTGGTTTAACCTCTCGTGGTTTGATCCCAGATGGCAGCGGGTTTATCCTCAGCTGCATTCACTGATGAACAAAGACGAACATTTTACGCTTGAAGATAGAATAAATATAATTGAATTACAACGCGAAATTATTCGACAAATTATTCCTGCTTATAAAAAATTTCAGCAGGATAAGAAAATTGAAATTCTGGCAAATGCATACTTTCATCCAATAATACCGATTCTTTTGGACAAGAAGTTTACAGGGGCAGATATGAAAGAAGACGGGATACAGCAGCTTGAACGCGGAATTCAAAAATATAGAGAAGTTTTTGGACAAGAGCCTAAAGGTATTTGGTCACCTGAGCAATGTGTAAGCCCGAAAACACTTGAATTATTCGCAGATATGGGCTTTAAGTGGACTGTTACCGATGAAGGTATTCTTGCAAAAACTATAAATAAAGAATTTGTCAGAGATTTCAAAGGATACCTCGAAGACCCTTATGACTTAACAGCTGCCTATGAGTATACGGGGAAAAATAAAAAACCTCTTTCTGTGATTTTCAGAGATGCAGTTATTCCAAACCTGATAAATTTTGAATACTCACAGCATAACTCTGTTGATGCGGCAAATGACCTCTATGACAGAATAAAAACAATCCAATCCAAGCTTCAGCAATCACCCGACAAGCATAATTTATTAACAATTGCTCTGGACGGAGAAAACTGTTGGGAAAGCTATCACAATGACGGAGAGCTTTTCCTGAAAACGCTTTATGACCTGATTGAAAATGACAAAACCCTTGAAACCGTTCTGGTTTCAGAATATTTAGACAAAATTAAGCAAAAACGTCCGCTTAAAACAATTCATTCGGGCTCTTGGATAAACAGAAACTATAAGTTATGGATTGAAGAACCTACAAAGGATTTAGCTTGGCAATATATTGTAAAAGCCCGAGAAGATTTGATTAATTTTTCAAAAGAATGTGATGACCAATCAATAATTGCAAATGCCTGGGAAGAGTTGTATATAACCGAAGGCAGCGACTGGTTCTGGTGGTATGGGGAGCCTAACGATTCAGGACAAGATGAGGTATTCGATTATCTTTTCCGTTCCCACCTTACTAACATTTACAACTATTTCAAAAAACCTATTCCAAAATATTTAAATATGCCGCTTATTGCATACATAGGTAAGCCTTTACGCTATCCTAAAAAGAATATGACCCCGATTTTAAACGGTATAATTATGCAAAAGGATAACTGGAGAAATTCAGGCTGTATCGAGATACCTGACGGTCCTATCCTGCAAAGCAACAAGCCATACGACCGAATATATTTTGGTTGCGACAAAGATAACGTATACCTGCGATTCGATATTAACAAGATGTATCTTGAACAAAAATATGAAGCCACTGCCGATTATTTAAATCATTTCCAAACATACATTTATTTTAAAAATGACAAAATTGCGCACACAGACAGCGCAAATATCAGAACCATAAATAAAGTTGATGCAACATACCCGACCACGCTTGCAAAATACACACACGAAGTAAATTTGCTTTATTTTAAAGGTGAAATCCTGCCTGTAATTTTCTCAAAAGCAACCAAAGACGGAGTTTGGGCTATCAAACTGCACAATAAAGTTGAATTTGCATTTGTCGATATCTTGGAAGTGCAAATACCGTTTGACGAAATTGAGGTTAAACCCGGCGGAAAGCTTGAATTTTTCATAATTAACGCATCATTGGGCGTTGCAAATGATTTTTATCCGAAAGATATCCTGCTGTCACTTCAGCGTCCTACATAAAATTCATAAAAACAGCCGAAATAATTCGCCTGTTGGAACAGCAAAAGAAACGGTTATAAAACATATTGAAAAGTTAATCACAACCCCCGCTTAAACATCTTGCTAAACAACAATGTTTAATTATGTATTAAAGCTTATATTCCTTCTCAAATCCGAAGAGCGAACTGATTGATTCGTCATCGTGGATTCTTGAAATTGCTTCACCCAAAAGCGGTGCAATACTAAGCTGAACGATTTTTTCAGGCAAGCTGCTTTTGTTAAGCGGAATAGAGTTTGAAACTACAACCTGTTTTATAGGCGCAGCATCCAATCTCTGAAGTGCAGGTCCCGAGAATACAGCGTGCGCAGCACAAACATAAATATCTCTGGCGCCTTGTTCTTTTAACAGTTTTGCCGCTTCACATATCGTTCCTGCCGTGTCAATCAAGTCGTCAAACATAACTACGTGTTTGTTTTTAACATCCCCGATAACATGGTCTGCAATTGCCTCGTTGTGACGGTCACGACGCTTATCAATGATTGCCATTAAACAATCAAGCTCTTTTGCGAAATATCTTGTACGCGGAACACCACCCGTATCAGGGCTGACTGCAACAATTTCATCAGAAGGAATGTTCAGTTTTTTAATATAATCCACAAGAACAGGCGTAGCAAAAATATGGTCAACAAGAATATTAAAGAAGCCCTGAATCTGCCCTGTGTGCAAGTCCATAGCCAAAACACGGTCAGCGCCTGCAGTAGTTAATAAATCCGCCACTAATTTAGCAGTAATAGCTTCACGTCCTGAAGTTTTTCTGTCTTGACGAGCATAACCGTAATATGGAATAACGGCAGTAATAGTCTTTGCACTGGCACGTTTAAATGCGTCAATTATAATCAAAAGCTCCATAAGATTTTCGTTTACGGGATTACAAACAGGCTGCACTATAAAAACATCATCCCCGCGAACGCTTTCTTGAACCTGAACATAAATTTCGCCGTCCGCAAAGTTCTTGATAATCATAGGCCCGACAGTCGTCCCCAAATAATCCGCAATATCTTCCGTTAATTTAGGATTGGAGCGGCCTGAAAATAATTTTATGTCATGAGTCGGATAAATAGTCTTATCACGTTTCATTGTCGGCATTTCAAGTTCCATAATCTTTTACGACCTTTCTTTTATTTTTTTACCCAATTTTGAATGACACGTAATGCCGCCCTGGTAAGTCCAAGAGCATTTTTGTCCAAATCTTTTGTTAAAACACTGCCTGCTGCAAGGTTTGAATTTTCCCCCATAGTAACGGGCGCAACAATAACCGAGTTTGAGCCTGTGTTAGCGCCATCTTTTATGATTGTTTTGCTTTTCACCTTTGTCAGCGGATTGTAGTTTGCGGTAATCGTTCCGGCACCGATATTGCAGCCGCTGCCTATCTCAGCGTCCCCGATATAGCTCAGATGGCACACATTTGAATGAGATTTTACAACAGCTTTTTTAAGCTCCACAAAATTACCGATTTTTACAAAATCTTCTACCTTTACGTTGCCTCTGATATGAGCAAAAGGGCCGATTTTGCAGTTGCTGCCGATTTTATTTTTTCCTGTAATATACACGTTCGGCAAGATTAATGTATCCGCACCGATTTCTGTCTCAGGTGAAATCCAAACGCTTAAAGGGTCTACAATCTGCACGCCGTTATCCAGGTGTTTTTGCACAATCTCGGCATTTAATATTCTACCCGCTTCTGCAAGATGTGTTTTAGAATTTATTCCAAAAATTTCGTTATTATTTTCAAGTATGAAAGACGACGTCTTTAATCCTTTCTCCACAGCCCATTTCACCATATCCGTAATGTAATATTCACCTTGGGCATTATTGTTTTTAAGTTCTGAAAATGCAGGAGAAATTTCTTTCCAATTTACACAATAAACACCTGCATTGATTTCGTTTATGGCTTTTTCTTCAGATGTTGCGTCTTTTTCTTCAACAATGGCTTTCAAGCCGCTATCATCTCGAATTATACGCCCGTAATTAGAAGGATTTTCAAAAATTGCGGACATAACGGTAAGCGCCGAACGACTTTCCCTATGAGCACTTACAAACTTTTCTATTGTTTCGGCTTTTATTAAAGGTGTATCGCCGCAGAGAATGACAACTTCGCCGTCAAAATCTTTTAAATCATTTAAAACAAATGAAACCGCGTGCCCCGTACCGAGTTGAGGCATTTGCAGCCTTGTTACGGTGGAAGAAGGATAAGTTTTTTGACAAAAATCGGTTACAGCATCTGCCTGATGACCGACAATCACATAAGAAAAGTCGATAACACCTGAATTCTTTGCCGCGTCAATGACATAGCCCAATAAAGATTTGTTGAAAATTTCATGCAAAACCTTGGATTTGTCAGACTTCATTCTTGTGCCTTTACCTGCTGCCAAAATAACCGCTTTCGCACTTTTACTCATAATATGTAAATCCTTCCAACCTTGTATTGCTTATTGTATCACAATTTTAACAAAAATAAAAAAATGCGGCAAAACATTGTTAGCCGCATTTTATGTCAACATTTGAAATTAATAGTTTTGAACAGCCGTGAAGAAATAAGCTTTCGGGTGACGACATACCGGGCAAAGCTCAGGCGCTTTGTCGCTCTCTATTCTGTGTCCGCAGTTTGAGCATTCCCAAACAGCAGCTTCTTTTTTCACAAAAACCGCATCATTTTGCAAGTTTTCAAGAAGTTTTCTGTAACGCTCTTCATGGTGCTTCTCAATTTTGCCAACAAGTTCAAATAAAGCGGCAATATCGTCAAATCCCTCTTCTTTAGCCTCTTTTGCAAAAGTTGCATACATATCTGTCCACTCATAGTTTTCACCATCAGCAGCGTCTTTAAGATTTACGAGTGTTTCAGGCATAGCATCTCCATGAAGCAGTTTAAACCATATTTTTGCGTGTTCTTTTTCGTTATTTGCTGTTTCTTCAAAAATTTTGCTGATTTGAACAAAACCTTCTTTTTTCGCCTGAGAAGCGTAATATGTGTATTTATTTCTCGCTTGAGACTCACCCGCAAAAGCTGTTTGCAGATTTTTCTCAGTTTTAGTATCTTTTAAGTTCATCTTTTTCATTCTCCTTAATCGTTGTGTAAATATAAGTTTGCCCAACAGCGCCTCAGCATTGACTGAGTCGTTTTCAAATTTCATACGCCGGCAGCCTTCGCTACGCTGCATGAAAACGTTTTGCCCTTTCACACCTTGGCCTTCCGTCAAGCTGTTTCAGGCTTCACTACGGCTTCGCTTTTATTCTTCGTCCTCTTCGAACATATCTTTGCCTACTGCGCAAAGCGGGCATGCATAATCATCCGGTAAATCTGCAAAAGCAACTCCATCGTGCTCCGCTGGGTCATAAACGTATCCGCAAACTGTGCATCTGTACTTCATAGTTTTCTCCTTTACTTATTTTTGTTAGTTTTGCGACACTCCGCACATAAACCGTGAAATGTAATTTCATGTCCGACAATTAAAAATCCGGTCTGCTTTTGTGTCTCTATTTTAACGTTTGGCGCAACAGACGCCTCCACGTCAAAAACTTTTTTACATTTATCACATATAAAGTGGTAATGTTCATGGGTATTGTGGTCATAATGAACAGACGGTTCTAATCCGTCTATCTTTTTGATAATTCCCGATGCCGCCAATTGATTCAAATTTCGATATACAGTTGCAAGGCTGATATTCGGGTCTTTTTTCTTCAAAATTCCATGAATATATTCCGCTGTCGGATGAACGACATTGGTCTTTAAAGTATCGTGTATTACTTCTCTTTGCCTTGAATAATTCATACTTCACCACAAAATTGATAATAATTCTCATTTTATATATGATTTCTATTTTTGTCAAGTGTAATACTTGTAAATGTAAAAAAAAAATGCAATAATAACTCTCATGAGTAAAAAAATCGAAATAAGTGCAAGCTTAGAAGATTACCTTGAGGCTATTTATCTTTTTCAAAAAGAAAACCGCCAAGCAAGAACAAGCCAAATCGCCGAGCACCTCTCGGTAAAAAAATCCTCTGTAAGTGAGGCTCTTCGAAATTTAAATGAATTAAATTTAATCAACTACAAACCATATGCACCGATTACCCTAACCTCTGACGGAATAAAAGTAGCGCAAAACATCGTCGAAAAACATAATCTGCTTGTAAAATTCTTCTCCAAAGCACTTATGCTGGAAGAAGAAGACGCAGCAGACTTCGCCTGCCAGATTGAACATATAATGTCCGATGACACAACAAGACGCCTTAAAATTTTCCTTGCAGCCCTGGATAAAGAGGAAAATAATACTCAATTTTTAACAAAAATTAAAGAATTATTTTAAATTGTATTGACAATTATATTTTTTTATTTTAAAGTTAGGTCAGCCTAACTCTTATGGAATATTAATTGCTATGAATATCGGAAGCTTTGCCAAATATATTGACCAGCCTCTAATAGTTAACAAGATCTCAAATGCAGCACCTGCTGTACTTATAGGAACTTCCGCCCTTCTTGGAACACATGACGTTTTTATCAAAAAACACAAAGATTGCGAACCTAAAAAGAAAAGAGCAATTAGAAACCTTGTCATCCTCTCCGTTGTCTCAGCTGCATCACTAATTTCGGCAAGGGGTCTTTCTGTAGGCGGAAAAAGGATTTTTAACGGACTTATCGAGGCCGAAAATAAAGCTGATATACTCAAAGAGCAAGTACAAGCAATAAAAAATTACACAGGGCTTGCAAAGTCTGATGTCGAACTTAAAAGCATACTGAACAAGGCAAAGACTAAAGCCTTATCGCTAAAAGAAGTCCATAAACTTCGAAAAAAGCTGAAAAACGAAGAAAGTGCAAAAGAGCTTCTCGATACACTGCTCGGAAAAAATGAAGAACTTTCTTCAAAAGAGATTTTCTCCGAAATCGGACGCTTGTCGCTTCTGGGGCTTGTTCCTGTCGCGGCTGGCGTCGGTGCGGGGATGATTGCAGACCGCAGCCCTCACAAAAAAGCAAATAATTCAGACAGAATCAAAGAAGGCTTCTACCAATATTTTGCCAACATTTTCCTTTGCAACGTAGGTGCAGGTGCAGCTCTTTTTGGTCTGGAGGCACTGAAAAAACATGATCTTATCAAAAAAATTACGCCTGCAAAAAAATTCTTTACCATGATTGGAGGAATAGTCGCAACAGGCATAATCGGCGGAAGCTTTATCGCAAACTATCTGAGTAAAAAAATTATCGACCCTATGGTGTTAAAAAAGAAACATCAGGATTTAAACTTTAAAAAAATCTATGATGAAAGAACTCCCGAAGGAGCCGATATGTGTATGCATGTAGATGATATCGCGACAGCAGGGGTATTGTCAGGCTTAAAATGGATTGAGCCCGTTCTTCCTGTGTTTTACTTATTTTCCGGATACAGGGCGGGTATGGGGTACCGAAACCATGACCATTGCCATCGACATTAATTAATCAAGTTCATCGGGAGAAGCTATTCTGCCTAAAACCGCGCTTGCGGCAGCAACAGCAGGACTCGCCAGATATACTTCACTATCCACATGCCCCATTCTGCCTACAAAGTTACGGTTTGTTGTTGAAATAGCACGCTCTCCGGCCGCCAAAATGCCTGAATGCCCGCCCAAACAAGGTCCGCAAGTAGGTGTAGAAACTGCTCCCTGTGCTTCAATGATTGTCTGCACATAGCCAAGCTCCATTGCTTTGAGCAAAATTTCCTGCGTTCCAGGGAACACAATCAAACGCACATCTTCATGAACTTTTCTGCCCTTTAAAATTTCTGCCGCTGCCTGTAAATCGCTTAAACGTCCGTTTGTACAGCTTCCGATTATAGACTGATGGATTTTCACATCGCCAACTTTAGAAATCGGTCTTGTATTTTCAGGCAAATGCGGAAATGCAACAGTAGGCTCAATATCAGCACAGTTATATTTAATAATTCTTCCGTATTCTGCATTTTCATCACTTTTATAAATTTTAGGCTCTCGAATACTTCTTCCTTCAAGAAATTGTAGAGTTTTCGCGTCAGGAGCAATAATGCCGTTTTTTGCACCGGCTTCAATAGCCATATTACAGATAGTAAAACGCCCGTCCATTTCCATTTCTTCAATTACGTTTCCACCGATTTCCAGCGTTTGATAAAGAGCCCCGTCCACACCAATATCACCGATAAGGTGCAAAATAAGATCTTTTGCACTCACCCATTTGTTGAGCTTGCCGTTAAATTCCACTTTTATTGCAGAAGGAACTTTCAGCCAAGTTTCTCCGCTCGCCATCGCACAAGCAAGGTCTGTTGAACCCACACCCGTTGAGAATGCACCCAATGCTCCGTATGTGCAAGTATGAGAGTCTGCGCCCAGAACGACGTCACCTGCCGTTACAATTCCTTTGTCCGGTAAAAGTGCATGCTCGATACCCATTCTGCCTACCTCAAAGTAGTGGCGAAGATTTTGCTCACGCGAAAATTCACGAACAAGTTTCGCCTGCTCAGCAGATTTAATATCTTTATTCGGCACAAAATGGTCGGGTACAAAAACAACACGTTCGCTATCAAAAACCTTATCTACACCGATTTTTTTAAACTCATTTATTGCAACCGGGCCTGTAATATCGTTTGCGAGGGTAATATCGACTTTTGCAGTAATCAAATCTCCTGGTTTTACTTCATCCAAGCCTGCATGCGCTGCAAGTATTTTTTCTGTAATATTCATAGCTCGTGTCATAATTATTCCTCGCTGTTTTTCAATTGTTTCATTTCTCTTCGCTGCATTTCAACAGCATATTGCTTAATTTGCGTAACTTCATCCGTTGTTTCTTTTGCTTGCATTTGCATTTTGCCCGCCTGAACAACAGGATTTACTGCGTCAATTGTATCACATGCAGTACAAAAAGTGCTAATTCCCAAAACACATAATATAGACACAAATCTTTTCATAATCAGTATATCTGCCTATCTGCGCTTAACCCTGATACCTTCGACTTCATGCACGTTTTCAATAGAAATAAACGCCGTCGGGTCAACATCTTTAACAAGCTGCTTCAACTTTGCAACTTCCAGCCTGGAAATAACACAATATACAATCCGCTTTGGCTGTCCGGAGTATCCGCCTTCTGCATCTATATATGTAACGCTAGCGTCCATCTGCTCAATAATGCTGTCCCCCATCTCTTTTGAATAATCCGTAACCACCCAAACCGATTTGCTCTCGTTTAAACCTTCCAAAACAACATCTATAACTTTGTATGCAATAAAATAGGTCAAAGTCGAATACATCGCACGATCAGGACCAAACAAGAAACCTGCCGAGAAAAATATAAAAAGATTGAATGTCATTATGATTTCACCGATTGAAAAACCGAACTTTTTGGCAAGTCTGATTGCAATAATCTCCGTGCCGTCCAAAGAACCGTTATTTCTAAGAATAAGCCCCACACCAATTCCGAGAATAACTCCTCCGAAAACAGCAGCAAGAATCAAATCATCCGTAACTCTGTGTCCATGCATAAGCGATACAAAAATCGCCAGGCACGAAATCCCCCAAAAAGTATTAAAAACAAAACGTTTACCAAATTTTTTCAACGCAAGGAAGATAAATGGCATGTTCAAACAGAAAATTACGACACCGAGCGGGACGTTTTTCAAAATAAAATCAACCATAATCGAAATACCAATTATTCCGCCATCAATAATCGTATTTGGAACCAAAAAGCCCTCAAGTGCTGCAGCGGCAATTGCTGCGCCTATAGTAATAAACGATAAATTTCCGACAGTTGTGCGTATCTTACTCTTCATAAGCTTACTATACTACAATCTTAGTTAAAAATCATCCTACAAAACTTCTAATTTTTGACTTTGCGCGCTTTGTTAAGATATGTAACTTCCGTTTTTCAAGAAAAATCTCTAAAAAACTACTAATTTTTAATTCATATTTATATACTTAATATTTAACAATTCGTCTTTTTCTTTTTCAGCTTAAATTTGGCTATCTTTGCCACGCAATTTTAGCGAGAAAAAATACTTTATATAAGAGTAAGGAACGGAATAAAAGTTCTAAGGAAGTTCAAATATATTCAAAGCAATTTCTCAAAGCTGCGAATAAAAACAAATTTTATACTCTCTCTCTTAATATCCTCGTGTTTATTTAATGTTTGTCGAAAATGACAAACATTTTTTTTATGCTTTCCATTTCGAAATTAACTCAAAAACTTCAGCCTCAATTTCAGCAGAACCCATTTCATCAATATAAAACCAGTGAATATGCTCCTGCGCCCTAAACCACGTCAATTGTCGTTTTGCGTATCTTCGAGTATTGCGTTTGATTTTTTCAGTGACTTCCGCAAGGCTGCATTTACTATTAAAATAGGGGATAAACTCTTGGTAACCGATTGTGTTAGAAAACGCATTGCTATTAGGGTATTTTTCATACAAATCCCGCGCCTCTTTTTCCAGTCCTTTTTCCATCATCAAATCTACGCGTTTATTTATGCGTTTATATAAAAAGTCCCGGTCTCTCGCGCTGAGACAGATTTTCAACACATCATACCGGCTTTCGCCTACTCCTCGCGACTCTGCCATCGACTTTCCGGTATGTTTTAAAATCTCAATCGAACGCATAACCTTATATGTATCGTTAGGGTGTAATTTTTGAGCAAACTCCGAGTCTAAATCAATCAAAATTTTATATAAAGCTTCATTTCCATCATTTTGCACAATATTTTCTAATTCTTGACGCAGTGCTTCATCGGGTTCACTTTCAGGCATTTCCATACCGTCTAAAAGCATTTTTAGATATAATCCCGTCCCGCCTGCAATAATCGGGATTTTTCCGCTTAAAGATAAGTTTGAAACTATATTACGAGCCATTTGAGCAAAATTTCCTGCTGAAAACTCTTCATCAGGGCTCAAAACATCAATCAAAGAGTGTTTTATACCACCCGTTTCATCAGCAGCAATTTTAGCTGTAGCAATATCAAACTCTTTATACACCTGCCGCGAATCTGCCGAAATTATCTCAGTATTAAGCTTCTGTGCTATCCTCACCGCCAGCGAGCTTTTGCCCGTCGATGTCGGTCCCGTTATCGATATAATCTGCGGGCGAATATACGTGTTCTCTGATTTTTGTGTGCTTTCCATAGTATAAAAATATTAACACAACAAAATAAGTTGCATAATAGAAAAATAAAATAAATCCGATTAAAGAAAGCCACACATTGCTTGCTAACGCGGAATTTACAACCGATACGGCAAAATTAAACAACAACAGGAAGAAAAATATTCCTAATGAAGCGCCGAACTTATGAAAAAGGAATTTTACGGAATATCCGAACGCCAAAAACGGATTTTTCGTGCTGTAATAAAGCGCAGGCACCCACCAGAGCGTCAAAAACTGAAATGCGAAGCTGACCAAAGACAAAAATGCAAACCAGCTTGTAAGCGAGTATAGCTGCCTCTCAGGAAGCGAAGCAAAATATGAATTTAACTCAGGATATGAGCCATGCATTGAATTAAGTTTCATTATATCAACATTTGGATTTCCAAACATGTGCATGCCGAATTTAAACGCCGCAAAAGAAATCAATGCTGTTAAAATCAAATATAAAATTGACAAACCAATCATGTTTATAAAATATTCACCAACACCCGGAAAAAAATGCTTAATAAGTCCGAAAGATTTAACAGCCTTTTCCTCGTCAGGCATAGATTTATCTTCTTCGAATTCAATCGTCTTTTTTGTCATATAGAACCAACCCGCCATAAAAGCGACCGACAACATAATCAAAGAAAGAGCAAAAACAATAAAAGCAATCGGGTTGCCCTGTACACCGTACAGCCCGCCGCCCAAAAGTGAAATCACAAGCAAAAACAATATAAAAGGCTGCGCCAAAATAAGGTTTTTCCCGACTATACCAAATGATTGTCTTATACTTTTAAACATAGTTTTCCCCAATGTCTTCATCTTTATTTTACTTTGATAATATAAGCTAATTTTCGAAATTATTCAATTGCTCTAACAAAAGCTCTAGGGCGCGTCTTGCAAAACGTCTCTTCATCTTTGTACGAGAGTAATTCGGATTAAGATTAAAGCGTTTTACAACAGCTTTGTCTTTTACTCTGACAGCGACAAAAATAGTCCCGACAGGCTTTTCACCGCTACCGCCTGTTGGACCTGCAATCCCTGTTGTAGCTATTGCAACATCGCAGCCTGTAATTTTTTGCAAGCCTTCAGCCATTTCCGAAGCCGTTTCAGAGCTTACAGCACCGCATCTCGAGATTGTATAATCACTCACACTCAAATATTTAACTTTTGCTTCATTAGAGTAGGTGACAAAATTAGACGAGATAAATTCAGAACTTCCTGACAAATCCGTCATCCTGGAGCTGATAAGCCCGCCTGTGCATGATTCTGCACAGCATAATTGCCATTTTTTCTTTCTCAAAATGGAGGCAATTCGTTTTTCCGTTTTATATCTTCCTAAATAAAACATATCAGTTCACCGGAACATCTACTGAGTCAGTTAGTATAAAATCTATTACAGAACCTTGGTGAAACGTGACGTTTCCGCCTTTTTTGAATAAATCCACAACCGCGTCGCCTGCATAGTATCCGAAACTTCCAACCGTTCCGGCAACAGCGCCCACAGGAATTGTCAAATACTTAGGCCAGCCCCACAAAACTTTGTCACCGATATCTACACCCCAGTCAATACATTTACCCATGACGTTTGTAGCCGTTTCCCAGTTTTGCTGCAATGCGTATCCATAGTTTCCGCCGGCTTTAATGCCGCCATCAGTTGTAATGACAATACCGTTACTCATCAAGCCCGTTTTAAGCGGAACCTGACGCCCTGTAGGGGTAACAACATGGTCTATACTCATATAAAGTACAGCTCCACGAGAAACGCGTTTTGCAGGAACAACTGCGTCAACCGTTCCTCTAAAAATAGTGCCTTTCGGCAAAATCATTATACCGTCATCGACTTTATCATCCATAAGCATCGCTTGATACATATCGCCCTTACCGGAATCAACTGTAGAAACAGGATCAAGCATTTTTAACTTAATTGTAGTCCCTTTGGACATTCTTTTAGATTGAACATTAGCGCTATATGAACGCACAGGAGCTGCTGATGCAGCCAACGGCGCAGCAATTGAAGCTAACATCATTACGCTCAAAGCTATATTTAAAATTTTTCTCATAATCTCCCCTTTACTATATCTTGAGATTCTACTTCTTTTTTCAATATTATGCAAGCTGTGTTAAAATTACAGGCTCGTCTTCCGTTACAAGAATTGTGTGCTCAAAGTGCGCGGAATCAGCACCATCAACAGTGGAAACCGTCCATCCGTCAGAAAGTTCATGCACCTCGTCCCCGCCCAAATTCAACATCGGTTCAATTGCAATTGTCATACCGGGCTTAAGTACTGTTTTATCACCGGTTCTGTAATTAAAAACAAACGGGTCTTCATGCATATTGCGCCCGACTCCGTGCCCGCCATATTGACGAACAATACCTAGTTTATATTCTTTGGCCGTGTCTTCAATTGCACCACCAACATCATTCAGGGTATTTCCCGCGCGCATCTTGTCAATTGCGGCCATAAGAGCCAGCTCTGTACCTTTCATCAAACGTTTTTTGTCTTCCGAAATTTCACCGACAGCATAAGTCCATGCACTATCGCCAACAAGCCCTCTAAACGTAGCACCAACATCAACCGCAATTATATCGCCGTCTTGCAAAATTACCTTTTCAGACGGAATTCCGTGTACAACCTGCTCATTTACAGACGCACAAATAGAAGCAGGGAAACCTCTGTAACCCTTAAACGTAGGAATAGCTTTGTTGTCTTTTATAATTTTATACGCTATATCATCAAGTTCTTTTGTTGAAATCCCCGGTTTTACAGCTTCTTTCATCGCTTGATGAACAAGCGCGACAATATTTCCCGCCATTTTCATCAGTTTTATATCTTCACGCGATTTTTTTGTAATCATTAAATAATTTCCTTTATTCTGTTATAAATTTCATCGCCGGAACCCTCAGCGTTAAGCTCGATAAGGTCTTCACGCTCTTTGTAAAAGCTGATAAGGGGTTCTGTTTCCTTATGATAAGTAACAAACCTTGATTTTGCAACTTCTTCAGTATCATCTTTTCTTTGGGTCAAAGCAGCACCGCATTTGTCACAAATGCCGTCTTTTTTCGGAGGCGTGAATTTTTTGTTGTAAATTTCACCACAGACAGGACAAGACACCCGATTAACAATTCTTTCAAGAAGCTTATCTTCCGAAATCTCAAAGTTTATAACCTTAAAATCAATATCATCTCTTCCCGCGTCAATTTCTTTCTTGATTTCATCCAATGCCATAGCCTGCTCAAGGCTGCGAGGAAAACCGTCCAGAATAAAACCGTTTTTGCAGTCCTCTTCGAGAAGCCGTGATTTGATAATCCTTGCAACAATTTCAAACGGCACCAAATTCCCTTTGTCAATAAAAGTTTTAGCAATAAGCCCGTCTTCTGTTTCGTTTTTTATAGCCGTCCTTAAAAGAGAACCCGTATCTACATGCGGAAGCCCCGTATCATGCGCCAACCTGTGAGTTTGTGTACCTTTGCCGCTTGCGGGCGGTCCCATAAATAAAAGCTCTTTCTTCATTTTTATTCCCCCGAAAATCCGCAAAACCTTTAATTTTGCATAAATATTCTAGCATAAAACGCTAAGTTTGGGGCAAATATTACTTAATTTTTAACGCACATATAAAGTCCAACCTCTTTTACCCTGTTTTCGTCATCTACAGGAACAACTTTGGCAGAATCAAAAGTTAAATTCGCTATTTCATCCAGATAGCGCGCATGCCCTGCCCATTCACTCAATTCCTTTATCTGCTCATAAACACCCCAAGAATCGTAGTATGTTCCCACGAGCCTAAAACCACCGGTTATTTTTCTTGCTGCGTCCCCTCTCAATCCTCCATATGAAATTGTTTTTGATGATATTTGCCCCTGACTACATGCACCATTTGCATTTTCTCCCTTTATATCGCAAACTTTATAATTACCTGCAATTCTGGGATAACGCCCTTTCCAAGCGTCAGGGACATCGCTCCAACCACCATCTGCTGCACTGCAGGGTTTATTGAAGAACGAAATCATTCCCGACGGAAGTTGTAACTTTTGAGTTACAGCAGAATTATTTTTTATTTGGCGTGACATAATCGGCGCCATTGCCGCAAGTGCCACACTCACTATTAGTAATGTTATCATTGCCTCTGCAACAGAAAACGATTTCTTCATTAAATTATTCCCCCTTATTTGCAACCACACAGGTGGTAGAATAACCTTACAAAATGTACCACAATAGGTGGTATGAGTCAAGAAACAGAAACTACAAACTTATTTAAAATATTAGGGCAAAATATAAAGCTGCAGAGGAAAAATAAAGGCTATTCCCAAGAAAAACTTGCATTTGAAATAAACACTGCAAGAAATTACATCGGGTGTATTGAACGCGCAGAAAAATCCCCCAGTGTAGCGACTTTGTATAAGATTTCAAAAGCTTTGAATGCAGAATTTTGTGATTTATTTAAAGGCATATAAAAAGCGCTCTCGCGAGCGCTTTTTTATTTGTATTTTCAATTAGTCTTTCAGGAAACTTTCGTATTGCTTCGCCAGAAGCTGAGTTTTTACTTGATTTATCAAATCAAGAGCAACCCCAACCATGATGATTAACGAGGTAGCACCAATACCTTGGAGAGTTGTAATGCCGGTTATTTTACTCGCTAAAGACGGTATCAACGCAATAACACCAAGCCCTAAAGCACCGATAAATGTTGTCTTGGACATGATTTTATCCAGCGCCTCAGCAGTCGGTCTGCCCGGCTTTACACCAGGAATAGACGAACCGTGTTTTTTAAGGTTATTTGCAATATCTTTTGGCTGCATATTCGGCATAATTGACGCATAAAAGAATGTCAAAAGCACAATCAAACCGAAGTAAATAACGTAATAGCTTACACCCGAAGGGCTGAGGAACAAAGTCATTTGCTCAAATACAGATTCAAGCGCTCTGCCTTTAAAAGCCTGCCCCAAGAACTGCAGCACGGTCGCAGGAAAGAATAAAATCGCAACCGCAAAGATAATCGGCATTACGCCGCCCGGGTTAAGTTTAAACGGAATATGAGTATTCATACCGCCGTAAATCTTGTTCCCAACTTGTCTTTTCGGGTTAACGATAATGACTTTTCTGATTGCTTCCTGCATTATTACAATCAAAACCATTGTTGCCGCAAATATTGCAAGCAGCATAACAAGGTTCAACTGCATTCCTGAATCGTTAGCAATTAACTGTGACGTTTTTGAAGCATAAACAGGAATACCTGCCAAAATACCTGCAAAAATTAACAGCGAACCGCCGTTTCCGATACCTTTTTCCGTAATAAGCTCTGACAGCCACATTACAAACACCGCGCCTGCTGTTAAAATCAGCATAGAGCCGACAAAAAACAGACCGTGATTGACGCCGTTTAAAATTGCGTGAGGCGCAGATTTTGTCAAATACGATAAAAAGATACCGCCCTGAAACAATGCAATAAATACAGTCAAAACACGGCTATATTGAGAAAGCTTGCGTCTTCCCGCTTCACCATCTTCTTTCTGCATCTGCTCCCACTGAGGAACCACAACAGTCAATAACTGCATTACAATTGAAGCCGTAATATATGGTCCGATTCCGAGAGCAATAATGGAAACTTTACCTAATGCGCCGCCCGAAAACAGGTCGATAAACGCAATAAGGTTATTTCCTGTTGCAGCGTGAGCAAAATTAGCAGCATCAATACCGAACAACGGTACCTGTGCCAAAAATCTGAACACTGCAATTGCAATCAATGTAAATATTGCTTTTTCTTTCAGCCCCGACGCCTTTACCATCCCGACGATGTCAGGTGCGGGCTGCGCATAATTGTTTTTCATTATACTAATTCAGCCTTTCCGCCAGCTTTTTCAATTTTTTCTTTTGCAGAAGCTGTAAAGTGATGAGCTTTAACAGTAACCGCTTTTGTCAATTCGCCTTTACCGAGAATTCTCAATTTTTGAGAAGAGTTGCGAACTTTTCTGCCTTCTTTTAAGCAGCTGAGGCAAACTGTTTCCATACCTAATTTTTCAAGGTCTGAAATGTTGATTTCAGCATATTTTACACGGTTGATTACTTCAAAACCTTTCAATTTAGGCATTTGTCTGTAACCAGGCATCTGTCCGCCTTCAAAACCTCTTTTTGCAGAGTTTCCTGAACGTTGACCTTCACCGTTGTGGCCGCGTGTAGATGTTTTACCGTGTCCTGATGAACGGCCACGTCCGACTCTTTTTGTTCTTTTAGTCGCACCTGCAGCAGGTCTCAAATCTTCTAATGTTATCATTTCTGTCATTTTTATTACCTTTCGATTAATTTTTCTACTTAACGATTTCTACTAAGTGAGAAACTCTATTTACCATACCCATGATAGTCGGAGTATCGTACTGTTCAACAACCTGGTTAATTTTTGAAAGACCAAGTCCTTTAACAACTTTGATTTGCTTGTCGGTAGAACCGATAAGACTTTTTTTAAGTTTAATTTTTATTTGATTTGCCATTTTTTAATTCCTTTATTGTTTAACATCATATTACGGATGTTATGTAATCCTATTAGTCTTTTGAACTAGTTCAACATATCTTTAAGAGCAAGACCGCGAATTTTCGCAACGTCGTTGAATCTTCTCAAAGATTTCAAAGCCGCTAATGTAGCGTTAGCTGCGTTAAGAGGTGATTTTGAACCTAAAGATTTGCTCAAAATATTTTCGATACCAGCAAGTTCAAGAACTGAACGAACAGCGCCGCCCGCGATAACCCCTGTACCTTCTGAAGCCGGTCTGAGCATTACGCTGCCTGCACCTGAACGTCCTGTGATAGGGTGCGGAATAGATGTTTTAAAGATAGGCACATTGATAAGGTTTTTTCTGCCATCTGCAATCGCTTTTTGAATAGCGATAATAACTTCAGCCGCTTTAGCACAGCCTACGCCTACTTGACCTTTTTTGTTACCCACGATAACGATAGCTCTAAAGCTTAATTTTTTACCACCTTTAACAACTTTTGTTACGCGGCGAATTTGAACAACTCTTTCTTCCCATTCAGAAACAGGTTTTTCAGCATCTGTTGTTTCAATTCTTCTTTTTTTACCGCGTCTTTGCGGTCTGTCTGTTTGTTCTGCTGCAACTTCTACAGTTTCAACAACAACTTCAACATTTTCATTTAGTTTTTCTTCTGACATTTATTTTTCCTTTTTTTGTGTAAATACTTGTTGTACTTTTGTTTCTAACAAAAAAACATGCTCAATTATTCCAATTTTTTTGACTTTAGCTTTTTCAAGCCCTGTCTGTAAAATCGAAGCAATGCATGTTTGAAATGTTAGTTGTGAAATTTTCTGACCTTATTATTTTATCGAAAAAAGAATTTCATGCAAGGGGTTTGTAAAGATTTAGCAAGATTTACGGTTGTTTTCGACAAAAAACACTTTTTATCTGTTTTTATTAAGATATAGCAACAAAAGTGTAAGGTTATAATGGATTCTGTAAAAGCAAACTCACAACCAACTATGCTCGAATACGGAGTAAAATTGGGCGCCTCGGCAGCTGCAGGCGGAGCTTTGTTTGGAGGAATGACCGCAATCCAACAAAAATGCCGACTACAAAACTTTAAAGACGGTCATTTTGCAGACACCGTCGAACTATCTAAAATGAGCTCAGAGAGCAAATCCATTTATAATAATCTCTTAAAAAACAGAAAATTACACATGCCGGAAATTTGGAAATCAGCGAAAATCGGTGCGGGACTTTTAAGCGGAATATACGCTCTTTCGTGCGTCTTTAAACATATATCGCGAAAAAATGCAGACAAACGAATCGAAGAATTAGCTAAAACAACGCCTCAATAAAATCTGCGCTATTGAAAACTCTCAGGTCTTCCAATTTTTCACCTACGCCGATTAATTTCACAGGCAGCTTCATTTCTTTTGCAATATTTATAATAATTCCGCCTTTAGCAGAACCGTCTAGCTTTGTCAGCGCAACGCAAGTTAAATTAACAGCTTCCGAAAATATTTTCGCTTGAGAAAGCCCGTTTTGCCCCGTATTGGCGTCGATAACAAGAATACACTCTCTAATATTTTCAGGAGCTTGTTTATCAATAACAGCTTTAATTTTAGCCAACTCCTGCATTAGATTAAATTTATTTTGCAGCCGCCCTGCCGTATCAATCAGCAGGACATCATAATTTTCATTTTTACCTTTTTGAACAGCGTCAAAAACAACCGACGCGGGATCCGCGCTATCTTTGCGCACGATATCGGCACCTGCACGCTCAGACCAGATATTCAACTGTTCTTCAGCCGCCGCCCTGAAAGTGTCGCCTGCAGCAATAAGGACTTTTTTTCCGCTTTGTTTAAATTTATTTGCAAGTTTGCCGATAAGCGTAGTTTTACCCGCACCATTAACACCTGTTACAAAATAAATATTCAGTTCACCCTCTTTGAAGGAAAGCTCCGATTCTCCAGCGCTCGAGAGTATTTCGGCAAAAGAGTTTTTCAAAAATTCACGCACTTTAGAAGGTTTGATTTCATTGCGTTTTCTCAATGTATCGACAATTTCCGAAGCAACACCCACACCCAAATCGGCTTTAATTAAAGCGTCTTCCATATCATCGAGAATAAACTCGTCAAGCTCTTCGGCATTTTCAAACTGATTCACAACATTGTTAACAAGAGAATGTGCAGTGTTTGAAACAACTTTTTTTAAGTTGTCAACCGAAATCCCCCAAAAACCTTTATTTCCAGCTTCCTGCTGAATTTCAGAGCCTTGATTGTTTTCATCTTTATCTTTTTTGAAGAAATTAAAGACCATAAATCCCTATTTTAAAGAGCTTTTGTTAACTTCCACCACTTTTGCCAGGATACCGTTAATGAACGATGCACTGTCTTCTGTCGAGTATTTTTTCGCAAGCTCAATCGCCTCGTCAATAGTGACTTTGTGCGGAGCATCTTTGATATAGAGCAATTCAGCAATTGCAATTCTCAAAATATCCTTGTCCATTTTAACAAGTCTCGAAAAATCCCACCCGATAGCGTATTCTTTGATAAAATCATCAATTTCAGCACCATGAGTTTTGTATTCTTCCGCTAATTTCAAAGTGAACTCTTTAACATCGCTTTTTTCTTCAAGAGTAGTCATTTCAGCGATTTCAAGCGCTACAAAAGCTTTTTCCGCAATCAAAATCATTTCATCGATTCTACCGCTCATATCAGACGTCATGGGAAGCGGCACAGGAATATTAGAAACAGTCAAAGGTCGCTCCAGGTTAGTATCATGATTAGCCTCGTAATCATCGATAAATTCTTTCATCTCAATCAGGTGTCCGACCGCAAGCTTCAAGTCCTCAGACGCACTATTGGTAAGAGTTCTTACAGATTTTACAATAATATCTTCAAATTCTTTTGTTTGGTATTTAGAAATTTCTTTATCAAATTGCGAGAATAATATAAGAGCCAATTCTCTCGCAGCAGTTCTTGCTTGCATATTTTAATCCTTATTTTTGTCGTGATACTCATAATTAAGACACAAAAAAGAAAAATTTAAAAGCAGAATTTCCGGTGTTTATTTTGAACAGCTATATGGGCCGTTATAACCTAATTTATCAGGACAATGCAGATAATCCATATTATTATGTCTAATAACCCATTCCGCGCAGCTTAAGCCATTCGCATAGGTAAGACATTCTTCGCCGCTCGCAGATACAAACCAGCCGCCAGGGTACAAATAAGATTTTCCACTCTTGTCCCAATTTGACGTCTGGTCTCTTATTTCAAATAAAAATACGTCTTTCCCATGTATGTTTGGCAGCTTATTTGGACCATTCAAATCTATATAGATTGAAGCATTACGCCCCCACCACTTACCACTATCCGTTCTGGTATTTGCAATTGTGATTGCAACACCATTTTCCAGAATACCGGAATGAGCAGTGCTTACCGGAACCGGCAACGTATTCTGCCCCTTCAGAGTCGAATATCGCACATTACTTATCGAACAAAATCTAGTATTATTTCCACAGTCTATGGAAAATTTTATATTTTCTGCCAATCTGGAAAATAACTGTGTATCTTTAGAGTAAGCATTCTCAATTGGCTCCCAATCATTAATTTCACCATACTTTACCTGTGCAATTTCTGTAGCTTGATAAAGTATAGAATATACCTGCTTAAGCTTTGTAACAGTCTGTCTTTCGGTATAATTGGATACCAAAGTCGGAATTGTCAACGATGCAACTACACCTATTATAACCAGTGTGATTAGCACTTCTGCCAATGTAAAAGCTCTTACTTCCATATATTACTCCATATATCTAACTAAAATCAATTATATCACAAGCCCCACTTGTGGACAAGTGGGGCTTGTGAATAGAGAATTAGACTATGACTCTTGAAATACGCCAAAAATTGGGCAACAAAATTAAAAAAACACGAATAAAAAATGGACTTTCCAGGGAAGAGCTTGCATTTCGCACAGGAGTGTCCGGCTCATACATAGGAATGATTGAGCGTGCCGAAAATGACTTCAAAATTTCAAAGTTAATAAAAATTGCACAAAGTCTCGATGTTTCAATAAAAGAACTCGTTGATTTATAATGCTACTGCAAGTATTGCTCGTCCTGCATTCCAACACCGGCAATCTGCGAAGACATGAATGCAACTTTTTTAATCGGGCCTTGTGTGTCTTTTTCAATAATTTTATTTGTTGCAGGCATTTTTAAGCAGGAAACAAGCTCATCATAAAGCTCATTCGGCTGATCCACATAAAGAACAAGCGGTGCGGCTGTACCTTTTAAAAATACAATTATTGATGTTCTGATTTTTATTTGCTGCTGAGGCTGCTGAAACGGTTGTGTCATAATATGCTCCTTTACTTATAAATATTTTTCTAATGCTTCTTTATCAAAAATTTCAATGCTGTTTTTGCCGTGCATAAACACCAAACAGCTTAAAAGTGATTTAAACATGGCGAAATCCGGATATGAAAGTTTTTTGCGCAAATCATCAAAATTATTCGCAAGAAACTCGGTAATCAAAACCTTATCCTTGAAAACAAGGCTGGAAAAGTAATCTAAGCCTTCTTTTGTCGCAATTCCTTCAAAGTAAATCACGTCCGGCGCCTGAAACTCAATAAATCTCATCGCTTTATCAAGGTTAAATCCGATATTTTCATTCAACTCACACTGGTTCACATTTGTCAGGTCGTATTTCGTCAAAGACTCAATAGTCATAACGTTTTTCGCACTATCACCGATTTCGGACAAAAGCGAATAAATAAAGTGCGTTTTGCCGCTCAAGTTTGAGCCGCCTACAAGGACAATTCCCGGCGTATTAAATGCCTCTTTCAGAAGCGACCTTTTTTGCGAATCCAGATGTTCCGCAAGCGCTTGAGGCGGTTTATAGATTTTTATAGCAATTCTTTCACCCTGAATAATCGGAAATGCAGAAACACTCGCAATCAGAGACAAATCATCAACTTTAAACGACAGTTTACCAAGCTGGGGGATTTCAGAAACCTGAGGATCAAGATTGGACAAGAATTTAAGCCTCATAATAAACGGCGACACCAGCAAATCAGGTACAAAACCTTTTTGAATAATTTCACTGTTCTGTTTAAAGTTTACGCCCAAACCGCTCGCACCATGCTCAAAAAACAGCTCGTGCACATTCTCTAAAATCGCCTGCTTCAAAATAGATCGAATAATCTTTTGTATATGCTCTTCCGAAAGATTTTCGTTATGGATTTCGTCGCGCCAGTCAAATTTCGGCTGTGACTCATCCGTATAAATCTGCCCGACAGTGTGTTCCGTCTTGTAATATTCCTCAATTTTTTTCAAAACTGAATTTTCAGACGAAATAACAGGTTCAATTTCCAAGTCAATCTTTTCAAGGATTTTTTCTATTGCAAATAAGTCCAAAGGGTCAGCCATAGCAACTGTTAGGACATTTTCAATCCTGAAAAGCGGAATGATTTTATATTTTTTTGCATCATTAAAACTTATAAGCTCCAAGCATTTGGTATCGAGCGAATAATCATCAAGATTTACGCAAGGGATATGAAGCTTGGACTCCAGAAATTTTAAAAGTTCGTCTTCTTTTATCATGCCAAGATTAATAAGCACCTGCCCGAGATTGATATTCTGAACGGCTGCAAGTTCCTCAGCTTTTTCAATCATATCATACGATACGATATTATCTCTTACGAGGTCGTATTTAAGCTTTTCCAGCGTTTTGTTGCTTAAAGACTCCATTTAAACTCCGAATTAATCCAAGTACTTCTTTACCGCAGCCAAAATCTCATCCAACTCAAAGGGCTTAGAGATATATTCGTTTGCGCCTGTTTCTTCACCGATAAGCTTATCCTGCTCCTGCGAACGAGCCGTTACCATAATAATCGGGATATTTTTATACTTATTGTCATATTTTAAAAGTCTGGAAATCTTATACCCATTGATTTTTGGCATCATAACATCAAGAATTATCAAATCCGGTATAATTTCTTTAGCAAGATTCAAACCATCTTCCCCGTTATAAGCGCAAAAACAGCTATACCCCTGCGCTTCAAGAATAAATTTTAAAGTTTCAACTATATCTTGCTCATCATCTACTATTAATATCTTCTTATTTTCCGGCATCACATTCCCCTAAAACTTAACTTCCACCGCATTTTTGTCTAATTTTTCGATTATTTCTTTTGCCGAATCCGAATCATCCGGATATAAGGCCGTTGAGAACAATATAGCACATTTTTGGTACTTTGTCCCCGAATTTACAAAACCATCGATTTTCTTTCCGACAAAGTTCAACGCGAACCTGTCCATTTGCATTACGGTTATACAAAGAACCTCGGCACCATCTTCTTTGTAGCGGTATTCTTTAACATTAGCAGATTTGCGGACTAAATTAATTTCATCAAGTAAAATATCTTCTAAAAATGAGTTTTGTCCTCGCTCAGTTTCTTTAATTTTTATCACGCCAATCTGATAGTTACTTGTTTTTGCGGCTGCAATTTGCTTTTCCAAATCTATTTCAAAGACTTCATTTTCATTAAAAACAGGAATTGCAAAAGAAAATACAGAACCTTTGTTCACAACACTTTCAACCCAAATTGAACCTTTATGATTATCAACAAGCTGTTTTGCAATCGGCAGCCCGAGCCCTGTACCTCCGATTTTACGCGAAAGCGAGCTTTCTATCTGTTGGAATTTATCAAAAACCTTGGAGAGATTCTCTTCTTCGATACCTATCCCCGAATCCCTAACCGAAACCACAATATAGCTTCGATTTTCGTCCAAATCTTGCTCTGTTTCAGAACCTTTTTTTAGTTTAACGTCAACAGCAATTTCGCCCTCCTCAGGCGTGAATTTTATCGCATTCGAGAGCAAATTCGTAACTACCTGCTCAATTCTGAGCGGGTCGATAAATACCTTCGGCAAATCAGGCTCCGCATTGACAAAAAAATGAATATTTTTTTCTTTAATCAAGTTTTCAAGAGTATTTTTCACCGCCTCAATAGGAGTTAAAATACTTGCCGTTTCAAAGCTGAATTTCATTTTGCCGGCTTCGATTTTTGACAGATCCAGAAGATCATTAATAATCCCCTTAAGACGTAAAACATTCCTTTCGGCAAGCCCCAAAAACTTATCCATAACAGGCGTTCTTTCCCCCGCCGAGCCGCTCTGTAATATACTTAAAGAGTTTTTAATTGCCGTCAGCGGAGTTCGCAGTTCATGAGAAACAATTGAGATAAATTCCGACTTCATACGTTCGAGATTTTCCAATTTTGCGTTTGTTTGCTTGATTTCCTCATACAAAACAGCCGTCTCCAATGGTATTGAAACTTGCTTTGAAAGAGTTTGGAAACAAGTTGCATCCTCGCTTTTGAAATCTTCTTCCCGAAAAACCTCAATCACTCCAAAAAACTTTTCCCCAACCGTAATAGGTGCAAACATGCTGTCATAATTCAACACAGGCAGGTCGTATTCGATATAAGGATGTTTTATGCGACGCTCAAGCTCGATAAAATCAGGATTTATTACATATGGCATCTGCTTTTTATCGAAAAGAGATTTGTACGAAATCATGGCACGAAGTTTTACCGCTTGCTCAAAACGCTCCGACAACGGGTGTAAAGAGTTTATAATGAGCTTTATATCATTATCGTTATTGAACAAAAGAGTATACGAAAGATTGAAACTCAAGCTTTTATCAAGTCCCTCGAGCATTATGTCAACTAAATGCTCTTTGTCGAGCGAACCCGAAAATTGGGTGCTTGTATTGTACAAAACATCAAGCTGGTACAAGCTTTTTGCCAAATCTGCATTATTTTTTGCCAATACATCAAGTGAATTTTTCATTCTTATACTGGACATAATCGTTGAGAGGAGAATTTTTTCGTTTATAGGCTCTGAAACATACGAGGACGCTGTTTTTAAGAGCTCTTGATTATCACAATCCTGAGGCACCAAAAGAGAGAAAATTATATTATCGGTTTGAGTATTTATTTTAATTTTCTTAGCAAGTATAGTTATATCAGTATTTTTCAGCGAAACATCAAGTAAAATTAAGTCAGGGAAAAATTCTCGGATTTTTGAAAAAATTTCCTCTTCTGTGCTTGCAGTTGAGACCTCTAGTGCGTTTTTGCGAAGAGCCTCACAAACTATATCAATCTTTTTCTCGTCTTCCGCGATAAACAATACTTTTGCCATACCAATATTTTAGCATTAAGTTTTAGGCGGGCTGATTGTTTAAAATTTGTAATAATTCACAAAAAACGCCCGCTGACTATGCCAGCGGGCGTTTTAATTTTTAGACAGTTATTAAACTGAAGCAATAACTTTTGCTTCGTTGATAACTTTTTCGAGCGCTTCAAGAGCGTCAGCAGGAAGTTTGTCGAGACCTGCTTTTTCAGTTTCTCTTGATTTAACAAACTCGATTCTGTCCTGCATACGAGCAACGAATTGCTGCGCATACTCAGAATCTTTGAACGAAGCGTCAAAACCTTCAATATCCATAATTTGAATATCTGAGAAGTTTTCCCATTGACGGAACTTAGCAGACCCTTCAACGATAGACTCAATAATGCCTAAAGTGTGTTTAGGCTGAACTTTTGCTCCCATGAAGTCGCCCGTATTCAAAATGTAGCAATCAACGCCGTCTTGAATTAACTGTTTGAATCTTGTGTAATCCATTTCAAGAGGATAAACTCTGAACGGGTTAGCATAAGGCTCAACTACAAGAGCGTTAGGGTCAACACCCGCTGCAAGTCTTTCCGCAGATGAACGTTTTGTTGCAAGAGTAGCACCCATTGCAGAACCCAAAGACGCGCCTGATAATTTCAATACAGGAGGAATTGTAGGGTCTTTCATCAACCAGAAAATAGCGTTAATCGGCTCATCAATTCTGTCTACACGGTTTGGAGACCAAAGTTTAGACTTAACAGCACGTCCGTTACCGTTTCTCAAGTCTTCGGTAATAGCATATGTTTTGCCGTCTGCACATTGAATAGCACCGTTGTTTTGCTGAGTCAAAATGTATTTGTTGTCATCACAGCCCATAGGGTAATCTTGAGTTTTGTCAAAATATGCAGGCTCAAGAGCGATTGTATATTTGTCATGAACATTGATTACATATGCATCATCGTGAAGAACGGTGATATCATATTTATCATTGTGTTTTGCGTGTGTAATTGTTGATTTACCCGAACCTGAAAGACCGAATACTGCAACTTGGAAAGATTTTCCGCCATCAAGGTTGTAACGTTTCATACCGCCGTGGCAAGAAGCGTAACCGTTACGAGCAGCAGCACCCCAAGCGAGTGTCAATGTGCCTTTTTTGTGTTCGCCGAAGTATCTCATACCCAAAATAGCCGCACAGTTATGCTTAGGATCAAAGAATGTTAAACCGTAAGGGAAATCAGGGTGAGTCCAATCAGGATCAGAGAATACAAAGATATCGCCTTCAGGCAATTCTCTGGATTCAGAGTACATTTGAGAATAAACTTCGTTAATGTATTGGAAGTTCAACATCCAAGAATACATAACATTCTCAAAGCCTTCAGGAATCATTAAATGAGCTTTAATCATAAAGTCTTGTTCAAGCCCAACAACAACTTCTGTTTTATACATTAGTTTGTCGCGTGTACCGTAAACCGCTTCACGGATGATAGGCAATAAATAGCCCATATCGCATCCGGGTTCGCCAACGATTTTTCTTGCAGCAGAGCAACGCCCTACAACCGTACCGTCGTTGAATAATAATTGGTTAGCACCTTGAGGTAAGCCCATTTTTTCAGGCTTATAAACAGGCATTCCTGTCAATTCAATTGTCCCTGAGCTATTTTTAGCCAATTTGTATGCTTCTGATACAGATCTAACTTCTTCAACGTTGTTGCCGAAAAAAGGTGCTGTAAGAGTAGCACGGGCAGGTGACATGATTGTTTTCAATTCTTCTGAGTTAGTAAAATACTCAATTGTTGACATATTAATCTCCTTTTTTGTGTAAAGTGCACATTCTGCGTGTAGGTACACATGCTGATATTACCATAAAACATGCAGTTTAGTCAAAACAATTGTAAATTTGACAATTGTTATCGGCGCTTTAGCAGATAAACACTTCACTTTTTTAGAGACATGTTGTAAAATCAATAAACAGTTTATATTTTTAGAAATGGTCAAAATAATTTATGAAAAAGAAGTTCTTCAAAAAAGTGCTACATAATGCTTTTACTTTGGCAGAAATACTGATTACTCTAACAATTATAGGAATAGTTGCAGCATTAACTATACCAACATTGATAACAAAAAACCAAGAACACGCTTTTAGGAGCGCATTTTTAAAGAACTATGCAATAATAAAGCAAGCAAACAGCCTAGCGGAAAGAAATGATGAAGGATTTTATGGAGAAGCTGGATGGGACTGGATAAGCAGCCATTATTATTACAATCCAGAACTTATAAAGAAATATTTTAAGGTCGTAAAAGGACCGTTTCATAGCACAAACGGACAAGGACGCTGGTCGCTTTTAAAATTTTATCCCCAATATTCCACATACGAAGATATTTCCAATAATATTAAGTGGCTTAACGGTCAACCATCTAACTATTTTATAAACGACACCCAATTCGTTTTTCAAGTTGAAGACGGCACAATAATCTCATTTCACATAACAAACTGCCACGCAAACACAATTTTTATAGATGTTAACGGCGCAAAAGGACCTAATACATTCGGCAAAGATATATATTCCGTTGAATACACCGACTTAGGATATCCTCCTGCCTCGCCAATATCTCACAATCCCGGTGCGTTCAACCAAATAATGCCCTCTGGTTCACTCGGCACACAAGGTTGCGGTGGTGGTTTATACTGGACAGTTCCGGAAACCGATTGCAAGAAATCAGGCGAAGGTAGAATGTGCAGCTATGAAATACTTAAAGACAGAAATTACAAAATTCCCGGTTAATTAAATCTAAACTTGATAAGCGCTTTTATCGCATGAAGTCCATCTTTCCAGGTAATCTTTTTACCTTCGGAGTGGAGTCTTCCGTAATATGAAATCGGAACCTCTTTAATTCTTGCACCTTTTTTGATGATTTTTGCTGTGATTTCCGGTTCAAAATCAAATCTGTCGGATACAATTTCCACATCTTTAATAAATTCGGCCTTAAAAGCTTTATAGCAAGTTTCCATATCTGTCAAAGTTACATTAAAAAGTATATTTGTAAACAGCGTCAAAACACGATTCCCGAGATAATGCGTAAACATAAACGAACCTGTCGCCTGATTATCTAAAAATCGCGAACCGTAAACAACGTCTGCCTTGTTTTCGAGCAAGAGAGGTAAAAGTTTCACATAATCCTTTGGGTCATACTCTAAATCCGCATCCTGAATTACAATTATATCGCCTTCTGCATGCGCAAGGGCAGTTCTAATCGCAGCACCTTTGCCCAGATTTTTCGGATGATAAAAAACTTTATTGTCAGCGGCATATTGACTCAAAATCTCGCGCGAACCGTCTAAAGAACAGTCGTCAACAAAGATAAGTTCTTTTTCTAATCCGCAGAAGTCCGTTTGACGTATTTTCTCAACGATTTCTGTCAACGTTTCCTTTTCGTTATAAACGGGAATAATAATACTTATTTTTTGCATACAAAACCTTTGCCATTTCACATAATATAAGATAATATTATATTATAATAGCATAAGTTTTTGACACGGATAATTACTAAGGTTTAAAAAATGATAAATATTACAACAGAAAATGCAGATATAAAAGCAGCAGAGGCAGATGTAAAACTCAATGACGCGATTTGCCTTATAGACAAGTCGGACTTTGAAGGGGCAAAAAATCTTCTATCCGAAGCTTTGGTTGAGTATTCTGCCAAGAATATATTAGAAGGGCTTTCAATATGCATGTCCTGGTCTTCTTTATGTAAATATTTATTAAAAGAATGCAGCTTTGATGAAATTATACAAAAAATGGAAGAAGCAAGCTTTTTAGCAGAAAAAACCAAATACAAAGACGCAGTTTCCACCTGCAAATTTGTTTCGGGTTTGATTTGTTTTTACGAAAAAAATTACAGCGAAACATATAATATTTTATCAAAACTACACACAGAAGCTGAAAACAGCTTTATTAAAGAAAAAAGTGAAATTGTTCTTAAAAAAGCAGAAGAGGAATTAGGTAAAAAAGGTGTTGCTATTGAAAAAATCAGCGCTGAAGCTTCAAATTCCGCACTTGTCAGCCTTTTAAAACTCGGAAGAATGGTATCAGCGGAAACCAATCTGGACGCGCTTTTGACTATTATCGCAAACGAGACAAGTTCGGCTTTGAACGCTGAGCGCTGCACTGTTTTTATGCTGGACAAGCGAACTAATGAACTTTGGTCAAAAGTTGCAACAGGAATGGGCACAGAAGAAATCAGATTTCCTGCAAACAAGGGGCTGGCTGGGCATGTTGCACTCACGGGAAGCACAATAAACATAAAAGATGCTTACAACGATGAGCGATTTAACAAAGAAATCGACTTCAAAACAGGCTATGTAACAAAAACCATACTTTGCATGCCTATAAGAAACATCAAGCACGAAATCGTAGGAGTATTCCAAGTTCTGAACAAAAAAAACGGTATTTTCACCGAAGCAGACGAAGATATCCTGATAGCCTTAGGCTCCAGTGCAGGTATTGCGCTTGAAAACACAAGATTGTTCAACCACCAGCAAAAAATGCTTGATGATCAAAAGCTTTTGTTTGCAAGTTTTATCGACACACTTGCAGCTTCTATCGATGCCAGAGACAAAATCACCTCAGGTCACTCAAGCCGTGTAAGGATGTACTCACAGCTTATTTGCGATATTTTGGAACTCTCGGAAGAAGAACACGAAATCATTAAGCACGCTGCAACACTCCATGATATAGGAAAAATCGGCATTCGTGACTCAGTACTGCAAAAAGAAGGCAAGCTAACATCAGACGAATATGAACATATTCAGCAGCATGCTCACATTACGCACGAAATATTGAGCAAAATTTATTATTCGGACAATTATGCTCAGGTAGCAGATATTGCAGCCTCTCATCACGAAAAATTCAACGGGCAAGGCTATTTTATGAATCTTAACGGAGACAGAATACCTCTTGGCGGAAGAATTCTCGCTGTGGCAGACGTATTTGACGCTATTACATCAAAAAGACACTATCGTGATAAAATGCCTATCACCGAAGCCATTGAGGTTCTTGAAAAAGGCGCAGGATCGCATTTTGACCCAAGTATCGTTGCCGCATTCATGATGATTTCTTGCGACAAAATGGTTGATGTATTTTTGACTGAATACAGTTCAACATTAAAAGAAGAGCACCGGGCAACTCTAAAACAATACAAAATGACTGATTTGACGAGAATGCTGCGTTCCGAAGAACCTTTATCTCAAGAAGAACAATACTTTACAGAACTATTTACCGTATATTACACAAATAAATCTCTGGGAAACTAACTCTAAATGAAAAATAAATTATCGTCACTTTCTATGATTGCAATAATGTCATTATCTGTCGGTACCTCTTTATTGACAGGTGTTTGGACTGGCGTTTCAGCAGGGGAAATAAACATGAACTTGCAAGAGCCTAAAATCTCTCCAAATTCTATTGAAATCAACGTCAATAAAAACAAAATTAACTCTGACCTGATAAAGCTTATTACGCTTGAAGGTGTAACATCGACCGAAAGTGCAGCTAATATCACAATAAATAAAAACGATCTTGCAAAGTACCTTATAAGCGGAGATGACAAGTTTGCACAGGGCAATATTACAGCAGCATACAGCGACTATACAAAAGCCGTTGCCGCATCTTTAAACAACGATTTCCAGGCAATGTTTTTGGCTTACAAACTTGCGAACATCGGATTCTTCACACTTTCTCAGCACGCAATCAACCAAATATCAGATACTGCAATGTATTCTTCACAAACACAGTCGATAAAAAATATTTTTTTTCCGACTATAGCTCTTTCTTATGACGAAGAAATACTGTTGGCTGAAAAATACGCGGATATTTACTATAACAATCTTTCAAAAGAAACCATAAAGGAATTAAGCAAAAGCTCAAATCTCTTGAAAAAATCAGATTACGCAAACTATATACTATCACAAGCTTATTACGAATCCGGCGATTTTGGGCGGGCAATGAATACCGTAAATAAAGCTCTTAATATTCACAAAAACTCGCCGTTTTACCTGCAATATAAGTCAAAAATCCTATGTGAGACAAAAAACTACAATGACGCGATAAAAATATTAGACAAAATTCCGACAACAGGTTTCTTGATTCAAAAGTTCCAAAAAGGTCTTGACGTGCAACGCGAATATACACTTTCCAACCAATACAAAGAAGCTTCAAAGTCAAAATTCCATCTGGCGCGGTACTTTTATTTAATCGGTGAAAACAACCGAGCGCTGAAAGAAATAAACAACAGCATTTCTGCCAAAAAGAAGAATGCAGAAGCTTTAGCTATGCTTGGCGACATACAATTCAAAATAGGGGACTATACAAAAGCTAAAGACGCGTACGAAAAAGCTTTAAAAGTCAATAAAAAGAATTCGCAGGGGCTCATGGGGCTCGGTAACTTAGAAAAACTCACCGGCACATATGAGCAAGCCCTTGTGTACTACAAACAGGCGCAAAAACATGATAAAAACAATCTCGATGCGGCAATTGAAACAGCAAGACTTTTAAATAAAACAGGAGATAGCGTAAAAGCAAAAGAAATATTTGCAGCAGAAGTAATAAAACATCCTAATTCGTCTAAGCTTTATTATGCAATGTCGGAAGTCTATGATGAAAAGCAGTCTGAGTATCTTAAAAAATCACTTTCATTAAATGTATTTAACAGTGACGCCTGGATTGACCTTGCCGAGATCAGCGTTACACATAACAATCTGGAACAGGCGGAAAAATACCTGCTTTGGGTTAAAGCTTCAGACAACGAAAACTACAAATACTATTATGTCGAAGGTCTTGTAAATAAATTAAAGTCTAACGAAACTGCGGCAGTCACGAGTTTCAAAAAGTCACTGAAATTGAATCCGAATTACACTCCTGCAGAAAAACAGCTAAATACCCTCAATTTATAGGATGTCACATTAGAAAAAGCAATTTATTATAAAAAGAAAATGGAATAAATAGGCTTAAAAGGACTCTATTATGAGCACAATAGGAAATATACTGGTTGTTGACGATAATCCGAAGTACATATCGGAAGCTTTACCAATGTACGGTTACGACGTTGAAGTAGCGACAGACGGCATTGAAGCTCTTAAAATTTTACAAAAAAATAATAATTTTGATATAGTGCTGCTTGACGTTATGATGCCAAATCTTGACGGATGGCAGACACTAAAGGCAATTCGTTCTGACAGCAGACTTAAACATCTCTCTGTCATAATGCTGACTGCCGTAAATGAGGATAGCAAGCAAGTCTCCGGACTTCGCGCAGGAGCCGATGATTATATTACAAAACCGTTTATCCTGCCAAACCTTTTAGCACGTGTAGAAGCTCTTTTGCGCCGCACAAAATGGCAGAAAGAAAGCTCCCAAAACACGGACATTAATATCGACATCCCTGCCGATATTGAACCTTTAACAGAAAGGGAAAAAGAGGTATTGAAATTAGTTTCAAAAGGTGCTAATAATGATACAATCGCAAAAGAGCTTTGCGTAAAGGAATACACGGTAAAAGCGCATATGAATAACATCTTTAAAAAATTGAAGGTGAAAAACAGAACCCAAGCGGTTTTACTGTCAATGCAAATGAAAATTATAGATAATTAAATATTAAGGAGACATCAATGGCACAGCACACAAAAGAAGAACTTACAGAGTTAATCTTAAATGACCCTGCGGCTTTCAATGACTTGAGAGAAAGCACCAACAAGGAATTGGATTTAACGGAGAGCCACTTCAATAACTGTACTATTGCAGATGTAAACCTTGCAAATATTGATTTTTCAGGCTCATCGTTTTCAGATAGTGAATTTACGTCTGTATCTTTTACTGATTGTGATCTGAATTCTGTTGATTTTACACGTTCTTCACTTATTGAATGCGATTTTTCACAAAGCTCTCTGACAGGTGTCGATATGTCTTATGCAACTGCGTCATATTGCAACTTTACGGAATGTGACCTTGCAGGCGCGACCTTCAACGGTGCAGACCTTTCAAATTCTGACTTCTCATCTGCCGATAATCTTTCAGCATGCCGTTTTGACGAAGATACCGTATGGCCTGATATAGATATGCTGCCTGACGATTTTGACAGCACATACAGCGGAGATTTATCGCTTTTAAAAGACGATGAAGACGAAAGCTCAAGCGGCGACTACTAAATTTTTTTAACAGCAGTCAAAAAAGGCTTTAAATTTTAGTATATATGGGTTATACTAAGTAAGTACATCAAATTTATGGAGGCACACATGCGTATTTACGTTAACGGACGCAACATTGAAATCACAGATGCAATAAAAGCATATGCAAAAGAAAAATTAGGAAAAGTAGCAAATCACTATGACCAAATTACAGGTATAGACGTTGTTTTGAGCGTTATTAAAAATCCTTCAGTAGCAGAAAAACACATCGCGGAAGTCAGCTGTAAATTTACATCAGGTCAGGTTGTAGTCGAGGAAACAGCAGAGTCTATGTATGCAAGTATTGACCTTGTTGCAGATAAATTAGACAGACAAGTTAAAAAATACAAAGAAAAAAATCTGAAGTCTAAAATTCATTCTGATTCTATCAGAAAAGATGGTGTGCCGTCTGAAGAAGTTGAAGAAATCATTGTAGAAGCAGAGTAGCTTATAAAACTTTATGTAAAAACGCTCCTAATTAACAGGGGCGTTTTTTGTTACATACTTTATTTCAGTCAAAAAGCTTTGCCTGTACAGATTTCACCTTTTAGCACTTTATATTTTGTTAAAATTTATTAAGACTATTCTTCTTTTCCCTAAAGTTTTGAAAAACATGGTTCGATAAAAACAATACATGCGAAAATATGTAGGTATGGAGTATATTGTTAAGATATGTAAAATATATATCAAACAATGAAATCGGCTCTCTAAAAATGTTTTTACATGGATGTGTGGTAAATTTTCGAGGTAAATCTTATGCAAATCCAAAGCGTTAACAACTTTGACAACTCAATCGGTACTCTTCAAGGTATTAAAGGAGATGTTACAAACAATCAGTTGTCTTCTCTCACACAACTGTTCTCAGGCAATGTTTGGAACACAAAAGAAAATGCAGGTGCGACAATTGAACGCCAAATTCGCGACTTGGAAGCTCTTTTGGACGAAATCCAAGCTAAAATCGACAAACTTTATGATGAACAGAAAGAATCTAACGAAGAACTTAATGCCCTCATTAATGATATGAATGAGGAGTCTTTCCAAGCTTCAAAACAAGCTGACAAGAACATTAAACAACAGCAAGACCTTGTTGCAAGTGCAACTGATGAAGCTTACAACAAATATATGAAAGGTGACATCGAAAAAGAAGAAATCCCTGCATATATCGCAAAAGCTCTCGGCAGAGGAAACAGCGGCGGCGGTGCAGCTCTTGAAGGTCACTTGAGTGCAATGGACGCTAAAGGTCAAAAAATTACAAGTTTGAGCAACAAAATTGCAGCTATGTTAGATTCACTAAACGAATACAAAGCTCAATACAAAACAACTCAAACATCTTTAGACCTATTGAAACAATTAAAAGCAAAAATCCCTCAACACAAAGAAAGAGCAGATATTCAATCTACAACCGAACGTCCTTACTTCAACCCTTCTCAAGAAGCATTGGGCGACAAATTAATCGACAAATTCAAAGTTGCAGCAGGCGGAAACGACCCATTCTCTACCGAAAACCCTGCAGTTCAAAAAATGAATGCAGCATTAACAGGCTCAGGAACCGTTGTAAATGACGCAAGAAAAGGTCAATTAGACGCAATGTCCGCAGAAGATAAAGCAGCAGCGGTTGAAGAAGCAGATTTGAGCAAATATTCTGCAGCAGAGTTGATGTATATGTCAGGTATGGATGCAACTCAAGCAGCATACGCTTTAGGTGATATATTCAGAGGTACTACTGTCGGATATAACAAAGAAAACGGTGCGCTAGTAGTGCCAATGGGACACGGCGATGCGCAAAAAATATACGATGAACTTGAAAACCAATTCAAAACACTTTGGGGCGGAAAAATTGAAGAAGGCTCTATGACCGAAGACGGTAAACAAGGCGGTGCAGACCCTATCAGCTGGCGCGAAGGCAACACAAACTTTATGTTTGCAGTTGACCGAGACGGTGACAACGTATTTGATGGAGACGGCGAATTCCTCGGTGCACAAGGCGGCTGGGCTGAGCTGGTTAAATACGACTCAAATGGTGACGGCACTTTAACAGCCGACGAAGCTGAAGCAGGCGGATTAAGAATCGTTGAAGTTGATCAAGACCTTAAAAAAAGCGGTGCATACGGATTCAACAGTGTCAAAGATGCAGGATTTGAAGCATTAAACATAAATTCTTACAAACAAATCGATGGTATCAAATCTACAAACCTCAACGGCAACACCAGAATGGGTGAATTTAACCTTACCGTTGACGGAAAGCAAACACTCGGTAAACAAACTGAAAACCAAGCAGCATACAACGAAGCATTCTACGGTCATATGTACGGAGAAGCATACTCATTCGGTTTGGATCCTAACGAAGTCGCAGACGCTCTTGCAAAAGCAGCGAAAAAAGAAGACTATATGGCAACTGAACGCGCAAACGTTGAACAAAAAAATGAAAATGCGAAAGAGCTTGTAGAAACTGACAAAGCTATCCTTAGCGCAAAAGACGAAACACTTAAACAAGTAAATGCAAATGCAGCTAATATTAATGGTGCCGGCTTGAACCGCAAAGAAAAAGAAGAAGAAACAGCTACAAGCACAACTGACACAACAGCTTCTACAACTACAGCGCCAACATCCACAACAACACAAACTGATGATTACATTCCTGAAATGTAAACAAATAAAATACATCCGGACTAAAGAAGCGCTTCGGCGCTTCTTTTTTGTATCTTGTTGCTTTTATTTAATTTAAATAATAAAATAAGCGTATGGGTAAAAATAAAAAGAAATCGTTAAAATCATTTTCCATAGCAGAAGCTATGATTACATTACTTATTGTAAGCGTTGCAATTGCAGCTATGGCTCCTATAATGAGCAAAAAAAGTGTACCACCTGCCGGGATTCAAAAAATTGACTTTCCGATAGGCGGAATAATGATATGGGGCACATCCGCCAGGGCACTACCTGATGACAGCTGGCTTCCGTGTGACGGGCGCTCAATTCCATCCGGGGGAGAATATGAAAGATTAAGGTTACTCTATGGCTCTAATGTACCAAATTATAATGGAATGTTTTTAAGAGGAACAGGAAATCAGAAAATAAACAATGTAACATACTCCGGAAATGCAATAGGATTAACACAAGGCGACACAATAAGAGCTGCCAACGTAAATCTTCGCGGCTCGCTGGATAACGGATCCAGAAATACAGATTCCAGCACTTTTAACGATAACCATTATCATATTTCAGGCAGTACAACATTTGCTGGCTCATATGGCGGGACACATGCACAAAATCTTCAAATGGGAGGCGGAGGTTGGACAACTTATCATGCATTTACATCTCCTCCCCAATATCCGAGCGGAAGCGGCGGAACATCTCACTTTCACTCATATTCTGTAGGCGGCTGGGGATTAAACGTACCTTATAACAATAGTACTTTATATCCGACATCTACTGAAGTCCGCCCTGCAAATGTTTCTGTCAGCTATATTATCAAGGCCAAATAAAACTGTTTTCGCCCCTGATTTTTTGGTGTACCATAAATATATGAATTATTTATGGAGGCAAAAATGAAAAGTTTTAACTATAAAAACCCCACTGAAATCATATTCGGTAACGGAAGAATTAAAGAAATAGGCGAACGCTTAAAACCGCATGCAAAAAAAGTGCTTTTAACTTGCGGAAAAGGAAGTATCAAAGATAACGGCGTCTACGATACCGTTGTTAAATCCTTAAAAGAAAACGGCATTGAGTTCGTCGAATACTCGGGTATAAAACCTAACCCCACACTTGCACACTCTCAAGCAGGCGCTGAACTTGCAAAAAAAGAACAAGTTGACGGAATTTTGGCTGTCGGAGGAGGGAGTGTCGTTGACGAGAGCAAAGCAATCGCAATCGGAGCATGCTATGACGGAAGCCTTTGGGATTTTTACACTGCTAAAGCCATTCCGGAAAAATCTATTCCGCTTTTTGTAGTTCTGACTGTTCCTGCCACAGGCTCAGAAATGAATCCGAACGGCGTTATTACAAATGAAGAAACAAATGACAAGTGGGGATTTAGGACAGATCTCAATTTTCCGGTTTTCTCAATTCTCGACCCTGAAACCACGCTAAGCATTCCCTTGGAGTATACAAAATACTCCGCAATAGACATCATGACACACTCGATGGAAGCGTATTTTTCTAAAGAGGACAATGACTCTTATATTCTTGACCGGTATGTTGAAGCGCTTGTAAAGTCTGTGCTTGAGTCAATGGATAGGTTAATAAAAAACCCGCAAGACCTTGGCGCACGTGAAAACCTCATGTGGACATCTACTCTTGCCTGGAACGGAAGCGTACACTGCGGAGTCGGACGTTTTGTTATAGTTAATCACGTAATTGAACACCCGTTGAGTGCTATTTATGATATCACGCATGCGGCTGGCCTTTCAATTCTGATACCGGCTTCAATGAAATATTATTTTGACAAATACCAAAAACGACTCTCCATATTCGGGAGAAATGTTTTTGGTATTTCAGAATCTGATGACAAAAGAGCTGCTGAAATGACGATTAACGCTTTTGCTGCTTGGTTTAAAAAAATCGGAGCCCCTACCTCATTGACCGAAGCGGGTATCGTCGACTCTGATGTTGAAAAATTAGCAGGGCTGACTATGAAACTTCTCGGAAAAAGCGCCGAAGGTTTGATTACGGAGCAAGATATCGTAAATATCCTAAACTTAGCAAAATAATTAAATATTCCAAACTATATTAAAAATATTTCGCTCAGGAACAAGGTATATTTCTGTCCCACGAATGAAAGGAAGAAGCAATATTTGCGACAATATTTCATTCACTGCGTGTTTTATTTGAGTGGAAAAAGTAAAATTACCTGTGATAGTATAATCTATCGGTATATTGACTATTTTGCCGTCAACATCTGTTGTTTTGAAATTCTCCAGTATGATTTGCGCACTATCACCGGCAAATCCGTTTTCGTGGATTAATCCTATGTAGGCGCTCACAATCGTATCTTGTTTAATAAACAATTTATCGTCTTTATAGGTATCTGTAACTGTTTTAAACCTAACAATATCACCAACCTCAACATTACCCGCTTTTTTGGTTGAAATTAGTTGTGCAGGTGTAACTTTTAAAACTATTGTTCTTTGCTCGGCAAAAGAGGGTAGTGTCATTATAGCGGACAAAATTACCGTTAAAATCAATAAAAACTTTTTCATGCTAATCACCCACGAACAAACTAAACGTGTCACCTTTTGTTATTACAGGATTTCCAAAAATAATAAAGCACTGCCACGTATCATATCCGTCACACTTTTTGTAAACGCCGCCGTTTAATTTAACCCTATTGTTTTTCACATCATGCGTGACAAAATTCTCAAGTCCAATACTCCCATATTCCACACCTTGTCGGGTGTTTGTGAGGTCAACTATTTGTGCGGTTACGGGTGTATTTTTTTTGAGGTGGAGATTGCCGTTTTTATACACGTCATTTTTGATATAAAAAGGCACTTCATCTCCGATTTGACGCACATATGAATATGCTCGTATCTTACAATCGGGTTTCACTACTACCTCAACTGCCTCAGCGCGGCTTACTATTAATAAGCCCGCCGAAACAATCAAATTGAGTAACAATAAAACCCATTTATATGTTTGAAACTTCATTTCTGTTTTTTCTTTCTCTTTGTGACTGCTCAAATGCAGCTATTTCTTTTGCGCAATTATATTTAAATATTTTGAAATATGCATTTTCTGTTTTCGCTGTTTTCAAATAACCGGGATATTTTAAGCTTATATATTTGTACATAGCCATTAATCTTTTTGAGGTCTTAGGGTGAGTCACCCAGAAGCCGAATTCGTATTGAATTTCATCCATAAATTTGTTAGATACGATAATTGCCGAAACAGGATTGTATCCCGCCTTAACCATATAATCTATTGCCATCAAATCAGCCTTATATTCATAATGCTTTGAGTTAAAGTTCATACTGAGCCATTTCAAAGAGCCGCCATAGGCGTCCATTGCATGTGCTGCTTCATGTCCCAGAACGAAGGCTAATTCATCATCATTATCGATATATGGAAACAGACCTTTGTGGACAGTAACTACTTTATCTCGCGGATCTGTGCTCGCATTAATAATATTTTTATGAATTACCCGAAAAGCTACACGTCTATTAAATTTATTGGCTTCTAAAAGACGTCCTGCAACTGATAAGACCTTTTCTTCATACTTGCCGTTTCTGTCCCAAATATTGTCCATTGTCAAACTGCTTTCATCCTCGAAAGTAAAAGCAGGCGAAAATGAAACATTATAAGCGAACGCCTGTGTTTGAAGCAACATCGCAAAACAAACCCCTAAAATCACCTTTTTCATAATATTCTCCATTACCATGTTTATCATTAGTAAACTATATCATGTTTTGTTTTTTATTTGCCGATTTTAAAATAAATTCGATACATTTTTTTACAAAAAATATCGGACAATTCTCAACGAAAAGTCCGATACTATAACCTATTTAAAGGAAAATTGCTATTTATTAGTATCAAGCATTTGCTTAATGCCATCTACCGAAGAAAGTATCCCGGTAGCCTCATAAGGCATATAAACAACTTTGTTATCCTTACCTTCAACCATCTGCTTTAGCGTATCAAGATAGCGCACCGCAATAAGATATTTATCAGGCTCTCCGTTTCCTTTTATCGCTTCAATTGTTCTTTTGATAGCTTCAGCTTCCGCGTCTGCTTGCAATATACGCGCTTCGGCAAGACCGTTAGCTCTTAATACCGCTGATTGCTTTTCACCTTCTGCGTTAGCGATAGCGGCTTCTCTTTGGCCCTCTGCCTTCAGAATCGCAGAACGTTTTTGACCTTCTGCCTCAAGAATAACCGCGCGGCGCTCTCTTTCAGCTTTCATCTGTTTTTCCATCGCAGCTTGGATATCAGCAGGCGGAATAATATCCTGCAATTCAACCCTGTTTACTTTTACACCCCATTTATGCGAAGCCTCGTCAAGAATTATACGCAAACGATTGTTAATAGTGTCTCTTGACACAAATGTCTCATCCAAATCAAGCTCACCTATAATATTTCTCAACGTTGTCTGAGTAAGTTTCTCAATAGCCTCAGGAAGGTTTTGAATCTCATACACAGCACTTTTCGGGTCAACAATTTGGAAATAAATCAATGCGTTTATACCGATAGAAACGTTGTCTTTTGTAATTACGTTTTGACGAGGGAAATCGTACACAGATTCCCTCAAATCAATTTTGTGACGAAGTTGTGTCGTTGAATATACGTGTCCGTCAAGAGTTTTTACCTGCTGTTTCCAATATGTTCCGCGCGGAGTATCAATAATCGGAATGATAAGGTTCGGACCCGAGTTCAAAATCTTGTGAAACTTACCCAATCGTTCAATTACAATAACTTCAGCCTGCTGAACAATTTTAAAGCCCATAACAAAATATGCAACCGTCAAAATTAAAACTACTAACAATAAAAATTCCATAATATCTCCTATATTTTCTCAACTATCATCGTCAAGCCGTCACGACCAACGATTTTAACACTTTCATTTCCTTCAATTTCTTCATCAGAAACATTTCTTGCGTCCCAAACCTCACCAAAAATAGCAATTCTTCCGCTTTCTTTAGTAATTTTTTCCGTAACTTTCGCAGACTGTCCGAAGTACTTTGCCTCGACACCCGTTTCATCAGGTTTTTGCTGCGCATTTAAAAGCAGCGGACGAAGGAAAACAAGCAGAACAACTGAAGATGCAGCGAAGACAATTACTTGCGCCGTTAAATCCAAGTTTGCATAATAAGACGCTGCACCCGTAATAATCGCGGCCAGAGCCAAATTCAAGAAAAATAACGCAGGCGTAAACATTTCAACAATGATTAAAACAATGCCGATAACACCCCATACTTGCCAAACTTCCATACTAACTCCTTTTTCGTTAATAATAACAATATTTTTGCATATTGGCAAGTGAAGGGCTTTTCTAAAAAACCCTTCGCCGAACAATTTATATCTCGTCTCCGCCAATTCTGTTTATCGGACTACTCAAGAACGAAAGGATAAGCGAACCTAACAATGCGCTCCAAAAACCATCAACAACAAAGCCGGGGGAAAGTTTACCCGCGAGCATAAACAACAATGCGTTTAAAATCAAGGTAAAAAGCCCAAACGTAATAACGTTTAACGGCAGTGTCAGAAATAAAAGTATAGGTTTTACAATCAGGTTAATCAGCCCGATAATTACAATAGCCAAAAGCGCTGCCGCCAGACCTGAAATGTGAATCCCGGGAACTATCCATGCTATAAGCATTATCGCAAGTGAATAAGCAACCCAGCGTAATAAAGTATTCATATTACCACTCCTGTTTAAATTACACATCAAAATTATTCACGCAAAAAAGATAAAGAACATTCCCCGTTGGAAGGGTGAAAATTTCAAAAACTAATTGTATAAAAATTGAATAATTAGACCTGAAATAATACTAATTGCTAATAAAAGACCTACTATCCTTATCGTATCTTTAATGTCTTCATTTTTTCGCAGCAATACCAGAATACCGAGCCCCGCACTTGAACACAAACCCGAAATCACAGCCCCAAAACCGATTGCACCTTTAATATACATCAACGTGATTGCAATAGACACAGCACAGTTCGGAATCAGTCCTACAATACCTGTAATAACAGGCTGCAAAGGCGAATTATACAAAAAATACTGTCCTAGGTTTTCCTCTCCGCCAACTTTAAAAACAGCATAATTAATTAACAAAGTAACAGCAAGAACAAATAGAAATACATTCATTGTATGCATAATAGGATGAAACCAAAGATTTTTATTTGATTTAGGCGATATACTGTGATGGCAGCAGCCTTCCTCATCATCGGTTGCGCTATCCGCTGATTTTTCACCGGACACTACAGCCGATTTTTTATCTTTAACTATAAAATCTATCAAATAGCCTGCAATAATAGCAATAATTATTTTTGTCCCTATAATTGGCAGCACAAGGTGCAGCTTTGAAGGCTCTGAAAGCAACACGGGAATAGCTTCATCTGACGTTGAAAGGTAAACGGCAAGAAGAGTGCCTGTTGTAACAAGCTTTCGGGCATATAACGTACTTGCAATCACCGAAAAACCGCATTGAGGAACAGACGCTATCAAACTACCCACCAACGGACCTGTTTTTTGGGAATGCTTGGCTAAATCATTCATTTTATCAGAAGCATAGTATTCAAAAAAACCTATTGCAAAAAATATCAAAATCAAAAATGGCAGCATGTGAAAACTATCTATTATTGCGTCTTTTATCCAATCAGCCGCAGGAAGACTCAATACAAAACCGTCAAAACCACTAAAAATCCAATCATTCAAGCTATTTATTTTTTCAATAACTTTTAAAAACATCTCTAAACAATTTCCTCGTCTTATTGATTATAACACCAATACACACCTAAAATCCAGCGAAATTTGTTACATAAATTAATTAAAATCCTGTAAGAAACTAGCAAATAATAATTCGTTCAGACTTAAAGCATTATCGGAATATTTAGGAAAAACTATGAAAATAAATCCTTTGCACTCAAATTTATCATTCAAAGCGCACTATGTTAATGTCGATATCGGTGCCAGTAGCCTTCAAGGTTCATTAAAATTAAGAATGCTTGATGAGAACGGTGACACTTTTGCTGAAAAAAAAGGCTTTGTATTCGATAAAGATGAAAAACGGACAGAAAAGGGCTTTGAGAAGAACGTGGCAAGAAAGATTGCGCAATTTGAAGCCGAAAACGAAACGCTAATAAGAGAAAAAGACCCCGATAATGAAACAAAACTTACAATTTGCTATCCGGGCTCCAAAGGCGTGAAGGGTTTCTCTCTTTCTAATTTCTGCTATGACGATCAGAAAACACAGCGCTTTGATAAGCCGATTAACCCTAAAAATATAGATACAGAGCTTAAAAATCTCGGTATAAAAATTACACGAACCCGCCATGCGAACGACATGGCAGGGGCAGGCTCCTGCATATTGAGAAAACTCCAAGAGCACGATGAAAAAGTGTCGAATGAGAAAAAAATCCTTAAACCCGGAGAATTTATACCATATCTTTATCCGGGCGGCGGACTTGGCTCAGGTATAATCGCTGTCGGAAGCAATTCTGTAAGAATTACACCATGCGAAACTCAGCATATTCTTAAAAATAATTCCAGAGAAGAATCTATAGAGAAAAACGTAGGTGCAAAAACGCTGCGTGAAAATTTCAGAAGAGCACTCCCTAACGTAACATTTGAAGAAAAAGAAGCAATGGGCGAAAACACTATGGTAATTGATAGTTTTGAGGCGCTTAATGATGTCGCACCACGCTTCACAAAAAATGAACACACCATTGCATCAATTATTGCCATAGAAAAATACATGGATTCTCTTGCACAGCTTATCGCAATTCAAATCTGTGACAAAAAAGTTCACAATATAGTCATCACCGGCCGAATTGCAAACAGCATACGAAATTCAATCAACAAAGAAGACTCTGCTTACAGAACCCCGCCTAGATTACAAAAAAAGGCTGCAGCAGATATTTTCAAAACATATGACAATGCACAAACACTTTTCCGCAAATACGGAAGAAACGAAATGCCTTTTGAGCGAATTCTCGAGCACAAAGTGGAACAAAGCCTAAGCGATGTCGGACTAAAGATAAAACGCGACGGTAAAAAATTCAGAATCCATTTTGTCCAAATAAATGACAACACCGAAGGCGCGGAACTTTTGCAAAAAGGTGAAGAAGTCGGAAGACCTGCAAGCTGGTACGACATTAAAAACTAATCTTTACTGCTCGCTTAATTTGCAATAGTCGCCATACCAATTTTCACAATCTTGCTCTTTTAAAAACTGCTCTAAAAATTGCAGCATAAAAGCATGCCTGTCTTGTGCCATTTCGCGCGCAGTTTGAGTATAAAGCTTATCCTTCAGCCCCAAAAGAACTTCAATAATATAATTGATCCCCGTACCTTCTTGAGAGCGGTGCTTTTCAATTGTTATTTCCTCGGGAATGATTTCAGCATTAAATATCTGCCTGTCATTAAGCGCACCGTATGCAAATGTTCTCGCAACCGCCGTTGCACCGATTGCGTCCAGTTTATCAGCGTCAAAAACTATCTTTGATTCAATTGTATCAGGCTTATTTTCAGTTAAAAATCCCGCAAAACTTACTTTTGAAATTGTATTTACAACCTTTTCAATATATTCCTTATCTAAATCCAAAGTCGCTAAGAATTCCCGCGTATTTTTGTACGAAGAATTCTCCGCCTCGCTAACAAGCTTCCAATCATCGACGTCATGAAGCAGCGCTGTCAGCAAAACAAGAGTTTCATCAGCCTTTTCAGCTTCATTCTTTAAAATAATTTTTGCATTGTCAAAAACTCGCATAATATGATTAATATCATGCCCGCAAGCACTCTTCCCATAATACTCTTCAGCAAATCTTAATGTTTTTTCGATTAATTCATTCATAAATATTATTATAACGCCTTATAATTATTTTTGGGGGAATTGAATTAAATTAAATTAGGAGAATTTAAATACTTGTATAGCACGTTTTGTATTTTTGTATGTTTTTTTGTATTCTTAACATCCTTCTCTAATATTGCACGTTCCAAAAAAAATTTGCTAAAAAATTTGTGTTTTTCTTACTGCAAATTAAATTCTTGACACTAAATCTTGAATTGGTATTATAGAAGTTAATTCCAGCCACATTAGCTCAGTTGGTAGAGCAAGGGACTGAAAATCCCTGTGTCCTTGGTTCGATTCCGAGATGTGGCACCACTTTTTTAAAAGACTCCGCTTTTGGAGTCTTTTTTGTTTCGTTCCTTTTCTCGGAATCGAACCTTTTTATCTTACTTTCTGTTTCGAGCGGCGGGGTCGGCTTCGCCTCTCTTTTTGCCGCCTCTCTAAACGTCCGAGATGTGGCACCACTTTTTTAAAAGACTCCTTTTCGGGAGTCTTTTTTGTTAGCTTGCGATAGAGCCGATAAGCTTTTTAAGCAAAGCAGCCTGGTTTTCGGCAGCTTGCGCTTGAAGAGCTCTTCCCGAATCAATTAACGCTGCTTTTTCAACAAGATTATTGTATTCCTTCGCCGTATCCGCGTCTATGATTGTGGAGCGGGATGTTTTGAGGTTTGTAAGACGCGTAAGGTTAGATTTCATAATGGATTCCAGCATGTTGCTTTGGAAACCTATATCAACACGTGAAGTTGTCAGCCCTAAAATCACCTCATCAAGCTGTTTTAATGAGGAAATCGCACTTTCCCTTGATGAAACATCAAAAACCATATCAGGAAGCAGTATTCCCGTGGAAATGCCGTATTTGGAATTTTCTCCAAAGTTGCCGTCAACCTGAATGTTAAAGTTAACATTTTGGTCAAGCAACTCATTCATACCTGTATATGAATTACCCGTACCTTTATTTGAAACTTTATCGTAGCCTGTTCCGCCGTTAACAGTGTTATCTTTGCCTGTAATTATAGTGTAATCATCCCCTGCACCGGCATTGGAATTGTTATTGTTACCGCTGATTGAAATTTTGTCATCACCAGAGCCTGCATTGATACTATTATTGTTCCCACTAACATTAATATTTGTATTTCCGTTATTTCCTTGGTTGCTAAGACCGTTCCAATCTCCGTTTATAATAACGGTATCATTACCCTCACCGCTGTTAATTCCTATATTGTAATCGCCGTTAACTATAATCATGTCATTTCCGGCACCGCCATGAATACTGTTATAATTTGAATTTATAACAATATTGTCATTGCCTGAACCGCCTTGGATTGTAGTTTTATCACCGTTTACGGTTAGATTATTGTTTCCTGCTCCTGTATTGACTGTATTATCACTGCCGGAAGCTATCACAATCTTGTCATTCAAATCACCTGTATCAATCGAGCTGTGGTTACCGTTTAAAATAACATTATCCTCTTGCCCTGCGTCAGCGACAATCGAGAAATAATCACCGTTAAATGTTATTTCTTTTGTTGTTGTATTTAATTTATAAGTAAGCGTTTGCCCTGTCGAAGAAGAACCTGCATTATTTGTAACAGTGTATTTTTTGCCGTCAATAGTAATTTCTTTTGTATCGTTATTTCTAAAATGTACAGTACCCTCTTCAAATCCTGAAGTATTAGCACCTATGTTATCAACTATTTTGTCATAGCCCGCTCCACCGACAATAGTACTGTTTAATCCATTATTTTCAATAAAGTCGTCTCCGTCGCCCAAATCGACTGCGCCATTATGCATCCCCCATATAATATTATCTTCCTGACCGCTTGCTGCTGTCATATCAAAATCTTGTCCATTAAAATTAATAACACCCGTATCTCGGTCATAACTATAAATAAACGAATTTGTACTGCCCGATTTATTAGTAAATGTATAAACTTTGCCGCCTATATTGTATGTCTGCGTTTCATTTGCGTTAAACGTTATACTTCCTTTATCTTGGAGAACAAAGTTTTTAATAGTATTGTTATAACCATTGTCTATGTAATTATTTACACCTGAGCCGCCATCGAGATTATTATGGTACCCGTTAATTACAACATCGTCATCTAAATCACCTAAATCGACGTTATTTTTGCTGCCATTAAGAACAATGTCATCCTTTTGACCGCTCGCAGCTGTAATATCGAAATCGGAACCATCGAAAGTAATTTTGCCCGTATTTGTATCAATTGCGTATGTCAATTTATTTCCTGCTGTACCATTGTTAACAACAGTGTATTTTTTGCCGTTAATATCAATAGTTTGACTTTCGCCAACGCCAAAACTATACATACCTTCATTCGGTTTTGTGACGGTTGTGCCCGAACCATTATCGGTTACGGTTGTACTGTTCCCGCCATTAACGGTGTTTCCGCTGCCGCTGCCAATTGTAACGTTATTATTTCCATTGCCCGCATCCACCGTATTATCATTTCCGGTTATGCCAAGATTGTCATTCTGACCGTCTGCGGCTTTTATAACAAAGTCATTACCGACAAAATTAATTTTACCCGCAGTATCTATACTATATGAAAGTGTGTTACCTTGAGCGCCGACATTTTTGACATCATAGGTTTTACCGTTTATTGTAAGTGTTTTATTTTCAGTTGAATTAAAATCATATCTGACTACGTTCTTTTGACCATTATCGATTATTTTATCGCTAGAACCGAGACCTGCATTAACTGTGTTGTTTTGAGATGAAGAACCGAGAGTGACTGTATCATTCTGGTCACCTGTTTTTATGTTGTTGCTGCTTCCGTTGATAATTAACTTGTCCGACTGTCCTGATGAAGCCATGACATCAAAATTTGAACCTGTGAAAGTTATTTCACCCGTTGAAGAATTTAAATTCCAATTAAATGAGTTATTTGCAGAACCTTTGTTAATAACTGTATAATTTTTATCACCAATAGTAATAGTTTTGGTCTCATTAGTTCCAAAAGAGACTGAATCGGATGTTTTAGGACCGAAGTTTGTTGCCGTTGTATTAGTACCGTTGTCAATAAGCGTGTTTGTACCTGTGCCGCCGTCAACGGTATTGTTTGTTGAACCAGAATTGACTGTTACGTTATCATTACCGTCACCGAGATTAACATTATTATTATTGCCTGTAATTGCAATATTATCAGATTGCCCGTCTTTTGCCGTAATTTTAAAATTGTCGCCTTTGAATATGGTTTTTCCCGAGCTATCTACACTGTATTCAAATGCGTTGCCTGATGAACCCGTATTTTGAACAGTATATTGTTTTCCACCTACGGTTATGGTTTTGGTTTCATTAGTATTGAAAGCTTGTTTGACAGTGTTAGACGTATTATTATTTTGGATTACGTCATTCCCGGTTGTAGAATCAACATAGTTGTTTGCACCGTTAATCGTTATGTTGTCGCCTTGCATGCCTGTTTTCACAGTGTTGCCGACACCATTAACCACAACTGTGTCCCCGCGGCTTATAGATGTGCCTGCGCTATCGCTCAAGTCAAGTTCGCCGTTATTAACATCCCAAATAACGTTATCGCCCTGTCCTGAATCTGATTTCACTTTAAATTTATCGCCGGCAAATGTGATTGCTCCTGAGCTGTTTACGGTATAGCTTATTTCATTATTCGCGGAACCAATGTTTGTGATTGCATAGCTGAATCCGTTTATTGTTAGATTTTTTGTTTCATTTGCATTAAATGCATACTTAATGGTGGTGCCCGAACCGCTATTGTTTATACTGTCATTGTTTCCCAGCCCCAGATTGACGGTATTGTTTGACGCTTCGTTGAATAGATACACACTATCGTTGCCGTTACCTGTATTGATAGTATTGTTATAACCGACGGAAACCCAAACTTCATCATTGCCGTCACCCGTGTTGATAACATTATTGTGTGATGTTGTGTCATATATATCTACTCGGTCGTCACCGTCACCGGTATTTAAAACGTTATCGCTTCCTTTTATTATAATTTTATCTTGCTGCCCGGAAGCCGCTGTTATTTCAAAATTAGAAGACATAAATACAATACCGTTGGATGAATTAGCTTCCCAGTTAAAGGTATTATTGGCACTACCATTGTTTTTAACGGTATATATTTTACCGTCTATTTCAATTGTTTTTGTTTCATTAGCGCCAAAAGAGACTGAATCCGATGTTTTAGGGCCGAAATTTGTTGCTGTAGTATTTGTACCGTTATCGACAAGCGTGTTTGTACCGGCGCCGCCATTTACAGTATTGTTATTTGAACCTGAGTTGATAGTTACTGTATCGTTACCAGATCCTGCATTTACTGTTGCCCGTTGAGTATCCAAAATTATAGTATCGTCCCCATCTCCTGTATCGATATCCCAAAAATAGCCTCCTGAAATTTCAATATCATCAGCCTGGCCGCTAGCCGCTCTGACTGTAAATCCAGCGGTAGAACCACTATCCGACATGGTAATTTTGCCTGATTCGTCTATGCTCCAGATAAATGTTATAGTACTACTGCTTTCATTATTTGTAACTGTATAGGTTTTATCACCGATTGTGACTGTTTTTGTTTCACCTGCAAGAAAATCTACACTACCGGTATGGCCTGTGGTTGTTTTATTATAATAATCATGAATTGTGTTATTCCCTGAACCTGAAATGGTATTACCACTCCAATTACCTATACTGCCGCTGCTGTCATCATATCCTATCGTAATATTATTATTCCCGGAACCTGCATCGATACTATTATTGCTGGTATTAACGACGATAGTGTCATTTCCTGCACCTGTATTGATAATATTATTTGATTCTGTATTATCAAGGTTCATACCAACAGTACTTAGTTGAACATAATCATCGCCATCACCTGTATTGATATAATTGTAGTTTCCGCTAAAAATAATCGTATCGTCTTCATCGCCTGAATAAATTTTATTGTTATTGCCGGCTAAATAAATATTATCTTTTTGTCCGCTTTCGGCAGTTACTTGAATATCATCCATAGAAAGAGATAACTGACCTGATGGATAGTAAGAATAGTATATTTCTTGATTATTGGAGCCGCCGTTGTATAAGGTGTAAACTTTATCACCAATGGCAACTTTTATTGTTTCTCCGCTTTTGACAGTTTGTGTACCACCAGCAGTATTCCAAATTATAGGCTCACCAACACTGCCGCTGCCGGAAGAAGAGCCTGAAGTCGAAATTGCCGTGTTTATACCTCTATCAACAATATTATCATTAGATTCAGCATCTGCTATGGTATTATCAGATGACCCGCTATCAATATCAATGTAATCATTTCCGCTGCCGGAAATAACATTAGTGCTGTACGCACCTTCAAGATATATACGATCATTCCCTGAACCTGCATTCACTGTATGACCTACAGAATGGACATATATAGTGTCATCTCCGTCACCTGTGTTAATAGTCCAACCGTTGTTCCCCGAGACTCTTATACTATCATTTTGTCCGTCAGCAGCTGTTATTGTAAATCCCTTATAGTAGTCACTGCCCGAAACATTTATTGTCCCTAGAGATGAACTTGTATCAGTATCATAGAAGAATGTTTGGGCATTGTCTGAATCATTTTTGATTGTGTATGTCTTCCCATTTATTATCGCTGTGATAGTTTCTCCTGCAGAAAAACCATAGGTACCTGTCGCACCAAACGAACTTCCGCCCGAGCCCGTTGAGCTGTTTCCATATAAACTATCGCCGTTTACATTTTGAATGTTAGTACCAAATGTAAAATTACCTGTGTTTTGGACAGAGTTTGTACCCGCACCGCCATCGATTGATACTTTGTGGTCATTATAATCAGAGCCTGCTTCGTGTGAACTCCGGGTTACAATAAAACTATCATTCCCGTCTCCGCCAAAGCCTTGCAGGTGTGAGCCGCTGCCATAGTTTTCGAGTGTAATGATATCATTGCCTGCGTCACCATATGCTATGCCGCTTGTACCGATTATAGTAATCTTGTCATTACCGGCACCGCCATGAACAATGTTATTTATAGAATTATACGTACCGGGAGCCATATCAACAACAATCGTATCGTCCATGTCGCCCGCAAAAATTTCGTTATCTTGCCCCAAGATTTTCAAATTATCAACTTGACCGTCTGCGGCAGTAATTTTCCATCCGTCTCCGGTGAATGTAATTTGTCCGCCATTCAAAGCATAACCCAGAGTCGCTGAACCTGATGTGCCATTTCTTTCTATTGTATAAAGTTTTCCGCCGACATTAATGGTTTGACTGTTGCCATATGAAATATTCACCGTGCCGCTTGTTGTTTCAGGCGGTCGCACGATTGTCAGCGCGTCACCGGTGACATTTTGAATATTAGTACCATGCGTGTTGTTACCTGTATTTTGGACAGAGTTTGTACCCGCACCGCCGTCTATTGTTACTTTCTCATTAAGACTACTGTCTGTTACAAAGGTATCATTACCGTCGCCGCCAAAGCCTTGTAAGTGGGCGCCACTCCCTATTGTGTTCAGCGTAATAGTGTCATTACCCGCATCGCCATATACAGTACCGGTTGTACTATTCAATGTAATGTTGTCATTACCGGCACCGCCATGAACAATGTTATTTATAGAATTATACTTACCGGGAGCCGCACCAACAACAATCGTGTCATCCATGTCACCCGCAAAAATTTCATTATCTTGTCCCTGAATTTTTAAGTTATCAACTTGTCCGTCCACGGCTGTAATTATTGTATTATCAACATTCAGGATAATTTGGTTATTCGAACCTATACTATAGCCGATTGTTGCAGTAAGAGTTGAATCATATTTACTTTCAAATATGTAGGTTTTATCGCCAATTTTGGCTACAATTGTTTCTCCGCCTTTCAATGCTTTTGAGCCCGATGTACCCCAATTTTGACTCTTGTAGTCATAGATTTGATTGTTTAAACTATTTGAGCCGGTATTATTTGTTACTGTTCCGCTGCCTTTATAAATAGTGTTATTTGACGGATCCTCCAAACAGCCTTGGTTTTCAAGGATGATATTGTTTGCGCCCAAGCCGCCGTCGATTGTAGAGTTACATACCCCGGAGCCAACATAAATCGTATCGTTTCCGTCACCGGATTCAACATAATTGTTTGCACCTGATGAAGTCCAGATTATGTCATCGCCGTCTCCTGTATAAACATAATTGTATGCCCCGTCAACAAGAATATCATCATCCTGTCCTTCAGCCGCTGTTATAGTAAAATTACTGCCAAAAAAGCCTATAGCATTAGGGTCTCTTCCGATTGCTCCTCTGTTAAGATTTAAAGAATTTGAGCCTGATGAATTATTCTTTACAGTATACATTTTATCATTTATTAAAAATGCTTTTGTTTCTCCAGCCGCAAAACTGACTGTAGAACTTGAAGACAAATTAATTACTGAACCGGTAATCTTATTTGCAGCAGTAACCGAACTTGAACCATCATTCCTGAAATCAATTACAGTATTATTGCCTGAACCGCCATCAACAGAAACAGAGGGCGCCTTCAAAATTATTTGGTCATCACCGGCACCACCATTAACCTGATAACCGCCAGAATCCTCAACTATTATTACATCATTACCATCACCGGCGTTAATTACACCTGTAGAACCTCTTTTGATGATTATAGTATCATCCATATTACCTGTGTTTACATTTGTTTGGGTTGTGGCTAAGATTATTTTATCAGCCTGATTATCTGCTGCCGTTATAGCGCTTAAATCCCCATTAAACGTGATAAATCCTGTGTCTCTGTCATAGGAATAATCAACATTAGTGTAACTGCCCGTCACGGTATATGTTTTACCCGCAATGGTTACCGTTTTTGTTTCATTTGTCGAGGTGAACGAAATTGTTCCGTTGTTCGGAAGCGGGGTTGCGGACATTGCAGCCATTCGAGTTTTTTTGGTTGGAGCGGTTTCGGGCGACCGGGTAGATTGTTGTTCTCCCGCAGCCCCTTCAACAGGAACTGTTGCCGCAGTTGAAACTGCCTCATCAGGTGTTGTGTAAGAAGTAGAAGAAGGAGGCGGATTGTCTCCTATTCTGTTAAGAATTTGATTTGAAGCCCTTGTTACAGTAACCGGCTTATCGTCTTTGTAGGTTTGGTTTTTATCAAGTTGTGCAGAGTTTGAAAATAGCTTATTGCCATTAAATTCAGTGTCGTCTTTGATTTTTTGAGCCTGAGCAAAAAGCTTATTGATTTTATTTTGATTTGCCTCTCTTTCCCCCGGTGTAAGGTACTCATTGGTGCTTTTTTCAACCAGCTCCCTTATCTGCCCCATGATATCGTTAATTTCTTCAATTGAGCCGTCAGCCATTCCAAGCATGTTTACTGCAGTTTGAATGTTTTTATTAGCGGTTTCTAATCCGCGAATTTGTGTAGTAAAATTGCTCGCAACATAAAAACCCGAAGGTGAATCCTTCGGCGAATTAATCTTTGCACCCGACATCATACGCTGCAACGAGGTTGCAAAAGACTGAATGTTATTAAAAATATTGTTGTTCAGCTTCATCCCGGTGATGAGGCTGTCGTAAATTGAAATCAACTTTCTGACCGCTCTGTTCTGCACTCTACCATGTCTTAATGCCCAAAAAACAAGGTTTTAAAACACTTTGTATGCACAATTATTCACATTCTTAACATTTTTATTATCGCAAATTTAATCCGATATTGGAATTCCACTTAAGTTCAGACTTTATAGCACTTTAGTTGAATTTTTCCAAAAAACTTACAACAAAAAATATTAAACAAATTTTTCACATGGTTATCAACAAAAAAAGCTAATCGATTTTTTCAAATTTAATTTTGTAACCCAAAATTTCGCAGATTAACAAGACTTCGTTGTAAGAAACAGTTCCACGAGCAAGTTTGTGAGATAAATTTTCTAACGAATAATTTTTTCCCAATTTTTCCTGCATCTGAGCTGCAAGCTCCTTCATTTTTATATTTTCCTGCGCAAGCAGTGATTTTACCTGTTCTCTAACTAACATCTTCATAAAAATATTCTAGTTTATATTCAATTAGTTGACAAAAACGACAACTTGGCGCACAATAATGAACTATAATGTCGATTAATAGACTTCGAAATCTACTAAGTATTCAAGAAACTTAACAGGAAATGAAAAACAAAAAATTTAACAAACAACGCAATTTGAGCATGAAAATATACAACCAATGTACGGTTTTGAAGGAATACTGCAATCTTCACAGGAATTCCAGCGAAGAATTTTCTGTCGCCTGCTCTGTATTGGAGTGTATTTACAAAGATATAGACCTATTAAATTCGGAGTTTATAAACAACACCCCGCTTATGCCGTAAAGCTTTTTTCTTTAACCTTATTTCGCTTGTCGGTCTGATAGTAACTCCAAGCTGCAATCGCTGCTGCGCAGACAACATTCCATTTGCTGAAAAATTTATTTAAGATTTTAGGTTTGCCGCCAAACTGCTTTCCCAGCTCTTTTGATTCTTTGCTTGTAAAGAGCGTCTCACATGCAATGTCTAATAATCCGCCCAAAAGAAGCATAAATCCACCCTGCTTTAACGCCTCAAGCTCAGGAGAATGTTTTTCATTTTCTCGTACCCGCGACGGCACATTTCTTTTGCCGGTTATTTCTCGTTCGGAATTACCTTTAAACGAGGTAGAATTAGCATTATATGAATTTAAATTAATAGACATCGCGCACACCTTTACCTTATGTATAAATAAAAACATAAACACAAAAAAAATTGTCTAAAATTTTTCTGCTTATACTATAATATTCTTATGTTTGACTCACTATCGGATAGATTACAGGAAATAATACGCAAAACTTCAGGGAACTCGGAACTCAACGAAGAAAATATGTCGGAATCGCTTCGAGAAATCAGACGTGCGCTTTTGGAAGCCGACGTAAACCTCAAAGTAGTAAAAGCTTTTATTTCTAACATAAAAACCCGTGCAGAAGGAGAAGAGGTTTTAAAAGGCGTCAACCCCGCACAGCAACTTGTAAAAATCGTCAACGACGAACTGGTTGCAATCCTCGGCGGGCAAAATGAGCCGTTAAACCTAACAAAAACACCTTCCATTATTATGATGCTGGGTTTGCAAGGTTCAGGCAAAACCACATCTTCGGCAAAACTCGCAATAAAACTGAAAAAAGAAGGAAAAAATCCGCTCTTGGTTGCCTGCGACGTATATCGTCCGGCAGCGGTAAAGCAGCTTGAAACTCTTGCACAGCAAACCGAAACTGCTTTCTTTTCGATTGAAAATTCAAAAGATGTTCAGCAAATCACAAAAGAAGCACTGAAATATGCGGAAGAAAACAAAAATAATGTCATAATCCTTGATACAGCCGGTCGATTGCAGATAGACACTGAAATGATGGCAGAACTTATGATTTTGGACAGAGTTTTTCAACCGCAGGAAAAACTGCTTGTAATCGACGCTATGACAGGGCAAGAAGCTGTTAACGTCGCAGAAAATTTTAATGAACAACTCGGAATAACAGGCGTTGTGTTAACAAAACTCGACGGAGATGCGCGCGGCGGTGCGGCATTGAGCGTTGTTTACTGCTGCAATAAGCCGATAAAACTCACAGGGACAGGGGAAAAACTCAACGCACTTGAAGATTTTTATCCTGAGCGTATGGCAACAAGAATCCTCGGAATGGGCGACATCGTATCCCTTGTGGAGCGTGCACAAGAAGCCATTGACGTAGAACAGGCAAAAGAATTCGAACAAAAAATGAGAAAAGCTGAGTTTTCATTCTCAGATTTCTTAAAAATGCAAAAGCAAATAAAATCTCTTGGCTCTTTCGATCAAATTTTGGGAATGCTTCCGATACCGAATCTCAAAAAAGACGACCGTGAAGAAATTGCACACCAAGGGGAAAAGCAGCTTAAACGGATTGAAGCTTTCATAAACTCTATGACACCTGAAGAGAGAGACAACCCGCAGCTATTAAATGCAAGCCGCAAAAAACGAATAGCTAAAGGCTGCGCAATGGAGTTGTCCGAAATTAATCAATTTATATCTCAATTTGAACAAATGCGCAAAATGATGAAGGGCGTATCCGGGATGACTGATAAAATGAAAAAAATGGGCAAAAAAGGTAAAATGAAATTTCCTCAAATGCCTAATGGCATGGGCGGAAGATTTCCGTTTTGATTTTAATCAGCTTCATAATTCAAACTTTACTTCAAATTTGAATTTCAAGCTTAAAAATTCGCAAAAAAAAAGCCGCCTTGCGACTTATGTTAATAATCTTGGGAGGAGATTTTGGGGATTTGTTACATGTATAATAAGTCACCTTTTTTATTTTGTCATGGGTTATTTGAAAATCGTAACATTAATTTACAAAACACACAAAAGCCATGCCTGAGACATGTTCGAGTTTGTCAAGCCCTGCCAAGGCATGGCAGAGAATAAATTTTCATGTAAAATGTTACTAAAGATTAAGGAACAGTAAAATGAAAAAAAATATCAACTTTACAAAACTATTATTGATGGCCATATTGCTTATTTCACCGGTATTTGCCGCAACAAATGACGAAATACGGGAGCAAGCTAAAATTTTATACATTGGCAGCAAACCGCAGGAAGCCCAAAGCAGAATTCTTGAAATCCCTATCAACGAAAGAATAGCAGCTGATTATTTTTTGATAGGGAACACAGTAACCGACAAAAAAGTTGCGATTCAGGCGTATGAAAAATCAATAAATCTGGACGAAAAATTTTACCAGTCTTATTACAATCTGGGCTTGATATATTTGGGTGTTGAAAACTATCAAAAAGCTGAGGAATATCTCAAAAGTTCTGTTAAATACAATAAAAAATTCGCATACGGACATTACAATCTGGGCTGCATTTATCTCAAAAAAGAACAGTATCATAAAGCAAAATCAGCATTTGAAGAATCTATCAGACTAAAACCTGATGAAGCAGATTTTTATTACAACTTAGGTTACACCTACAAAAAACTCGAAAACCCTAAAAGAGCAGAAAAAGCTGTAAATCTGTACAATGAACTTATCAAAAAACGAAATGAAAACTAACTTTTAAACAAATTTGACAAATTATCCAGAATATTGTTTTCTTCCACTGATTCTTCGCTTAAAGTGCGCTCCAATTCCGAGATAGAGTCCAAAAGACGCTTGTCATTTGGTGAATATTTCGCAGCCAAGCGCAAATCCGCAAGAGCACTTCTATTTTCATTCAAAGCCTGATGCGACAACCCTCTGATACAATATGAAAGGCTATAGTCAGGTCTTAGTTTTATAACTTTTGAGCAATCTGAAATTGCCTCTCTGAATTTTCCTTCTGAATACATCAAATAAGCTCTGTTTCCGAGGGCGTTGAAATCATTCGGATTAATCTCGACAGCCTTTGTGTAATCAGATTTAGCACCCTCAAAATCACCTGATTGCGAACGGATTTTCCCTCGATTATTATACGCAACGCTCCAATCAGGGTCGAGTTCTATCGCTCTTGTATAATCTGATAGTGCCCCCTTAAAGTCCTTCACATCCGCCTTTAATTTGCCGCGATTGTTATACGCAGCAGGCATTGAGGGGTTCAGCTCTATTGCGGAATTATAATCTGTTATCGCACCCATAAAATCATTACGGCAGCTGCGCGCCAGCCCGCGATAATAGTAAACATAACTATCATCGGGATTTAATTCGGCTGATTTTGAAAAATCTGCGATTGCGGAATCAAAATCTCGCAATTTGTAAAGAACATACCCACGATTGTTGTAAGAAACACTCCACTTTGGGTTCAGAGAAATTGCTCTTGTATAGTCCTTAGCAGCAGTTTTAAAATCTTGCAGCGCAGCATATACAAGCCCTCTGTTGTTGTATACTTTTTCGTCATCAGAATTCAATTGCAGGGCTTTATTGAAATCTTCCAGAGCTTTTTGGTAATCGTTGATTTTATAACGCTCATATCCGCGCAAATTATAAGCTATTTGAAAAGCAGGGTTAAGCTCCAGCGCCTTAGTGTAATTTTCAATTGCCTGCTTGCTTTGAGACAAACCGCTTTTTGCTTTAGCAAGATAAAAATAGAAATCTTCGCATGTTCTGTCTGTTTTTATATGTTTTGTACAAATCTCGACAACCTCTTTATAATCCTTGTTTTCAAGAAGTTCATCTAAATTTGATAAAATTTTGTCCAACTCATTACTGTCAATCATCGCATAAATTCCCAAAATAAAGCCTAAGGACATTATAACGGCAGTCAAATAAAATGCAAATACTCGTAATAATGGAGTTTTTCAGCAAAAAAAGAGAAAACTTAAAGTTTTCTCTTTTTTAATTTGATTTTACAAACACTTAACCTGAATTAACCTCTGAGGTTTAATCTTTTGATTAAGTCTCTGTATCTTTCGATTTCGTTTTTCTTAAGGTATGCAAGAAGACTTTTTCTTCTGCCGACCATTTTCAAAAGACCGCGTTTACCTTGGAAATCTTTAGCGTTGATTTTCAAGTGCTCGGTAAGTTCATTAATTTTTTCAGTCAACAGTGCAACCTGTACTTCTACAGAGCCTGTATCTTTAGCATCTTTACCGTATTTTTCAACGATTTCTGATTTGTTTTTCAAATTAATTGTCATTATATTTGTTCCCTTTTTATTTTACTTACATTTCGGTGGTGCAAGTTCAAGTTCCTTTAATATAACATCTAAAGATTAAATTTCAACTAAGATTTTAAGTTTTTTAAACTTTTAGTTTTCTTCCTCGTATAGAGTGTTTGCGTAATTTTGCAATCTTGAGATTAGTCCGTTAATTTTTTGCTCCTGCACTTTATTTTTTTGCTCGTCTTCTGTTCTTGATGCAAGTTTTGATTCAAGAGCTCTGGCAATAAGCTCAGGCATATTCAAAGCGATTTTGTCTTTTCTCTTTGCTTCAAGAGTCTGATAATAATCCTTTTCAAATTCCGGAGTTAGACGGAGTTTCCAATTCCGTTCATCCTTTTTCCCCATATAATTGTAAACTTTATTCAAGCCAAAGAAATCCATAAATGAAATCTGAATATTTTTGCCTTTTGCGAGCATTTCGACCATTTTGTATTTCAAACGTTCGCGCGGATCATTTTCTATGCCCTTAACAATAGAAGCACGTTGTTCATCAGTCCAATTCGGATATAAATATCCTGCGAGATACAGAGGGTTGAATGAATCCTCTGTTTTCAGGTTTTCCATATCATTAGCCAAAGGCTCGTGGTCATGCGAACCCGCCATCCAGGTGTCATTCGGATTATCTGTTTTCAAGTTTTCAGCTTTTTCATAACGCATAGTTTTCAAACCTGAAAGCTTATGTTTGTCGTAATATATTTCTCGGAAAAATTGTGTTTGGTTGCCCAAATCTTCCCATACAACATCGTTTTCTTCGATTCCTTTTTCTTCAAAAAGAGGAAGAATTATTTTTTCAAGAACCTTACCAAAATTCTTGTCAGGATCTAAGTCAGAACAGGAAACATTTCTTCCGTCCGTGGATATTTTCGAAACATCACCTTTCGAGTCATATTCTTCCCTTACAGAGTCTTTTCTGTAATACCAAGGGTCGACAAGCCCGATTGCGTGGTCAATTCTAACCGCCTTCGAATCCTCCAAAAGACGCTCAAACTTAGCTTTTATAAGCTTTCCACCCACATCCAAAGAACCGTCTTCTTTAAACAATCTTTTGGGGTTAATTACGGGTATATTCCAAACTTGGTGTGAATTGTTCGGCCCTCCGCCGGGGCAGCCAAGTGCATATCCTTCCAAAAACGCGTCAGAATGCCCCCAAACGTCAGCCTCTGAAAAACCGACAAGCGCGTCTGCTATAAAATCTACTCTATCGCCGTTTTCCTGGACAAAACTTCGAAGCTGCTTGTCGTAAATAAATTGTTTAAATTTATAAACATCAAGCTGTTTTCTATATTTCGCTTCGATTTCTGATTTACGGTCTAAAGCGTCCTCATTGCCTTCTGCACAATATTTGATTAAATTTTTATCAATATTCTTCCACTCTTCGTGCGGTTTATTTTGATACTCAAATTTTCTCAATACTGAATATAAAGCGTCGCTTTCGAGCCATTTTTTGCCTTTTTTGTAGTCGGAAAATTCGTTATGCAGCTTGACGGCGGGGTCGTCATTAACCATTGCTTTAGATTTTAAGTTTTTATATGCAAAATCTAATACAACATCATAAAAAGAAAAGGCTTTTACAAAATCTGTCTGATCTTTAATTTCATGTGTATTTTTCAGGGTATTAAGAACATTTTTATCAATTACGTTAGCGTACTCGCCTGTCGCAAGTTTATTTAAGTCAATGAAAAGGTAGTTGTTAGAAAAAGCATTTCCGCCATATGGCGAAACATCATCAGGGCGTATCATTCCGTTAGGGCCGAGCTGGGTGGAGTTGAATCCGAACATACGGGTTAAATTATAGACATCTTTAGAACGATCATTGAAAAAAGAGCCGATGTAAAAATCTTTTTTAGCCGCAGGAAATGAAGAGCCATGCAGGATAAGAGAAAGGTTCTGCACACCAAGCAAATTTAATGCTTCTTTCGAATCTGCTTCACATTTTTGTTTATCTTCATTCGAAAGCTCCCGCCCAAATGAAGGTTTTGGCTGCATTTTGAATGCAGATACAAAATTATATTGATTTAACAGTCCGACTTTCATTTATACGACTTTCATCTACCCGATTTGACACACTTTTCCTTACATAATTTGTAAAACCGCTAAAGTGATTTTTTTGCCACTTCAGAGCTGCATAGTAATAATAGTTAACAAAAGTTACTATTTTGCTAAATTATCCAAGAGGGCAATCTTCATGACTGAAATAGGAGCCTTTTGCCCTGTCCAAATTTCGAAAGCCTTCGCCCCTTGGTAAATAAGCATTTCACAGCCGTCGATAGTCTCCAAACCTGCCTGCTCCGCATGCTGCAAAAGAAGGGTTTTTCTCGGATTATAGATAATATCATAAACGAGAGCACCCAAACGCATTGTTTTCAACACTTTCGGCTCAACAGGCGTTAAGTCCATAGCCTTGCCGCGCATACCGATAGGAGTTGCGTTTACAAGGATTACAATATCCGATAAATCAGATAAGCTCTGAACCTGTTTCAGATTGAATTTTACGTTCTTGAATTGTTCCCGCAAAAAATTAACCATAGGACTCGCATTTACAATATTTCTGGTATAAAAATCAATTTCCTTAATCCCGAGGTCGCAAAGCCCTATTGCCGCAGCTCTTGAAGCTCCGCCTGTACCGATGATTGCGGCTTTTTTACCGTAAATAAGTTTCTGCTGACTATCTGAAATCGCAGCTTTAAATCCGTAAATATCAGTATTAAAACCTTTCAAACTTTTGTCAGGCATAACTTTTACAGTATTCACGCAGCCGGCGATATTGGCAATATCATCAAAATCATCAACCATCATCGTCATAGGAACTTTGTATGGAATAGTAACGTTAAAGCCCAGAAACCCGCCCAGTCGGATATTTTTGACGGTTTGAATTAAATCCTCAGGATCAGTTTCCATTATTTCGTAAGAACCCGTCATTCCAAGCTCTTTCATCACCGCCTCATGCATTACTTTGGAAAGCGAATGCCCGAGAGGATACCCCAAAATCCCTAACTTTATCATTATTCCGCCTCCGCGTCTCTGATATATTTGCATTCCTTATTTGAGCAGGCAATTTTAGGCATTTTTTTCTGAACTTTTTTAACCAAGAGCTGACCACATTCAGGACATTTTTCTTGAATCGGTTCGTTCCACAAAACTGATTTACAATCGGGATAATTGCTGCAGCCGTAGAAAAGCTTTCCGAAACGTGATTTTCTTACAATGTATTCACCTTTACAGCCTTTTTCCTGACATTTAATTCCTGTTGTTTGCACAATTTTTTTGCGGTTTTTGCAAGATTCATTTGTACATTGAAGATATTTGCCGTAAGGCCCGCGTTTTATGACCATTTCACTCTGGCATTTTTCGCATTTTTCGTCAGTTTTTTCGTCTTCTATAGGAGTTTTTGTTTCACCATCCAAAGACATAATTGTTTTACACTCCGGATATCCTTCGCAGCCCAAGAACTGAGTACCCCAGCGACTTGTTTTAACAAGCATTTTCTTTCCGCATTTCGGACAAGTGACATCGGACTCGATTCGAACAATTTCCATGTTTTCTTTCGCTGCATCAACGGTCGAAATAAAAGGCGCATAAAAATCCTTCAAAACCTTAACCCAAGTGGCTTTATCCTCCGCAATGTCATCGAGTTTGGTTTCCATTCCTGCCGTAAATTTGTAATTCATAATATCGGTAAAATGCTGATTTAATTGCTGACAGACTGCTTTTCCGAGAAGTGTCGGCGCCAGAGCTTTTTCGATTTTTTCAACATAATTACGGGTCTGAATTTTAGTAATAATGCTTGCATACGTGGACGGACGTCCGATACCATGCTCTTCAAGCGCTTTAACCAGAGACGCTTCACTGTATCGCGGAGGCGGCTGAGTAAAATGCTGTTTCGGGTTGAGTTTTTTAACTTCGACTTTATCGCCTTCTTTAAAATCAGGCATTTTCTTAGCCGCGCATTCATCCCCTTCGCAATCTTCTTCCTGAGTCTCCTGATAGACCTTTAAGAAACCATCAAACATGATTTTTGAAGTCCCGGCTCTAAAACCATAGTCTTTCGCCGTAATTTCAACAGTTTTATTTTTAATAGTTGCATTTTCCATTTGAGAAGATACAAATCTATCCCAAATCAGTTTGTAGAGCTTGTATTGCTCGGGAGTCAAATATTTTTTGATACTTTCAGGAGTTTTATCGACATATGAAGGACGAATAGCCTCGTGAGCGTCCTGAACGTTCTTTTTACCCGCTTTTACGTAATTATTAGGGGTCTGCGGATAATATTTTTCGCCGTAATTATCTACAATATAATCTTTAGCCGCCGCCTGCGCGTCATCTGAAATTCTGACGGAATCCGTTCTCATATAGGTAATAAGACCGACCGGCTCGCCGTCGATTTCCATACCTTCATAGAGTTTCTGCGCAACCTGCATAGTTTTTGAAACGCCATAACCTAATTTTGAAGACGCCTCACGCTGCAAGGTTGAAGTAATAAAAGGCGCTGTAGGTTTACGAGTGGTGGTTCTTTCCGCAATATTCGTAACTTTATACTCGGTATCTTTAGCCGACAAATCCTTTAAAATCTTATCCGCTTCTTCTTTTGAGCCGATTTCGATTTTTTTGCCTTTGTATTTAGAAAGTTCTGCTTCAAACGAAATTTTATCTTTAACGCAGTCTGCGTGAACAGACCAATACTCAACAGGAACAAAAGCGTCAATAAGCTCTTCACGCTCGACAATCATTTTCAGCGCAACACTTTGTACTCGTCCGGCAGAAAGCTTATAGTTCTTCATTTTTTCCCACAAAACAGGGCTGATTTTGAAACCTACAAGTTTATCCAAAATTTGGCGCGTCTGCTGCGCATGAACCAAATTCATATCAATCGGGTGCGGGGTATCAACAGCATGCTGAACAGCTTTTGGGGTAATTTCATTAAAAACTATACGCTGAATTTTTGATTCCGGAACCTTTAAAATTTCTTTCACGTGCCACGCAATCGCCTCTCCCTCACGGTCAGGGTCAGATGCAAGATAGACAGAATCTGCCGATTTTGCAGCTTTATTAAGGTTGTCTACAACATTTTTCTTTTCCGGAATAACAACAAACGTGGGTTTAAAGTCATTTTCGACATCAAAACCCATGCCCTTTTTTGCAAGGTCGCGTACATGCCCGTAACTTGCTTCAATCATATAATTGTCACCCAAAATCTTTTTAATTGTTTTTGATTTTGCAGGCGACTCAACGATTACAAGGATTTTACCACTGTTTTTAGCGGTTTTTGTTGACGTCTTTTTCGTTTCTTTTTTTGCAGTAGTTGTTTTTGCCATTTTTTACACTTTTACACACGAGGTGTATTTCTCTCCATCAATTTGTTTAATTATGCCTTTTAGCTCGAGCATTGTCAAGACTGACATTAGCTCTGCGAAATCAAGGTTCGCAGAATTCATAATATCATCAAAAGATTTTGCTTCAATAGAAATTATATCTAAAATATTTTTTTCTTTATCGTCTAAGTCAAATTCCGCTGTCTGAACAGAATTCCTCTTGCTAAAATTCCAGCCCATAGCATTCATAATGTCTTCTGCGCAAGTTACCATTGACGCTCCGTCTTTTAGAAGCTTATAAATCCCTTCCGTGTTAGGGTTTGACAGCGCCCCGGGCATACACATAAGTTCGCGCCCCTGCTCCAACGTCAAATTTGCTGTAATCATAGCTCCGCTTTTAAGCGCAGCCTCAGCTATAAGCGTTCCATACGAAAGCCCGGAAACTATGCGATTTCTTTGAGGAAAGCGCCAGCTCAAAGGCTCAAAAGAAGGCCAATACTCCGTTACAATCGCACCACCGCCCTGTTCTATTTCCGCATAGAGCTGTCTGTTTGCCGCAGGGTAAACGTGATTAAATCCGCTCGCAATAACGCCGATAGTTTTTAAACCTGCCTCCAATGCCGATTTGTGAGCCGTTGTATCAATACCTGCCGCGAGCCCTGATACAACACAAAGGTCGGTTCCGGAAAATTCGCAAATAATTTTATTTAAAACATCTTTGGCCGCGGTGCTTGCTCGTCTTGAACCAACTACCGCCAGCGTCTTGTCAAGATTGCAAGAGTCCAAATCACCCTTTACAAACAAAGTAGCAGGGGCATTGTAAACTTCTTTCAGCATTTGAGGGTATTTTGGGCTGTCAAAAGTTATAAAATTTATATTTTTCTCGGCAATATAGTCAAAACATCTATCAGGGTCAACATTTTTACGTTTTTCCAGAAAATAAGAAATTTGTTTTTTTGTAAGCCCCTCGACTTTTACAAGTTCCGCACTCGAAATCGTCCAGGCATTTTCAATGCAGTTGAAATGATTGTACACCCTCTCTACAAAGCATGAACCAAGCTCCTCAATCGCCGCAAAAGCTAACCAGAATTTTTCCTTACCTTCTTTCACAGAAATTAATCCTCTTTCCATCTCAAATCGGGCTTACGCGCCGCAAGCGTCTCATCAACTCGCTTTACAGGTGTTTTTTGCGGGTGATTTAAAACCTCTGACGGATTCGCCTCAATTTCCGCCGCAATTTTTTTCATAACCGCCACAAACTCATCAAGGCGCGCCTTTGTTTCCGTTTCTGTCGGCTCAATCATCATCGCTTCATGCACAATTAACGGGAAATACACTGTCGGCGGATGATATTTATCATCCATGAGCCTTTTTGCAATATGAAGGGTATCGACACCTTTTTCTTTCTGCAAATCACCCGACAAAACGAATTCGTGCATGCAAGGATAGTCAAAAGGCAATAGATATACCTCTTTCAGCTTTTCCTTCAAATAATTCGCATTCAAAACCGCGTCTTCACTCACGCGCTTCAAATTTTTCCCCATCATAAGAATATAAGTGTAAGCGCGAACAAGAACTCCGAAATTACCGAAAAAACTCTTAACTTTTCCGATAGAATGCTTCACATCACAGCTTCTGAAGTATTTTTCTCCGTCAAAATCAATCACAGGCTTGGGCAAGTAATCTTTTAATTTATCGACGACTCCTATCGGACCGGCTCCCGGCCCTCCCCCGCCATGAGGCGTTGCAAAAGTCTTGTGAAGGTTCAAATGCACAATATCAAATCCCATTTTAGCCGGATTTGTATAGCCGAGAATAGCGTTTGAGTTTGCTCCGTCATAATAAAGCAGAGCGCCTTTTTCATGCATTAATTTCGAAATTTCAAGACTATTTTCTTCATAAAGCCCAAGCGTGTTAGGATTTGTTAGCATAATTGCGGCAACTTCATCATCCAATACCGCTTTCAGTGCCTCAATATCGACCTGTCCGTCCGGACGCGATTTAATTTCAACAGTCTCAAAACCGCACATCGCAGCAGTTGCAGGATTCGTACCATGTGCAGAATCAGGAATAATAACCTTTGTGCGTTTTTCTCCGATTGTTTCAAAATATTTTTTAACAATCATCATCCCCGCAAGCTCCCCATGCGCACCTGCCGCAGGCTGGAGCGAAATCGCGTCCATACCGGTAATTTCTTTGAGCGCCTCTTGCAGCTTATACAATAACTCAAGCGCACCTTGGCAATCCTCATCATTTTGGAGCGGGTGAAGAGATGTGAACCCTTCTATCGACGCAACAGCCTCATTCACCTTCGGATTGTACTTCATCGTGCAGGAGCCGAGCGGATAGAAGCCGCTTTCAATACAGAAGTTTTTATCGGACAGCTCTTTGTAATGTCGCATGACTTCAATTTCAGAAACTTCAGGCAGTAAAACGTCATGCCCTCTCAAATATTTTTTATCGATAAAATCAACCTTCAAATCGCTGTCGCAGAGGGAAATTCCCGATAAATTCTCAACTGATTTTTCAAAAATAACTTTTGTCATATATTTTGTCATTGCCCCCGATTTTTCACAATTATACACCAAGTTTTATTTTTGTAATAGAATGTAAATTATAGATTTTAGATTGAGATGGACAGGTGAATATGACAGAAACTAACGCAAAGACCGAATATAAAAACTCATTGAATTTGCCGCAAACAACGCTTGAAATGCGCGCAAACGCAGCGGTTAAGGAAGTTGCGACGCAAAAATTTTGGGAAGATAACAAAATTTACGACAAAACCATTGCGCAGCGTAACAAGGCAAACAAATTTATTCTTCATGACGGTCCTCCATACTTGAGTTCTGACAAAATCCACATCGGAACAGCTCTAAACAAGATTTTAAAAGATATCTTAATCAAATATAAGTCCCAATCAGGATTCTACGCACCATACGTGCCGGGCTACGACGCACACGGGCTGCCAATTGAAAACGCGGTCGTAAAAAACATAAAAGGTGGAAAAGACGCACTCACTCCGCTTGAATTGCGCCAAAAATGCCGCGAATTCGCCGCAAAAAACCTCAAAGGGCAGGAAGAAAACTTTAGACGCCTCGGCGTTCTCGGAGACTGGGAAAATCCTTATTTGACAATTAAACCCGAGTTTGAGGCTGACCAAATTCGCGTTTTTGGCGAAATGTACAAAAAAGGTTATATCGAAAAAGGCTTAAAACCTGTATATTGGTGCGCATCTTGCGAAACAGCTCTTGCAGAAGCAGAAGTCGAATACCAAGACCATACTTCAACTAGTATTTACGTAAAATTTAAGTTTGATGATGAAGATACGGTTAAAATAGCAGATTTAGCAGGAATAGACAAACCAAGCGAAATGTATGCGGTTATCTGGACGACAACCCCCTGGACAATTCCTTCAAACATGGCAATAGCTTTAAATGCACGCCTTGACTATACTTTAGTAAAAAAAGGCAGCGAGATATACATTATAGGGCAAGATTTGCTTGGGCAATTCTTGAACGGCGTCGGCTGGGAAGAAAATGAAGTCGAAGTCATCGGCAAAAACATCAAAGGGCAAGAGCTAGAGTTGATGAAAACCTCTCACCCGCTTTATAACCGCAAATCACCAATTATTCTGGGTGACCACGTTACAACCGAGGCAGGTACAGGCTGCGTTCACACAGCGCCCGGACATGGTCTCGAAGACTGGGAAGTCGGTTTAAAATACGGTATTGAGGTATTCTCGCCAATCAACGAAAAAGGCGTCTGGACATCACTCGTTCCTGAGCTTGAAGGTGTGCCGTACTACAAAGGCAACAAAATGGTTATCGAAATGCTTGAAGAAAAACAAGCACTTTTGAGCAAAAACGATATAACTCACTCCTATCCGCACTGCTGGCGCTGCAAACACCCTGTTATTTACAGAGCGACTCCACAATGGTTTGTAAAAGTGAATAAATTTAAAGAACAAGCCCTAGAAGCAATCAAAAACGTTCAATGGATACCGGCTTCAGGTGAACAACGTATTACAAACATGGTGGACGGACGTTCAGACTGGTGCATTTCGCGTCAAAGAGCGTGGGGCGTACCTATACCTGTTTTCTATTGTGAAGATTGCGGAGAAATCGTCGTAACCCCTGAAACCATCGAGAGTGTAGCAAAAAAATTCGACACAGAAAGCTCTGACGCGTGGGTAAAATACGAAGCAAAAGACTTGCTTCCTGAAAACTTTGCATGCCCTAAATGCGGCAAAAACCACTTCCGAAAAGAAACAGACATTATGGATGTTTGGTTTGATTCCGGTGTAACTTGGCACGCAGTTGTAGAAAAACGCAGTGATGAACTCGGTGAGCTCCCTGTTGAAATGTACCTCGAAGGCTCAGACCAGCACAGAGGCTGGTTCCAGTCCTCACTTTTGACATGTGTTGCCACAAAAGGCATTGCGCCATACAAATCTGTTCTTACTCACGGCTTTGTAATGGATGGAGAAGGCAGAAAAATGTCAAAATCGCTCGGAAACACTGTTGCTCCGCAAGAAATAATCAAAATATACGGAACAGACGTTTTAAGACTATGGGCAGCCTCCGTCGATTACAGAAATGACAGCAAAATCGGCGACACAATTATAAAACAGCTTGTTGAAATCTTTAAAAAGACCAGAAACACAGCTCGTTTCTTACTCGGAAACATCTATGACTTTGACCCGGCCGTGGATACTGTTCCATACAACGAATTGAACAGCCTGGACAAATTTGCGCTTCACAAATTGAACAATCTTGTGAAAAACGTAACAGAAGCATTCGACGCATACGAGTTTTACAAATATTTTCAACACCTGCAAAACTTTGCAGCTGTGGATTTAAGCGCGTTCTATCTGGATATTGTAAAAGACAGACTATACACGCAAGGCAAAAAATCTGTTTCAAGACGAGCTTGCCAAACGGTTCTTTTCGCTACATTGCAAACACTTGTAAGACTTTTGGTTCCGGTAATGCCGCACCAAGCAGAAGATATCTGGCAGAACATGCCTGAATGTCAACGCTGCGGCCTTGAAAGCGTTCTACTTTCCGATTGGCCAAAATACAAAGCAGAATTAAACAACGACAAGCTGGAAGAAGATTTTTCAAAAATATTGAAACTGAGAGAACTCGTCAGCAAGACTATCGAGCCTCTACGTGCAGACAAAAAAGTCGGAAGCTCGCTTGAAGTAGCGGTATTTATCAAATCCGATAATGAAGAAAACACGGCTGTATTGAATGCAAATTCAGACGAACTAAAAAACATCTTTATCACGTCTCAAGCCTATTTGACTGACTCAGAGCCTGCAAATGTGCTTGCAAAGTCCGAAGAAGAAGGTTATACAATTTTTGTTACCGCGGCGGAAGGCGAAAAATGTGAGCGCTGCTGGAAATACAGAAACCTCGGAGAAAATTCCGATCACCCGACAATCTGCCTTGAATGCGCAGAAGCGATTTCGGAATAAACCCCCTACACCGTGTGGTCAACATCATGCTGAAACAAGTTCAGCATGACAGGTATTTCACAAATGCAATAATTTTCCCGCCATAATTTTTCTGCTTTAAAACATTGAAAGCGGCAAAATCAATATCAATATTTTCCGGATATTCAAGAATAATTATTCCGCCTTCTCTTAAAATTTTATTCTCGGCAATTGCTTGAAGTGCGGGGTCATACAAACCTGCCTCATACGGCGGGTCAATGTAAACTACATCAAAACTTTGCCCTAAATTCTTCAATTTTTTAATACTGTCGCCCAAAATCACATTCGGTTTTATGCCTAAAAGTTCATAGTTGGCTTTTATATTAAAATATGTTTTTTTGTCACGCTCAATTGCAAAGCTTTCTTCAAATCCGCGAGAAACAGCCTCAAGACCCATTATCCCCGAACCGGCAAACAAATCTAAAAACGACTTGTCTTCAAAATCAACAAACTGCAGTAACATATCAAAAATTGCCGCTCTCGTTTTTGACAAGGTAGGACGGACGTTCCCGCCTTTTGGTGAAATGAGTTTTCGTGAATTAAATTTTCCGCCCGTTATGTTCATACATAAATTTTATAACAAATTCTGAAAGAATATATACACAATTAAACTTTTGCAACAAAATATTTGAAATATAACTTGTTTACGCTAGAATAAAGAAACGAAATTCGAATTAAGGAGAAAAAACAATGACAGAAGTTATAAAAATGAGCGTAGAAACAAGAAGCGAAGACAAAAACCCAAGACAATTAAGAGCTGAAGGTCTTCTTCCTGCAACAGTTTACGGAAAAGGAATGGAAAGCGTTTCTATTCAATTAAACTCAAAAGATTTTGTTCAAGCATACAAAAAAAATAAAGAAGCAACTTTTGAACTTACAGTGGGTAAAAAATCTTACAAAACAGTTGCTCAAAGCGTGCAAAAAAACTACGCTACTAACGAAACTCAAAACGTTGAGTTTAAATTAGTTTAGTCCGTTAAGTTTACATATTAGACTAAAACTCCCGTAATTACACGGGAGTTTTTTCATATAAAAAGAGGGGGCGTCCCCCCTCTCTCTTAATACTTCATTTTGATTCGTTTTTAGTTACCGTATGTGTCTACAGCTTCTGATGCCATATCACAAACACTATATATCTGTGTAGCCGTGATACCAAGAGCTGTCGCACCTGCGAATCCGCCAAGTAATTTCTTTCCTACCGGCGTCTTGGCTAATCTTGCAATCCAAGCTGTAGCTTTTGAAGAGTTGAATAATTTTGACAGGTTTCCTCCAAGTCTGGAAAGCAAAGAAGCATTTTTCGCATTCAATAATTTTGCTTTTGCCGCATACTGTTGTCCTACAATAGCCGCATTTTTCATTGTTCTTAATCTTGCACCGACAGCCGCTGCACTGCCTACACCGCCAGCAGCAACAACACCACCTACGGCAGCATTTTTATTATTCACATCCGTTCCGTCTAAAACTGCGTCTTTAACGCCACCGTGAATACTCTGCCTGCCAAATGAAGGATTTATTGCTCTAATCATCGCTACCTCCACCATTAGATTCTAAACCGTTGTTTACCGCGGTTACAGCGGGAGGAACTGCCGCTAATGTTGCACCGGCATTCAAGCCAGCATTTTTCATTCCTGCCTTATTTATCTCTATAGTAATTTTGCCTGAATCTTTTGTGAGATTTAACACTCTAGAAAGCTCTGTATTAGAGTCCTTTAAAACCTTTACGGTAATTTTCTTGAATGGATTTATTTTATCAAGAAATTTTTTCACTTTCCCGAGAGAAGACTCAGGTTTAATATTCGTATACCAATTTGCAATTTTATGACCAAGTTTCTTAGCATACTTTGTAACAAAAGCTGCACCTTTTTTTACAAAGCCAATATTTGAAACCTTGATATATAAAGATTTTAAAGTTTTAAACCCTTTAGGGGCAAAAGCTTTAAATGTACCAAAGCCTATTGCTCCGGATACCGCACCCAGTCCAAGCGCACCCAAGGTAGACATCATTTTGTTATCTGAGCTTTTGGCAAAGTCTTCCCATTCGCGCTTTTCTTGTCTTAATCCAGCAAAATCATCCTCATAATAATCATCTTCATATATATCACCGAAAGACGGCTTTGAATTAAGATGATAAGATGGCTTTATAGGTTGGCAATTTATACTGTGCACACTAACCATTAATCACTCCTTGATAATTGTGTCGCTTTTATATAAGTCCTGAAAATGAATTTTTTGCTATCATGGCAAAATAACTTTAATAAAAATTTACAATCTCCATACAACTACTCTGATTTTACTTCAAAATGTAAAAAAAATAAATTTTTCTTAAAAAAGATAGCAATTTTTTGCGTTTTCAGGTGTTTTAAAGTATAAGAATAAGTTAGGGTGTTATGTTGAAAATTAACGATATAATCACTAAAGGAATATGCACAAAACCGACTTTTAAAGGGGAAAATCAAGAAAACCCCATAAAGGCGGACAGTAAGGTTGTTTCTGATATATCAAATGTTCATGCAAATGATTTCAACGTAAATACGCCTATTTCTTATAAGTTTTTAGGTGAAATCCCTATACTTGGTGATTTAAAGGCAAAATCGTACCGTCTTGCGAATGGTCAAAACGTAATTATTTTACCTAAAAAAGGCCCTACGGTTTTAAAAACATACGTTAACGTCGGCTCTATGAACGAACCCGATAATCTTCGCGGAATAAGCCATTACATAGAACACAACTTGTTTAACGGCACAAAAGAACTGAAACCGGGCGAATTTTTCAACAAAGTAAACCAGCTTGGCGCTTCAACTAACGCTTCAACAAGTTTTTCGGCAACAGATTTTTATATCAGCTCTCAGCTTCTAAAAAGCGGCGACCTTGAAGAAAAAATAAAAATTCATTCCGACATGCTTCAAAACCCGGTATTTGCACCTGACATGCTCGATAAAGAGCGCGGTCCGGTCATTTCCGAAATAAGCATGGTCATGGACGACCCGAACAATGCGGCGATGAACCTTGCGCTTAAAAATTTATTTCAAATTAATACAAAATCACCTGATTTAGTCGCAGGCACAATCGATAACATTCGAAACGTCACCAGAGATGATGTTTTGAACTATTATAATACCCATTACACACCAAACAATTTTACGACAGTCATTACGGGTGATATTGAGGCTGATGAAACCATGTCCTTAATTTCCAAGTACTTTACAAAACAAAACCCGCCAAAACCTATGGTGAAAAAATTCGAAGAGCTTACCCCTCGCCAAAATTCAATCAGAATTGATGAAAGTTCGGACAAAGCTGTTTCAAGCACTCTGGTTATGGCATTTGCAGGACCTGAAAACACAAGCTCAAAAGAAAAAATTGCGACAGAAGCTTTGATGGCACTTTTATCCGGCAATGCTAATGCCCGCCTTACAACAGCTTTAGACAAATTAAATCTCGACGCGGATGTCGGCATAGAAAAAATCGGGAACAAAGAAACGGACAAAAAAGCCGTAATGCTTATGACAAGCTGTACGCCAGACAAAGTAGATGAGGTAATCAATACAATTTACAAAGAAATTTTTGAAATCCAAAATGGAACAATCACGGACAAAGAATTTCAAATAATGAAAAAGAAACTCGCTTCGAGTATTGAAGATGTAACAGAAAGCTCTGCAATGCTAAACGGGCTCATCGGTTCATCCGTACTTGACAATGATAAAAAATACCTTGCAGATTACGAAAATATACTAAAAAACCTGACAATCCAAGATGTTCAGGACGCTGCGAAAAAATTCTTAGATTTAAATAAAGTTTCTATTGCAACTGTCAATCCGACTGAAAAAGCAGCTGAAAAGCACAGCCCAAAAATATCTTTCGGCAATAATATTGAAAATAAAAAGTTTGTGAGAAAAGAAGTTTATGATACGTCAAAAATTCTCACGAACACGCTGCCAAATAATGTAGAATTGATTCTAAGACCGACAGGTTCTGATATTACGTACTTTGATTTGGCATTCAAATGCGTAAATCCGCCGAACATCAAACCCGGCGTTACGGAAATTCTTGCCGAAATGCTTAATCGAGGCTCTATATTACAGTCTAAAGAAGAATTTTTTGATAAAGCTGATTTAAAAGGTATCGATATTAATTTTTCTGCCTCTCCGGACGGTGTTTTTGCCACAGCAAAAACAAATCCGGAAAATTCGGAAGAAGCTTTAAAACTTGCAAAAGAAGTTTTGATGACCCCGCGATTTACAGAAGCCGAATTTCTACAGGCAAAAGCCAAGTTGAAAGAAGCTCTTGCACACGTACAAAAATCTGCGGAAGATAATATACTGGAAGTTTTATTTAAAGATTTACCGTTTGCGGCGTCAAAAGATACAATTGCAAAAAATCTGGACAATATTACGTTTGCAGATATTACTGGCTGCTATGCATACATAATGAGAAATGCCCATGGCGTGTGTACTGCAAGTGCACCTCTTGAAAAAAATCCCGAAATCGCAAGCACTTTTCGCGCTCATCTAACTGCAATGCCTGTTTATAAACCGTTTACAACAGAAAAATTCAATTCATTTGTCCCTCTTGCAAAAAGCGGAATGATTATGCAGGTTGATGAAAGAAACCAAGCAGACGTGGTAAAAAGCTACAAATTCAAAACAAACTCCAACATTGCAGATCAGGCAAAATTCGAACTTTTGAATATAATTCTCGGCGGAAATCCTAATTCGAGATTATTTAAAGATTTACGTGAAAATCAAAAACTCGCCTACCGTGTTCGCTCAAACATCGACACAATAGGCAATACAGGCATTATGTCACTCACAATCAAGACAACAACGGACAACCCGCTGGAAGGTCAAGACAAACTCAACAATTTAAAAAAATCTTTGGACGGGTTTGACTCAAACATTCACAAAATTATGACCGAAAATGTAACAGACGAAGAACTCGACAGCGCAAAACTATACATAAAAACCAAAATTCTTGACAGCACGGAAACATCTGCGGGCAAAATTGCTGCACTTGAAAAAAGTAAAGCTACTCCATACGGATTGGAGGCCGCAAACATGTTTTTAACAGAAGTTGATAGCGTTACAAAAGAAGATATAATAGCTGCGGCAAACTATATTTTCTCAAATCCTTCTCTGACCTCTGTTGTAGCAAGTAATAAGACTATTGAACATTTCAAGACCCCTGCTAAATAATTTGGACAAGACTCATTTCAGCATGTTAAAATTAACTTATCAAAAAATTAACAAAAGAGGAGTTAACTATGCCTGAAGAGTCTAAATTAATTGCGACTGTGCCGAGAAGCGCTACTGAACAAATGCAGGTCGCAATAAACGAGTACAGAGGTAAAAAATACCTTGATTTAAGAATTTTTTACACAACCGACGGAAGCTCTTGGCTGCCAACAAAAAAAGGCGTAACCGTTGCACCCGAAAACCTTGAAATGGTCAAAGAAGCAATCGAAAAAGCAATGGTAGAGCTCGGAGAACAAAGCGAGGCTTAAAAAACGTGAGCGAACATAAATATGCACAAGTTCTTGTAAATGTTGCAAATATAGGTGCGAGAACATTCAGCTATTTAATTCCCGACGAATTCAGCAAAATAATTCAAGTCGGGCAGCCTGTATTGGTTTCATTCGGCAACCAAGGGGTTATAAATGCATTTGTAGTAGGGTTTTCAGACTATTTACCCTCTAATATAAAGGCTAAAAGCATACTCGAAATCGTGGACGAACAGTCCTTGTTTGATTTGGAGTATTTAAGGCTTTTGGAGTGGGTTTCGAACTATTATTGCTGTGAATTGCAGACCGTTTTGAGCTGTGCGGTTCCAATGAAATTTCTAACAAAAGCAAAGCGCATGGCTTCTCTTATCGACGCTGATTTTTCCCCCAACAAAACCGAATTTGCTTTGATTGAGAAAATTAAAATAAAGCCACAGTCGGTGTCTGTGCTGCAAAAAGCTTTGAAACTTCCGTCTGCAAAATTTTACGCCATGCTGAGAAAACTTCGTGACAAAGGCGTAATTAAAATCGATAACGTTCTCGATGAAACAAAACAAAAAGAACAAACAGAAAAATTTCTCAATTTTATTCATAAAGAAGGCGCTAACAGTCGTCAAACAGAGATTATAGAAGTTCTTGAAAAAATGGGTGAAACTCCGCTCATTCAGTTTGAAAAACTTGCAAAAACAACACGAGCAACCATAAAAAAGCTTGAAAAAGAGGGCTTTGTAAAAATCGAAGAGCGCGAAGTTTACCGCAACCCGCTTTCTATTTTTGCTTCGGGCAAACTTGAAGAATTTCCGGCTTTGTCTGAAGAACAAAACGAAGCTTTAGAAGAAATTTTGAAACGCAAAGGGCGGAGCGAACCGATTTATTTGTATGGTGTAACAGGTTCGGGTAAAACGGAAATTTACTTCAACCTGATAAAAAAAGTTCTCGCAGAAGGGAAAAATGTGCTTTTTCTTGCACCTGAAATTGCTCTCGCATCACAGCTTACAAACCGTATTGCGCGGAGGTTCGGAATTGATTCTGCGGCTATCTGGCACAGCTCGATTTCGGAAGGCGAAAGATACGATGTTTGGCAAAAATTGAAAAAAAATGAGATAAGAATACTTGCAGGAGCGCGTTCTGCTGTTTTTGCACCGCTTAAAAACATCGGATTAATCGTAATCGACGAAGAGCACGAAAACAGCTACAAACAAACTACTCCCGCTCCTCGATATGATGCGAGAAAGGTTGCGGAAAAGCTTGCGGAACTTAATAATGCAATGCTGGTGCTCGGCTCTGCTACACCTGATGTTAACAGCTACTATTATGCTCAAAATTCAGATAATCTTATCAAGCTGAATAACAGATTTAACAACGCAGAACTTGCCAGGGTTGTAGTTTTGGACTTGAACGAAGAAAAAACTGACGGAAACAACGGAATTTTTTCAAGAACTTTAATTGGCGCCTTAGAAAAAAATTTAAAAGTCCAAAAGCAATCCATTTTGCTTATAAACCGCAGAGGATTTTCCACATTCACAATGTGTGAAGCTTGCCAAACCTCAATTCAATGCCCGAAATGCGCAATTCCACTTATTTGGCACAATGCCGACAAAAAACTTAAATGCCACTATTGCAGCCATGAACAAGATTTCCCGGAATTTTGCCCGAATTGTGGTTCCAGCGCTTTAAAACGCTCGGGAACAGGCATTCAACGAGTAGAAGAAGTTACACAAAAACTCTTTCCTGACGCCAAAATTGCACGCATAGACAGTGACGTTCTGACTCGCAAATACGAACACATTGATATACTAAGAAGCTTTCAAAACGGAGAGATAGACATACTAATCGGCACCCAAATGATTGCAAAAGGACTCGATAATCCAAACGTCACAATAGTTGGTGTTATCAGTGCCGATATGAGTTTTAATTTGCCTGATTATCGGTCTTGTGAACGCGGTTTTCAACTCTTAACGCAAGTAGCGGGGCGGGCAGGACGCGGAGATTTTGACGGAAAAGTTTATTTTCAGACAAACAATCCCGAATTTTATGCACTAAAAACAGCTCAGGAACAAAATTATGAGAGTTTTTACGAAGAAGAAATTCAATCCAGGCTGGAGTTTGATTATCCGCCTTATTCTCAGATTTTGAGGCTGGTAATTTCTGCCGAAAACAATTATCGTGCGGAAAAATCGGCACTAGAAATTGCAATGCGTCTGTCAGAAATCATTGACAAACGAAATCTGAGTGAACATGTTATAGTGCTCGGTCCTTCTGCTTGCGTATTAGAGCGAATACGCGGTGAATATCGTTTTCAGATTTTAATTAAAAATAAACTTGAAGAAAAAGGACATTTTTTGGTTACATCTTTTGTCTCAAAAATAAAAATGCCCGAAGACATCAAACTGATTATAGATGTTGATCCTTCAGACATCTTATAAAGCATTAATTTGATGTTTCTGCAAATTCCTGAGTCTCACAGTGACCTTTTTCGCTTACTAGAGCAGCATTTGAGCAATTAGGCTCAGTTGAACCCTCACCGCAATATTTACTTTTATATGCAGCTTTGTAGCATTGTCGGCAGCGATTTTTGATACTTGTACTTGCCGAGGTTATGCCGTGTGCGACAGATTTGTTATCTGTATACAGTTGATTGCAGATTGTGTTATTAGAAGCTTGCGTCCACATTTCCGCTTTTATTGCATTTTCCTTAGCTGCTCTGTTAGCAGCCGACGGATTATTTCTGTAATTATTTATAGCCGTCCTGATTGAGCTGTCTTCAATACACATCTGAATGTTATAAGGCTCGGAGCGTTCACGATAAGGGAATAAATTCCCCGTCAAACACTGTGCTTCAGAGTAGCTCAATCTGTTACCCATTGCAAGGTAACCTTTTCTTTCCGTCACATTTTCCGGCACGTAAAACGCCATTGTTGTATATAACGCAGGATCTCTTGTCGGATTCCCTTTGATAGCTACTTGACTATTTCCGCTCAAAACGGCTGCACCTGACGGGCGAACCTTACCGGATTGAAGCAGTTCAAGCGAAAAAATATCTTTACCAAGAGCATTATCTCCATTCATTCCGTCTGTATCAACATCCAAAATCAAAAACGGCGTTTCGCCATCTCTATCTTGAAAATCCTGTCTTAAACCGAAAAATCTCATACCTGAAGTTGTGATTATGTTCGGTATATTAGGAATCACACTTGCCTCACAGTATTTATCCCCGATAGTGTTAACCATGTCAAACAGATTCGTACAAATATTACTCGGCAATGAAACTTGATAACTATCTGTTGCCGTTGCTGCATAGCTGATTACGTTGTTGAGGATATTTTTATAAGCGTATTTTGCCACAATAGCATCTTTATCAACTGTACGCTGGTACATTACAGACAAAACACCGATAATGGCAAGGATTATCAGCAATTCTATAAATGAGGATGCTGTTTTTTTATTGTTTCCAAACATTCTTTATAACCTTTAACTTTTATAATACCATTGTGAATATTTAACGCTGATTTGTCAATATTCAAAACAGTAGAATTCTCTTTTACGGCATAAACCGTAACATTATTTTCAATTGCATCAAAAACAATTGAACTTCCCAGACAATCATGAGGGACAACAAGCGCTTTTACATCCTTTATGTTCAGTCCGATTCTATTTTGCGTTAACAGCGGAGCCCTATTCAGCCCCAGCAAAATGCAAGGCAAAAATGTCGGGGTAATATATTCTGCCGCAGCCCTAGGGTCAACAATTTCAGATGAAATCGAATAATCGGCAAATGCAGGTGCATGAGCCACGGGAACAAGCAACTCGGAAGACAAATAATGAGAAATAACAGCCTCTATCCCGCCCACAATGTCTACTGCCTCGCCTTGAGCGTATCTGTCGCGTTCATTTTTATTTCCATCTTCATTTTCAAGCTCCTCAAAAAAAGCAACAACGGCAATAGCTTCAGCACCTTGAGCAAGAAGTTTTTTTCCGGCATTTAAGAGGGTTTCGGGGTTATTTAAACGACCTGACGAAATTCCGCTCTCGGTCAGAAAAAATTCCACTCCGCAAGGCTCATCAGTAATTTCGATCTCGGCAATATCAAGTCCATAAACAGTTTTCACAGCATTTATAGTATTAATGTGCACATTCATAACATCTTTCGGAATTGCTGAATCAAAAATTATACCTATTTTATTTTGCTCGTAATCCTGCCTTGGAACAAGATTGATACTTCCCTCAAAAAACCGTGAAAGCGCCCAGCCCTCAGTATAAAGCATATTATCCGTAATCCCGGAAAAACACGCAGCATTGACAACATTCGGATTGACAACAACATTAAACTCACGGGCAAATTGCCGAGCCCAAACACTTGCATCGCCTGCAAAACCGCCTATACAAGCACCTATTCCCGTTGGCACTACAAATGCTATCGTATCTTTCTTCATAACTCGATTTTATCACCCGGTTTCATTGTGACAGCTTCTATCCCGAGCGTTTCCATCTTATATTCAAAATCTTTAATATCAGCCTTGATTACAGGGAAAGTATTATAATGCATAGGAATAACCTTTTTTACACCTAAAAGCCTTGCCGCAATTACGGCTTCATCAATTCCCATCGTATAATAACCGCCTATGGGCAAAAGCGCAATATCAGGCTTGTAAATCT
>CAYWSX010000006.1:0-128560 GCA_964461115.1 uncultured Muribaculaceae bacterium | reverse complement strand
TTTGAATAATAACCCCCCCCCTTTGTTTAATTTTTTTACAAGAAAAGGAAATATCATCCCAGGCCCCCCCACCCCCCCCCCCCCCCCCCGAAATCTAGGCTGCAAAGGAGATACAGGAGTGTGCATATTCTTGTTGACAGTTAAATAATTACAATTAATCATTTTTTCTCTTATTAAAGCTTCAATCAACTAAAGCTCAAAAATAAAAAAGTTTGCTATTAAATTTCAAATTTTCAAAAAATTTATAAAGTAAAAAAAAGCATGTACGAGCGGAATTTAAAATTTGCTTAATTGTATCATTATGTCCTTATGCCAAACTATTCTGAAAGCAAATTTTTTAAAAGCTTGAAAAAGCCTAAAATACAGCCGCCTGATTGGGTGTTCACACCTGTATGGATACTTTTGTATTCAATTATGGTAGTATCACTTATTTTAATCCTAAATGCCCCGCCAAATTACCTTAAATTAAGCGCATACAGCATTTTTGTAGTACAGCTTACGATAAATTTTTCTTGGTCGCCTGTTTTTTTCGAAATGAAAAAAATCCGTACGGCATTTTGGCTGAGCCTGCTGCTTCTTGTAACCGTAGGTATAATGATAGTAATCTTCTTCAAAATTTCTCCGCATGCGGGAATTATTAACATTCCGTACTTTATATGGTGCTTTTATGCCTCGATTCTGAATTACATGCTTTGGCAAGAAAACAAACCCTTCTCTAATCTTTAATCTAGCCGAGTCGGGAATTGCGTTTTGACAAAATTCCTCTTAGGCTGAAAAAAAACGGGAGATAAAAATGAGCGAAAAGAAAATTCTTATGGTAGTTACAAATGCCGAAAAATTAGACCAAATGCATTCAACAGGTGTTTGGCTGGAGGAGTTCGCTCTGCCTTATGCCGCCTTACACGAACATGGCTATAAAATAACCGTGGCAAGCCCATTAGGCGGACATGCCCCGATTGATAAAAGCAGTATTCCTACTTTTGGGCGGGATGAATGGAATTTTGCCTGCGAAATTCTAGACAAAACAGAGGTTTTAGAAGATGTCGACTACAGGCTTTACAGCGCTGTTGTTCTCCCCGGAGGACATGGCCCTTTAATCGACCTTTACAAAAACCGTATGCTTGCGCAAGTTTTAGAATATTTTGATTTGCACGATTTACTCATCGGTGCCATCTGTCACGGTCCTGCAGGGCTTTTAAGCGCTAAAAAAGAAGACGGAAGTCCCTTTTTACATGGCAAAAAAGTTACTGCGTTTACAAACGATGAAGAAAAATTATACAAAAAAGATAAAATTGTGCCTTTTATGCTTGAAGACAAAATGAAACTTTTGGGCGCCGACTTTAAGAAACGCAAACCCGGCGAAATTCACGTAATTACAGACGGCAACCTAGTAACTGCTCAAAACTTCCAATCCAGCAGGCTTTTTGCCGAAACTCTTTTAAAACTGTTATAAATATTGTCAAAACTTCCCTAATCCGTTAATATAGTTTTGAGGAAGCTATGACTGAAAAAAATGAAATCAAAAATACAGACGCAAAAAAGAAAAAAACAAATGCGCTAAACATCAATATCAAAAACATGGGTATCGATATTGATAAAAACGAGTACAGAGAAATAATTCTCTCAAACTCTAATCATCCCGAAAGTTCTTACGGCAGGAAAAACTACTTCGATTGAGCCTGTTTTCTTTCTTTTCTTGCAAGTTCAATCCCTTTTAATGTAGATTGCATTTCCTTTAATGCGTCTATTGATCTTAAAGACTTAATTGAAAGCATTATGTACTCTAAACTTTCTATATCGGAGGCAAACGGCTTTAATTCTTCTTTAATTTCATCCATCATTTTAGAAAGCAAGATATCTCTCTCCGAAACAAGTACCTCTGTCTTATTTTCGGGGTAATGCCTCTTTATGCATTTTCTGTTCTTATTTTCAATGTAAGTTACATTAATAGGCTGTTTTATGTCGAGTGCCCACCGACACATAACTTCATCACATTTATCAATATGGAATCTTGTAGGCTGTTTTACAGCGTCAAAAATTTTATTATTTCCTATTTTAATAACAGCCGTGTCGTCCTCTTCAATGACTGTTAGAGACGGGTTTTCGCTTGAATCTGATAAAAATTCCGTAATTTCTCGGTCAAATTCAAAGTCTGCAAAAACCTTGAATTCTAAGTTCAGTATTTTTAAAATAGCGGTCAAAGTTTCAGCAGAAACAAAACTTTCTCCTGCCTCAATACGTGAAATATGCCGCGGAGTATTATTAATCATTTCCGCAAACTCTTCCTGTGTCCAGCTTCGCTCTTTTCTTAATTCTTTGAGACGCATTCCGAATGCTTCTTTAAATGTTTTCATACATTATCCTTCCTATATTATTGTATAGTCTGCTTTTGATTTTATTAACGTCTTTAAACAGCGTTTTTAAAAAAACAGACTTGACATATGACATTATATGTCATATAATAAATTCAAAATAGTAAAAATCGGATCAAATCTGATTTTTGCTTCGCGCATAACGGCATAAGCAGAACTGCTTCCCTTCCGGGGCATCTAAAGTTTATACCGTTGATTTATCGCCGCAGTCTCTGATTGCGGCATTTTTCTTATATTGATTAAAAATTATCTGACCAGAATTTTCTCAATTTCAGCCACATATATTTCATGAAAATCTTTTTCCGGGTACCATTTATCAATTATAGACTTTTCTATAAAACAATCTGCATGGAATTTTTGCTTATACAATTTTTTACAGGTCATAACAATTTTTGCTTCCCTAAAATAAGGAACATTGTCCTCAAAATCGATATTCAAACCCGATTTTGAAATTTTATCCTCTTCTCGTCCCGAAACTGTTCCAAGATATGTGAGAATTTTTTTGTAATCTTCTTCAAAAAAACTCAGCGAAAAACTATTCGCCGTATCTACAAACTCGCGAGTATACCTTTGAGGCCGTATCACTATAAAGGCAACGTTTTTTGCCCACATCACACCCATACCGCCCCAAGAAGCCGTCATTGTGTTAACCTTGCCTTCTTTTTCTGCCGTAATCAACATCCAATCACTGCCAATAAGTTTAAACGGGCTGAAATTAAAGTCTTTTGCAGACGTTTCTTTAAAATTATTCATTTTAAACCCCCAGATTGAGTTTTGGAATTTTTATATCAAATATTTTTTCAACATCAACACTGTTTAAAATTGTATCTATCATAACGCCCGGAATTTGAGAATGAATAGGGTCTACGTCTTTTACAATCCCTAAAACCTTTGCATCAGAATACTCTTCAATAAGGCGGGGAGCTGTTCTTATCGCAATGTCATCCGTTCCTTGCGGATATCGATTAATAATAACACCGCGAACCTCAAGCCCGCATTGTTTCGCAAAATTGATTGTAAGCAAAGTATGATTAATCGTACCCAAATCAGGACGGGCAACGATAAGAAGCGGCAAATTAAGCAATTTTGCAATATCACTTGTCAAAAGTTTTGGCGTAACAGGCACCGCAAGACCGCCGGCACCTTCGGTGATAACAACCTCACACTTTTCACTTAAAGTTTTGTAATCTCTCAAAACCAAATTTGTATCTATGGAAATTTTATCAATTTCAGCTGCAAGACTAGGGGCAGTGGGCGGTTTCATTATATAAGTGCAGGCTGTTTCAACAAAAGAATCGACTTTTTTGACATAAGCAATATCCGGCGCAATAAGAAAACCGTTTTTTTCTTCAGCACCGCTTTGAAAAGGTTTGAAAACCCCTGTTTTGTATCCCAAGGATTGCATTAATGCGGCCAAACCCGCAGTAATAAATGTTTTTCCTATGTCAGTGTCTGTTCCTGTTACAAAAATGTTCATTTTATATGATATTATTAATTTATGCTCAACACGATTAGTAAACCACAAATAAAAAACTTTTTAAATACGACGAAAGGCGACATCCTGGGCGGAATTATAGCTGCAATAATAGCCCTGCCGCAGGCGCTTGCATTTGGCGTAGCAACAGGCTTAGGCGCTTCAGCCGGTATTTGGGGCGCAATAATTCTATCGTTGACTGTGGGGATTCTGGGTTGTAGATTCCCGCTAATTTCAGGTCCAACAGGCCCTACCACGATTGTTCTCGCCTCGGTAGCCGCGCTTCATGCAGGCAAGCCTGAACTGATACTTGCTGTACTTTTTCTCACAGGCTTATTTCAGCTTATTTTGTCTTTAACAAAATCATCAGAGTTGGTTAAATTCGTTCCATACCCTGTCATTTCAGGGTTTATGAACGGCGTCGGAACAATACTGATTATTTTACAGATAGCTCCTGTGTTGGGACACAAAATGTTTGCCTCACCACTGATGACCATCCAAAGCCTGCCGCAGCTGCTATCAAGCGTTTTACCCGAATCAATCGCACTGTCTGTTTTGACTTTGGCAATAATTTTTTACACTCCGAAAGCGATAAACAGGGTAATTCCGTCACAACTTCTTGCTTTGGTATTTGCCACTTGGATATCCGTCGCAATGCACCTTCCGGTTGAAAGAATAGGTGCAATCCACATGCAACTGCCGCAAATTTCAATGCCTTCTCTTTCGATAATCGAGTTTGTTAAAATTTCGCCAAGCGCGATAATTCTTGCAATTATTTGTTCTGTCGAAACACTCTTAACTACACTTGTTTTAGACTCTTTACTGCGGGACAAGCACAACACAAAACGCGTAATAATGGCGCATGGGGTCGGCAATATGATTTGCGGATTATTCGGCGCAAATATCGGCTCAGGAGCGACCATGCGAAGCGCCGCAGCGGTTAAAACCGGCGCTACAACAAGATTTGCAGCATTTGTACACGCAGGTGTACTCCTTGCAATTATTTTTCACCTTTCTGTTTATGCCGAAAAAATCCCCCTCGCAGTCTTGGCGGGGATTTTGATAAAAATCGGCTACGATATTATCGATACAAAATTTATCAAGGTTATAAAATATGCACCGAAAGACGACTTGATTGTGGTCATCGCAGTATTTTTACTTACGGTTTTCCACGATTTAATCTTCGCAATCGGTGTAGGTATTGTTCTTGCAGCCCTTTTGTACGCAAAACGTATCGCAGCCCAAACAAGTGTTGAAGTCAAAGAGGTTGACGATCCTGAAATTCAAGAATTAGAAAGAAATTTGGTCAAAGATTACCGTTACAAAATCCGTGTTGTACACATTGACGGGCAGTTTTTCTTTGGGTCAGCAACTCAAGTTGTGTCTAAGTTCGACGAATTATTGGGTACAAAATATTTGATTTTAAATTACGAATCAAATGCCAGACTGGACATTTCAGCAATTTTCGCTCTCGAAGATATTATCGTCCGACTTAAATCACAAAAAATTAAACTTTTTATCGTCATAAAAAACGAAGAAATCCAAAAACAGCTTCAAGACCACGGCATCGAAACGCAAATCGGACATCACCATATATTTTTGGACGAAATTGAAGCTGTAGAAACCGCCAAAAAATATCTGAAACGTAAAATTAAAAAAATTGAAAGATAATTTTCAACATTGTATTAATTTTTGTAAATTCAACCTTATTCTGCTATCAAATTGTTTTTTTAGGGGCTTTTTCACAATCAGACCGGCCAACACCAAAAGGAGGAAAAATGAGAGTTAATAGAATTTTAGAAGCTGCTGCTAATAACCTTGAAACTATTGGAACAAATAGGACAATGAAACGATTAGCAAAAAAGGTTGGGCAAAGCAAAACGCTATCAAACGGATCGACGGTAACCTATGCCAAAGAGGATGACAGGTACGTAAAAGTCGTTGGCAAATGGATGAAAGTCAACCGAAAAGGGGCTCTGAATAGGGTATTCGATTTTTTACTCAGACCAGATAGATACTATAGTGAAATAAGAACTTATTTCAAATTTAACGGCCAAAATGTTGAGAGAACCGTGAAACACTACCACAAGAACCCATTCGATATAAATTGCGGTCAACACCATACACTTTTATATACAAAAAGAGGCGAACAGCCACAAAAACCAATAGGATTTTTTACGGATATGGTGGAAAGCAACGCAATTCCTACAAATCGCTTAGCTAAAAATCCTTCAGAAAGAGAATTAACAACATTTTCAGAAGAATTTTTAATTGACAAATTAGGCGCAACCAATTTACACCTTGGAAACTAAATTACAATATAGTCATTTTTCTCTGTTGAACCAATCATATACTTGTTGTATGATTGGTTTATCAGTAGGAAAAGAGGCGAGATATGCTTGATATAAAAATCATTAGGGAAAATCCCGAAAAGGTTAACGAGCTTTTAAAAAGACGCAACCCCGACCTGTCAATTGACGAGGTTTTAAAAATAGACGCGGATAGAAGAAAAATCCAGTTTGAAGCTGATGAGTTGAGAGCAAAAAGAAAAAATGATTCTCAAAAAATCGGAATGATGAAGAAAAATGGTGAAAACACTGACGCTATTCAAGAAGAAGTTCGAAAACTCGGCGAAGATATCAAAACTCTTGAAGAAAAAGAAGCGGCACTGAATGAATCGCAGACAAATCTTCTGCTTCATATCCCGAATACACCTGACGAAACAACTCCTGTCGGGCTTTCAGAAGAGAACAACGTAATTATAAAAACCGTGGGCGAACCGACAAAAGCGAATTTTGAACTTAAAGCGCACTGGGACATTTGCACAGAAAAGAACCTCGTAGATTTTGAACGCGGCGTAAAGCTTGCTCAATCAAGATTTACTCTCTATCGTGGGATGGGCGCAAGGCTTGAACGTGCGATTATAAACTTCTTTTTGAACCTTCACACAACAGAGCACGGCTACGAAGAGATTCTTCCGCCTGTTCTTGTAAACTCGGACGCTATGCGCGGAACAGGTCAGCTGCCTAAGTTTAAAGAAGACATGTATAAATGCGAAGAAGAAGATTTGTACCTGATTCCGACTGCGGAAGTACCTGTAACTAACATTTATGCGGGCGAAATTCTTACTGAAGATGATTTGCCGAAATATATGACAGCATACACTCCGTGCTTTAGACGTGAAGCCGGTTCTGCGGGCAAAGACACTCGCGGACTTATCAGAGTGCACCAATTCAACAAAGTTGAACTTGTAAAACTCTGCACCCCTGAAAATTCAAAAGACGAACATGAAAAACTTACTGAAAATGCAGAAAAAGTTCTCGAACTCTTGGGACTTCCTTACCGCCGTGTTGCGCTCTGCACAGGCGATATCGGGTTTTCGGCTAATAAATGCTATGACCTTGAAGTTTGGATGCCTTCATACAACGACTATAAAGAAATTTCGAGCTGTTCTAACTTTGGCGATTACCAAGCGCGCCGCGCAAACATTAAATACCGCAGCAAAGAAACCGGTAAGCCTGAATATGTGCACACGTTAAACGGTTCGGGGCTTGCAGTCGGTAGAACTTTTGCGGCAATCGTTGAAAACTTCCAGCAAGAAGACGGCTCTATCCTTATCCCTGAAGTTTTAAGACCATACATGGGAGTTGACAGAATTTAATGGAAAACACAACAAAGGGACTTTTTATAACGTTTGAAGGTGGAGACGGCTGCGGAAAGACAACACAGCTTAATCTGCTTGCAAAATATCTTGAAGAAAAAGGTGAAAATACTATTGTTACTCGCGAACCCGGCTCAATCGGTCTCGGGCAAAAGCTCAGAGAGCTTATTCTTCATTATGACGCAGACATCGCACCAACCGCGGAGGCTTTTTTGTTTCTGGCAGATCGCGCACAGCACGTTGCAAAATTGGTAAAACCGGCAATTGAAACAGGTCAAATCGTTTTATGCGACCGTCACACGGACTCGTCTGTTGCATATCAAGGATACGGGCGCGGAGAAGATATTGAGCGAATTAATTACCTCAACAACATTGCTACGCAAGGCATTAAGCCTGATTTGACTTTCATTTTCGATGTTTCGGCAGAGGTTGCGCAAACTCGCGTCGGAGCTGAAAAAGACCGCATGGAAAGCGCAGGAAAAGCTTTTCACGAAAGAGTAAGAAGCGGCTACCTTGAAATCGCAAAGCAAGAGCCTCAAAGAGTAAGCGTTATCGACGCAAACCTTTCGATTGAAGAAGTTTTTGCGCAGGTTAAAAAAATTATTGACGAAAAAATATAAGGAAAGAAAAATGGCAAATCAACGCTGGTACGACAAAGACCCTGTATTAAAAGAAGCACTTGAGCTTTTACAATTGCAGCCCGCTGACAAGCAAGCAGGCGCGACTGATTTTATCATAAAACTTCAAGAGGAAATCGCTAAAGATGTCATAGAAAAAGTTTATGAGATGGTCACCGAATTCCATAACAAGGGTAACCGCTGGTATGACAACGATCCTATCTTAATTAAAGCTATGGAAACATTGAGAGTTGCCCCGCCTGAGATACAGCGCAAAGCGGCTAAAAAACTTTTGCAAAACCTCGAAGCACAATCGCAAGAAACAGAAGAAACGGACAATGAGTAAATTTTTAAAAGACATACAAAATTTGATAGATACTCGTGGAATTGATATCCAAAAAGTAGGCGTAAAAGACGTCGAAATTCCGCTTGTAATTCAACGCAAAAATGAGTCCAACCAGACTGTTTCAGCAAAAGCCAGAATGAGCGTGGCATTGCCTCGCGACTACAAAGGCACACACATGTCGAGATTTATGGAAATAATGGATGAATGGCGAGCAAAAGACTTGCTTGGGATTGATATTAAAGGAATTTTGAAAGATTTTCAGGACAGATTAGAAGCCAAAAGTGCTCACGTTAGATTCACATTCAAATATTTTTTGAAAAAACAAGCACCCGTGAGTAAATCTGAGTCTGTAATGGGCTATGAGTGTTCTTTTGAGGGCAATTTAAAGAAAAATAATTACGAATTTCTACTGGGCGTAAAAGTACCCGTGACAACACTTTGTCCTTGTTCAAAAGAAATTTCAAAATACAGTGCGCACAATCAGCGCGCAATGATTAAAATTATCGTGGGATACGACGAAAAAGACCATATTTGGCTTGAAGACTTAATTGAACTTGCTGAAAGCTGCGGCTCATGCGAACTTTATCCGATTTTAAAACGCGAAGATGAAAAATTTGTTACCGAAAGAGCATACGAAAACCCTAAATTCGTTGAAGATGTAATTCGCGACGTAATTTTAAAGTTAAAAGAAAATAAAATTATAAAATATTTTGAAGTTGAATGCGAAGCCTTCGAAAGCATTCATAACCACTCTGCATGGGCTTATCAAAGGGAACAGTTACACTAGTTTTTCACACATGCAGCTAAATGGACTGTTTTGGGAAGAACCTCATTACCTGAACGCCCATAAATAGGATTCGATTTTGAAGCATCAAACTGCAAAATTCCGCTAATCTGCCCATGATTGTTGGCATAAGGGTCTTGCGAACCTTGAACATCCGCAGTCCGCTCATTTTGATCAGAAGCCCCTACTACATAAGCGCCGTTGGCATGTGTTACCATAAAATTATTTGTCCAATCATGCAGCCAGCCTGTAATATTTGGCAAAGACTCATCAGCCAATACCCCTATTGCATTGAAATCGGTCGTCATGCGCGGATATCGTCCATCCCATGCGGAACCTGCATTACGCCAGCCCTGAGGACAAGCGTTATTGCCCTTATATTCCTCAATTTTAGAAACAAACATAACAGACCCTTTGGGAACCAAATCTTTCTGAAGCTCTTTTATTATTTCGTTTTTTAACGCATCTTTATCAATCGAATTATTGACACCTTTAACTTGTTTAGAAACCATCGGAGCCATTGCAGCAAGCGCCATACTTACAATCAGCAAAGTAATCATCGCTTCAGCGATAGAAAAAGCTTTTTTAGAGCAAAAGAAATTAAAATTGAAGCTGCCTCCATTCAAATTTCCGGAAAAAGTGAATTTTTCATCACTCTTATCCCTTAGGATTCGCCCCCCCCCCTGCATAAGTCAATAATCTAGCCATTTTCCATACTTCTCCATGAAATAAAATTTTCTATTTTCATATATTAACAAATTTATGAATAAGGTGCAAGATATTAGTTTTAGTTTCTAACACACCCGTACAAAGGAACGGTTCGTGGACGAGCCTCGTTGCCGCCTTCGGGTAAGATTGCAGCTTCGTTATAGTAAGGTCCCAGCAAATCTCCGTTATCACCGCGCCCTATTGTCTGGTTTCTGTAATTCATATTATCCCATGTCATCTGGTTACGGAATTGGTGAGAATGCCATTTATTTTGTGAATCTTGATAAACATTATATGGATTGGCTCCATCAGCTACCCTGAAATACAATCCGCCCCAGCCCCACTCGGTCAAATTTGTCCACCCCGTAGGGCAGCCTGCCGCTCTGGCAAAAAAAGCAACCATACCTGACGGAACTCCGAATGAAGAACTTCCATCTGCATTAACCCAAGCTGTTTCGCCATTCGGTGAATTAATACTGAGTGCACGCTGGGTTCTGGTTGCGGCGTTGACATAAAGCCCGCCATCTCTTCTTAATGCGTTGCGCCAAGTACCGTTTTGAGCCGTGGCAATTGAATCATTGCCTGAAGTGCGGTTATCATTTACATATATATCTCCGCTTGCGCCAACTTGGACTACCATTGTATTTCCCCTGTATATTCTTACAGCACCGTCACTGGTATCATTTCTAATCTCCAGTCTGGCAGAAGGATTAGTGCTTACAGAATTTCCGATACCGACGTTTCCTGTAACACGCGTAATATCGTTACCGTTTCTGGTAAACATCCATTTTGAGTTGCCTGAAGCTGTATTCTGGCTCTTTTTTGTCATAATAGGAGCCATTGCAGCAAGTGCAACGCTTACAATTAAAATTGTAATCATCGCTTCAGCCACAGAAAAAGCAAATTTTTTAGTATTGTCAGACATTTTCTACTTTATTACCCGATATAGAATATTCACATGTTACATGCTATCAATTTTTTGGTGCTTAGTCAAACAATATCAACATTTTGATGTAAAATTCATTGTGATATAATAAAAACACAAAATTTATTTGGATTTGTTCTAAAAAACATAAGGAGTGTTTTATGGAAGCTGAATTAAGAGAAATAGAAGCAAAATGCAAGGATTGTCAAAAATGTTCTCTCGGAAAAACACGTACAAATCTCGTATTTTCTTCAGGCATGCCAAACCATAATATGGTTCTTATCGGTGAAGCACCGGGATATTGGGAGGATCAAAAAGGCGAGCCGTTTGTGGGTAAAGCAGGGCAGCTTTTGGACAAAATTTTTACGTCAGTAGGACTTTCTCGGAAAAAAGATATTTACATCTGCAACACTCTTAAATGCCGCCCACCTGACAACCGTGATCCGCTCCCGGAAGAAAAAGAAGCATGCCGCGAATATCTTGACGCGCAGCTTAAAATTTTAAAGCCGAAAATTATTCTGCTTTGCGGACGAGTTGCTGTACAGTCTATGATGAGTACCACTCTTGGAATAACAAGAATTCGAGGACAATGGTTTGACGGTCCGAACGGCGAAAAAATGATGCCGATTTTTCATCCGTCATATCTTTTAAGAAACGATTCCCGTGAAAAAGGCAGCCCAAAATGGCTTATGTGGCAGGATATTCAAGAGATTAAAAAAGAATACGATAAAATCACAGCTTTATCAGCATCATCTTTGCCATAGTTTTAGCAAAAACCGAATGCGGCGTTTCACGCTTCATAATAAACATGCTTCCTTTTTGAAGCTCAAGCTTTTCCTTGTCATCGTTATTTAAAGTAAATTCGACAACTCCTTCAAGCACCATGACACAGACCTCAACAGGTGCGGTATGAGTGGGAATTTCTTGATTTTTATCAAATGCCATTAATGTTAGGGAATTCAATCCGTCTTCAATAAGTTTGTTCACTGCAATACCGTATTTTTTGTACTCTATTTTATCTATCGGCGTAAATACACAATTATACATAGTTTTTCTCCCTTTTTATCATATATATTTTTTACTAAAATAAATTAAAAAACATTCCCTTAAAGTTTTATTAAAAAAATATTGCTATGTTTTTCTTTTACGGTATATTTGAGATAAAGGAGAAAAATATGCCAAAATTTAATTTATTATCATACATAATGCCGCCTGAAGACAAAATGTTTTTCGAGCTTTTCCAAAACAGCGCCGAGGTTTGCAGCCAATCCGCAACTTTATACGAAGAAATTATGCACACTGCACTTACAGAAGAACATGTCGAAAAAGCTCTAAAACTAAAGAAGAAGGGAAATCGCTCTTTTAAATTAACATTGAAACAGTTAAATAAAAGCTTTATCACCCCTATCGAAAGAGAAGATATCCAGCATATCGCGGCTCTTTTGCACAGAATTAATAAAAAAATTACAAAAGCTTGCGTAAATCTTAAAGTATACAGAATCACTACATATACTAACGAAATCTGCGAACAAGCAAAAACCTTGGTTAACGCGACTTCCGAATTAAAAGACATTATCTCCAAATTCAAAAAAGTCAGTGACCTCAACGTAATTACAAAAGCAAATATTGTCATGAAAGAAATCGAATCTCATGGGGATGAAATCCTACATAAAGCAATCGACGACTTGTTCTCTGGGCAGTATGATGCAATCGATGTAATCAAATACCGCGACATTTATAAAGAAATAGAAAACGCATTAGATTCCTGCTATGCGGTATCTGACGCGATTTTGAACATTGTTCTTAAGCAAAGCTAAATGTTGAAGTGAGTGGAAAATGACAATAACAATTTTATTATTAATAGCCGTAGTTATAACGGCTCTGGCGTTCGAATATATTAACGGATTTCATGACTGCGCAAACGCTGTCGCAACAGTAGTTTCAACAAAAGTACTTTCACCAAAGCAAGCTGTCCTTTTCGGGGCGGTGCTGGAATTTATTGGGGCATTAACAGGAACACACGTCGCAAAAACAATCGGCTCAGGTATAGTTAATGCCGATATGATTACGCTTACGGTTGTTTTAAGCGCACTTCTAGCCGCAATCATATGGAATTTGCTTACCTGGTGGCTGGGGCTGCCTTCAAGCTCCTCTCATGCGCTTATCGGCGGGCTAATCGGTGCTGCTGTGGCAAAAGCGGGTTTCGGCTGTGTACATGTTGTAAGTTTAGTCGAAAAAGTAATCATCCCTATGTTTGCCTCTCCTATGCTGGGATTTTGCACAGGTTTCTTACTTATGCTGACACTTCTAAGAATTTTTTACTTTTCCAATCCTCAAGTCGTTAACAAAAGATTCAGAAAACTCCAATTTTTCTCAGCGGGCTTAATAGCATTGAGCCATGGCTCAAACGACGCGCAAAAAACAATGGGGATTATCACTTTGTCACTCTTGGCAGGTGGAGTTTTAAGCAAAAATCCCGACGGCGGATTTGATATCCCTGTTTATGTAATTTTAATCTGCGCAATTATGCTTGCAGCAGGAACCATGTCGGGCGGCTGGAAAATTATTCGCACAATGGGGCATAAAATTATAAGACTTAAGCCAATCAACGCTTTTGCTGCGGAATCATCAGCAGCAACACTTATCTTGACGGCTTCTCACTTCGGTATCCCTTTGAGTACAACTCACGTTATTTCGACTGCAATAATGGGCGTCGGTTCCACAATTAACGCCGGAAGTGTCAAATGGAGAGTAGTCGGAAACATTGTTACGGCTTGGGTTTTAACAATTCCTGCCTGCATATTGGTTTCAACGGCAATTTATTCTATAATTAAACTCATAAAAACCTTTTGATAATTTTGTAGAAAGTTAAATTTTGGAAAGATACAGCAGAAACATTCTTGTAAAAGAAATTGGCGAAGAAGGCCAGAAAAAGCTTTTTAGCGCAAGTATTTTGGTTTGCGGAGCCGGAGGGCTGGGTTCTACTGTTATTGCAAACCTGGCAGCGTTAGGAATAGGCAAAATAGGCATTTTGGACAAAGATGTCGTTGAAGAAAGCAACCTAAACCGCCAATATATCCACAAAAACAAAAATACAGGCAAAAGCAAAGCCGATTCAGCCTCTGAGTGGGTAGCGGAGTTTAATCCCTCAACAAAAATTGAAAAATTTGAACTTAATTTAGACAAAAATAACTATCAAGAGATAATTTCAGGCTATAATCTGATTTTGGATTGCTTCGATTCTTATGAATCAAAATTTTTGTTAAATGAAATTGCAGTACTTGAAAACCTGCCGTTGATACATGCAGGTGTGACAGAATTCTACGGTCAGGTAACAACAATTATTCCCCCAAAAACAGCCTGCCTTGAATGCATTTTAAACAACACTGATACAGAAAATTATGTCCCTAAAGGTGTTATAAGCCCTGTCGTTTCAGCAATTGCGTCGATTCAGACGCTTGAGGCGGTAAAATATTTACTTCAAATCGGCACTTCTCTTGAAAACAAACTTTTGACGGTGAATTTTTTAACAAACGAATTTAAAACAATAAACATTGCAAAAAATCCTGAATGCAAACTTTGTTCTTAATTATTTTTTCAACAAGTTTTGAATATTTCCTGCTATTGAGGCATTAGGCTGAGCCGATGGAATATAACGAGACTCACCGCCGGCTTGAATTTCTTTAGGGGTTTCATCTGCGTAAATAGTCGGGTCACTGAGTTCGTCCATAGCCTTCATTACGCCCAATCTGCCAGCTTCAATCTGCAATTTTGCGAAGTAAGACTGAATAGCAAACGTAACTGCCGTTGTAAAGACACCCCAAGAAATGCCGCTCGCTAAAAGGAGCATAGAAAGATTTTTAGTCATTAATATATTTTTAAATTCTTGAGGATTTTCAAGCATTTTGGCGAATTTTTGAGGTTCTTTGATTGCAATGTCAAGTATTTTCTTAACCGCGTCGTTAATTACCCCAACAGGGATATTCTTGTTCACTCTTTCCAAAGTTTTCATAAGTTGAACTGCATCTTTTTGATGTGACAAGAATACTTCCAGCTCAGAGGAAATTTTTTCCACTTCAGACGTTTTAAAGCCTCCAACAGCCTTGTTTAAAGTTTCTATTGTTGATTTCGACAGTGGAATCGGCGAAGCTAATAAACTTTCTACTTCTTTAGGAATAAGAGCCTTTGCCTTACTTACTACATCTGTATAGACTTTAATTTCAGCTTCAGTAAACTTACCCTTCAGCCCAACGCTATTTAAAAGATCACCAATCAGTTTAGAATCACTCAAATCAGCCAAAGTTTTTCCTTTTAATGCCTCCGTTATTGTTTTCGAATCAACTTCCGGTAAAGCTTGTAGCTTTTTAATCAGAGATTCTAATGATTTTTTATCGGCTTTTTCAATAGCACCTCGGAGCTTTGGCAGATGTTTATTTATACCTTCTTGAAGCATAACCAAAAGAGGCTCGCTCGCATGATTTACAAACGATTGTAATTTTTTACCTTTTTCGCCGCCTGTCATATCTTTTAGCGTTTGTGCCAAGTGACTTTCTTCATTATTTCCATAATTTCGTATAACTTGGCTCTGCACGGTTTCTTCTATTTTTTCAGATACTTGAGTCACGTATTTTTGGAAAAATTTGGACTTAGCAATGAACGAGAATCTTGATAAAAAGTCTGCTACTCTGATTCCAAGCTGCGGACCTGTAATTTTACCTGATGCAACAGCTAATGACGTACCTATAATCGGCGCCATAATAGCAGCATAATTACCCATCCACAACAATTGCTGCGAAATATCTGTTGCGGCTTCCATATTTTCAGAGTATTCCTGCGATTTGTCATCTATTTTTTCGAAAGTATTAAATAATTTTCTTTGAAGATTTTTGCCTTCGCGAAGCTGTTCAGGCGTCACTTCAAGATTTATGAGTTCTTCACGCAACGCTTTTTCTTGCTTAAATTCACCTTTTTTATATGCGCGATACTCCCTATACTGCTTGAATACGCGAGGAAGGAAAGACATGTATTCTTTAAACCTCTGAGTGCGAGTCTTTTCAGGCGCCGTTATATGTTTTACGGAATTTAATTCTTCTTCTGAATAATTTATAAATTCCTGCGGATTTTCCTTAAAATCTTGTTTTGCTGCGAATCTTCCTGCACGCCCCGCTTGTTTTTGCAGCTTTAATGCAATATAGGCACCTATCACCGTAGTTAACATGCCTGTTATTCCGGCTATAGCCATACTTCTGCCTAATTTAGTCGAAGAAACATGCGCTGCAAATTTCTTAACGCCATCGATCATTTCTGATTTAACCGAACCTTTTTGAAATCTTCTAAGTTCCTTGATTTCTTTATCCGGCATAGCAATAGGATTAATGTTATTCAAAGCAGCTAATTTTCGGTCTATTTTTTGAGTAAGCTCTTTAACTCTTTCCGAATTGTTATTTTCTTTTGCAAGTTTGAGTTCCGCTTGTGCATCATCAATAATTCCGGTAAATCGTCTTACTTTATCTTCAGGGCCTTCACCCGACATTTCTATAGCCTGCCTTAACTCAGATTTTAATTCTTTTATCTTGAATTTATTCGCTTCAACTTTCGGGTCTAATTTTAGTATTTCATCATATATTTTTGCTGTATCCTCATCTGCATACTTAGCTATCACTTTTCTTGCAAGTTTATCACCCAAGCCTAATTTATTCAAAATCCAGCCGACACTTCCCCCTAAAATAGGCCCTCCAAGCAAAGAACTGCCTATAATAACAGTCGCGGCTGTTTCCATATTCTCAGAGTATTCTTCAGCTTTGTTGTTTACTTTTTTTGTTAAACGTTGTATTACAACCTTGTCATTTTTAGCCTCTTGAAGTTCTTCAGGAGTCAATGTGCGCTTGATACGAGGGTCCCGCTTGTCATTTTTAGCTTTCCATTTGTCATATCGGCTCTTATTAACCGCAAGGTCTTTCAAATTCCCCACAGAAGAGATTAAACCTGTTTTTTCACCATCTTCCTTATTGGTTAATTTTGCCCAAAAGCCTTTTTTCTTTTCAGGTTTGTTTTGGATTTCTTTTTTTGCATGCTCAATTTGCTCATCTGTATACATAACAAAGTTTTTTGGATTTTCAAGGTCTTCTCTTGCTTGAAAACGCGCTATACGAGAGCTTCCTACCTGCAATTTCGTGGTGTAAAGAACAGACGCGACAAAGCCGCCTATTGCAGTAGCAACAATGCCCACAGGAATTCCGACAACATATTTCTTATATGATTTTGTAACAGCGGCATATTCTCGTCTAATCTTTGCAACCAGTGATTCAAGCTCTTTTGGTATTTGTATGCTCTTTTTATTTTTCTTAGGAGAAAAAACTTCATTAGTATTAAACCTTTTATTTTTACCCTCGGAAATATTGAGCTCTCTAATCTGCTCCAGCTGTTCTTGGTTTATTTGCTTTCTTATTACATCAAGCTTTGCTCCTCGTTCTCTAAACTTTTTCTTTCCGTAGGCAGAACCAAGTAAAAATGCAGCAAGCCCGCTTAGCGTCATGGACATAGACACTATCGGCTGCGTTACCGTTTCCACATCTTCAGCAACATCCTCAGATTTTTGGTCCATTACTGAAATCGTATCAATAATAGTTTCAGCCAGCTTCTTTTTTTGAGCCAGCTCTTCTTCAGTCATTTTATTGTTTTTATAAAGCTCCTGACGGCGGGCGTCATTGTCCGCTTCCTCTTTTTCCCACTTTTTAAAGTTGTCTCGGTTTGCTCTTATGTTATTTAAAACGCCAAAAAAGCCCATGATAGTCCTCTTCTTGTATACTGTTTAAAAGGTTGAAAAACATGATTATTTGCGGAATATGCAGTACTAATATAATTTTCTTTTACAAAAATTTACAATAAAATTATTTTCTCAAATCCGAAGCAAGCTTATGAGCGTAAAGCCCTTCCGCTTCAGCAATATTTGACGCGTACTTTGCGGCATCAGAGGCAGTTTTTGAATCCATGTTTTGATAAGTCTGAATTTTTACAAAATTAAACACGCTCAAGCCGCCCGAATATTTTGCAACCTGATTTGTAGGCAAAACGTGATTTGTGCCGCTTACATAGTCCCCAAAAACCTCTGCTGAATAGTTTCCGACAAAAAGTGAACCGTAATTCGTAAACTCATCCAAATTCGATAAATCTTCAAGACATATTTCCAAATGCTCAGGTGCTTTTTTATTTGCAAGTTCAATTGCCTGCATTTCATTGTCGACTATAACCCCAAAAGACTTTTCAAAAGCAGTTTTTGCAATTTCTTTTGTTTGAAGTGTAGAAAGAAATTTTAATGCAGACTCATTTACCTCTTCAGCAAAATCTTTCGAAAAAGTAACTAAATAAGCTCTGGCATCTTTGTCATGCTCACATTGAGCAAGCATATCAGCCGCGACGAAATCAGGATTTGCACTATCATCTGCCACAATTAAAACTTCGCTGGGACCCGCAAGAAAATCAATCCCGCATTCACCATACACAGCTTTTTTTGCCGCAGTTACAAATTTATTTCCCGGTCCTGTTATTATATCGACTTTTTCAACACTTTCGGTGCCATATGCAAGGGCAGCAACAGCTTGCACACCGCCTATTTTATAAATTTTATCCGCACCCGCTAAATATGCCGCAGCGATAGTTGCCGGCTGCATTTTCGGAGAAACTGCGATAACTTTTTTTACACCCGCAACTTTGGCAGGAACAATGTTCATAATCGCACTGCTTGGCAGCGGATAATTCCCGCCCGGGATATAACATCCCGCAGTTTCAATCGGAATAACCTTATGTCCCAATGAAACCCCGTTAATTTCGGTATCGAGATTTTTTAAGCATGCCAGCTGCTCTTCACTGAACTTTTTTACAGTCGAAACAGCATATTTTATCGCCTCTAAAATATTTTCATCTACAGAATTTAATGCATTTTGTATTTCACTTTGCGTAACCTCAAAATTCTCGAGTTTGCCATCCCCGAACTGCTCAGAATATTTTTTCACTGCAATATCACCGTCTTTTTTTACGGCAGTAATAATTTTATCCACACTCTCGAGAGTCTCAAACTCGATTTTTGAGAAAAAATCTTTTGTTAAATTTTTATAATCGATTATTTTCATTATTTCGTCCTTGAGGCAAGATTTGCTAAAACTTCTTGAGGCGTAATGTTTTGCGCTGCCATTAAGGTCAAAACAAAGTACGTTAAATCCGCAACTTCCCACTGCAATTCATCTTCACCGTTTTCAAAATCAATGACTTCGCCGGCTTCTTCCATAATTTTTGCATTTAAATAGGCTCTGTCTTTGAAAAGCTTTGTTGTAAAAGATTTTTCAGGCAATTTTGCTTTTCTGTCCAAAAGCAATGAATACAAGTCATCCAAGCAAAAATCCTTACTTTCAAAACAAGAAAATCTATCTAAGTGACAAGCATTTCCGCTTTGATTGACGGTATAAAGCAAAGTATCGAAATCACAGTCAAAACGCGCGGAAACAAGCTCTTGCGTGTGTCCTGAAGTCAGACCTTTTGTCCAAAGTTCGTTTCTTGAACGGCTGTAATATGTTCCTAATCCGTCTTTGAGCGTCTTTTTCACCGCCTCTTCATTCGAATAAGCAAGCATTAAGACCTGTTTTGATTTACAATCCTGCACAATTGTCGGAATCATGCCGTCTTGTTTATCAAAGTCCAGAACCGCACAAAAAGCCTCAACCAAATCCACAGCGCCTGTATAAATGCACATACCGAGCTGAGTTGAGATGTTCATTCGATTCAGTTTCACAATCTCATCAATCGTTGAAATACCGCCTGCCGCGGTTATATCTTTTTTAGTAATTTTTTGAATTTTCTCGATAGCGTCAATGTCTGTTCCGCCCATCATTCCTTCTTTTTCAACTATTGTATATAAATAACCCGAACAAAGGTTATCAAATCTTTTTACAAAATCTTCAGGCGTCTCAGAAAGCTCTTTTGTCCAGCCTTCAGTTGTTACTTTCCCGTTTTTTGCATCAAGGGCAACAATCACCTTGTCACAAGGCAGCTTGGACAAGAATTCTTCATTTGCCGCTGTTCCGATAATAATTTTTTTCGCACCGTTAGCAAGAATCCTCTTCGCTTTATCAGTATCCCGAATACCTCCGCCCACACGGCACTTCGCTATTTTGCAAATTTTTGCAATCAGCGCTTCGTTATCGCCTTTTCCCATAGCGGCGTCGAGGTCAATAACTGCAACTTCGCCAAATCTTGCATAATATTTTGCCAATTCGAGAACATCTTCACGCTCAAGGACTTTTTCCTTACCTTGCTTAAGCTGTACGGCTTTTCCGTTCATTAAATCAATACTTGGTATAATCATTTTCATTCCTCTTCTGTCAATTATAACTAAGATTATAGCGTGAAAAGAAATACTTTGTAACACTTTTTATACATGAATAGCAAATAAAAATCTTTAGCAGTATTATGAGAAACATATGATTAGTTTGATTGAAAAAGAACAACAAGCCGAAAACCTTAAATTTCAAAAACCTGACTTTTCAACTAAGACAGGACGGGAGTTTCTTGCATTTTATCTGCAATCTAAACTTAAAAAAATCATTGCGCATGACAGAAAAAGTGAACTTCCGATTTTTAAAGAAGTTAAACCTGACTTCATTTCAAAATTTTCGCGCAGATTAATTGACAATCCGAACGAACGGATTATGATTGCACTCACGGGAGAAAGCGCAAGCGGTAAAACCACAATTTGCAATACTATAATTAACGCAATTGAAAAGTTTAACATGCCTATAGAAATTGTCAGCGCAGACCATTATTTTAATGATATTTCAGAATTAATTAAAAAATACGGCAGTTTCGATGCATTGAGAGACCACGGCTATGATGTCGATTCACCTGAAAGTTTCCAGCTTAATTTACTAAAAGAAGATTTAATTAAATTAAAATCCGGTGAAGATATAAAAATACCTCAATATCTCGTAAACGGAACAGGAATAAGTCTTCCGAATGCAATTGAAAAAAAATCCAAAAAAATTATTGTTGTTGAAGGTATCGCATCGGTTTACAAAGATATCAAAGATGTTTTTGACATAAAAATTTTCGTAGACATTGATAAAGCACTTCAAAAGCGCTGGTTCCTCAACCGCGCAGCCGAAAGAAACCAAGATGATGACAATGCCCTTAAACATTGGGAATACATTCAAATTGCGTCAGAAAAATACGTTCAGCCTCAGAAAAACGAATGTGACGTTATTATAAACGGGGAATCTCATCTTATTTATTACAAACAGTTTTTGGAATATATGTACACTGTCACTAACAGCTTTACGGCTTAATTATTTATACAAAATTATTTTGAAAATTTCTTAGCAAGCTCCATGCCTTTTAAGAAAATTTTCAATTCATTCAATGCTTCATTGCTGTCTAAAGAATCAACCGCAAGCTTGATAAAATCAAGTTTTTCAACATCAACCGAATAGTCTTTCATTTTATTTTTAACATAATTCTGAATATTTTCAGCTTGAATATTTTTTTCAGATATAGTCACTTCAGACTTCCCGTTAGGATAATAGGTTTTAACGTATTTTCTCTTTTTATCGTTAAAATGCTCAACCGTAAGAGGTTTATTCAAGCGCTTTGCCATATTAATCATCGCCGCTTCAGAGCCGGCCGCAGGAATTTCTTTGCCAATGCCCGCATCTTCAAATACTTTGTCTTTTGGCGTTTTAAGATTCATTTTGTTATTTTTTTCTACCAATTTTATAACAGGTAAATCGTCTGTACCTGTTGAAAGAAGAGTAATTTCCTTGTTCCATTCAAAATCAAATAAATATTTCATATCAATATCCAACGCGCAACAAAGTTTTGCCAATGATTCCGCAGATGGAAAATTTTCTCCGGCTTCGATTCTTGTCAGCTGGCGAGGATTCAATGACAGAAATTCCGCAAGTTCCTCTTGCGTCATATTTCTTGATTTTCTCAATTCTTTTATTCTTTTTCCGAAAGCTTCTTTTAAATTTTGCATAAATACCTTTGTTTTTATTGTATATTCCTATTAATTTGCGCAAAAGGTCTTTAAACGACTTTTATGAAATAATTTACTTACAATAAGACGTTAAAAGTCCTTAGATTTGTATCACCCACCCGGGTATTTTTCCTGGTCAATTATGACGTAAAACAGCATATGCAAAATCTAAAAACAGCTATTTATCAAACATAGCATAGATTTCAGACATTGGTTTTTATTTAATAATTTTCAAATAAGAACGTTTAATTTTGTTTAACATTTCTTTTTTTTGTTTAATTAAACTTAATTTTTTTCCACGTAATTCGTCCAATTCAGAAGTATAAAGGTTGTATCTTGCGTTTTCAAGGGTTTTTTCAGCTTCTTCATACTTTTGCTGATTTATTAATATTGTTGTTTTCAAGTCAAAAAGAGCTTTATAAGTTCCGCCAAAAGGTTTTTTCTCACAATTCAGACCTTTTTCAACATACACCATTGCCTTAGTATATTCTTCCAACATCAAGTACGAATTTGCGATGCATGTACAAATTTGAGGGTTTTCTCCCGAAAGATTTTCTGCCGTTTTATAAAGATCCAGAGCCTCTTTAAATTTGCCCGATAAAAGAAGAATATCGCCTTTAAAGCGCAGTCCTTTCGCAAAGCCCGGAGAATATTTTATCGCTCTGTCGAGCTTTTCAAGAGCCTCACAGGGTTTTGAAAAATGACGAAAATCATCTTCCGCTTCCCTATAAAGTTTTTCTGCCCTCAAATCCGTGATGTTATTAGCATTGTGCCCTACAAAACAGTCGTTTATCATTTTATTCCATAAATTTCAATCCAATAAAATAATAATAAACATACGGCGCTAATGCGGGCTAGGATTGTTTTTCATAAAACCATGCCTGCAACGGCAAAATGCATGCCGGGCATGGCTTTTAAGATATTTAGTGTTAAATTTACAATATTTAATATTTTCGGGCATTTTCCCGAAATTCATGCTGTGCATGCGTTTTGCATGCTTAACGAAAGTTAATAAATCTTATATAGAAAATTACCAGCGAAAATCTGAAGTCACGAGTTCATCTTGCCATTCAGCCAGAGTTTCACTTTCATTAGGCATTGAAGCACGTGTTAAAATCTTGCTTCTGTTGTCAGGGTGTGAAATATATGAATTTAACTTCTTTATTACGCTTTCTATATTCTGATTTGCAAAATCATTTTCTTTAATTAATGTTTTCATGGTAAAACCTCTATTCCCCAAATGTTTCGGATAAAAATGTTGAAAATTATCAACTAAACTTATTATACATAAAACAAAAAGTAATTAAAATTACATTTTAAAAATATTGTAAAGAGAATTACCAAAATGCAGTTAACATGCCCCATGACACAGCCCCGAAAACAACATGACAAAATTTTAATAATGTCAAAAAATTCATCATTTAAAGTTTACAAAAAATTACTAATTTTTTTTAGAGGTTTACAGTATAATGTTAGAACATCAATTTTAGGAGGAGGTTTTATCCATGAGTGTGGATTTGCAAGAAAAAATCAGTTTATCTGAAAACGCCGTTAAGGTATTAGAGAAAAGATATCTTAAACGCGATAAAGACGGTGTACCTGTCGAAACACCGCAGGATATGTTCTATCGTGTGGCTTCATTTTTAGCAGGTGCGGACAAAAAATTCGGGGCTTCTGACGCTCAAGTTGAAGCATTAACAAAAGAATTTTATGAAACAATAACAAACCGCTACTTTATGCCCAACTCACCGACATTAATGAATGCAGGGCGTGAACTCGGACAATTAGCAGCATGTTTTGTACTTCCTGTTGAAGACAGCTTGGAAGGAATTTTTGAAACAGTTAAAAATACTGCATTAATCCACAAATCAGGCGGCGGAACAGGCTTCTCGTTCTCAAAATTGAGACCGAAAAATGATGTTGTACGTTCAACAATGGGCGTTTCGTCAGGTCCTGTAAGCTTTATGGAAGTATTTAACGCAGCAACTGAAGCCGTAAAACAAGGCGGAACAAGACGCGGCGCGAACATGGGTATTTTAAGAGTTGACCACCCGGATATTTTAGACTTTATCAACTGTAAATCAGACAACTTTAAATTAAACAACTTCAATATTTCCGTTGCTATTACAGATGAGTTTATGGAAGCATTAAAAGAAGGTAGAGATTACAACTTAATTCACCCTAATTCTAAAAATCCTGTCGGTAAATTAAGTGCAAAAGCTGTATTCGATTTAATCGTCGAAGGCGCATGGAAAAACGGCGAGCCGGGTATCGTTTTCATCGACAAAATGAACTACGACAACCCTACACCGCTTGTAGGTCCTATCGAGTCTACAAACCCTTGCGGCGAAGTTCCTCTTCTTTCCTACGAAGCGTGCAACCTTGGTTCAATCAACCTTGGAATTATGCTCAAAGGTGAAAAAGGAAACTTTAGTGTTGATTGGGAAAAGTTAGCTGAAACTACAAAAATGGCTATTCACTTCCTTGACAACGTTATCGCTGTGAACAACTACCCACTTCCGCAAATTTCTGAAATGGTACAAAACAACAGAAAAATCGGTCTTGGTGTAATGGGATGGGCTGACATGCTTATGCAATTAGGTCTTTCTTACAGCTCAGAAGAGGGAACAAAACTTGCTTCGCAAATTATGGAGTTTATTGATTACCATTCAAAAGTAAAATCAATCGAACTTGCAAAAGAACGCGGCAGCTTTAACAACTTTAAAGGCAGCATATACGACGGACAAGATTTCTTGACTAAAAAATACCAAGGTAAATCAGCGGGACTGATTTCTGACGATATGTGGGCTGACTTAGACGCTCAAATCAAACAGCACGGTATCAGAAACGCGACAACAACTTGTATTGCTCCAACAGGAACAATTTCAATGATTGCAAGCGCTTCAGGCGGCGTTGAGCCTTTGTTCGGACTAGTTTTCATCCGTGACGTAATGGACGGAACAAAACTGGTTGAAGTGAACCCTATTTTTAAAGAATATGCTATTGAACATGGATTCTACAACGAAGAGTTGATGACCAAAATCTCTATCGACGGTACTTTGGCACACTGTGCAGAAGTTCCCGAAGAAGCTAAAAAAATCTTTGCTTGCGCGCATGATGTTTCGCCTTATTGGCACGTTAAAATGCAAGCCGCATTCCAGCTTCACACAGACAACGCTGTTTCAAAAACAGTTAACTTTGAAGAAAATGCAACTCGCGAAGATGTAGCTGATTCTTATATTTTAGCTTACGACAACAACCTCAAAGGTATAACTGTTTACAGAAACAACTCCAGACAGTTCCAGCCTATGAACCTTGAGAAGAAAGACGACAAAACACTTCCTGAAATCAAGGCTGTTGAAGAGGAAGACAACCAAGGTCAAGAGCATAAATGCCCTGAATGCGGCAAAGTTCTCGGATACGGTGAAGGCTGCTTTATCTGCTTAAATTGCGGCTACTCAGGATGTTCGTAAGTTCCATCTGATTTCAAATAAAAAGGGGTTTTCAAAAACCCCTTTTTTCTTTTTATAAGAAATGTAAAAATATCTCCTGCAAACTAACAAAATAATTCTTTATGATTTTTATAATAGCCATATAATTTACACAAAGACATGAGGTATAAAATGGTTTCAACTCAAAGAATAAACACAACGTATCCAAACATTTTATGTAAAACTAGTAACCGATTAGTCCGCTCAAATACACCAATCGCTTTTAAAGGCGATTATTATAGTGAATTGCCAGAGAGCTTTCTTCCGGATTATCCATATCAATATTTGGGGTTAGGAGGATTTAAATACGAAAATAAAAAGATCAAAAATGTACCGTATGGCTGGAAAATAGATTTTAATTATAGCGTAGACAAACATATAATAACAAACGCTACGGGTATAACAGGCTTGAATCCTGATAGAACATATGACTATTTACACAAGCCTGAAAACAGAGGAATGCTTTTGCCGATACAGACATTCGGTTCTCACTCCAGCTATGGATTTCCTGTTAGGCGCGAACAAGGTTTTTTATACATAGATGAACAGGGTGGTTTTGAAATAGTGTACAAGATCACAGATGAGCAAAAAGAAGTGATTACTTCTCCAAAAAACATTTCTAAAAATGCTGCAGTAATATTAGGGTCTCCTTATGAATTTAAAGATTATATCGATAAAATTCATAAGAATATCAATGACATTGATAATATTCTTAAATATTTCCAAGAGGATCTAACAGGCAGACAACAGCAAAAGTATTATTCTATGGTTTTTCACAGCTTAATAAATAATAATGAAATTGAAACTGCAAAAAAACTTTTTCCTGAATTATATACTTATTATTTAGAAACCCAAGAAGCAAAGGAGAATATGGATGAAAATTAGTTTAAACACCCAAGTTCTACCTATATCGGCAAGACAAAATACCAATAGTGTCTCCTTTCGAGGCAGCCAACCTTCAAAATCCGATTCGGTTGAAATATCTGAAAAGTCATTACGCAATCAGAATCAGGTATTAACCAACAGATCTATTTCGCTTGAAAAGAAATTAAGTAACGACCTGGCAGGATTAAAACTACCGGAATTAGTTCGTGAATATTCCGCAATAATAAATAATGCAAAAGATTCTAAGCCTGAATTTGCAAATCTATGCAAAAGCGCGGAGGAAGTTTTTGGTGCTTTCCGACAATCCCCATATAATAACTTTTTCATTATAAACTCGGAAAATAAAGAATTAGCAACTACCTTCATAGATTTTATAGACATGCATGCGAAAAATTCGAACATAGATAGTCTGGACTTCTATAAATACTACGATTTTAAAAAAATCAGTGCAGTAGAAAATTCAAACCAATTTTTTGCACAAATTAATGAAGCAATTTCCGCTGCAAATGAACAAAACGCAAAAACAGGTAAGAAAACCTTGCTCCACTTTGAAAACTTTGCCAAATATTTAGACCCAACGGCAAATAATGCTGAAGACATTTCAAAAGTCAAAAATATCCTAAATACATTGGCTACTCCTAATTCCAATATCAAAATAATCTTTACAAGTCCTCACAACCAAAATTTAGAAGTATTGTTTGAAGATATCAGAAACCACAATTGGACAGAAATTCGCAAGGCCTTTGATGAGCCACGATTCAAAGACTTATTAAGACAAGTCAATAAAACCCCAACAGAATCAGAAATACAGCAAATCATACCAAAAGTAAATTCACTCATAGGGGCTCATCCTTATGTAGGCTATAATGCATTGCCGGAACTTTTGCCAAGAGATAACTATGGCAACTACCCACCAATTACATTGGAGGTTCGAGCTGCCAAAGCTTATCCACAAAGATTTGAATTGCCGAAAAATATTAAACTGTCTGACTTTGAACAACACAAGGCTTTTTTCAAAGAAAATGAAGAGGCATTTGGCAAAATTACTTCTGCCTACAATAGTTATGCCGAAGAAAAAACTAAATTGAGGAATGAAGGCGAGGTTTTGAGCGAACAATTTAGAAAACTGGATAATGAAACAGAAAATGCGTCAACTCAATTGAAAAAAACAGCAGACAAAGCTAAAAATGAATTGAAAAAACTCAGTAAAAAACAAATAACCGGGATAAGCATAACTGCTGCTGCCGTTTTTGGCCTAATTACATATTTTTACAAAAAAAACAGCCACAAATCCACTCCTTCAAATAATTAGATTGTGCTAAAATCAAGTTATGAAACAAAATAGTATAACTGAAGGGCTAAACAAAAAAACGGCTAATATCGATATCGTGCCGACCTTAAAACTTGTTGAGATGATTAACAATGAAGACAAGCAGGTCGCCATGGCCGTTGGCAAAGAAAAAAAACAAATTGCAAAAGCAATTGACCTTATTTCTGAAAAATTTTTGCAAGGCGGCAGGCTTTTTTATTTCGGCGCAGGGACGTCAGGACGACTTGGTGTATTAGATGCGTCAGAGTGCCCGCCTACTTTCGGGGTTGAGTCTTCTATGGTGCAAGGATTTATCGCGGGTGGTGATAGCGCATTAAGAAATGCAATTGAAGGTGCCGAAGACAGTGCAGACGGAGGAATTGCCGATTTAATTCGCTCGGGTGCAAACAAAAATGATGTGGTTGTCGCGATTTCTGCGAGCGGAAATGCAAAATACGTTATTTCAATCCTTAAAAACGCGCAATATCAAAAAATTAAAACCGTTGCGATTGCATGCAACAAAGATGCAGCCATGAAAGAATACGCAGACGTGTTTATTTGCCCGATAGTAAAAGAGGAAGCTATTTCAGGCTCAACCAGGATGAAAAGCGGAACAGCGCAAAAAATGGTGCTCAACATGCTTACAACAGGCGCAATGGTTAAAATCGGTAAAACTTATAAAAATTATATGATTGACGTTAAGGCAACAAACGAAAAGTTGAAAAAACGTGCTGTAAATATCGTTATGGAGCTTGCACAAGTCGATGAAAAAACAGCTCTTAAAACTCTTCAGCAAACAGATTTTAATGTAAAAAAATCCGTTGTAATGCTATGGCTCCACGCAGACGCCGACGCTGCCGAAAAATTATTGCAGGAAAATAACGGCATTTTAAGAAAAATAAAGGTTTAATTAAAGCGTTTTTGGTTTAAAATAGTTCTATGAAAAAGTATCTAAATAAATTTAAAAAATTGCCGACCCTTGATAAATATATCTTGAAACAGGCAATAGAAATTTTCATTATGGGGGTTGTAATATTTACCTCTATTGTGTTTGCGTCAGATACTTTTATTACATTGATTAAGCAAATTTCACTTTACGGCATTCCGTTTCATATCGCATTGATGATTATTATTTTAAATTTGCCGTCTGTAATTGTTATGACCATTCCAATGGGAACGCTTTTTGCTACAGTTATGACCCTTAACAATTTGAGTTTAGCGTCAGAACTCACCGTCATGCGTGCTTGCGGAATTTCGATAAATCGTATTGCAAAGCCTATTTTCATTTTTGGGATAGTTATGGCGATTGCAAGTTTTATTATTAATGAAACAATCGTACCTGTCACGACTAAGCAGTCTAAAACACTTGCCGTATGGTCGTTAGGACAGAAAAATATACCTGAAGACAAAACTAATTTCACATTCAAAGAATTAACGAATGATGAAAATTTAAAAAGACTTTTTTATGTTCAACACTGCAAAGACCGCACGCTGCATAATGTAACCGTTCTGGACATGTCTGATCACGACACGATAAAGCTTCTCCAATCCAAAACAGGCGGCGCATCACCTGAAGGCTGGGAATTTCAAAAAGGTGCAGCTTACACAATCTCGAATAACGGGACAATCCTTAACACTACTTGGTTTGCAGATACGGTTATAGATTTTGGGCTCGATTTAAAAGACGAAATATCAAAGGACGAAGCACAACAATATAATTTTATTGCTTTAATGAAATATCTTGAACATAGAAAATACGACGACCAAAAAGAACTCGCAAAAGCTAAAATTCAGCTTTATGACAAGCTGGCATTGCCTTTCACAACTATTGTTTTTGTAATAATAGGTGTGCCGTTGGCAATAACCCCTCCTCGAGTCAGATATAACCGCGGATTTTTATTCTGTATTTTGATTATATTTGCATATTATTTAATTAGGGCACTTTCGATTTCGTTGGGAGAATCAGGAGATATTCCGGCATTTTTAGCAGCCTGGGCGCCAAATATAGTACTTATTTTATGGGGCTCAATAATGTACTACAAAAAAGCATACACTATCGACTAACCTTCTTTGGCGGGGCAACGGTAATGAAAAAGATGATTGTTGCTATTATTTTATTTTTATATGGATAAAAAGTTAATTACAAAACACATTATATTCGCCGTGGCAATGATGGGCGGGGTAAATTGGGGCATTGTCGGACTATTTAACTTCGATATAATAAGCTACGCTTTCGGCGCGGACAGTATCTTATGCAGGCTCACGTATATTTTAATAGGAGCCTGTGCAGCATTTTCGGCGACCTATGCCGTAATTGACTGCAAATGCCACTGTGAATTTTTTGAATGCAATAATCAAAATCCTGCTGAAGAGCATTCTCAACAGCAGGATAATTAAAATTATGCGAATTAAAGATTTTCTTCAAGAACTAAATCTTCTGTCAATTCGATATATAAAGCATCCTTGATATCAGCCTTATACGCAAGCCCCGGAGTCAATAAACCCGTCGCCAAACCGATACCGGCTGCAACAGGAATCCCGATGGCAACACCTGTACCGTAATTTTTCGGATTAGGAATAGCGGCAACAGCAACACCCGCGCCTGCTCCAACTGCAGCTCCGCCAAGTGTGTATCCCGCAACTTTACCGAATGTTTGAAGTTTACTTGCCGTCAAAATCCCGTTATTATCGAGAACTTTTCCACTCATCGGCAGTTTTTGTCCTGACGGAAATGTAAGTTCATGGAATACAAGTGTAACTTTTGCATTTTTATTCATTTTTCTTTGCGGAACGAGTGTATCTACCGCTCCAACAAGCGTTGAACCTTTAGGAATAATAAGCGAGCCCTCTTCAGTCTTAACATCGCTAATAAAAGTCATGATAACAGGCTGCCCAACTTCGGATGCTTTTGAATTAAAATTTCTTGCAAAATTTGCTTGAACAACGTTGCCCGTTCTAATAATTTTTCGGTAATTTGTTACCGTCACTTGATTGCTTTTTGCTCCGGGATAAACGCGAAGGTGCTCTGTCCCCATTATTATTTCTTTTGCAACATATTCTTCTTTAACTTCACCCATTGCCTGCCTTAATTTGTAGAACAATACAGCTGCTTCGGCTCTGTCTAAAACTTTTTCAGGCAAAAGCTGTGAAGGTTCAGGATAATTTACATAAATACCAAGTTCTATCGATTTTGCATATTGGTTTTTCGCCCAATCAGGGATTAAATTTGCATCAGTAAATTGATTTAGAATATTCACATCCTTCACAGAGCTTTTTGTTATATGGCTTATGATAGACGCTACTTCTATTTTTGTTATAAGCCCTTCCGGCTTGAAAGTCTTATCAGGGTAACCATACAAAAGCCCTAGTTCTTCCGACTTCATGATATCGCTATAATACGGGTTCTCCGCATTTAAATCTTTAAAGTTTTTGGAGTCTTTAATTTCAGCCGGCTGATGCCCGAGAGTTCTCAAAAGCATTGAGTTAAACTCAGCTCTTTTTACCTCTGTTGCAGGTCTGAAAGTGTTGTCTTCATACAAGCCTATAATACCTTCTCGGATACAATATGCAGCTTCTTTGCTTGCCCAAAAATCAGCAGGCAAATCTGTAATTTCTGCGGCCGTAACGCTCAATGCATTTCCAATTATCATGAAAACTGCAAAAAATGCAGCTAAAAATCTTTTCATAATGTTCCTCCAACAAAATCTTTTGGTTAAAGCATATCATTCACGACCCTTTTTGTAAACTGAAAACGCCCTGTTTATGTAGAAATTTGAATTTTATAGCCCTATCTAATATAATTATTAAATACAGGGGAAAATCGTTGAAAAAGATTGTACATTATCTTCATTCTGATGAAAAATATTCATTGATAAAATCGCAAGCAGCCGAAAATTCGGTTGTTTTGTCATCCGAAAAAAATCTTCGCACCCTGTTAGATTCCAAAACTCAAAAAACATACTCATTTCAGGGTTTTTATGAGTATCTTCTGCGAAAATCACCTCAAGTTAATACCTGCAAGACTTTAAACGAGTTTTCCGCATATTATATTATAAAATTAATTATCAAAAATACTTTTAGCACCAATGAAGCACTTTTCAACCTTACAAAATCGGATTCATTTTCTAAAGAACTCTACAAAATTTTCGGTGAATTTTTGAATGCTGATATTTCACCAAAAGATTTCCAAAATGCATTATCACAAGCTGAAATAACTCTATCAGATAAAAAGAGGCTTGAAATTATTGCAGAAAGCTTTTCGTCCTACCTGGAGATTTTAAAAGGGCTGAATTTTATCGATAAAAGAGAACTGCCAAAATACACATTAGAACTTTTAAAAAGCTATCCTGAATATGCAAGAAAAATAAAGCAAAAATTTTCAATTATTCTCGTCGATGAAATGCAGAATCTTTCTGATTCAGAAATAGAACTTTTTGATTTAGTTTCCGATACAAGAATTCACTTCATCAACTATTTTGATGACAATCAATGCGAAATCCCAATCAAGAATGATATTGCAGAAAGAGCTTTTGCGCTTTTTGAAAAATTTTCTGCAAATAAAACCACAGGAAATCTTTCTAAGTCCGAAAAAATTAAGTACCTTGCATTTTCTGACAGAAAAGAGGAGGCAGAATTTATTGCTGAAGACATTATTTCCAAAATTAATGCAAAAAAGTATGAATTCTCAGATTTTTCGGTTATTCTCCCGAATAAGGCTTCGCAAGAGCTATTTAAAGATATTTTTATCTCAAAAAATATTCCGACAAACACTAAATCCGTCGATGAAAGTTTTCAAAACTTCATAGTTAAACTAACCAGATACTTTTCACTTTGTGAAAATTTTACAAAACTCGGAACTGAAAATATTTTTGAAAACAACGTGAATACATTCAAAATTCAGTCAAAATCCAAACTGGAAAGTATTTTCAGCAAAATTAATCTTCTACTGGAAAATATTATTTCAGAAACCCTTGAAAATCAGTTTTTAAAAGACAAGTTCAGCGAAATCAAAGAAAACCGCAGCGATTTATCTTTGTTTTATACAGTAAAAAATCATTTGAATATTTTAAATGAAAACGACCGTCAAAAACTTATTTCTGAACTTAAAACGTTTGAACAAATTTTTGAATTCTACAATGGCGGAAAAATTACTGACATAATTGCGTTTACAGCTTCAAAGTTTAATGAAAAGTCAGAAAACTTTAACAATCTTACGGCAAGAATATTCTCACAGCTTAACCCGCTTATAAGCCTTTCCTGCACTCTTACGAAGCAAAATCCGCCCCTGCAGACTGTTATCGAACTCTTAAATAAAAACCTTGAAATTGAAAATCAAGAAAAAAATTGTGTAAAATTTCTGGGCAAGAATGACGAATCAAAAACCTTACGCAAAATCGTATATATGCCCTGCCTAACTGAAAATACGGACACAGAAAAGAATTCACACACACAATTCATCTCTTTTGACGCGAATATTAAAATCTCAGGAAAGCTAAAAGAGATACGCAAGAGTTATGAGACGTTAATTTCTGAAGACAAAAATTTATTGAAAAAATCAGCCGTTTCGTTTGCAAAATCTATGTTTACTGCCTCTGAACAGTTAATTTTATCAACACACACCTACGAAGACAAAAAATCAGTGCAGCCTTCAACTTTCTATCAATTTTTGACCGGAATAGATTCCGAAAATACAATCCCGCAAAAAGTTTTAACAATCGATGCTGATGAAAGTTTAATCGAGATTTCAAGTAAAAATTCAAATTCGAAGACTCAAATTTTAGAAGAAAATGAAATAATTTCAATGAGCAAATCATCAATATCCGCATTTCAAGTTTGCCCCGTAAAATTCTACTTAAAACATCTGCTTAAATTAAAAGAAACAAGCACTTTCGAAGCAAATTACGGAAATATTGTTCACGCGATAATGGAAAACTTTAACAGAAATTATTTAAGCGAGTACTCGGCAAAAACGCTTGCAGAACTTACAGAGAAGCTTTTCTCTGCATACAATAATACTGAAAATGCTTTTCTTGCAGGATTTAAAGAAAAAGATACGGAGCTGATAAAAGCTTCTGACCCTCTTTCGCTTGAAGAGATGAAAATGCAATTCCTGAGTGCGATAGAAGAGATGGAAAACAACAACTTTTTTACTAAAATTCCCGATGAAGTAATTTGCGAAAAAAGTTTTGAATTTAAAACAGAGGAAATTTCTAATATCATTTTTGAAGGAAGAGTTGACGCAATATACAGATTCAATGACGAATACAAAATTGTCGATTTCAAGTCAGGCAAAAGCAGCGAGGGACTAGACTACTATATCAGCGAAAACGGCGTCAAATTCCTGACAAAAACAGGGAAAGAAAGTAAGGATAAAGAATCAGGCTTCGACTACCAAATGCCGATTTATTATATGGCATCACAAAATGCTGATGAGTTTGCCGCAATCAAAGAAAAAGTGAGCGAACTCGGAATGTTGTATATTCGTGCTAAAAATAAGTATGACGGGTTTTTAGCAGACTATATAGCAAAAGAAAAACTTGAAGAATTTTTACCGCAAATTACCTCAAATCTGAAAACAACCATTTTGGATAAAATCAGACTTGAAAAACATTTTGGGCAAACAAGTAATGAAAGAAACTGCGCGAATTGCTCATATAAAATTCTTTGTGACAAAAAAAGAGGAGAAGACGATGATTAATGCAACCGAAAAAATCCTCGAAAACCTTAACAATGCACAAAAACAGGCCGTTCAAAATCCTCTTTATTCATGCACTAAAATTGTTGCCGGCGCGGGAACCGGCAAAACTAAAATAATTTCAAAACGCTTTGCAAAGCTGGCGTTTGACTTAATTGACGCAGAAATTGAGAATCCTGTTTCACGAATCTTGGTTATTACATTCACTGATAAAGCCGCAAACGAAATGAAAACAAGGATTATAAACGAACTCGCCGCAAATAACCTGCCTGCACAAGGTGAAGAGCTCTGGATTTCAACGTTTCATGGTTTTTGCAGCAAAATCCTGAGAAAGCATTCTATTGAGGCAAATTTGTCCTCTGACTTTGAACTCGCAGATGAGTCAGCATTATCCGAAATATACCAAAATATCCTCAAAAGTCTTAAATATAATGAGTTTTCAGAACTTATCGATATTGACAAAATTGCAGAAAATTTGGGTCTTGAAAAAGAGCTTTTGTCAGTACAAAATCTTAAAAAACTGACAGCTGTAGCAGCACTAGACAGTATTTTTGAAGATATTTTTAAAGTAATAAAAAAAGTTAAATCGCTCGGACTTACACCTAAAGAATTTTTAGACAAAACACTTTATTCTTCAGAATATTTCTCAAAAACATTGAAAACACTACCTTTTATCAAAACCAGTCGAGAGGATTTTATCCTGGGCTGGGATACTCATTTGAAAGCATACCAGGACGATTTTTGCAAATTTGAACATAAAGAGGCCTTTGACGGGCTTTCTGCCAAAGGCGTAATTTTAGACAAAAATGGAAAATCAAAGCCCGAAGCCTGGGAATTTGCGCATGGATTCCCTGAAAATACCGACAAGTACGGCGAAATTGAGATTTATTTAACAAAAACAATTGCACTAATTTATGCTGTTTATCAAAAAGAGCTGGAAGAACGTAATACAGCGGACTTTGATGATTTAATCAACAAAACAATACTAATTATGAAAAACAATCCTGTAATTTGCACGTATTATCAAAAGCACTTCCGCCACCTGATTATTGACGAATTTCAGGATACTAACGGCTCTCAGCTGGAACTTATAAAGCTCCTGCTGGATGAAAATCAGCCCAACATTACTTTCGTCGGAGACAGAAAGCAATCAATTTACGGATTCCGGTTCGCTCAAATGGAAAACTTGGAGGTTTTACATAAATTCATTGAAAAGAAATACGGTGAAAAATACCCTGAAATAAAGCTTGAGACAAACTATCGTTCTACGCCGCATGTACTCAATGCGGTGAATTATACGACTGTAAACAGTTTAAATTTGGACGAGCAATTAACGGCAAATCCTGCACCTTATGAGCCTTTTGAAGCTGAGAACAAGTATGTCAAAAATACCGAAATTACTGATTTTGAAAATGCACAAAACCTAAAAGAAATCGAGGCGAAGTATATTGCAAGTGAGATTCAAAAACTAAAAACCACTGAAAACGTTTTCTACAAAGACTTTGCAGTACTTGTTAAGTCTCACAGCCAGGCTGAGCTTATTGAAGAAATTTTAACAAGCTACGGGATACCTGCCGTAAAGAAAACAAATAAAAGCTTTTTTACTCATCCCGTCGTGAAAAACGCGATATGTCTGTTGAGACTTGTGAAAAATCCATACGATGAAATCGCCCTTGTGAGGATTTTATCCGCAAATTTAACACAAAGCCAAATTTACAAACTAAAAAAAGATTTGGATTATAATTTTGATATAAATATAAAAACAAATGATAAAAAATTGAATTTCTGTGAAAAAGCAATCAAACTTTATGAAAACAACTTTCTCGAAAATAAAGATTTAAAGAAAATTTTCTCGACTCTGTCATCAGTGTTAAAAGAAAAACAAAAACTGAACCTTTTGCAAACTTTTTATAAAATGGAGCAAAACATACCAATTACAAGTGACTTAGACAAAATCGAAACTTGCAAAGCAGAACAAAATTTAAGAATATTTGAAAAAATAATTTCGGATTTTGCACAGAAAAAAGGCTATGCAAGCGTTTCAGGCTTTTTAGACTATTTTGACAAAATTGAAGAAGAGCGCGACTTTGAGCTTCCATCCGTCACAACTTTTGAAATTGATGCCGTACAGCTTTTGACAATACATGCAAGTAAAGGGCTCGAATTTCCATATATTTTTGTATCGAACATAACAGATAAGCTCAAAAAAAGTGATGAAAACATAATTTTTGACCTACAGTACGGAGAAAAACCGGGGTTCGGGCTAATAGTTTCAAAATTGAATGAAAAAAAATCGCCGAAAAAGCTTGTATATGACGAAATCTGGAAAAAACCACGAGAATTGAACGAAAATATAAGGCTATTTTACGTTGCTGTATCACGTGCTGAAAAATATTTAAATATAATCACGTTTAAACCCTCGTCTCATAATAAACCTGCCTATTACACCAAGGATTTCCCTGATTTTGTATTAAAAGAGGAAATTAACGAAGGGAAAATTTGTGTCGAAAAACAGCCTGTAAAAACGATAAGCTTCGGGAGAAAACCATTTCACTCAAATCCCCTGCAAACATGTCTCGAATTAAAAACCCCTGCCGAAAACTATAAATTCTCGTTTAGCATGCTAAATACTCTAAATAAATGTGAAAATAGGTTTTTGCTCAAATACAAGTATAAATTCCCGCCTCTTACAGTCGAAAAAGACGGGTTTGAAACAGGCAGCATTGTACACAAACTTATTTACAACAGTTTTGTATACAAAAGAGAATTGAGCCGTCAAGACGTATTAAAATACCTCGCGCCAATGCAGCTTGATTCAGCAGAGGAAGAAAAAATTGTTCAACACTATGACGCTTTTCTAAGCAGCAATTTTGCTCCGACCAAAGTCCAAAATCCACAAGTTGAAAAATCTGTCAGCTTTAACTATGTGTTCGCAGGAAAAAATATTGAATTTAATGGCGATATTGACTTACTTGTCGAGAATTCCGACAAAACCTTTACTATTATTGACTTCAAGACAAACGAAAATATTGAATTTTTTAAAGAAAATTATTTTAAACAGCTTTATATTTACAAAAAAGCTTGTGAAAATGAAGCCCTGATAATAAAAAAAGCAATTCTTTTAAATACCAAAACAGATGGAAAAAGTTTAGAAATCCCTCTTGAGGATGAAAATATTATCCAAACTGCACTGGAAAACGATATCCATGCAGCAGTAAAATATTTGGAAAACGATTATAAGCTCAAGGAAAATAGCGGCTTTGAATGTAATGTTTGTGACTATAAATATCTCTGCCGCTATGGGATTTGATTTTAATATTCGACTATTGAATCTATTTAACCCTCACTGTCGGCACAACCGACATTCCGGGAACAATATTGTATTTTGAATAATCTTCTTCAAACAAAATTTTAACAGGCACTCGCTGCACAATTTTCACATAGCTGCCGACTGCGTTTTCAGGTGGAAAAAGACTGGATTTGGCACCTGTTGCGCGCTGTATACTGTCTACTTTGCCTTTAAATTTTTTACCCGGATACGCATCGACTTTTATTGACACGGCTTGACCTTTTTTCATATTAGCCAGTTGAACTTCCTTAAAATTCGCAACAATCCATATTTTTTCGGGAACTATTGCAAGAAGAGGCTGAGCAACCTGAACATAGTTGCCTTTTTCCACATTTCTCGAAGCTATCATGCCAGCCTCAGGAGCATAAATATTTGTATAAGATAAATCCAGTTTCGCCTGTTCCAGCTCTGCTTCCAGTTTCTTAATTTCAGCTTTTTTTGCTTCAGCTTTTGCCTCATTTGAAGCTAAGACTGATTTTGCAGCTTTTGCCTTTTCTGAAGAAGCCTTGTGACTTGCCTGCGACACAGTCAGCCCTGTCGAACTGCTGTCGTAGTCCTGTTTTGAGACAATGCCTTCTTTATACATTGAAGAATAACGTTTGTAATCCTTTTGCGCAAAGTCCAGTTTGGATTTTGCCGATGTGACATCCTCATAGGTCTGGTGCACATTAGATGTACCTTCAGCAATCTGATTTTGAATAACTTTTAACTGAGCTTTTGCCTCATCAAGCTTTGCTTCTGCAGAATGGAGCTTTGTCTCATAATCGTCGGGAATAATTTTAGCAATTATTTGCCCTTCCTTTACAAGTTCGTTATCATCCACAAACAGCTTTTCAATCGGACCCGCAACTTTCGGTGCTACACTTATGATATGCCCTTCCACAAAAGCATCATCGGTTGTTTGAAAACGGGTCGAGTATATAGCCGCATAAATCCCGAATAAAATAAGTAAAATTGCGGAAACTATCGGAACTACAACTCGTTTCTTTTGCATACGCGGCTTTCTGCGCCTATCGGCAGCACGTCTGTCATGAAGCGGACGGCTGCCGGCTTCATGATTATCAATATTTAATTCGGCTTTACTTTTTTCATCTTCACTCATTGGAACCTCTAAATTTGCATATTAACCTTATCTTGTAAATTTTCTTTCATTTTTTCTAAAGCGGGAATAAGAAGATTGATTGTCGATTCGTCTATATCTACCATTATCTGATTCCAAAGACTTATAATCACAGGAAGAGCTTCTTCGTATATAGCTTTCCCCTTCTCCGTAATAAAAACTTTATAAATCTTCCTTTTGTTCACATCAGCTTTTTTTGTAATTAATTCGGCTTTTTCAAGAATTTTCAATATTCTGGAAATATTTGGGCGGTCTTTTAACGTAATCGATGAAATTTGACGAGCATATAAACCATTCTCAGCAACAAGAGTAGACAGCACAGTAAATTGCTCAGGAGTAATCGACAAATTCTTCTCAGAAAAAATCTGCCCTGCATGAACTCTGGCCAAAGTACCAAGTTGTACCAGTTTTAATCCTATTCTGCTTTCTAAAATAATTTTTTTTTGCATATTTTCTCGCTTGTGTTATTATAATAACACAAGCATATGAAAAAGAGTAAATTAATAACATTATTTTTTATAACATTGTTAACAATTAATCCGTCAAACGTGGGAATTGTCCAGGCAAAAATACTCAAAAAACCTCAAAGTATGGATTATCGCTTGGCATACCTGAATTTAGACTGGTGGTCTAAGTTTAATGACGAAAAACTTAAAGAATATTTACTAATTTCTTACCAAAACAACCAAGATTTAAAAATTGCAACTCTAAAAACAAAGCAAACACAGCAAATTGTAAAACAATCATTGGCACAAGAGCTGCCGCAAATAGGTTTTAGCGGTAATTTCCAAAGAGAGCTGCGTTCAAGCGATGTTCAGTTTGGAGAACTTATAATTCCGAATTACTCTCAAAACCATTTTACACTCCCTCTTGCCATGACATACGAGCTTGATATTTGGGGGCAAAATCATTTAAGAACAAAAAGCTACAAAAAGCAGCTTGAAATGGCGAAGCAAGAAGAACGCGCAGCCTATATTTCGCTGACATCTTCCGTTGCATCTGACTATTTTAACTTAATTAAAGTAAGTAAATTAATTGAAAATCAAGAAAAATTAATCAATCTTCAAAAGAAAATAACAGTTATGGAAGAAAAAAAATTCCAAAACGGGCTCTGTCCGTCTATGGAAGTAATAAGCGCAAAGCAAACATTGACGATTTTTGAAGAGGAATTAAATAACCTGAAAGAAAAGCGCGAAACACTTGAAAATCAAATGCTGGTACTCTTGGGAGACAGAAATAAAAAAGAACTTGAAACAGGCACCTATGAAAACCTTAAAATGCCAAATATCCCTGACAATATAAGCACTGAAGCTGTTAAAAATCGCCCCGACTTATTAAGAACAGAAGAATATATTCAAAAAATAGGCTATGACGTAAAAGTCGCTCGCAGAGATTTCTTGCCTAAGTTTCTTATATACGGACAGCTAGGATTTAATGCATACGACTGGGGACGAATATTTTCAGGCAATGCCTTACTTTCAAATGCAGGTATAGCACCCTCATTTGACCTGTTTTCAGGCGGCAGAAAGCTTGCACACTTAAGATTTGGCAAACTTGAATATGAAAAAGCTTCACAGCTATACGAAAAAACCATTTTGACCTCAATTCAAGAAATAAACGATTCTTTATCTTCTGCAAAAACCGGTAGAAAAAATTACACGCAAAGCGTTGAAAGAAATAAGCTGGAAGCAGAAAAATACACATTATTAAACAAAAAAATGAAAATCGGGGCAGCTTCAACTCTTGACAACCTCAAGGCACAAGAAGCACTTCTCTTAAGTGAAGAATCTGAAATTTCAAATAAAATTAATTACATAATTTCAACAATCAATGTTTACAAAGCCGTTGGCGGAAAAGATTACAACGATTTTACGGAAAATATATAATTTTCAGAGCTTTGTGTTCATTGTATTGTATAGATGATATAAAAATCGGACAAAAGAACATGAAAAAATTATTCAAGGATATCAAAAAACATCGAAACCTCGCCGAAGGCTTGATTCTTGTAACTTTAATAACAATGCTTGCCGTAAGTCTGCAAAACTCATATTTAGCAAAGCTTTTACACCTCAGCACAATAATTATTGCTATTTTGCTGGGAATGCTTGTAAAAAACTTTTTAGGCATAAAACGTAAGATGAGACCGGGAATAAAATTCTGTGCTAAAAAAGTTTTAAGATTTGCAATTATATTACTGGGATTCAAACTAAGCCTCAAAGAGGTTTATCAGCTTGGATTAGAGGGAATTTTCCTTATTGGGTTAATTGTTGTCGCAACAATGTTTTTTACTATATGGATGGGAAAAGTCATGAAACTATCCAAAAATCTTTCGCTTTTGGTCGCTTCAGGATGCTCCATATGCGGTGCAGCAGCGATTATCGCAGTCAGCGCCTTAAACGATAAAGAACAGGAAGAAGATGTCTCGTTCTCAATAGGAATCATCACGATTTTCGGCACCTTGTTTATGCTTCTGTATCCTTTGGCGCAAAATCTTATACACCTAAGCACCTCAGCTTATGCCTTTTGGGCGGGGACATCAGTTCATGAAGTCGCCCAGGTAGTTGCCGCAGGATTTGCAGTATCAGATGAAGCGGGAATCATGTCCACTCTTGTCAAACTGACACGAGTTCTTTACATTATACCGATAACTTTTGTTATAAGTATTTTAAGAACGCAAAAAAATTCAAAAAAATTCGACATTAAAAACATACAAATCCCTTGGTTTGTAATATTTTTTACCGTCGTAATATTGATAAACTCAATTTTTAACATACCAGAGACCGTTATAAATACATTAAATCTGGTTTGCACTTATTTAATGACGGCAGCAATGGCAGGACTCGGGCTTGAGACAAGTTTTGCAAATATGCAGAAAGTCGGTATAAAACCATTGTATTTAGGTATTATTGCGTCTGTGTTTATATCCTTTTTAAGCTTCGGAATTATTAAAATACTGGGAATCTAATACGATATACTCGGCACAGCTTCATTAGAAAACTTAACCGTAAAAAACATTTTTGTACCTTCTCCCACAATACTTTCACAGAATATTTTGCTGCCCATAGCCTCTAAAAAACCTTTGCAATTGTGAAGTCCCAGCCCCGTACCTTGATATTTTTTTGTTGAAGATAAATCCCCCTGAATAAACGGCTCAAACACCGTATTTTTGTCTTCTTCCCGTATGCCAATGCCTGTATCCCTAATTTCAAAATAGATTTCGGTTTCTTTTTCATTTAAATCCACCAGCCTTGTAATGAGAGATATTTTTCCCCTGTCAGTAAATTTTAACGAGTTATCCAATAAATTATTTATAACTTGGAAAATTTTAGTACTATCACCGCATATGTTTTCAGGAATACTTTCATCATAATCAAAATCAATTTTAATATTTTTTTCACCGGCTTTTTTATTTATAAATTCCAAAGCATCAATAAGCATTTTTTGTAAATTAAATACATTCATATCAAGTTTGATTTTCTTGCACTCCAATTGCGAAAACTCAAGCAGTGTAGTAATTAACTCCAAAAGTATATGTGCAAATTTCCTAGCTTTTTCAATGTAAACACGACATTTTTCAGTATTGATTTGCTCCGCTATCAAATCCAAAAAACCTATTATTCCACTCAAAGGCGTTTTAATTTCATGTGTTATATTTGCTATCATCTGAGTTTTCAAATTATTTAAAGCCAAAGCATCTTCCTTTGCCTTAATTAGCTCTTCTTCCATATTTTTTCGCTGTGTTATATCAGTACAAAGAACCATTATTCCTATTACATTACCTTCTATATCAAAAAAGGGAGATTTTTGAGTATCAAACCAGAAAGTACTATATGGGGCTTGTACCTCTATATCCATTCTTTTTGTAATTTTAGTTTCGATAATAATTCTGTCAGTTTGAAAACTTTGTTCATTAATAATTTTAAACTTGTCTAATATACCGGGCTTATTGATATCCTCTTCGTTACAGCCTAAAAATTTCAGAAAACTTTTATTTGCAGTAATAATATTGTTATTTATATCCTTTAAATATGCCATAGAAGCGATACTATCCAGGATTGAAGCAACCTGAGCCTTTTGCATTTGAATATAATTTTCCAAATCTATTTTTTCTTTTATATTTCTGGCAACCCCAAAAACGCCTTGGACTTTGCCTTTTTGAACAAAAGGTGAAAGTTTCAGCTCATAAACTCCATCATGAAACATTTTCATAGGGCGGATATATTTCACAGGAAGTTGATTTTTAATTACATAATCGTCAATTTTCCTTATTTGTAAAAAATCTTCTTCTGATACAAAGTCTCTATCAGAAAGCCCTTCTATTGCTGATTCATCAGTAAATTTCATTTTATTTGCAAAAATCTTATTACAGGTGATATATTTACCTTTTGTATCTTTCAAGAAAATTAAATCTGAAGAATACTTAAAAACATCTGAAATAACAGCCTTGTAGTTGTCTACCTCGTCAATCTTTTGCCTTTTTTCTTCTTCCTTTTTTATGTTCAACCAAATCATCAATAAACTGCATAATATTAAAACATCTATTCCAATGTAATGCCCATAAATTGATGATACTATGGTAAGTATCAACAAAATTACCCCTAATGTATACATTAAAACCATCAATTTAATTTTCATACTCTAACTCCCGACACAACTAGTAATCATATATTACAAAAATTGAAAAAAATACTACCCGGTTGGGTAGTATTTTGTGCCTGTTTTTTGATTTTTTTGTATTTGGTCTGTCGGGGAATGCTTAATTTTATATTTTTTAAGAATATAAATAAAAAAGGAGGTTATATGCCTGAATTTTGCAGTCCGTTTTCGGTCAAAAAAAATGACAAACCCTTGACAAAAGAGGAGTTAATCAGAGCCATAAGATTTAGTATTGCAGCCGAATACGAATCCACACAACTATATGAGCAGCTTGCCGAGTCGATTGACAACAAAGAAGCTAAAGCCGTATTGCTTGAAGTCGCCGGTGATGAGCTTGTTCATGCCGGAAATTTCCAAAAAATACTTTATATTTTAGCACCTGAAGAAGAAAGCTCTTATGCTAAAGGCCATGAAGAAGTAAAAAAACTTCTTAATAAAAAAGACAATGATTAACCAAAAACGCGGTTTTCACCGCGTTTTTTATTTCGTAATTTTGTTTATAATTGAAATAATTTCATCAATTTGAGCCTTCTTTTCTGCCTCGCCGGCATGTTCAAATGTCTCCTTAACACAGTGGCTCAAATGAGAGTTCAATATCTCCATATTTACTTTCTTCAATATGGATTGTGCAGCCAGAATTTGTGTGCTGATTTCAACGCAATGTCTGTCCTCTTCAATCATTTTTAATAGCCCATCAATTTGACCCCTTGCAGTTTTTAGAAGTGTATCAATTTTTTTTCTGTCTGCTTTCATTTTTTCTCCTGCTTATAAGCTATAAATCTTCGAATACAAAAATATTATACCAAAAAACACTCTTTCGAGTGCTTTTTGGCAAATTTGCAAATAAAATTTATTTAGCTTGATTTTTTTCACATTCGCAAGGAATGTCTTTTTTTACTGCCTTTGTAAAGATTTTTTTCTTCGTACAAGAACAGTTGCACTTGTCATCACAACCACAATTTACTTGCTTATGACATTTACAGTCCTCTCCACATTTGCAGTCACCTTTTTTGCAACAATCACAGTCGCATTTTTTCTCACAATGACATTTCGAGCAGTTGCATGCGCAGTCACAGTCTTTGCTTTTTGCAATAGCCGTGTTCATGCCGACTGTCAAAGCAACAAGCGCTGCCATAGTAACGATTAAAGATTTTTTCATAAATTTCTCCTTTTATATGTAGTAATAAATTCTTACAACTCTATGTAAACACAATCCGATTTTCATATGACCCCTCGGGGGTGTAGTGATATATTATCCTAATTATTTAATTCTGTCAACTGATTTATATTATAAAAAGACAATTTTTAAAAATTAATTGCCCAAAATAAGGTTATTTGTTACATTTCACTCAATAAAGCTACTAATTGTATTTGGCTTCCAACTCTAAAAGTTTTTGCTTAACACTAAGTCCGCCTGCATATCCGACAAGTTTTCCGTCAGCGCCTATAACCCTGTGGCAGGGAACAAAAATAGCAATAGGGTTCTTATTATTAGCACCACCCACAGCCCTGCAAGCTTTGACATTCCCGGACTCTTCCGCAAGTTCTTTGTAAGTCCACGTTTTACCATAAGGAATTTTAACGAGATTTTTCCACACTTTCTGTTGAAAATCTGTCCCTTTTGGATTTATAGGCAAATCGAATTTTTTTCTTTTTCCCAGAAAGTACTCTTCTAACTGCGTTTTAGCCCTAACTAAAAGAGCAGTTTCCTCAATTTTAATTTCAGCAGGTAGTTTTTCAGCATCTAAAAACAAGTTTGTGATTTTTTCGTTTTCTTCCGCAATTGCCAAAACACCAATAGGAGTATCAATAATAACAGCCTTTTTCATTAGTTATCCTTTCAAAATTGTAAACTCATTTTTTCTGTATTCCAATACGCCTTCGTCATGAAGTCTCGAAAGCTCACGGCTTAATGCGCTTCTGTCAGCACAAAGATACGAAGCCATTTCCTCACGTGAAAACGGTATCAAAACAGTTTGGGCTCCGGTTTTTTCTGTTTCAGCGTTCAAATATGCAAGTATTTTTTCGCGAGTGGTTTTTTTCTCAAGAAAGTTCATTCTATATTCAAGAGCAACATTTTTTTTGGAAATAATTTCAAACAAATTTTTTATTAATTTTGTTCCGCCCTTGTCTGAATGAAGAGAAATTATTTTTTCATAAGGGATAAATAAAACACCCGACTGTTTTTCAGCAATATAATCAAAAGGAATCTTCTTAAAGCCCGCGCAAACAAAATCTGCGCCTATTAGCTGACCGCTGATTTTTTTATCAAAAATATCACCGTTAACGCTTTTCAAAACCACCTCACCAACGAGAATTACTCCAATATCTTTGATAGGACTGTTTTTTTGCCAAATAACCGAGTTTTTTTTGTAAACTTTACTTGAAGCACCTGTTAACCCCAGAAGATTATCAAGTTCTGTATCCTTTATATTTTTAAATAATTCAATATTTTCCATTCATCCTCAAAAGTTGCATATGCAACAAATTTTATAATTTATTTTACAACACTTTTTCCTATTTGTACAAGCCAAATTTACCGCTCTACCCACAATCACCGAGCCGTAATAAAAGATTACTTTCACAAATATTCACAAAAAATATCAAGGAGGGTTGACAGTTTCCCAAAATAGTTCCATAATTCTAGAATCATAGAATTGTAAGGAATGAATAAATTGAAAAATGAAGACGCTATAATAATTTTTACCGCACTGGCGCAAGATACGAGGCTTGCAATTTACAAAATTATTGTGAAAAACAGTATTAACGGTATAAACCCGACACAAATTGCACACGAATTAAAAATTCCAAAAAATACACTGTCATTCCATCTATCACTGCTCTCACAAGCAGGACTGTGCACATACATAAAAAATGGAAAATCCCTCATATACAAACCCAACTGCGAGAGAATTCGTGACGCAATGAAATTTCTACACAAAGATTGTATAGCCTGTTATGACAAATTTACAACGCCGGAGGAGACATAAATGCTTGAATTTATAACAAATTTCGCAAATTTTGCAACCGTAAAAATGGGGCTTGACCTAAGCACCCGCACCGGGGCTGCCGTAAGCTTTTTTATAGAAGATACAATAAAAATATTCTTGCTGATTTATGTAATGCTCTTTGTGGTCTCACTTTTTAGGAAACAGCTTGCACCTGAAAAAATTAAAAGCTATCTAAGCGGAAAGTCATCGTTTTTCGGATATATTTTAGCCGTATTTTTGGGGGTAGTGACACCATTTTGTTCCTGTTCTTCAATTCCTTTGTTCATTGCATTTGTTGCGGCGGGTATTCCCTTCGGAATAACCATGGCATTTTTGATAAGCTCGCCTTTAATCAGCGAAATTGCGACAGCTCTCCTCTTGATTACACCTGGCGCAGGTTTTAAGGCAGCATTCGTATATATTTTGGCAGGAGGAGTAATTTCTGTAACGGGCGGATGGCTTTGCGACAAATTTAACTTAGGCAAATTCATAAAAACTAATACATTTCAAAAAAATGACAATCATTGCGAATGCAAATCCACAGGAGAAAAGATAAAATCCACCGTGCAGTACGCCCATGATTATGCGTTTGCAACCCTGAGGGATATTTGGATATATGTTTTAATCGGACTCGTTGTAGGGGCGTTTATGCACGGCTATATACCTGAAGAACTCTTTGCAAAATATCTTGGTGCTTCAAATCCTTTTGCAGTCCTGATTGCAGCATTTGCGGGAATCCCTGTTTACGCAAACCATGACAGCGTTCTGCCCATAGTTCAGGTTTTGCTTATGAAAGGCGTCCCGCTCGGGACAACGCTTGTAATGCTCATGAGTATTACTGCTATTTCACTTCCTGAAATGATTATGCTTAATAAAGTCCTGAAGTGGGAAATGCTTGCGATTTTTGCTTCGTATTTGTTTGTATCCTTTGTCATAGTAGGATATTTACTCAATTTCGCCATGTAAAGTTTTGTTATAATCACAACACAAATATGCATTCTGTATTGAAATAGTATATGAAACGTGCTACAATGTTAGTAGGAGACTTTGGCGATGTACACACTAGCATTACAGACGAATAGAAACCAAACGAAACTGCTTCTTTATTCAGTGTACGCCTTACTTTTAAGTTTTTTGGTAAGCCCACCGAGGTATATCAACTATCAGAATAACTACCTTGCTTACGCTGCAAACCCTGTGCATTACGGTACTGTATCCACCGAGGTATTCACATCAAAGGCAAGCGAGGAAGCTTATAAGCAGGGTTTGATGGTTGCCGAAAAAGAGAGATGGGACAAATCAACAAAAACAAGATATAAAAACGGCGCAATTTTTACAGTAAGCCCGGGAGTAAAGCACATCAAGCTTGTAAGACGCTCATCAGCGGGGAATGTCCGCATAAATGTAGTAGAGATGAACAAACAATTAAATCCAAATTTAGAAGTCGTGCCTGTTTTGGCCTCCGATACGTTAGCAAGAAAAGCAACTATCAAGACTTTGGCTTCAAAAGGAAAAGCTATAGCTGCGGTGAACGCAACCTATTTTAAACCGCAAACAGGTGTTCCACTCGGCACATTGATGATAGACAAAAAAATCTACACAGGTCCGATATACAATCGTGTAGCCCTCGGCATAAAATCCGAAGGATACGTTATGGACAAATATGAGCTTAATGCAAACCTTAAATACAAAAAACTTACGGTTCCGATAGACAATATAAACCAGCCGAGGATGCTCTCAACCTATGTATTGGTGTACACGAAGGATTGGGGGCAAAATAGCCCGACTGCTCCTAAGTTAGGCACCAATATAGCCATCGAAGACGGCAAAATTATAAGCATTTCAAACGGTTCAATAACTATACCCCAAAACGGATACGTTGTATCAGGTCCAAAATCCAAGTTAGAACCGTTTTTTAATGCCCAATTCCAAGACGAAAAACAAACCTTTCTGACAAGTCTTAAACCTAACCGTAAAATAGAGCTTGAAATAAAAAACTCAGGCGAATGGGATGAAGTCAATCACATTGTAAGCGGAGGGCCATTCCTGGTTAAAGACGGCAGTGTATATGTTGATGTCCAAGAGCAAAAATTATTATCAATAACAGGTCGAAATCCACGCACCGCAATCGGTTACACAAAAGACAACGAATTTATAATGATGACTATCGACGGACGAGAACAAAGCTCGGTCGGAATGACGCTTACCGAAACAGCACGTTTAATGAAAGAATTTGGCTGCATATGGGCAATGAACCTCGACGGAGGCGGCTCGAGCGTTATGTACATCAAAGACCGCATAGTAAACACTCCGAGCATTAAAGGAGGCATAGCGGTTTCTAACGCACTGATTATTCGCGAAAGCTAATTTTGTTCTCAGTTCGCTCTTTTAATTTTTTTGACAGGCAAGCAATGCCACATTTTTTGGTCTGACTTCATTAGATATTCGACCTGCGAGTGCAGGATCAAAACTTAATCTAAACTCAAAAGTACGCTCTTGCCAAGTTGTCCCCTGTCCCCTTGCTTCAGAGCCAGGGCTGGCAGTTACCCTAAAAACTCCATTTGCATCAGCCCAATTTTTTGAAGTAATCCCCCATATCGCACCACTGGCATCAAGCATTGCATCTTCTTGTGTGCTGCCTACCGCACGGGCACCATTTGCTATTCTTATGAACCTGTTATTCCAAGATCCGTTTACTGCCGACCAACCGTTAGGACATGTCGATAAGTTGAAAAAAGAAACCATTCCGGATGGGATAACTGCCGAAGATTTGCCGTCTGATTGGATTTTCTTCGACATAATCGGCGCCATCGCAGCCATTGCTATACTTACGATTAACATTGTAATCATTGCTTCAGCAATAGAAAAACCTTTGATTTCGCTGAAAAATTTTGCCTTATCTTGCATTGTATATTTCTCCAAAAAACAGTTATTTTTCCTATCCTAGCAATATATTTTAAATAAGTCAATTCAATAAAAGAAAACCTAATTTCTTTGGCAGCCTAACAATGCGACTGATTTTGGCTTATTTTCATTTGCCGTAGGAACCGCACGATTTGAGTTAAAACCGATTCTGTGTTGTGCCTCACCCGATTTATCTGACCGTCCGTTTTGCCCCGTCCACCAAGCATTGTAAAAAGCACCTTGGGCATCAGCACCCCAGCCTCTAACAGTGCCGTACTCACCCCATATCGGGCGAGAAGCGTCTCCGTCCATTCTGCCTACCCAATTCCATGTTACCCATTCTTTCTGACCATTTCCGTCACAATTTCCGTCACTTTCTGACCAATTACATATACCGTAATTGCCTGAAAATCTTGGAAACCTTCCGTTCCATTGCCAGTTAATAGGCGACCACCCCGAAGGACAAGTTTGCAAATTAAAAAATGCCACCATACCGGTTGGGACACCTGCCAACGAAGACGAGCCGTCTGAATTTATCCACACTCTTTCCGTGCCGTTCAAAAAAGCGCTAAAAACACGGCGATTAGCACTCGTATTAATTGACAATCCCCCATCCCGCTGAAGTGAATTTTTCCATGTATTTCCGTCCCAGGTTGTAACAGGATTCCACGAAGTATTTTGAGTCGAATTGGTTACATTCATAGCCTGACTGAGATACAAAACGCCATCTTTATCAAATTTTGCCAACTCTCTCCCGCCCTTTTGAACAACAATTATATCTTTGTTTGAAGTTGACGAAGCTTTTACTGTAAGGACGATTCCATTTTCTCCGCGTATTTCAAGTTTTGCGTCAGGATTATTATTAGCAGGCACATTTATACCAACATTTCCGGTTATTCTTGAAATATCATTACCATTTTTGGTAAACATCCATTTTGAATTCCCGCCTATACTATTTTGTGCTTTTTTTGTCATTATCGGTGCCATTGCAGCCAAAGCAACACTAACAATTAACAAAGTGACCATCGCTTCCGCTATTGAAAACCCTTTTTTAGAAGAGGAAGAATATAAAACAAAACAGCACTTTAATATTTTTCCGAAAAAAGTGAATTTTTTATCACTTCTATCTTTTAGAGCTTGCCCCCCCCCCGCAAAGTTCAATATTTGAGCCATTTTTCACACTTCTCCATAATAATAAATTTCTTATTTTTATATATTATCAAGATTTGCAATTTTGGTCAATAAAAAAGGGCTAATAAAAGCCCTTTTTAAATTATTGTTCGATATATTCTTTTAATCGTTTGCTTCTGTTTGGATGTCTGAGTTTTCTTAAGGCTTTTGCCTCGATTTGTCTGATACGTTCACGAGTAACACCAAAAAGCTGTCCGACTTCTTCCAATGTTCTTTGGCGTCCGTCATCCATACCGAAACGGAGTCTTAAAACGTCTCTTTCACGAGGAGAAAGACCTGAAAGAACTTCAGCTAAATCTTCTCTTAAAAGTTCGTGAGCAACTGTTTTTACAGGAGCGTCAGCGTCTTTATCTTCAATAAAATCACCGAGTCTTGAATCTTCTTCTTTACCGATAGGCGTTTCAAGAGAAAGAGGCTCTTGAGCAACTTTGATAATTTCGCGCAATTTGCTTATAGAAATACTCATTTCAGTCGCAAGTTCATCTTCGGTAGGTTTTCTTGAAAGCTCTTGAGCAAGCTTACGTGTAACTTTTTTCAATTTATTGATAGTTTCAACCATGTGAACAGGGATTCTGATTGTTCTTGCCTGGTCGGCGATAGCACGTGTAATTGCCTGCCTAATCCACCAAGTTGCGTAAGTTGAGAACTTATAACCTCTTTCGTGGTCAAATTTTTCCGCCGCTCTGATTAGACCCAGATTGCCTTCTTGAATAAGGTCAAGGAACAACATTCCGCGTCCTACGTATTTTTTAGCGATACTTACAACCAGCCTCAAGTTCGCCTGAACGAGTTTTCTTTTTGCAATCGCTCCGCCGGCACCGCCTTCAACAATTTTGCGGGCAAGATTGATTTCTTCTTCCGCTGTTAAAAGTTTAATACGACCGATTTCACGTAAATACATTCTTACCGGGTCATCAATTGCCAAACCGCGCGGCATAATCATTTCTTGAGGGGCTTCTTCCGCTTCGGAAGAATAGATATCATCCATAATAGGATTGGTTGTTTTTCTGGTACTGATAATCGCATCTATGTTGTCGGTTGTAATCTCATGGTCTTCGGTACCATAAGTACCTGTTTCCATAATATCATCCGTATGCTCTTCATTTTCATCGATAACACTAACCACTGAATCATCTGACATTCTTTTTCTGCTCATTAAGTATCTCCAGTCCTTAACCTATTTTTTAACTTTTCTTTAAGTTCGATTTGAATTTGTACGGCTTGTACATCATCGTCGTCGATATGCTTGTATTCCTGCCTAATCTTTTCTTGCTCTTGGCGTAGTTTAAACCTTTTAATATTCTGCAGATTTTCGTCGATAGCAAGCCTTAAGTCCGTATCCGAAAGGTCTTCGTACGGTTTGGCCAGTTCAATTAAATCTGTAATTATATTTTTAACTTCATTATTTTCCGCAAAAGCATTATAGAGAGCACTGATTAATTCTTCTACATTATTTACCTCACTTGAGAGTTTGTCAATCGTACTTTTAATATAATTTAACGTTTCGTTATCAAGTTCTTCGTTTTGCAATATTTTTGAAATTTGAGAGGGAAGAAGCTGACTTCTACTTATTAAATACATGCACAATAAATTTTTTTCCGCCTTTTCCGATAAAGTGATACTTTTCTTTACAATAACCTCTTTTTTAACATAAGGAGTAATCGCTGAAGAGCTTGCAGCACGGAGCTCTTTGAGCAAATCAGATTCCGTTACATGCAATCTCTCTGCAGCAACCTTCATATACTCATTTCGTGCAATCGCATTTTGAATACTGTTTAAAAGTGGGATAAGATTTTTAATAATCTTGAGCTTTTCGTTTACGGGCGTGTCTTTTGAGTATTCTTTCAAAACCAAATCTATCTCAAAATCCAGAAGCAATTTAGCTTTTTCCAGATATTTTTTGTAAGCCTCAGCCCCGTTTGCTCGAATAAATTCATCCGGGTCTTTTCCTTCAGGAGGCGTAATTACACGTATTTCGCAGGCATATTTTTCATCGTTTAAAGATGTTTGCACCTCGTCAAACTGTTTTATATCCCCTAATCCGGTAAACGCTTCTCTGATAACCTCCGCACCTCTTTGTGCAGCCTTCACACCTGCTGCGTCTGTGTCAAAAGCCAGAAATATTTTACGAGACTTGCTGTAACGCGAAATAAGTCCGATATGCCCTTGTGTCAAGGATGTTCCACATGCAGCAACGCAGTTTTTAATACCGTTTGCCTGCGCAGAAATCACATCAAAATAGCCTTCCATAATAATGGCGGCATCTTCTTCTTTAACAGCATCTTTGGCATGATAAAGTCCGTATAATACCTTACTTTTATTGTAAACAGGGCTTTCCGGAGAGTTCAGATACTTTGGATTCTGATCTTTTTCAAGTGCACGAGCACCAAAAGCAACAATATTGCCGTTTTCATCAAAAATCGGGATAATAATTCTGTGACGGAACCTGTCGATAAAGCCTACTTCGCGTTCACGCTTGATTATCAGACCCGACTGCTCGAGAATATTATTCGGATACTTACCTTCAAATCTTTTATAAAAATCATCATAGCTGTTTGGCGCATAGCCGAGCTTGTACGCAGAAATAACATCATCTTCAAGACCTCGGTCTTTAAGGTATTTTAAGGCCTTTTCCGCACTCGGAGAAGATGTCAAATTCATGTTATAAAAATCTGCTGCGTCTTTAAGCGCAGACAAAAGCTGTTGTTTTAATTCTTTTTTTTCCGGAGAGCCCGCAAATTGCGCAGGAAGCTCTATCCCGAGAGCCGCAGCCTCATCTTTTATAACCTCAGGAAACGTCTTGCTCTGCGTTTTCATCAAAAAACTGAAAACGTCCCCGCCCTCACCACATGAGAAACACTTATAAATACCTTTTGAACGGCTCACGCTGAAAGACGCCGATTTTTCTTTGTGAAAAGGGCATAAACCCCAATAATTTTGACCTTTTTTCTTCAAAATCACTGTTTTTGAAATCACATCGACAATATCAAGTTTGTCTTTGATTTGTTGTGCTATATCTATGTTATTAGCCGTTGACATTATTTAAACCATTCAATTTTGCATATCTGAACAAGAAATCATCGTCATCTATTGATGTCATTGATTTCGGAATAAAGTTTTGAGTATATTTTTTAACAATATATCTGTCTGTCATGCCCGAAATATAGTCGCAAACAGTATTTTGAGCCAACATTTCATCATAATTGGAAGAATATATTTTTAACAGCTGCATATAATGTTCAAAAAGCTCCTCAATCATACGTTGAGCCTTATCTTCCTCCGCTTTTGCTACATTATCCATATAAACATTTTCAAACATCCAGCTTCTGAGCCTATTCATATAATCGAGGCATTCTTCACCCATTGAAATTTTTTCTTTGCCCATCGAGTGCTCGACCAAGTTATAAACCATTTTTGAGAAGCGCACATGCCTGATAGGCGAAAAATAGGACATACAATCCTTTGGCAAATCCTCAGGTCTGATTATCCCCGCCCTGATTGAGTCATCGATATCGTGGTTTATGTATGCAATCTTGTCCGCAAGCTGAACAATCTGTCCCTCAAGAGTGTAAGCGGGTTCCCAGGCATATGAATGGCATAAGATGCCGTTAATCGTCTCATCCGTAAGGTTCAAGTCTTCAAGAAGGGTCACAACTCTTACACTATTTTCGTTATGACGGAAACCGTTGACCATAATACTGTCCAGCGCACTTTCCCCGCTATGTCCGAACGGCGTGTGCCCCAAATCATGTCCCAAAGCAATAGCTTCAACCAAATCTTCGTTCAAATTCAACGCGCGCGCAATTGTACGCGAAACCTGCGCTACTTCGAGAGTATGAGTCATACGTGTTCTGTAATGGTCGTCATTTGGCGCAAAAAACACCTGCGTCTTGTGTTTCAAACGGCGAAAAGCTTTTGAATGCAAGATTCTATCACGGTCACGCTGAAATTCCGTTCTTATCGAACAAGGATTTTCAGATCGTTTACGACCTTTTGAAAGCCTGCTTTTTGCAGCCAAGGGGCTTAAAATCTGTAATTCTCTTTCCTCAATAGTATTTCTGATTAAATCTGTATCTAAAGCCATATGCACATTCCCATTCCTACAATAATATTATTACCATGAAAACCACCCTAAATAAAGTTAAGTTTATTTACCAATATAATTCAACTCGTCTAAAATACAAAAAGAGCCTGAAATAATTTTCAGACCCTTTTAAATTTATTAATTGAACTAAGCGTTAGCGAATTCTCTTCTCTCAGTTCTTTCAGGAAGCTGCTCTGTTAAAGTTCTGATAACAGCAACCATTTCGATAGTTGTGTTCAGTTTATTAATACAAGAACCTACTCCGATAGCGCTTGCGCCTGCTGCGAATGCCATAGGAGCTGTTGTAGTAGTCAAGCCTGAAGCTGTCATAACAGGGATTGTAATATTTCTTGTAAGTTCAATTGTATTCGAAATGCTTTGCTGTGCAAGTTCCATCAAGCCTTTAGCGCCTTGAATTTGAGAAGAAGTCATCATTGCTGCACCTTCTGTTTGGATAATATTTACACCGAGTTTTTCCAATTCAGAAGCAAGCCAAATCTGTCTTGCAACTTCAATATGTCCGGGAACAGTTGCAGAAACATAGATTTCTCTGCCGTTTAAGAGTTCGAATGTTCTTTTTGCGATAGAAAGAATTTCTTCTGCAGACATTCTCACGCCTTTTTTATAAAGAGCGTCAAAGTTACCGATTTCAATAGCATCAGCGCCCCATTCAGCAGCCTGTACAAGCTCTTGTGGATCGATTGATGAAACAAATACAGGGATAGAAGAAATTTCTCTTGCAACATTTACGATTTCTTCGCTGCAAGCAACGTCAACTGCGCTTGCACCTGCTTGCTCTGCAGCAGCAACTACTTTTTTAACTCTGTCGATATCAAAATTGTCGATACCTGAAATTACTTTTAAAGCACGACGTGCCTCAACATCTCTTTTAAATCTTTCAATTCTGTTCATTATGGTGTCTCCATTTCTTTCGGTTAATTACATGGCTATTATACCCATGAGGGGGGAATTTTGTAAATAGTTTCTTTAGGCTTAATTTTTTCGGCACAGATTTAAAGCTATATTCCGAGGACGATTATCCGCCCCACCTGCACCGTTAGCTTTGATTTTTCTGGTTGACCTTGCCCACCAATCATAATATTGAACATCTCCTGAGAGAATTACACTCCACTCTCCCCCACCACCGCCATAGCGGACATTTACCGAGCGTATATCAGGATTCAAATCATGTTCATGCCAGCCTACTGCTTGATCTTGCCACTGACCGTGAGGAGTATTTACGCCAAGAGCATTATCCCAGCCGGCTATTCTCAAAAATCTTCCACCCCAGCCCCAATCTGCCATATTTGTCCATCCGGGAGGACAATTGCTGTCAAAAAACGCCAGCATAGCAGGAGGAATCGTCTTATTTATATCCCCGCTCGCTGTTCTTTCAATGACATCTCCATTTTTATTCATAAAAGATGTAACCTTGTCATTTTCATATGAAACAAGCGTATTACCCCAATTATTCGGACCAATTACTAATTTCGTATTGTACTTGGTATTTCTCAGCAAAACAGGTGCTGTGTCATTATCGTAAACAATTTCAATTGAAATAGCTGAATTATTTTCAATTAATAGTTTACCGTCTTTGATGTGAAGTTTTGCGGAAGGATTTGTATTAGCAGGCACGCCGATACCTACATTCCCTCCTGTGCGGGTGATATCAGAACCATTTTTTGTATAAAGCCATTTCGAATTACCGCCCATATTATTTTGAGCCTTTTTTGTCATTACTGGCGCCATGGCTGCCAAAGCAACACTCACTATGAGCATTGTAATCATTGCCTCAGCAATAGAAAACGCTTTTTTACGAGGGATTAAATTAGGAAAAAATATACGACTTAGATAACTTCCGAAAAAAGTGAATTTTTTGTCACTTTTATCTTTTAGGAGTCGCCCCCCCCCCTGCAAAAGTCAATATTTTAGCCATTTTCCACACTTCTCCATAATAATAAATTTCTTATTTTTATATATTATCAAGTTTTGCTATTTTGGTCAATAAAAAGCCCTCATCAAAAAAGGGCTTTGGTTTATAATGCGTTAATTTTTTCCGCTAATTCGTCACCTAGTTTATCAACTCTTTCAAGGTCTTCATCGGTCGGCTTACCTTTAATCACAATATATTCGAGTTTTTCAGCCTTAACCATAGGTATTAATGACTCGATAGTTTCGGTAAGACGTCCGCCCCAGCCGTAAGAGCCAAGAATAGAGAAAAATTTCATTTTAGGCTTGATTAAGTTCATCAAATACGCAACATAAACCGCTTTCGGATGTGGCCCCGCAAGCACCATAGAGCAAGCCATGACAACTGCAGCTGCATCCACCATTTCCATCGCAATTTCACCCTCATCCGTATGAACAAGGTCAGCCATTTCAACTTTTATGCCGTTTTTAATGAGTCTTTGAGCCAGTCTGTCTGCCATTTCATAGCTGCTGTTGTACATTGAAACGTAAGGAATAACAACTTTCTTTGCAACTTCGTCAGACGTCCATTTTTTGTACAAGTCCAAGATAAATTTAGGTTCTTTGTACAACGGACCGTGGCTTGGACAAATCATTTCAGGGTTGATTTCTTCAACTGTTGTAACATATTTTTTGCTGAAATTTCTATAAGGCATCATAATTTCCGCATAGTATCTTTTTGCGGAAGTTTCAAGTTCAGGAGAATTGTCCGCAAAAACGCCACCTTCCGTATGGTGTGCCCCTAAGAAATCGCAAGTAAAAAGAATTTTGTCTTCTTTTAAATACGTAAACATTGTGTCAGGCCAATGAACCCACGGCGCAAGGTAGAATTCCAGTGTTTTATCCCCCAAAGAAAGTGTTTCTTTATCCTGCACCACAATAAATCTATCTTCTTCAATATGGTGTTCTGCAATTAGAAGCTCTTTGCATTTTGTATTTGTGACAATTTTTACATTCGGAAATTTTTCAATTAATACAGGTAAAGCCCCGCTATGGTCTTGCTCCCCGTGGTTGGCGATAATGTAATCGATTTCTTTAATATTATTTTTTTCCAAAGTTGCAATCAATTCAACGATAAGAGGCGGGTAGATTGTATCAATCAGCGCCGTTTTTTCGCTCCCAATGATTAAAAAGGAATTATAAGTTGTTCCTTGAGGCAGAGGGATAAGCTGGTCAAAAATTGCTCTGTCAGGGTGTTTTGCACCGCAGTAAAATACGTTATTTGCTAATGTTTCCATGTGTTTTCCTTTATAATTGATAATTTTGCCTTGAGTATATCATAAAATTTTTAAGGCTTAAAGCTACTATGGGATATTTTGCCTGACAGGCTTTAACATAATATTGTGATACATTTATCACCTTATAGGCTTTGTTTTTTGTGAAAATTGTGAAGAATATCAACCAACTGTCATCCTGAAACGAGTTCAGGATGACGGGGAGTGGTTATATAAGCTGCTAATGAATAAAGCAAAATGCTGAGCCTTAAAGGCTCAGCATTTTTGTATTACAGATTTATTATTCTTTTGTATATTCTGCGTCGATTACATCGTCATCGTTATTTGCCGAAGCTTGTTCATCCTGCGCTTCAGAGCCCTCAGAACTTGCTGAAGGTTCTTCTTTTTGAGCCTGCTCATATGCCTGCTGTGAAATGCTGAACATTTTTTGCTGCAAGTCTTCAGAAATTTTCTTAATTTCTTCAACAGGTTTGTTTTCATCCAAGGCTTTTTGAAGATCAGCTTTAAGTTCATCAAGACCTGATTTATCAGCGTCAGAAATTTTACCTTCAAAATCTTTTACGATTCTTTCGGCAGACGAAATCAAAGAATTAGCGTTATTTTTAATTTCAGCTTCTTCTTTTTTCTTTTTATCTTCTTCTGAGTTAGCTTCAGCTTCTTTGACCATTTTGTCAATATCACCTTCATTCAAATTAGAAGAATTTGTAATTGTAATTTTTTGCTCTTTGTTTGTAGCTTTGTCTTTTGCAGAAACGTTTACAATACCGTTCGCGTCAATGTCAAAAGTTACCTCGATTTGAGGCATACCGCGCATTGCAGGCGGCAAACCGTCCAATCTGAACATACCGAGCGATTTGTTATCTTTAGACATAGGTCTTTCACCCTGAAGAACATGTATATCAACAGCAGTTTGATTGTTTTCCGCAGTTGAGAAAACCTGAGACTTAGAAACAGGAATAGTCGTGTTTCTCGGTACAAGCGGAGTCAAAACACCGCCGAGAGTTTCAATACCAAGAGTCAACGGAGTAACGTCGAGCAATACAACGTCTTTAACTTCACCCGCAAGTACGCCTGCTTGAACAGCTGCACCTACTGCAACAACTTCGTCAGGGTTAACGGATTGGTTAGGGTCTTTGCCAGTATATTCTTTAACAAGTGCCTGAACAGCAGGTATACGAGTCGAACCGCCGACTAATACCACTTCGTCAATTTCGCCTTTACCCAAGCCCGCTTCTTTTAACGCGTCCGCTACAGGTTTTTTACATCTTTCGAGCAACTCATGTGATAATTCTTCGAACTTTGCTCTTGTTAATTGAATATCCAAGTGTTTTGGACCGTTAGCGTCAGCCGTGATGAACGGAAGGTTAATGTTTGTTTCAACTACAGAAGAAAGTTCGCATTTCGCTTTTTCCGCCGCTTCTTTCAAACGCTGCATAGCCTGTTTGTCATTTCTAAGGTCGATACCTTCTTGTTTTTTGAACTCATCTGCGAGCCAATCAATAACTTTTTCATCGAAATCATCGCCGCCGAGACGCGTATCACCTGAAGTTGAAAGAACTTCGTGAACTCCGTCTCCGATTTCGAGAATTGATACGTCGAAAGTACCGCCGCCTAAGTCGAATACAAGAACTTTTTCAGGTTTTTCTTTTTCAAGACCGTAAGCAAGAGCCGCCGCAGTCGGTTCGTTCACGATACGTAAAACATCCAAGCCTGCAATCTTACCTGCGTCTTTTGTTGCCTGTCTTTGTGCGTCATTAAAATATGCAGGAACAGTAATTACGGCAGAAGTGACCTTTTCACCCAAGTATGATGAAGCGTCATCAGCGAGTTTTCTCAAAATCATAGCCGAAATTTCTTGAGGGGTGTAGTCTTTGCCGTCGATAGCAATTTTATAATCATCACCCATATGACGTTTAATTGATGTAACTGTTCTGTCAGGGTTCAATATTGCCTGACGTTTTGCAAGCTGACCGACAAGTCTTTCACCTGTTTTTGAAATACCAACAATAGAAGGGGTCGTTCTTGAACCTTCTGCGTTAGCAATAACCGTAGGCTTACCGCCTTCCATGACCGCAACTACCGAGTTTGTAGTCCCTAAGTCAATACCGATTGTTTTTGCCATAATTTATGTCTCCTTATTCAAATTTAATTTAATTCACAATCTTATATTTTGTTTATAACACCTTTTTCGAGAAAACCTTAAAAAATAAACAAAAAATTAATAATTTGTAGAGATTTATAAAAAAACAGTTTAATTTTTGTAAATAATATAAAAAATATATGGCAAAGAAATTTTTTTTGGGACATTCATAAAAGAATCAAACTAAGGAGAGATTATGAGTATAAACGGAATAAATAAATATTTGCCGGTTCGCTCTATGAAACACGCCATAGAGATAAGACATTCAGTTGCTGAGCGATTTGGCTACAAAGGTCCATCCTCAGGTTATCACTGGTATTCATTGCAGCAACTCAGCAAAACTACCGGTTCACGCCCAAAAGATAGCTCAAATAAATTTCTTATATGGATAGAGTCCCACTTGCCTGCAACTTTAGTGAATAGTTTGAAGGAAAGAAAGCGTGCTGTACAATATTTAGACAGTTATCATTTGTCCAGATTTTCCAATCCAAGAAAATTAGAAGAAGCTTTAATAAAAGCAGAACAAAGCTATAACGGCAATGCAGATAAACTGTCAGCAATGATATTGAACCATACTCCTACTAATAAAGCACCAAAAAGAATGTCTATATTGCAATCCAAAGCACCTCATTATGGTATACAAAAAGCTTCTCAAATTACCTTTCCGGAATATGTTCTTCTTCGGAGGCTGGCAATCAGAGAAGTAGACGGCACTAAAATTTCCAGAAAATTGAAAATAAAAACCCTTGCAGAAACAATCGGAAAAGCCGAAGGTTACCTATATAAAGATTATTATTCCGGAGAGCTTAAATCAACTGAAAAATGGTCATTAACACGCAATGAGATTTTAAAATATTATAAACTCAACCCGGAAACAGCCACTGTATTTGATTTACTTAAAGCCCTAACGCAAAGAGAGGTAGATAGAAAAAACTTTGACAGGGTTATACTAAATTCCATTTACAGACAATAAACTTTAAAACCTCCTTCAGGGAGGTTTTTTATTGTAAATTTTTGTTGCATTTTGCCGTTTTTACTTAACTTGAAGCCTCCAAAAAACGTTTAATAATATAGAGCGGTATAATTTCAGGCACGACATGATATCAATAGAATTAGATTTAAATTACCTGTCAAGGTACATCAACATTGATGCCCAGCGTTTGCAAGCGTATGGGTCTCAAAGTTTGCAGGAAATTGTAGAAACCGAAGCCGCTAACGGTAATACTGCGGCCGAAGATTATCTCATCAGTATCTTAAAAGACCCTAACGCAATCATGCGCCTATTTAAGCTGGGAAGTGCCAAAAATCGCTGGAAAATCCTTCGAGAAATGAACCCTGATGATTTGTCGAGATTATTGCAATATTTGCCTGCAAAAGACCTTGCTAACGGGCTCCAATTTTTTACCCAAGACGCTCTTATGAAGTACATCCGCGAAATGCCGAAAAAAGAAATTACAAAAATTCTTTTTGAATGTTATTCAAAGCAGGACTTCCTAAAACTTGTACCTGAGTCCGATTTAAACAAATGGTTTGAATCAGAAAAAGTCGATCCTAAAAAATTGATGAAAGAAGTTCAAAGCCTAAACAAAGAAGCACTTATGCAGATGGTTGAAGGAGTTACAGGCAAGCCTGTTGACGAAAATACCGACCGCAAGGGATTGCTGGAAACAATTGAACAATTAAATCCAAAACAGTTTACAGAATCAATTCAAGCGCTTAAGCCTAAATACAAACGTCAAATTATCATGAACATGTGCGAAGAAGACCCTAAATTATGGGAAGAATTCAGCGTCAAAACCCTGACAAAACCGCTAGAACTCTTAGATAAGTCCGAATTAATTAAAGGCATGGGTAAACTTGACGAAGATATGCTCATAAAGGTTATCGATAATTTACCGCAAGACCTTATGGCCGTTGTAGTAACACAAATTGACCCTGAGGTTTTCGCTCAATTATTGAGTACGGATTTTGCCGATCTGTTAAAAAACGTAGTTTCCGCATAAAAAAAACGCCCGAAACTCGGACGTTTTTTAAAATTTATCTGATTCTTCCGAAAACTATTGAGCGTATACGCTTACTTGTTTTCTGTCGCGTCTGTGTGGTTCGAATTTTACAACACCGTCGATAGTTGCGAACAATGTGTCGTCTGAACCGCGTCCAACGTTAACACCGGGGTGAATTTTTGTACCGCGCTGACGAACAAGAATATTGCCCGCAAGAACAGCTTCGCCGCCGTATTTTTTAACGCCTAATCGCTTACTTTCCGAATCTCTTCCGTTTTTGGATGAACCTACACCCTTCTTATGAGCCATTGTTTTATCTCCTTATTAATTAATTTCTTTTGACTATTCTGCAGCTGCTTCTTCTTTAGCTACTTTAGCCGCTGTAGTTCTGATTTTGCTAATCATAACTCTTGTAAAGCCTTGTCTGTGACCTTGTTTTTTTCTGTATCCTTTTTTAGGTCTTTGTTTGTATACGATAACTTTTTTTGATTTATCGTGAGTCATAATTTTGCCTTCTACTGTCGCTTTTTCAACATAAGGCTGACCAACTTTTGATTTTTTACCGTTTACAAGCATAACAATTTTATCAAAAACAACTTTTTCGTCTTTTTCGCCTTCAAGAAGTTCGATATCGATGTATCTTCCTTCTTCCATAGGGTATTGTTTTCCGCCTGTTTCAACTATTGCGTACATGTGAATTTCCTTTCAATTTTAAGGGATTGCAGCTTTTAAAAGCATTTAGGGGCAATCAACCTATCTAATACAAGTATTGATAATTTAACCCAGACAAGGATCATTGTCAATCATGGCAAAACCAAATATTGAGTTTATTTAAGCCAAATTGAACCGGCATAGATTATATGGTAAATTTTAATAAAGGAAGTTTGATTTTAACGTATTTATGAAAAAATTTACTTATTTACAACAGAGTTTAAACAAAGGGCGCATTGCAAGATGGGCGGAAAATACCATGCCCATAAAATTTTACATTGCACCGTGTAAATTTTATTCTGTTGCTCACGAATCTGAAAAATACCGCGAAATGGTTATGCGGGCTCTCCGTGAGTGGGAAAGAGTCACAAGCGGCTTTATAAAATTCAGGATTGTAAACAGTCTCTATGATTCACAGATAAATTTAAGCTGGAGGCGCGTAAATCGTGAGTCTCTCGGACATTGCAACTGGAATCATGATGAAAATTTCAGATATTACTCGGCAGAAATCGAAATCGGGATTTCAGACGGCTACGTCTGCCAAAAATACATGCACGAAGATGAAGTTTACCACACAATAGTGCACGAAATCGGGCACGCACTGGGGCTTGGGCACAGCCCGTTCGAAGCGGACATAATGTATGTTCCGCACAAATACGGCGTGACTCAAATCGGAAAAGCCGATGTGCTGACGCTTTTATGGCTTTACCGCCTGCCATATGGAGCAACAGTCAAAGATATTGCCTCAAAATACTCTCTTACTGACAGTGATTTGGACGTAATTATCGCCAAAGTGGCTTCAAAAGAGGTTAAATCAAAATTTGAAGAGATCAAGGGCTCAATACAAATTCCGCAAAAAGACCTGCTTGAAGAGCAGCAGAATATCGCTGATCTGAAAAAATATATGTTCAGCCTGCAAAATATTCAAATTCCGGCTGACGTGCAAAAATTTATAAAACAAACCCAGATTGACAGCGGAATTAACGGAAAAAAGCAATGAAAAAGCTGAAAGCACAGCAAATCACGGAATTTATGCTTGCTGCACCTCTTTTGGTGATTTTCCTTATAATTCTCACCGAATTCGCCTTCGGACTGAATGCAAATCTCGTGCTGGCAAGTGCCGTAAAATCCTCTGTTTCTGCTTATATTGCAGCGATAAACACCGACTCTGAAAAACAGGATTTTGAAGACGCAGTCAAAAATTATATTAAAATTGACGTTGAAAAGAATAATTTGCCGAACAGAAGCTCCCTTCAAACTCGATTAATCACCGTAGGAGATTATCCTGCTGTTATTTCAACCTACACATACACTCCGGGATTTAATTACGCTTTTTTGCCGGCACTGCGTGAAATAAACATGGGCTCAGCCTCAGTATTTCCGCTTAAAGCCCCAAAGCTTGAAGGATATGAAGAGGCAATTTCAACCGAAGAACTCGATGCACTTGTACCTCAAATTAACAGCGGCGCAGAAAGTGAAGAGGACGGAATATGATGAAAAGCCGCAAAAACGCCAGCGCATTGGTTTCAGTGATTGCATTTTTTACAATATTTTTTGTCTTCGCTGCATTTGCAATTGATTTTTCACTCGTTTTGGCGGCACGCGCAAAACTCCAAAATGCAATAGAAACAACTGCGCTAACGTCTGTCGGGCATATTTCAGAAGACAACGTAGAAACTGAAGCCCGCAAAGTTTTCTCGTTTTTTAAAGTCAATCAAATTCAATATGCTCAAATAACGGAAATTACGGCGAAAAAATCGGCAAAGGCAATACTAATAAAGGCGACATCCCCTGCACCTACCTATTTTTTAAGCGCGCTCGGTATAAACACTGTTGAAATTCAGGCTCAAGCCTCCGCTCAAATCATACCGATTGAACTAATACCTGACAGCACATTCACTGTTGAAAATCAGCTGCAATTCAAGGCGCCCTTCATAATAACGCCCAAGGAAGGGGCGGAAATCAAGGTAGTCGAAGGCGCCGACACGGCAGAATACAAACTTTTTATCGGGTTAAATGATAAAACCGACAACACCCGCTGGGTTGACATCACCTGCACAAGTAATGATGTAAATTCCAAAGAGCAATATTTTGATTTTGATATAGAATGTGCAGAAAATTATAAAGACGGCATTTCTGCCGCTGAATATATCCGTATAGTTAACAATAATGCTTCAATCACCCCCGATTTATTCAAAATCGAAGAAGTATCATTGATTAACACTGCAAAGCTGATAAAACGTTCAAGTTTTGATAAATTATAAATTAATCAGTTATTAATTGCTGAAGTTCAATATCAGGCTTGCCTAAAACTCTTACAAGCTCCAAAACTGATGCTTTCATCTGACATTTTTGAGAACTTCCGTTAAAGAAATCAGCATAAAAACAACTTTCACAAACACAGCCTCTTTTGTAGCACTCTAACGCTGTATTCGTCCATCTTCGAACAGCGACGGCTCTCCCCATATCTCTGCTTCTTAACACTTTATATAACCTCCCAAATTAATTTTTGAAAAATAGACAAAGTCTACAAATCCCTATTATTAATATGTCTCCCCGAACCATGCCTCGAATAATCAATCGCAACACGGCTTTAATTTAATTATAACGGCAAAGACTTCAATTACAATAGCAACATGAAGAAATATTACGAAATAGACACAAAGAGATAAGCCTTGCTACCAGAGGGTTTTGACAGAAGCCGAGGACATAATCCCTTATCATTGCATGATTTAGAACTTCCCGCGCCATGAAAACATGCACCATGCATGCTTTTACATGCTTTTTGGTATTTTTTAAGTTTTGTAAAAATTATGCAAAATTTCAAAAAAGAGTTAATAATGAAAAAGTATCACCCCCTAAAATCCGTTTACAAAGATTTGATTTAGTCAAGCACTAATCGGGTTTTGTAAACCTTTTTGAAATTTTGTTTAAATTGCTAAATATTTTGAGATTTAATGCAAAATTTATGCTAAATTCTAATAAAGACAATAAATTTACAGTTGTCGGAATAAGGAAACCCACACCAAACAGGGGTTGGAAATTTTAGTCAAGGAGATTGAAAATGTCAGAATACTTGAGCAAAGAAGAAGTCAGACAATGGAGAAGCTCATTAGAAAAAATCACTTTAGAGGATTTTGCTGCCAGACTTGGGAAAGTTATTAACGAAGAAAAAGAAACAAGAGATATAGTAGACATCGTTCTTGAAAAAGAACCTGTACTCGTGAAAGAAACTTACAAAGTAAGAACTGAAAAAATTAATACAATTGCTCAAAAAGCATTTTCAAGAGAAAAAGAAATTACTAATGCTAAAATTGACTTCAAACCCGAATTAAAAATTGAAAAACCTGCAATAATTAAGGAAGAAGTTAAGATTGAAACGGCTGTAAGAAAAGAAAAAGAGGTTGCACCTAAAAAACCTCTTAAAGCAGAAAAAACAGCTAAAAAAGAAGTCAAAATCGAAGTAACGGCAACCGTTGACGGGGCTTCTGTATCTTTCAAGAAACCTTTAACAGACCGCGAACAAATGGTATTTAACCACTTCTTGGCTAACAAAAATTCTATTGTTTATGCGAAAGACTTAGCTCAATTGCTTGATTTACCAAGAGATTATGTCTACAAATACATTAAAAACCTTCGAAACAAAATCGCTGAAGATGCGCTTGAAAACGCAGATAACGGCGGATATGTTTTGAGAGTTCAGTAATTTATAGAGTTGGTTATGGCCGAAAAACAAGAAAAACAAAAAATTAAAGTTGCATTCCCACATATGGGAACAATTTCAATAGTTTGGTCTGCTGCACTTAGAAAAATCGGGGTGGAGCCTTTTGTTCCTCCGTATACCAGCAAGAAAACTCTTTCTTTGGGCACAAAAAACAGCCCGGAAGCTATTTGTCTGCCCTATAAACTCATCTTAGGTAATTTCGTGGAGGCCATAGAAGGCGGAGCGGATTACGTTGCTATGATTACATCGCCGGGAATTTGCAGACTGGGAGAATACGGAAGCAGTATCAAACACGCACTTGCAGACTTGGGGTACGAAGCAAATTATATCGAACTTCAACTTTATGACGGTTTCAAAGGTATGTACAATTTTTTAACCGAACTGTCAGGGGTAAAAAATCCTATTCCTATCATAAAGGCTATAAATATTGCCGTACGCAAAGTTTTTGTATTAGACAGACTTGAAAAAGCGCTTTCATATTATCGTGCACGTGAAGTCGTTGCAGGTTCTGCAGAAAGAGCATTTAACAGAGCACTAAAAATCGTAGATGAAGCAAACAGCACGCGTGCACTGGCAAAAGCTAAAAAGAAAGCCATTGAAGAAATCCGCAAAACAAAAATCGAAAACAACCGAGATGTTTTGTACGTAGATTTAACGGGTGAAATCTTCTTGGTATTAGATTACTTCTCAAACCAAAATATCGAGCGCGAACTCGGCAAAATGGGGGTTCAAACTCGTCGTACGCTGACAATTTCAAGCTTCTTAAAAGACGCTATTATTCCTAAAGCATTTAAAAAGGGGGAAACTCACCTGGAACGCTCTTTCAGGCTGGCGAAACCTTATTTGAGACGCGATATCGGCGGCGACGCTCTTGAGTGTGTTTCTGATGTAATGTTTGCGAACAAGCAAGGCAAGGACGGAATTATCCACATAAGCCCGTTCACATGCATGCCTGAAATTATTTCGCAAAACATCTTCCCTTCAATGCGTGAAGAGTGCGAAATCCCGATTTTAACGCTGATTATGGACGAACAAACAGGTAAAGCCGGATACCTAACCCGTCTTGAAGCATTTGTCGACCTTATGCGCCGTAAAAAGCGTAAAAAAGAGACCGAACGCCAAGCAAAAAGACATTCAAAAGAAAAAGCTAAAGTTTAATAATAAAAAAGCGGGATTTAATCCCGCTTTTTGTTTTATAAAAGTTCTTCAAGTTCTTTGATAAGTTTCCCGTGTTTTTCAGCAAACTCGGAGCCTCTCGCCTCAATTGCCAGTTTCAATATCAACGGCAGGTTCAATCCTTTGCCTTTTTTAAGCTGTTCGCAATAATATTCTTCAAAATTATCAGGCATTCTCAAAGACCAATTTTTGTCACCCGACGTACCCGGCCTATTGTAAACATCCATGATTCCAAGTAAATCTGTAAAGAAAATTTGTACGTTAGCCGATTTTGAGGCAAATAACTCAACTAATTTCGTCTGCGTCAAGAAGTCCGCATCTGTTGTGAGCCTTACGATAGTATCGTTTTTAGTATGCTCATCCGCCTCTGCAAAGAAGTCTTCCGCAAGGTTTTTCGCATGCGGATAGCTCTCAGGGGTGTTAACAATATTTTTCGCCCAAAGTGCAATCGGCTCGTTGTCGTGTGTTCCGACCATTACCCAAGTTCTTTCTTCAATATTTGAACCTCTGTAAGGGTGCTCAGGCTCTTCCGCAACAACAAACTGTGTAAGCCTCATGCCTTGGAGTTTGTATTCAATCATAACGTTTTCAACGGGATATGTCAGTGTTCCTAAATCCTCACAAACGATTGCGTCTTTGTCCAAGCCGCATTCTTTAGCCGCACCGATAACAATTTTTTCTACCAACGCGCCATATTTTTTAATTTGTTCTTTTGTAAGTGATTTAATTCTTTTTTCTTTATCAGCACCGATTTCCATGTTCAAGTCGTCCATAGTCGCAATCGCAAACCTAGACAAGTAAGGATGTTCAGGTGATGAATACAGTCTGCCTGCACCTTCTTCAATTTTCGGCTTGTGACCTTTAACATATACCCAAGGGTCGATAAGACCTACAATGTGGTCGATTCTCACACCGCCGGGGTTTTCTGTAAACATTTTTTTGTAGAGCTTTTTCATTAGCTCCCCGCCTTCGCCCAAAGAACCGTCTTCATTAAACATTCTCTCAGGATTCATAACAGGGAAACCCCACGCCTGACCATCTTCCGAGAAATAATCAGGCGGACATCCGAGACACCAACCGTCAAGGAAATATGCCTGATAAGCCCACGCATCACGATCAGAGAAAGCAACCTGTCTGTCTGCAATCATTTTAATATCGTGTTTTTGAGCATATTTGCGGGTTTTTTCGTTTTGTTCAAACGCAACAAACTGACAAAAATCGTAAAATTCAATGACGCTCTGATATTTTTCTTTTAATTCAACAATTCTTTTTGCAAAAGCTGTTTTTTCCTCTTCATTTAACGGGTTGAAAAGACGTTTGTCCATATCAGACTTCCACATTGGATAATAATCGTTATCGTGCTCAATGATGAGCGCTTCATAAAGAGCATCTTTTTCAAGCCAAAATGCGTTTTCTTTTTTAAACTTTTCAAAATCTTTTTGGAATTTTTTAGACTTTTTAAAGCTTGAAAATGCCTCTTTTAAAGCCTCTTCCTGCTCTTTGAAAATATAAGAATAGGCTGTTTTGTTTGTGTCTTTATTGGGATTGTTTTCACAGATTTTTTTGTATGTTTCTTCGCTTAAAATACAATCCCAGTCCTTTGTTGTGAGCTGTTCAAGGTCAATAAACAAAGGATTCGAAGAAAAAATAGTACCTGTATATGGTGATGAGTCGATACCTTTTGTTTTACCTTGAGGTCCGAGCTGAATAGCGTTGAAAATACCTTCAGCAAAATCAATTACACGTTTTCCCGCTTCAGAATTAGGGGTGCCGAAACCGGTATTTTTACCCGCGTTTGAAGGAAAACTGCTGCCGTGAACAATTAAGGCCAAATTCTTTTTACCCAACGTTTTTAGTGCTTCTTGAACAATTTTTTTATATTTTTTATTTTCGGTCGGACAAGTTTCCAAAATGCAGCTCATCTTATGCTCCTATAAATTTTTTACTAACAAAATTTATTGTAGCATAAACAATTAAAATCCAAGCCTGCCCAAAAAGAGAAATTAAACGTTGCCTGTTGTGCTGTTACGGTCGTCTTCAAGCTTTCTGATATCCATTTTTGAAGCACCTTCTTCAACAGGATATATAATTTTATTAGCATTTGTATCGATGTCGATATCAACTTTTGTATCAACCATTTCAAGCTCACTCTTAGGAAATTCTTTGATTTTTCCGTCTTCGAGTTTTACCGAAATCTTTTCGCTAACGAAATTGATACTGCAAACACGCCCCACACCGTCCACGGTCATAACGCCTGAACCGACAGGCGGCATTTCTTTTGCTGCTGCGATGTAATCGCTGTATTCGTAGTTTAAGCAGCATAAAAGTCTTCCGCATGTACCCGAAATCTTTCCCGGGGTAATTGGCATACCTTGGTCTTTTGCAAGTTTTATATTAATACTGTCGAATTTTCTAAGCCACGAACAGCAGCAAAAAGGTTTTCCGCACAATCCGTTACCTTCAATTATCGAAGTTTCATCACGAACACCGATGTGGCGAAGGTCGATACGAACACGCTTAAATGTCTGAGTCAAATCTTTCAACAGCTCTCTAAAATCGACTCGTTCCTGCGCTGTATAATAAAAAGTGATTTTTTTGCGATCGAAAGTATAACGGGTTTGAACCAAATTCATAGAAAGATTGTGTTTTTTAACAAGATCTTTACATTTATGAAACCCAATATATTCTTCTTTGGCAATTTCATCAAGCTGGGCAATATCTTCCTTGCTCATTACACGAATAAGCGGAAGCGTCTCGGGCTTGAATTTTTCCCAGTGAGCGGAAATTTCAGAATTCACAACAAAAACTTTTACCGCTTCTTCGCCTTTTTCAGTACGAACCAAAACATACTGCCCCTGTTCAAGACGTGTCCCTTCGGGAAACTCCAGAGGGTAAAATTTATTTTTTAGCATTTTAACAGCGTATTTAATCATCAATCTTATTTATCCGTCATTATGAACAAACTGATTAAATCATTCACTTGCGCAGATTGTTTTTGGTAGTCGCTGACTTGTTTTTCAAGATTTTTAATGTTGTTTTTATATTCTTGAATAGTCGAAACACACTCTCTGACAGAAGTGTTTAAACCGTCTTGAAAATTTTGTGCTTCTGTCAAAACAGTAGACATTGAAATACCAAGTGCTTCCATAGTTTGTCTGATAATTTGCGCGCCGGTTTGTTTTGAAACGCCCTGAGGAAGCTGCGCAATCAATCTTTTCAAAACTGCAACGTTCGACGGAATTGTAAACTCTTTTGCACGCGGATATGACGCTTGCGGGTTTTCTTGGTATGAATTATCCAAATTATAATCGTTATAATTAACTGACTGTTGAGGTTCTCTGTATGAATGCTGCGGCATTACATAAGGGATATCTTGCTCATATTGCGGAGCAGGTTCGCGGTATATAGGCTCTGAAATATAAGGCTGAGGAGCAGGTTCGTGGAACATAAGCGTTTCTTGTTCATGTTTTTGCTGCAAAGTTTCCTCTTCTTCAGCAAACATTTCGTCTACTTCATCAGAAATCAGGTTTTCAAATCCTTCTTCATCTGCAGGAGTTTCAGGAATAGTATTTACTTCAATTTCAGATTGCTTTTTCAAAGCTTCAACTATTTTTTTACCCACGCCTTCAGGCAATTTATTTTCAGTCATTTTTTTCCCTCTTGATTAATCCTAAGATAATTATAAATAAAAAATAATAATTTAAAACCATGAACACTACAAATGTTAAGACGAATAAATTTCTAAAAAAAACCACATTAATTGTCGAAGTTACACCTATTTCTTAATTTTGGATATAAAAACTATGTGCAGCAAAAAAATAAATAAAAAAAACCACTCCTTGTGAGAGTGGGTTGTTTTCTGCATCCTAATGGTCTTTTTGTGTTTATTATTTAGGAGTTTTATGTTTCGGGTTAGTATAAACTTATTTGGCGTTATTTAGTGTTTAACTTACACTTAAATATTTCGTATTATTAAAATACCACATAAAATAATTTATGTCAACACCTATTGTGAAGTTTTGTAAAACTAATTTTAAAATCCGCTTATAAAACCGGTTGCAATTTATCCTAAATTAAGGTCTAATAAGGGTATGGATGTATTAAGAGAGAAAATAAAATCACCCCTCACCGGGATAATAGAAATACCGTCTGACAAATCTATCAGCCACAGAGCCGTCATGTTTTCTCTTCTCACAAACGGCCAATCTCGTATTTCCAATTTCTCAAAAGGCGCTGATTGTCATTCAACATTAAATATTATTCAACAGCTCGGTGTGGAAGTTGATTTTTTAGACGAAAAAAATCTTATTATTAAAAACAAATTACCTCTTAACGTCCCAAGTGAATCTCTTGATTGCGGAAACTCGGGCACTACAATGCGTTTGATGTCAGGACTTCTTGCAGGGCAGAATTTTGACTCTGTTTTAATCGGAGATGCCAGCCTATCAAAACGCCCCATGAAAAGAGTCATAGAACCCCTTGAACTTATGGGTGCCAAAATTTTACACAACGAATTCAAGTCCCCTTTAAAAATAAATGGCTCAAATTTACAGGGAATTAACTATGAAAGCAAGCTTTCATCCGCGCAGGTAAAATCCTGCATATTATTGGCAGGTCTGCATGCTCAAGGAGAGACAACCTTCACCGAGCCTTTCAAATCGCGTAACCATACAGAACTTATGCTTAAATACATGGGAGCAGAGATTAATATAGACGGGAACAAGGTTTCAATAAAAAAATCACAACCTGAAGCCAAAGATATTACAGTGGCAGGAGACATTTCATCCGCGGCGTTTTTTCTTGCAGCGGCGTGCATTGTACCAAATTCTGATATCACCTTGAAAAATGTCGGTTTAAACCCGACTCGCGCAGGAATAATCGAAGTTTTACAAAAAATGGGTGCAGATATTGAAATTCTTGACCAAAAAACCGCAAGCGGTGAAGAAGTAGGAGATGTTCGAGTAAAATATTCCGAACTCAAAGGGATTACCATCGAAGGCGATATTATTCCGCGGCTTATAGATGAGTTGCCTGTAATAGCGGTGCTTGCGACACAGGCTGAAGGCAAGACAATCGTCCGTGACGCACAGGATTTGAGAAACAAAGAATCCGACCGAATAAAATGCCTTATATCAGAACTTTCAAAAATTGGTGTAGAGGTAACCGAACTCGAAGACGGATTTATAGTTGAAGGCAAGCAAAATATAAAAGGCGGCGCAGAAGTCGAATGCTACCACGACCACAGGCTTGCAATGAGCCTTTATGTTGCCGGCCTGGTTGCCGAAAGCCCGCTTAAAATAAACGAATTCCAGTGGGTTGATATTTCCTTCCCCGAATTTTTAGGACTAATGAACAAAATCGGCGCCTAATCTATATCCATCCGCCCGCAACCAAATGCCCGTCATTTTCATCATAAATAACCAGCGCCTGACCTTTTGTAACGGCAGAAACAGGATTTTCGAAATCTACCCTGTAACCCGATTCCGTTTTCGAAATTCTTGCGGGAACTTTTTGCATATTATAACGGATTTTCACCTGAGCATTAAAATTCTCAAGTGGAACACCGGACTGGAATTTTAAGTCATTAATTATGAGAAAATCACTGTACAGCTCACTTTGCAAACCCAAGTAAACTTCATTTTTCCCGATATCGGTACCCAAAACATATAAAGGCTCTGAATATGCTATACCTATACCTTTGCGCTGTCCGACAGTGTATTTCCAACAGCCGTTATGGTTACCGAGCTTTTCCGCCGTCGATTTCAAAATAAAATCGCCCTGTTTTTCCCCGAGCCGGTCTTCAAGAAATTTTTTCGTAGTCAAAGGTTTTGGTATAAAACATATGTCTTGGCTTTCTTTTGAGGATTTTGACGGCAAATCGTTTTCAGAGGCAATACGTCTGATATCATCTTTTACCATTCCGCTAAGCGGAAAAATCGTTTTTGAAAGCTGGTCTTGATTAAGCTCAAAAAGATAATATAATTGGTCTTTATTTTTATCTTTTGCAGGAAAAAGCTTGTACACACCGTCATCTTCAATAATCGAAGCATAATGCCCCGTCGCAACAAAATCCGCCCCAAGCTCGTTTACGGCAAAATCAAAAATCTTGCCCCACTTGATTTTTTTGTTACACATAATGCACGGATTCGGAGTTTCACCACTTTTGTATGAATTTTCAAAGTAGTTTATAATATTTTCTTCAAAAAAATCACTGACATCGCAAACGTAATGAGAGACATCAAGCGCTTCCGCAACTTTACAGGCATTTTCAACAATAGTATCGGCAATAGGCGAGCAAAACATTTTGCCGGTCACAGTAACTACATCATAACCCTGCTGTTTCAACAAAAAAGTCGTGACACTGCTGTCCAGACCACCGCTTAATAAAACTGCCGCTTTTTTACGAATACCCATTTATATAACGATACCGCCCCTGTTCCGTGAGTGCATATTCTGTGATTCCGTCTTGAGAAAACTCACCTACAATCTGCACCATGCCGTTTTCCACAGCATTTTGGATTGTTTTTCTGTCAATTAAAAGTTTCATTGACGTAAAAAGTTTTTGGTTCAGCTGTTTAAGTGAAAACTTGTCCAAACCTTCATTTTCCAGCATATAATATGCTGTAATTATCAAATAATCCTCAAGCCCCTGCGCAGAAATATTTTTTATAAAAGTATCATAATCAGCGCCTTCAGAAATTTCTTCTTCAACTGACTCATTTTGAATAACTTCCTCCATATGCGGCGGATTATTGATTTTCGACTCTAAAATATTCTCAAAACTAAATGATGATAAAGTTTCTTCAACATTTTCAACTGCTGATACAGATGCGCTCAAAACATCCGAATTTTCTTCAATCGGATGTTCAAAACTGTTTTTCTCAGACTCAAGAATTGCTTCCTGCTCTGAAAATTCCTGCGTTTCATCAATAGGCTCATAACCTAAAACCGTCTCTTGCTGCGCCCCCTCAGCTTCAACTACAGATTCCGCAGCTTCTTCTTGAACTTTCGAGGAATTTTCAGACTCGAAAACTTCCTCAACAACAGGCTCAATAGTTTCCTCAGCAGGAATTTCTTCCTTCAATTCAAATTGCTCCTGAACAACATCTTGCTTAGGCTCTTCAACTTTATACTCTGTTTTAGGCTGCTCAACCTCTTTTTTTACATCCAATTTAGAAAAAACATCGTCTCCCGAAACAGCTACACGCGTTTTCAATTGTGAAAACAGCATATCAATATGTGACACCGCAAAATCTCTGTTGTCACATTCAATACTGTATTGAAAGTCGCCTCTTTTAACTATAATTGTGTATTTAGACATGTACCGCCTATTGTGAAACTACGTCGTTATGCCATTTTTGGAGCTGTTCTCTGATAAATTCCAAATCGTCAGATTTGATTTCCAGCTCTATATCACCTTTTTTTAATTTTAAAACGTACTCATGCATAATAAATATCCCCATAAATTAATCGATAATAACAAATTACTTAAACATTATGGAATAAGCACAAAAGAAATTCAAGAATGTTACAGACTAATACTTTATTCTAAGAGACTATGCCCTGCGAGATATCCTGTTGACCAGCAGTTTTGCAAATTAAAACCGCCTGTCAGCCCATCAACATCTAAAACCTCACCGCAAAAATACAAACCCTCAAAATCCTTGTATTGCATAGTTTTGCTGTTTACAAAATTCAAATCTACTCCACCTGCTGTCACAATTTCTCCATCCTTTTTCTGCGACGAAACCGTAATTTCAAATTCAGTAAGATTTTTTGAAATTTTTACCCTTATATCTTTGTTAACGGAAAAAGACTTTGTTTCAGGCTGAATTTTCTCTCGCTCAAGCAAATACTGAGCAAACGAACGCGGGACAAAGTCCGCAACCACATTTATGATATCCTTTTTAGAATTATTATTCAAAAGCTCTATAAATTTTTTATCAAAATCTTCAAAATTTTCATTTACGAAATTAAGTTTTATTTTCCACGGAAAATTCTCGTAAGCTGTATAGGCAGAGATTTTGTAGGACAAAGGACCTGAAAGCGATTTATGCGTAATCAACAAATCACCCGAAATTTCTTTAAAAAACTTGTCTTTTGTATAAATACTGGCAGTTATGTCCTGAAAGCTCACGCCGGAGAGTGAATATAGATTTTTTTCCGTGACACAGAGCGAACAAAGCGCAGGACGCGGTTCTACGAGCACAATTCCCAGCTTTTTCAAGATATCAAAATTGCTTTTTATCCCGCCTGCAAAAATTACTTTGTCAAACAAATAATCTGCATTATCTGTAAAAATTTTATATTTTTCGCCTAATTTTTCCAACCTTACAACATTTTCCTTTAGGAAATGTGTCCTTTTTTCAAATTTTCTCAAAAGTTTTCGTCTTACATCAGCGGACGAATTGGAAACGGGGAAAACTCGCATATCATCTTGAATATAAGTGCTTACGCCGATTTTATCGAAAAAATCCATTGTGTCACCCGTGGAAAATCTTGAAAAAACCGAAAGTAAAAACTTTTCACCTCTGGGATAGAATTTTACGAGTTCTGCGTTGTCAAATTCCGCATATGCAAGATTACATCGCCCGCCCCCTGTGGGTAAAAGTGTAAGCAAAGGATCATTTTTGTCAAAAAATGTCACCTCTATATCGCTGTTTTTTAATGCCTCTATACCCGCCATTACTCCCGCAGGCCCTGCTCCGATTATTGCAATATTCATGGAGTTATCGTCCCGTACAAAAAGACATCTTCCGGCTTTGCAAGCCCTTCATGTAATTCCATAATTGTTTTGTTAAAAATAGGGTGCGAAAACGACGGAATAAGCTCTAAAAGCGGCACCAATGTAAATGCACGTTCATGTAAATGTTTATGAGGGACTTGAAGTTCGGGCAAATTTATAATTTCCTTGCCGTAAAATAAAATATCTATATCAATGGTTCTTTGTCCCCAATGCGGAATGCCTTCACGCACCCTGCCCAGTTTTTGTTCTACCTCCTGACAATGATGAAGCAGCTGAACGGGGGAAAGTTTTGTTTTAGCCTCTATTACAGCGTTTACAAACCATTCCTGTTTTTTGTTACCCCAAGGCTCTGTCTCATAAAGAGTAGAGGCACGAACAAGAACAAAATCGGTACTTTTTTGCAAAAGTTTCACCGCCTGCTGAATATAGCCGACCTTATCACCGATATTTGAGCCTAAAGACAAATAAACTACCGACATTTAAACCACTCTAAACCTATATAATATATTCTATAACTATTTTTGCGGTCTGACAATAATTTATATCGTGGATTTTAATGGTAAAATAAGCATAAAAAGGAGCTGTTTTAAAATGTCAGAGATTTTTTCAAGAAATATAATGTATTGGGGTGAAAAAACTCAAAAAATGCTGAGAGAAAAACACGTATTTATATTCGGACTGGGCGGTGTCGGGGGATACACAGCTGACGCTCTCGCAAGAGCAGGTATCGGCGAAATGACCCTTGTCGATTTTGACACTGTTTCCGAAAGCAATATAAACCGCCAAATAATTGCCGCACACTCATCGGTGGGTAAAAAAAAGACAGAATTATTCCGAAAAAGACTTCTCGATATAAATCCTGATATAAAAATAAACATTTTTGACGATTTTTACAGCGAAGAAAAAAACGAAGAAATATTTAAGACAAAAGCCGATTTTGTAGTCGATGCAATAGATACACAACGCGCAAAGGTTGATTTGCTTGTGTACTGTTGTGAAAACAGGATTCCTGTTGCCTCTTCAATGGGTGCAGGCAACCGAATTGACCCAACACAGCTTTTTATTTCTGATATTTCCGAAGTACAAGAATTAAAATGCAGTTTTGTACAAAATATCATATACAATCTAAACAAACGGAATGTGCAAAGCGGAATTATAGGAGTTTTCAGCAAGGAAAAACCGAAAAAACCGTTACAAAAGGAATGCAGCATAATACAAACAGATGAAACCGGACAAAATTCTATAAAAAAATATTCACCCTCTTCTACCCCCTTAGTTCCTCCCGTTGCTGGTTATTACCTAGCCTACACGGTAATTAATAAGTTATGTAGCACTGTTGACAAAAAATCTTAATAGGATTAAGATTGTTACAGAATTTGAATACATGTTGAAATATGTATAAAAATTATATATAATGTATTTAAGTAAGTTAGTTAAAAATTTATAAATCTACTTTATGAAAGGCGGAAAAATGACTAAAAGATTTGGATTTACTTTGGCAGAAGTTTTGATTACCTTGACAATTATCGGTGTAATCGCTGCTATGACCATCCCTACATTGTTGAGCAACACTTCAGACCAGGAATATAAAACAGGTTTGAAAAAAGCTGTTTCGACTATCAACCAGGCAATCACAATGCAATATGCATTAGACGGTACTGATATGTCTGACTTTACAGCAAGCGTAGGTTCTACGAACTTGTTCAACACAACATCAGGTGTTCTTGGTGCTGTATTCCAACAAAGAATGCAAGTTATTAGCACAACTTCAAAACGTGGTGCTAAAGCTAACGGCGGTACTGCAAGCACAAACGCTGCTGTATATTTATCAGATGGTATGGTTATTGAATATCCGACAACTGCACTTGACACATCTGCAGCTACAAAATCTTGTAAAGATGATAAGTGGGATGCTAACTCTAACACAGCAGGCTGCTTGTACTCAATCCTTGTTGACGTAAACGGCGACAAAGGCAACTGTAATGTTGGCGCTGATACCACTTTAAACAACAACAAAGTAAGACCAAAAGACTGCTTCCCATTGAACGTATATGCTGATGGCGTAAGACCGGCTAACTTCGTTGGAAGAGCAATTATGTACGAAGGAAAATAGTTTCCCAAATACTATAAAGCAATTAAAAACCCCGATTATATAATCGGGGTTTTTTAATATCAGCGTCATTCTGAGGAAGTGGGACGACCAAAGAATCTTTTGTGGTTCGCTGCCTATAAAACTGTTATGCGAAGTTGTTTCAGCATGACGGGGGCAGAAGAGGGGGAAATGCGTCAAATGTCATTCTTAATAAGAAGAATATCTTTGACCTTAGATTCTTCGCTACGCTCAGAATGACGAAACATTCATGTCGGATTACCGTCATTGCGAAAAGCAGCTCACTGAGACATCGCAACACAACATTCTTATTGTCATTCGCATTACCATCTTGACGTTAAAACTATTTTTTCACAGCTTCAATAATACGTTCAACAGCTTCTTCTGCCGTCAGCTTTTCTATTTCACCCGTATTTCTGTTTTTAAATTCAACAAGACCCTCTAAAAGAGTTTTTCCGGCAGTCACGCGGAAAGGGAAGCCGATTAAATCCGCATCCTTAAACTTAACACCCGGTCTTTCGTCACGGTCGTCAAGTACAACTTCAACACCCGCTTTTTGCAGTTTTTCATAAACTTCTTGCGCAGTTTTCATCTGCAATTCATCTTTCGGGCTCACAGGAATAACAATGGCGTGATAAGGTGCAATTGCAATCGGAAGCTTAATTCCATACTCGTCATGGTGACGCTCAACCGCAGAAGCAGCCGTTCTCGAGATACCTATACCGTAACAACCCATAATGAACGGTTTTTCTTTTCCGCTTTCATCAGTAAACACTGCCTTCATAGCTTTTGAGTATTTTGTGCCCAGCTTGAAGATATTTCCAACCTCTATACCGCGGGTAACTTTAAGCGGCGCCCCACATTGAATACATATTTCACCTGCTTGAACAAGCCTCAAATCAGTAGTTTGCGGAATCTGAATTTCAGCGCCCCAATTTGCACCAACCATATGTTTTTCTGTTTGATTACAGCCAACAACGAAGTTTTTTAGTTCTTTCACACTCTCATCAGCTATAATGCGGATACCATTAACGCCGATTGGACTTATGTAGCCTGCTTCTCCGCTCAAGTTGTTATTTTCCATTATTTCTTTAATTTCAATTGCAGAAGCAATCCTGATTTCGTTCACACCAAGAGCATTTTGCAGTTTGATTTCTTCTATTGATTTATCACCGCGTACAAGAACCATAACATAGTCTTTGCCGGCAACATAGACCAGCGTTTTCACAATCACGGAAGGCTCAATTTTTAAAAATGCCGCGAGGTCTTCAATAGTCTTGCAATCAGGCGTATCAATGATTTCAGGCTTTACGAATCCACCATCAGTTTGCGCTTGCGGTAAAATTGAAATCGCATGATTGGAATTTGCGCTGTAATCGCATTTTTCACAATAAAATACGTCATTTTCGCCTGCATTATTTTCATTATCACAAAGAACCATAAATTCGTGTGAAACACTTCCACCGATTGCTCCGGAGTCTGATTGAACCATTTTTGTTTCTAATCCGCAGCGCTCAAATATACGAGTATAGGCTTTTGCCATATTTTCGTATTCTTTATCAAGCCCTGCTTCGTCCGTATCAAAACTATATGCGTCTTTCATAATAAATTCACGTCCGCGAAGCAAGCCAAAACGCGGCCTAACCTCATCGCGGAATTTAGATTGAATTTGATATAAATTTACCGGCAATTGTTTGTAAGATTTTATTCCTTCACGCGCAATGTACGTGATAACTTCTTCGTGTGTCGGCCCCAGGCACATTCCGCGCCCTTGACGGTCTTTTAAGCGCATAAGCTCTTTACCGTAAACATCCCAGCGTCCTGATTCCTGCCAAAGCTCTTCCGGCTGCACAAACGGCATTAAAAGCTCTTGAGCACCCGCATCATCCATCTCCTCACGAACAATTGTCTCAACTTTTTTTAAAACTCTCCACATTAACGGTAGGTAATTATAAATTCCGCTTGATAATCTTCTTATATAACCTGCTCTGACAAGCAGTTTGTGACTCATCACTTCCGCGTCTGACGGAAACTCACGAAGAGTTTGAACAAACAATTTTGACATTTTCATGGGCAAAAATCCTTTTTATATTAATATTTATAGTCAAATTTTAACATAAAAAAAGAGGTCTGATAAAATTCAGACCTCATAACGTATTTCTTATGTTAAATTATGCTGTTACCTCCTTAGGGTACTCGACTACTTGCAAAGCAAGTTTGAATAAGTCTCTTGCATTTACTTTAGTAACATTTGAGAAGCCCGGCTTGATTTTTGGAACATTATCTTCAACTATAATGATACCGCTGCTAACCAGCATTTTTTTCATGTTCTCTGCCCAAGCTTGATTTTTGCTGTCACCTGATACACAGCTGTTATACATATCCAGCATATTTTGAGCTGTGATTGAGCCATTTTCATTATTGAAATTAACATTAAACGGCCATTTTTCGCCTTTGGAAATCGTAGCAGCATTTCCGTCCATTGTGTCAAGCACTTCTACAAGGTCAGATGCTTGTCTTAATTGATTAAACAATGTTTTATTTTGGAAGTCTTCGGTTGACGTAATACCGAATTTTGCAAGGTCATCTTTGTTGATAGAATTGCCGCCTGCTGCGTTTAACAAGCCCATTGTATACATATGGAATTTGCCGTTATCAGTTAAAGCATATCCCGGATTTTGAGGTGTGAGTTGAATATTTTCATCGTTTAAAAGCCAAGCATTACCTGTTTCTCCGCCAACTACTGAGGCATATGAAGCTTCTTTTTGAAGTTGTTTCAACTTATCAGATGTAATCATACCGTTTTGAGCAATACGATTGATATCATTGGTGTTTAGCGTTATACCGTCATTACCGTTTGCGTAGTCTTTGCTGCCTGTGTTTGTTGCTGCAATTTTGAATGCAAGGTTTATGCCTGATCCGTCAGTGAATACACTCAATACCGCTTTCAGTTCAGGGTCAGTTGTTTTGTTATAGAGTTCAAGAATTTCACTTGCTTTAATTTCATTATCTTTGTTGAAATCAGCTTTTGCGAAGAAATCATTAACCGACATCAAGTTACCTTCTTTAATGCTTGTATCGACTTTTCCGCCTTTGTATGTTTCTGTGTATAGAAGCGTACCTTTTGCGTCATAGTATTCTTTTGTCTGGATTGAGTTTTCACTGTTTACGTTAGAGTATTTTGAAACAGTTTTTGTACCGTCTGCGTTTGTCTTTGTTGCAGTATTTGCCTTTTGATCGTATGTTGTAGAAGAAATCAACTGACCTTGCGCATTATATTCATCCTTTTTAACGGGTTTTGCGTTTGTTGAGCTGATGTCATCGTAAGTTGTCTCAACTTTAACTCCGTCAGGCCATGTCGATGTTTCTTTGTTGTTCTTTTTATCTACAACTAGTGAGTACATTTGGTTTCCGTTTTCGTGATACAGTGTGTTGGAAATAAGTACAGGATTTTTCACTGTAACATCTTCATAAACATTAACTTGTTTAGAACCATTCGCGTATACTGATGTTACGGTATTTGAATTATAATCTGTGGTCTTGGTTTCGGCTAATTGACCGTTGTTGTAATTATACTCTACTTTTCCGGTTGTTTTTGAACCTTCTTTAGCGGTAATGTTCGTGATTTTACCGTCTGCATTTGTATCAACAACATAAGCTTTACCGTCAATCGTCATACCGAGAAGATTGTCATTTTGTTTGATACCCTTGATAACGCTGTCTTTAGGCAAGCCAAATGCTTCTAATACAGAATTCATTTGATTAGTTTGAGACTCATTCGGATCTTGTACAGGCTTCCATTTGCTTGTAGGCGGCACTGTTGTATCTTGATCTTTTCCGTTAGCTTTTTCTACGTCAAGTATAGCTTTGTTGAAGAAGTTGCCTTCAACATCAGTAACAACTTCGTCTACACCGGCTTCGCCGTATACATAGTTGCCTGCACCTGATGTAATGTGCACTTTATCATTGCTGCCCATTGTGTCACTTGTGTCACCGTGGACATAGTTTTTATCACCTTTAATTTCTATTGTATCGTCATCATTGCTGCCGAAGTATGAGTTGTCATTACCTTCGATTACAACATTAGCGTAATTTTTGTCGCCTGTATCGTTCATGGCACCGATAACTGTGATATTCCAGCCATTTGATTCGAATACGGTTCTGCCGTCTTCAGCTTTGTAGTATACGATTTTGTCTGTAGCGTCTTTGCCGAATTTTTTGTAAACTTCGTATTTTACGCCATTGAATTCGATAATACCATCATCATCTTTTTCAAATTTTTCATTAGGGTCAACCGGCGGATCAACAGGATCATCAGGACCCGGGAACCAGCCCGGCTTGTTCAGATTGTTTTCAATATCATGGTCTGTTGTAACACCGTCTTTGTAAAGACCGTCACCGACAGGAGTATTGCTTTCGCCGTTTACGAGAACATTGTCCCCTTTTGAGTAGAAGTTGTCATCACCCGTAAAGCCAAGACCGGTAGTGTTATTGCTGCTTATATTAAACATTTGGTCGTCACCTCTCCACATATCAGAGAAGTTGCCTTCGCCTTGAATATAGACTTTGTCATTGCCATCACCCATCAAAGCTCTGTTATTATCACCTACAAGGTGTGCAATATCGTTACCAAGACCCAAATCAAGTTCGTTGTTGTTACCTACTATTTGAATTAAGTCGTCTTGCAATTTACCCGAAATATCTTGGATTCTAAAATCATTCGCATTAATTTCGATGTATTTTGTGCCTTTGTCATTGGTTTTTACTTCATATGTGATTTTGTTACCGTCAGCACCGTTATTTGTAATAAGATATTTATTGCCGCCGATTGTAACTTCTTTAGCTTCGCCTTTTTTCAAAGTGCTCATGACTCCGCTTGCGCCGTCAGTAAGGCCGTTTACGCCTTCGCCTTTAGGTTCTTCCACATTGTAAGCACCCAAGAAATCTTTCAAAACAGTACCAATTGTATTATCAGCCTTATCAAGTTCGCCTAACTTAGCAATCATTTCAGCTTCTTTTTGTTTACCTTTTTCGTTTACCGTTCCGTCTTCGTTGTAATCGCTGGGAACTAAGAAAGAAGTACCTTCTCTTTGACGGACGTATTCTAATAAAAGTTCGTAATCGCCGTCTTTATCCAATTTTGAGTGGACGTCTTCGGCTCTCATTTTGTCAAAATCGTTCATTCTGTTTTTTTGGTCATCTGACAAATCAGGATTCGGAATATACGGTCTGACAATATCCTCATCGCCCGGTTCAGGCTCTCCCGGATCAGGCTTTGTAGGAGTTTCTGTCAAGCCGGACAACCACGCTGCAAATTTGTCATACGCATCAGCAACTGTGTTTTCTGATGTATCTAATTCATCAAATTTTGCAATCAAAACATCCTCTGGCAATTCAAAATCTACATCGAATCTGTCAGGTTCAAAACCTTTCATATATTCGAGCATTAATTTGATATCATCTTCGTTCATCAATTCTTCAGCTTTAGTATTACCATGCAGCTCCATAGCATGCTTGTATTGAATATCCGTAACCTTTAAGCCTTCTACACCTCTGAAATCAGTCATGTTTCCGTTTCTCCTTAGTTGAGTATAATAATATACTAAGTTTTATCGGCAAAACGCATGCAGGACTTAATAGTCATGTCAAAAAAACTTTTTCACATGTAGGCATGAAGCTTTTATATCAAGAGAAAACAGAAATTAACAATTGTTAACAATCGGTCAAAATTACTGTATTACCATGCCTTGAACGTCTTTTTCTATGTTCAAACTGTCTTGGAAACTGTTTAAAAGTTCAGCGGCAGTATTTGCGGAATAAAACTTCCCACTGGTAGCCAGAGCGGCACATTTCAATTGTTTGGTAGCCTCAGGATCATAAACATCAAGCGCGATTACATCTATTCTTATATCGCTTCGTTTTTTAATAAGCTCTAGGGCATATGTGCAAGGGCTTTCATCGCAATTTTCCCCACCATCCGAGAGCAAAATTATTCTTTTTTTGCCTTCATATCCTGCAAAATCCTTTGCGACGGACTGCTTTAAGGAATATGTAATAGGTGTAGAGCCTCTGGGTTTTATATTGTAAAGTGAAGCCTGAATTACATTTGCGTTGTTCGGCGCAGGCGGATTTGTGAGAATCGAGGCACGGCAGCTGTCCATATATGTAAATCCTGCTCTATGCCCATACACACGCATGCCGATATATGTGTCTTTCGGTATGCTCGGTAAAATTTTCTCAAGTGTTGAAACGGCAACATCAATTTTTCTTTGCCCATGAATTTTTTCTATCATACTGTTTGAATAATCCACAATAAACATAATTCTTTCATTAGGATTAAATGATTTTTCTCCGTATTTTTCAGCATCATAGACATTATAATTCGCTCCGCTGGCAATAGACTGCTTTACAGTGAAGATAAAAAGTAGTAAAAATATAATACCGAACAACTTATTCATAAGGAGAAAATAATGGATTTTTTCAATACAATCAATACCAGACTGTCTATCAGAAAGTTTAAAGAGGACATGCCCCACATGGAGGATATAAAAAAAATCATTGATTCGGCAAGGCTTGCACCCTCTGCTACAAACTCTCAAAACTGGCAATTTATCGTAATTAAAAATAAAGAAATAATGGAAAAAATGAAAAATGCCATTGTCAAAAAATATGATGAACTTGCAGAGCTCGTTCCTGACATTGAATTTCAAGAAAAAATCACTTATTTCAAAAATTATTCAACATTTTTTGTGAATGCCCCCGTTCTTATTGCTGTTGTTGAGACGGAGCGAACATCATACATAACAGAAGCCCTCAAAAAAATCGGCATTTCTGCTGAAGAATTAAAATACATTCGTCCCGACTCATCTTTGCTCAGTATAGGCGGCTCAATCGAAAATATTTCACTCACAGCTCACAATCTCGGTTACGGAACTTGCTGGATGGTTGCACCTGTAATAGCCTCAGAAGAGTTTGGACGGATTTTGAACCTTGAAAAAGGCTCTCATGTTGTCTCCATACTCCCTTTAGGCATTCCGTATCGTGAGGACTACAAATCTCCGCCTAAAAAATCTTTAGATGAAGTTATGAAAATAATTGAATAATTAGTTTTTAAGTTTCCAAAAATCAGGGTGAAGCATAGCCAAAAATGGTATCAGCTCTAATCTTCCGATTAACATTATTATTATAAATATTGCCTTAGAGGAAGAATGCAAAATCCCGAAAGTATTCATTGGTCCGAGTATTCCAAAGCCCGGACCTATATTTCCAAGTGTCGTAATGCTTCCGGTAAGCCCCATTACAATATTTTTTTCAATAATAGAAACGGCGAATACGGCCAAAGCAAAAATCAGAAAATAAAACACTACAAAAGAGATAATTTGTCTTCCCACTTCATCAGGAATAATTTTTTTCTCTATTTTAATAGGCAAAACTGCGTTCGGATGTAGAATTTTTCCTATTTCTGTCTTCAAGAATCTAAAAATATACATAATTCTGACAATCTTTACTCCACCTGCGGTTGAGCCCGCACAAGCACCTGTAAACATTGCTGAAAATATAATTATTTGTGCAACAGGTCCCCATTCTACGAAATCTACGGAAGCAAAACCAGTTGTTGTCATAAATGATACAACTTGAAAAACCGCTTCTCGAATAGAATAGGAAACCGAATATTTGCTCTCAGCCAGCAGCGCTAAAGCCGCGCATAAAGAAATTCCGACAGCAATTCCAAGATACCATCTGAACTCTTCATTGCGTATAAAGTCTGAAATTCTTCTTTTTAAAAAAACTTTGTATTGAAGTGCAAAATTGGCACCGGCAAGAAACATAAAAATTATTGTAATCCATACCGCAGCATTGTTATTATATCCTAAAAGGCTTTGAGGATTTGGTGAAAATCCTCCCGTTGCAAGGGTAGAAAAAGAATTGCAAACTGAATCAAATAAAGGCATTCCGACAATTAAATAACAAATTATTTGCATACCTGTAAGCGCAATATAAACTGTCCACATTGCTTTTGCCGTATGCCTGATTCTGGGCGTTATTTTCTCTTCGGTCGGACCGGTTGCCTCTACAAAAAACATTTGTCTGCCCGCGACTCTAAACTGAGGCAAAATCGCTATAAAGAGCACAATGATACCCATACCGCCAAGCCACTGGCTCAAAGAACGCCAAAAGAACATTGCTTTCGGGTAATCAAATGATTTTAAAATCGTAGCACCCGTAGTTGTAACGCCGGAAACTGCTTCAAAAAGAGAATCTATGGGCGAAAAACCGTAAAATAGATATGGAATTGCCGTAATAATCGCAATCCCCACCCAGCTCATCGCTACGGCGCAAAGAGCTTCAGATTTTTTGATATTGTTTAACACGTCAACTGATTCATTTTTATGAAGCAATAGCATTCCGGAAATAAACGATACTATTGAAGCGGCAACAAACGGCAGCAAAGAATGAACATCGTGATAATACAATGCAACAAAGCAAGGTGCCAGCACCATAAGTGCAAGATATCTTAAAACAAGTCCTACTGCGCTCGCAACAAAGTTAATCCGCATTAGAGCGCCCCTTTATGAAAATAATCTTTAACTTTCGCAGAACTATCAGCCATAGTAAAGACAATAAGGCTGTCTTTGGCTCTCACAAGAGTGTTACCGGTCGGAATTATAACTTTTGTTCCGCGTTTTATTATGGCAATAATAGCACGCGCGGGCAAGTTCAACTCCATAATTTTTTTGTCCTTGAAATTCTCAGGTATATAAATATCAATAACCTCACCTTGCCCCTGCTCAACTGTTGCAACAATATCAACGTCTGTTTCAATCATAGTGTTGATAATTTCATTAATTGCAGCTTCTTTCGGAGACATCGCAACATCAATACCTACTTTTTCAAACAATAAAATGTTATTTGACTTCGAAACACGAGTAATTACTTTCTTTACTCCGAGCTGTTTTGCCAAAAGCGAACAAAGAAGGTTCTTTTCGTCGTTATTAGTTACGCTGATAAGAACATCATACTCCCCAAACTCTTCTGTTTCCAAAAGTTCTAAATCTGTACCGTCACCATTTAAAACTAAGGTTTTTTTGAGATTTTCTGTGAGAAATTCACAGCGTTTATAATCTTTTTCGATAACTTTTGTACGAATATTTGCCTTTTCCAAATCTTGAGCAAGCATCAAACCAACGTTTCCACCGCCTATAATCCCTGCAGAACGAACTTTTTCTGCATCTTTAAATATATTTCGGGCAAGAATATCCAACGAAGTAGCAGCACCCATAAATATTACCTTATCGCCTTCTTCAAACACTGTTGAACCGACAGGAATAAACAATTTATTATCACGTGTAATACCTACAATAAGTATCTCTTCCGGGAATGAATAATCTTTGATTTGCTTGTTTAAAAGCTCTGAATCTTCTTTGATTCTATATTCAAGAAGTCGCGCTTTACCATGAGCAAAGTTTTCAACGTCAATCGCTTCAGGAACGGTGATAATTCTGAATATTTCCTGTGTCAAAAGAGCCTCAGGCCAAATCACACTATCAATCAAAAGTCCCGCTTGATATTCCGACCCCTTAATAAGAGCCAAAGACTCAATATATTCTTGTTTACTTACAAAACAAACCGTTTTGGTCATCGACATGCGTTTCACCGTCAGACACGCAACGATATTTGCTTCGTCCATATTAGAACAAGCTATAAAAAGATCAGAGTCTTTAATATTTATACTGTCTAAGACATCAATGTTTGAAGCATTACCGAAAACAAATTCGATATCCATTTTTTTAAATTCGTCGGATCTATTTTCTTCTTTGTCAATAACAACAATATCGTGGTCTTCAAACAATTCTGCCGCCAAAAGACAGCCTATATCATTTGCACCGAAAATAACAATTTTCATAAAAATTCCTTAATAATTAAGCATTTATGTCCATTTATACTTCAAAAAGATAAATAATTCAAATATTAGCTGTTATTCATTCGGAAGAACATTGTTGAGCGCTTGCCAAGCAATATCGATAAGTTTTTGAATCTCTTTTTCGGTAATAATATATGGCGTCAGAAAATACATGCAATTATGCATTGGTCTTAGTATAGCACCTAATTTTAGACCCTCTTTATATATTTTTTGACCGATTTCATCTTTATAATCAAAAGGCTCTTTTGTTACTTTGTCTTTCACAAGCTCAATAGCCGAAATCATGCCGCATTGACGCACCTCTCCGACATTTTTATGAGCGCGGAATTTTTCAAGTTCTTTGCTGAATTTTTTAATTTTGGGTTTTAAATATTCCTCAATTTTCATCTCTTTAAGAATTTTTAGATTTTCGACTGCAACACTTATTGCAAGTGGATTCCCCGTATAGCTGTGTCCGTGATAGAAAGTTTTTAAACCGTCTTCATCTGCGTCATAGAATGCGTTATAAATTTTATTCGTTGTTAAAGTTGCCGAAAGAGGCATATATCCTGCCGTGATACCTTTTGCAACACAAATAATATCAGGAACAATCCCGGCATGCTCATAAGCAAATAATTTACCTGTACGATAAAAGCCCATTGCAACTTCATCATCTATAAACAGAATATTATACTTATCGCATAGGTCTCTGAGACGTGTCATATATTCAGCCTTGTACATTATCATGCCACCTGCCGCCTGGACAAGAGGCTCAATTATGATTCCTGCGATATTTTGATGTTCACGTTCAAAAATTTCTTCAACAACCTTTAAACATTCAAGGTTACAAGTCTCTTTCTCACAGCCAAAAGGACAGCGGTAGCAATAAGGGCTCGGTGCTTGAAGAATATCAAACAGAAGCGGCTTATAAACCTTATGATACAAGTCTACTCCGCCAACCGAAACTGCACCGATTGTGTCACCGTGATAAGAGTTTTTTAAAGCAACAAATTTTGTTTTTTCGGGATGACCCGATTGCGACCAATATTGATATGCCATTTTCAACGCTACTTCTACCGCAGTAGAGCCGTTATCTGAGAAGAAAACGTGTTTCAAATCATTATTGCACATTTCAACCAAACTTTTAGCAAGTTTAACCGCAGGTTCATGCGTGAATCCGGCAAAAATTACGTGTTCGATAGTATTTGCCTGTTTATAAAGCGCTTTATTTAAACGTTTATTGGCATGCCCGAGCGTATTGACCCACCAGGAAGAAACTGCGTCAATATATTTATTTCCGTCAATATCTTCGATATAAATCCCTTTACCTTTAGTAATGATGATCGGTTTTTCTTCACCCTCATATTTTTTCATCTGCGTAAACGGGTGCCAGATATATTTTAAATCGTCTTCAATAATTTGTTTTTTATCTCTTTTCATAATTCCACTCCCATAAAAATTTACTTTATTAGCGCTTGAACCTCTTTAAATGCAGGATTTTTAGATGATTGAATAAGCTCAAAAAGAACCATTTCAACGCAGGTAATCTTCACACCTTCCTGTCTCATCAACTCAACACCTGTTTCAAACTCATATTTATTTCTGGAAGCCGACGCGTCCTTTACAAGATAAACATTAAAACCCTGCGAAATGAGATCTATAGCCGTCTGATAAACACAAATATGAGCCTCAATTCCGCAAAGAATAACATGTTTTTTGCCCGACTCTTTAACAGTTTTTTCTATTTCAGAATTCTTTAAAGCCGAAAACGAAGTTTTTTCAAGATATTTTACATCATCACCAAGTGCGGTCATAACCGACGGAATAGTAGAGCCCAAACCCCTCGGATACTGCTCTGTAACAATTTTATTTAAACCGAGAATCCTTGCCGCATTAGCAAGTGCGCAAGTTTTTTTGACGATATTTTCATCATTTACCATACTAACCAGTTTTTCCTGTATATCAATCATCAAAAGCAGCGAGTTTTCAATATTAAGCATAACAAATCCTCTTTTTTCTATGCCAACATAGTAACTCTAAAAAGTTGAGAAGCAACTATTCGTCTTTGCAGTAACTTTGGTAATCTTTTATAAACTCAAGAATAATTTCGTTCAATTTTGTATCCGTAAGCTCTGTTAAATCAAGACTCACTCTATCTTTTGGAAAAGCACCTTCAAATTCGTGAATTATATCAATATTAATTTTGGCAAACCCCGGATAAGTAATTTTCAACATACTTTTTTCTTCACCATGTCTAAGAATGAAGAGACTTTGAGTGTCATCTGATGATTGTTCGATAGTTGTATTAAAAAGCCGTTCTTCCCATATTTTTTGCACTTGATAGAATGTAGGCGTGATAACATTCTCCAACTTTTTTAAAAATGCTTGTTTAAAGAATTTGAAATTTTTTTGTGCCGTGCTTTCTTTGTCCAGCCAATTTATCGGCTCCGAGTCCTCTCTTGTATCAGCAACAACAATTGTTCCTGTAAGCTCTATAGCCTCTTGCACAGACTTAAAAGCATTTTTTTCAATTTCTTCAAAATCAAGATTGTCAATCTCACAAGCTCCCGCGCTGACAGAATACTGCCCGTCAATTTCTTCTTTCATCCGCTGATAAACAGATATAGCACCGGTTGCGCCCGTCTTGTTCAGAAGTACATAAAATTTATCGTCACCGCAGTAGCCTATTATATCAATATTACGCGTACACTTTTTGACAATTGACCCTAAAACTGCAGGCGGAAGCTGGACTTTGCAGTTTATATCCGCTGAGATTATCATTAGGACAGCTTGCTGAGAGTATTTCTGTATGTTTTTTATTTCATTTTCAAAAACTTTTTTTGAATAATTCTTGGTATAAAAGCCTGATTCATTTTGAATAACATCAAGCTCGGCAAGAAGTTTATTTTTCGTTTCCACTTCCTTTAACAACGTATTTTTTTGCATACACAAAATTACACGCATCATAAATTCGCCATCAGACGTTTTCAAAGACGCAAAATCATCGGCTCCGGCGTCAAAACCTGACAATATAAAATCTTCACTTAACTCATCCGTGACAACTAAAATAGGTGCATTCAGTTCAGAAGCTGCCGTTTTCATTTTCTTTATTGAGGCAAAAATTGTCTCATCATCCGACTTTCCGTAAACAATTACGACTTCGGGCGTGTTACTTTCAATTTCAAAAACTGCATCCAAAAAAGAGGAAATTTTTACACTGTCAACTTCTCTTAAAGAAGCTAATTTTACCCTCAAAAGCTTTGCTACAATTATATCATCACAAACTATTACAATACTGTTCGCACTCATTCACATATCCTTTTGTATGTGTGAATTATAGCTTTATTTTTAAGATATGTAAATAGCAGTAGCGCTTTATGGCAAAATGATTTATTTTAGAGCTTTAAAACAGTACAATAAATTCGGATTTAAATATGCAAATACAACCTTTAAATATATATTCTTATAAAATTAGTCACAAAAATTCACCGCAGCCAAAACATCAATACACTGTAAGCTGTGACCACAAAGCTTTACCCATGGGCTTTTACGTTCCATTTTTCGGAAACAATAAAAGAACCAACAAAAATATTGAACTTACAGAGTCGCAAAAAATTGAACTGGAACAACTGAGAAAGATACCGGATTTTAATGACATAGAAACGGCAATGAGCAAAGAAGAAATAAAAAAGCTTGCAACATTATCCTACACGTACAAGGGATATCTTGCCAACATTCTGAAAGGCAACTATATAGCAACATTCCCAAAGGGAGAATCCCGACCTATTTTCGATTTGGCAGAAATAGCAAAATACAATAAAAAACATCCTGATTCACCAAAAAATTTATATAGAGAAATTATCGAGAATAAACTGGTAATGAAATTTTTGAATTTTGTAAAAGAAGAGGATTTGCTGCCATTTGATGGCGCGACAATAAGAATTAATACAGAAATCCAAAAAGGTAAAAAACAAAGCGAGTATGCAAACCAATTCGAAACAATAATTGAATACAAAGACCAAGAATTATATGACTCGATTTTCAAAACAGACGAAGCTGTTGCAAAATTAAGCGAAAGAACGATAAATAAATTGTATAAGGCTCCAACTCCCCCTGCGGCAGTCGCTCTTATTAAAGATAAAAAATTCGAATCCGAATTAAAAGCAAAACTGATTGAACTTCTTGATATTCCGTATTTTCCCGCGGCAATCGCCAATTTAGATAAAAAAGAACTTGAAGACCTCACCACATACATAAATGACGAAGACCCCTTAATAAGTATGGCATTAAAAAGAGAGGCTTATATAACAGACCGTGAAAACAATATCAAAAAACCTCTTTTTGATTTGGAAAATCTTGCCAAATACAACGCTGCACATCCTAAAAACCAAAAATATTTAACTAATGAATTAATGGCAAACAAACTATTAACTAATATTCTAAACGAAGTTTATTCACAACAGCCCTGCCCGATTGCATTTATTATGAATTGTTTTCATCCTTCAGCTGTCAATCCGTTTTATCCTGAAGAAGAGTTGTCATATAATGAAGCTTTATTTGACCTAAACAGACGCCCAAAAAGCCAATACCCATATATTATAACGTTCAATAAGGATTTAAACACAGTTGTAGAATTTGATGATTTTTCAAAGCCTGACACGCCAAAAACTAAAGCAAAATTGTTACCAACGCCGGCTGTAATATCTGAAGCATTCACATCAAATCAATTAACCAAAGAAGAAAAATTATCACTTTACAGACTGGGCGAGATTCCTTATCTATATGACACCCTGCAAAATGCTTCTTCGGAAGAAATTCAGGAACTTATCAAGCTTCACCTAAAATTCCAAAAAGATTTTGAAAAACTTTTAGACGGGACTATCAGTATAGACAATATGCGCACCGAACTCGAAGAACACACAGGAAATGTCATAAAAATTATCGATTTAGAGTCTCAATTAGCCAAAAATAGCAGAAATTCGAACGAATCATCTAAGTTACTGAACACAATCAAAAACGACAGTCTCGGATTAGATATTCTTGAGCAGGTTCAAAAATATAAAAGAATTTTACATGGCGAGCCCACTGGCATAACCTACGTATATGAAGATAAAAACAATACCAGGATTCTGGTTAATTATAATTACAAGGGCTTTGAAAAATCTTATGAAAAAATAATACCTACAAATACGGTTCCAATAAAGATTCAAGAGGAACTTGTCGATTTGAAAAAATGTCCTCTGATAATTCACCTCGAACCGGTTGAAGATTTCTATGAATAAATTTCAAAAAGCTGATAAAATTTACCCCAAAATTACAAAATTTACAATTTATGAAACCTTTTACAGGAGGTAGTTTGAGTGGGCTAAGCCCGTAAAACTTGAATTTTTATCTTTTTGCGTTATCATTATTAAGAAAGTTTAAAATTTGTAGATGAATTTAAACACAAATAAGTATACAAATTCGATTTCACATAAATGAGGATTTTTAATGATTAGAAAGTTATTGACATTAACAATCGTAATGACAATGAGCCTACTATCAAACCAAGTTCAAGCAGCCCCTTCTAACACAAACAACGTATCAAGCATGACAGTCAAAGAATATATTGTTAAACATTCCATGGAAATGGGTGTTGATCCTGCGTTGGCTCTAAGCATTGCGAAAGCTGAGTCAGGATACTGCCATGGCAAAAGAAGTGCGGGCGGCGCAGTCGGAGTATTCCAGCTTATGCCTTCTACTGCAAAAAGAATGGGCTACAATCCGTATCACGTAAACGACAATATTAAAGGCGGATTGACGTACTACAAAATGATGTACCAAAAATTCGGTTCGGTTGAGCTTGCACTTGCAGCTTATAACGCAGGACCGGGAAATGTTGCAAGATATAACGGTATGCCTCCGTTTAAAGAGACAAAATCCTTTGTTTCAAATATAATGGCAGAATATAACAGACAAAAGTCCAATCCGGATCCGGTGATACACAATGTAAAAAACAGCACGCCTAAAGCGCCTGTCAGAACTATGCCACCTGCAGCTAAACCTGTACCGGCAGTATCAGAAAACAAGGCACCGGTTGCAAACAACGTTATATCAATGTATGTCGGAAGCGAAACTAACGCTACAAAATAAGCACTATCAAGCAGGGTAAAATGTACAATCTTACGAAGACACATGAAATCACAGTCGACACGGTTATTTTTACGATTCAAAACGAAAAGTTAAAAGTACTGCTCGTAAAACGTGCCAACGAACCTTTTAAAGGTAAGTGGACGCTCCCGGGCGGATATGTGAAATTATCCGAAACCCTCGATGATGCGGCCTTGCGTGTCTTGAAAGAAAAAACAAATATCAGAAACGTTTACCTCGAACAATTATACACATTCGGCAACCCGCTTCGTCACCCAAGCGCACGTGTAATTACAGTAGCTTACTTTGCACTTATTCGCTCAGATGACTTGCAACTGTCTTTCGATAAAAATGCAGAAATCACTGAAGTAGAATGGCATGGAGTATACAACCTGCCGCCATTGGCTTTTGACCACAAAGAAATTATCGAATATGCCGTAAAACGCATGAGAGAGCGTTTGGAATTCTGCCCGATTGCATATCAACTGCTGCCTCAGAAGTTTACACTTACCGAGCTTCAAAAATCATACGAATTGATTTTGGCTCAAAATTTAGACAAAAGAAACTTCAGAAAGAAATTTTTATCGGCAGATATGCTCAAAGAACTTGATGAATATACTAAATCCGGCTCCAAAAGACCTGCGAGACTCTATGAATTTAACAAAATAACCATAAATTCTAAAAGAGGACACTTCTTCTCTTAATTGAGTGCCTTTACGTTTGACAATCGACTTTGCTGAAAGTAAAATTGTATTAATCTTTGCTCAGATTTGAGCTGTAAAGATTTAAAGGAATGAAATATGTACGTACAAATCGACGATATTAAAAACGCACCGAATCAAGCTTTGAGAATTGAGTTTGAGGCAATTATTGATGCCCTTGACGAAGAAAATCCGATAGTTGCAGATATTACCCTCAAATTAACAGGAAATATAATCGAAGCAACAGGAAAAATTTCAGGCGAAATCAAGACAACATGCGAAAGATGCTTAAAAGAATTTAACAGAAAAATTAACATAAATATAGATGAAAAATACATGCTAGGCTCGCTGTTCGACGGACAGGACGGTGAAATTGAGCTTAAAGAAAATAATTTTATCGAAGATTTAGGAAGCAAACAAGAAATCGGTATCGAAGATTTAATTTATCAATCCGTAATATTAAATTCCCCAAATCAGCTTGTTTGTGATATAAATTGTGTAGGAGACGAAATTTTGAATAAATATCTCAAAAAAGAAGCCTCCGATCCAAGATTAGATGTATTTAAAAACATAAAACTAGAAAAGGATAAGTAAAAATGGCAGTACCTAAGAAAAGAACGGGCGCATCAGCCCAAGGACACAGAAGATCAAACTGGAAAGCAACTAAACCTACAACAACTACATGCCCTAAATGCGGCGCTATCGCTTTGGCACATACAGTATGTACAGAATGCGGATACTACAAAGGCAAACCGGCTAGTATCAAGCACGAAGACTACGTTGCGCAAGCAGCAGAAGTAAAACCTGCGAAGAAAAAAGCAGCAGCTAAAAAATCAACAAAAAAAGAACAAGTTGTTGAAGAAAAAGTTGAAGAAATCAAAGAAGAAGTCAAAGTTGAAGCTGAAGAAGCTAAGAAAAACGACGACGCTAACGAAGTTGAATAACTTGTAAATTTTTATATCAAGCGGGACTTTTAAACTCCTGCTTGATATAATATTAATTATAGAAGTGAGGGTAGAATAAATTTTATGACAAGAATTGCAATTGATGCGATGGGTGGGGATTACGCACCAAAGGCAACCGTAGAAGGCGCAGTATGGGCGGCTCATGACTATGGTGTTGCTATCGAATTGGTCGGAAAAGAAGATTTAATTGAAGAAGAACTTCAACGAATTGCAAAAGAAGGTATCAAACAAAATCGTGCAGGAATGTTTCAGCATAAAATCAAAGTTGATCTTTCAAAATTGGACATAAAAGTTACTCAAGCAACAGAAGTCATTGAAATGGGTGAAGCTCCTGGACAGGCAATCAGAAAGAAGAAAAAATCTTCAATCGTGCTTGCTGTTGAAGCAGTATCAACAGGCAGCTCTCAAGCAGTTGTAGCAGCAGGCTCAACAGGTGCGGCTATGGCATCAAGTTTGTTCGGACTCGGCAGATTGCCCGGTATCGCGCGCCCTGCAATCGCAGCAACTTTACCAACAATGAAAAAACCTGTGGTTCTTATTGACGCAGGTGCAAACAGCGAATGTACTCCTGAAATGCTCACACAATTTGCTATTATGGGTGCGACATTCTCCAAAAGCGTACTAGGCGTTGAAGAACCGCGTATCGGTATCTTGAACATCGGCGAAGAAGCAAGCAAAGGTAACAATCTTGCATTAGGTACATACAAAATGCTTGAAGAAATGGGTGACAGAGCAAACTTCATCGGAAACGTAGAAGGAAAAGAGCTTTTCTTGGGCGACTGTAACGTTGTCGTTTGTGACGGCTTCGTTGGAAACGTTGCATTAAAAATCATAGAAGGTTCGTCTTCAATGTTGTTCAAAATGATTCAACAAGAATTTAAACAAGATATCATATCTATCATAATCGGGCTTTTAGCAAAACCTTTTATGAAAAGAATTTACAAAAAAATCAACTACGAAGAATTCGGCGGAGCATTGCTCTTGGGAGTTAAAGGCATAACTGTTATTTCTCATGGAAGAAGTACCGCATATGCAATAAAAAATGCTGTCAGAGTTGCAAAAGAGGCCGTTGAATCAGGCGTTAACAAGAAAATATCAGAATTTTACGAAGGATTATAAGAATGAATATACCTACAATGATCGCAGGACTCGCTTTTAGCGTTCCAAATACTGTAATTACAAACGAAGACCTAACGAAAATTCTGGATACTTCTGATGAATGGATTACTTCAAGAACAGGCATAAAAGAACGCCGTATATGCTCAGGTGAAGAAAATGCAAATGATTTAGGTATTGATGCAGCAAAAAAAGCACTTGCAAACGCTAAAATGAACCCGGAAGATGTTGATTTAATTATTGCAGCAGCTTCTGTGCCTCATTATGTTTATCCTTCAACAGGCTGCATAATTCAAGCTGCTATCGGTGCAAAAAACGCAGTAGCATTTGATATCACAGCTGCATGTTCAGGGCTTTTATACGGTATGAATATTGCCAAAGCATTTATCGCGTCAGGAACATATAAAAATGTACTTATCGTTGCTTGTGACGCTAATTCAAAATTTATCGACTGGACAGATCGTGCAACTTGCGTGCTTTTCGGAGACGGAGCAGGCGCAATGGTTATGAAAGAGTCTGTTGACGGCGTAGAAGATATTATGGATATTGAAGCCGTTTCAGACGGCGAAAAGGGTATGTTAATTAACATGCCGATTTCAGGTGAAAACTGCCCTCTTGTTGAACCAAGTAAACAAGAGCCAATGAAAGTTTATATGAACGGTAAAGAGGTTTACAAGTTCGTTGTAACAACAATGCCTGACGCTATTGCAAAAAGTGTTGAGCGTTCAGGTCATACACCTGAGGAAATTGATTATCTTGTTCCTCACCAAGCAAACTTAAGAATTATTGACGCAATGGCAGATCGTCTCGGTTATGATAGTGAAAAAGTAGTTGTGAACATCCATAAATACGGAAACACATCTGCAGCTAGTATTCCTATCGCACTCTGTGAAGCGGTTGAAGAAGGCAAAGTAAAACTTCCTTGCAAAGCGATTCTTACCGGTTTCGGTGCAGGTATGACATACGGAACAGCGATTGTCCGATTACGTGAAGGTATTTGCTAAAAATTATTTTCAATAAATAGAATAAAAGCGGATTCTACAGAGTCCGCTTTTTATTTGGAAAATATTCGGGATAATCCTGCTTCAAATCATTATATCTGAATGCTGTCTGCTGTGATTCAGCAGCAATTCGAGCATAAGCATCGTGCGCCATTACATCGTTTGTCAGCTGCCGGACTTGAGCAACTTCTTCTGAAATATGTCCGCTTTTTCGCTGCGCCTCGATTTTCATCGCACCATCATGCTGCATCATGTTCCACATTTTTTGTTCTGCCTGCGTGCGTTCCAATGCATTTTCATATATTTCGGCTAATTTAGCGACTTCCTCACGCGAAGGCTTTTGTTGTGACGGCTTTGCAATCGGTACCGGCATTTTATAATCATTATTTATGCTATAGCCCATAGAAACTCCGTTATTTATTAAACTGCTTTTTAGAATCATTTACGCCATTGCAAGAGTCCTTAGCTGATTGATTAAATTTCCGTCATTAGCCAAACCCAATGCTTTAACATCAGAATCTATTGAACTTTTCAAAATATTCCGGCTAGCCATATCACCGCCACCTGAGCGAATCTTGCTATCCATTGCCCAGATTCCGCTAAGCTTTGCTTGTAGTTCTCGAGCTATTCTTGCTTGCTGCTGAGCCTTTAACTGCTTTTCTTTCTGCATCTTAATCTGTTTCTGCGCTTCGGGAGATTGAGATGTCTGAGTAGCAATATTATTTTGCTGTCCCCCTATTTCTTTAATATCAGCCATAAAAACCTTTCTTTATTTTTTATAAACTTAAAACCTAATTTGTACGGCATTAACCCGCACCATTTATTTTAGTCCCTTTAATAGTTTTTCTACCTGAAAAACAGACATATCCTCTTTGATTAATTTTGCGTCAAAACCAAATTTTCCCGCACACTGTTTTACAGCGTCCATGTTGATTTTTCCGCCCTCAAAGCATTTTGCGACTACATTTTGTACATTCAAATTTGCCATAATCATTCTCCTCTGTTTTCTAATTCTAAAACCAATGTCTTATAATTTCATGAAAACGCAAATCAAAAAGTTATTGCTTACCCATCCCATTCTATTCTATTTAGGAGTTTATTCGCTCTACGTAAGAATAAAATCCATTTTTACAAAAGTTTACAAATTTATGAAAAACACATATTATTTACATTTGTTTGCCTAAAGAAATAGTTTTTGAGATAATCGTTTTATCAATTTAAAAGGAGAAAATTATGGGCAAAATAGCTTTTGTATTCCCCGGACAGGGCTCACAATCTGTTGGGATGGGAAAAGATTTATACGACAATTTTTCATCAGCAAGAGAAGTTTTTGATAGAGCTGATGTAGTTTTAGGTAAAAGTATTTCTACAATGTGCTTCGAAGGACCTGATGAAGATTTAAAACAAACAATAAACACACAGCCTGCCATTTTGGTCACATCAATAGCAGCTTTGGAAGCATTTAAAGAAAAATGTGATGTAAAACCCGACTACGTTGCAGGTCACAGCTTGGGTGAGTATTCGGCATTGTATTCCGCTTGGGCACTTGATTTAGATGATGTCTTGAAAATAGTTCAAAAACGTGCAGAACTTATGAACGCAGCTGCAACAGGCTCAATGGCAGCAGTAATAGGTATGGCGCAGGAGCAGGTTGAAGAGTGTGTTAAAAATGCGCAATCTGAGGGCATTGTATCGGTTGCAAATTACAATTCACCTGCGCAAATTGTTATCACGGGTGAAACTAAAGCTATTGAAAAGGCTTGCGAATTGTTGAAAGCAGCAGGCGCAAAAAGAGTTATTCCTTTGGCTGTTTCGGGCGCGTTCCACAGTGCCTTGATGAAAGACGCAGCCGATGAATTCAAAGGTTATGTTGAAAGTTTTGATGTTAATGACGCAAACTGCCCTGTAATAACAAATGCCGACGCGGAAGAAACTATTTCCGGAGAATCGTTTAAGCAAAAAATGCCGGAACAGATTTATTCTTCAGTGTATTGGACACAAACAGTAAATAAAATGGCTGAAAATGGCGTTGATACCATTATCGAAATTGGACCGGGCAAAGTCCTTGCAGGTTTAGTAAAAAAAATCAATCCTGCAATTACAACTTACAATATCTATGACGTTGAAAGCTTGAATGCAACAATCGAAACATTAAAAACGGCAAACGTATAAAATAATACAAAAAAACAGCGGCTGATGAATTTAGCCGCTGTTTTTTGTTGCAGGAAAATTAGTTTCCGTAAATTTTCTTTTGAAGATTATTTAAAGCATCTTGTTGCTTTTTCTTTTGAGCGTCCTGTCTTGCTTTTGTCTGTTGTTCATATGTTTTCTTTTGCGCTTCCCTCTGTTTAGCCAACTCCTCTTGTCTCTTTTGAGGCGCATTTTTTGCATCTTCAATTTTCTTTTGAATTTCAGCTCTTTTAGCCGCCTGTTCTTTTTGACGAGCATCTTGTTCTGCCTTAGCTTTTGCTTGCTGGCTGTTTTGTTTAGCTTTCATATCAGCTTTTGCTTTATCATTTGCAGATTTAGCTGCATCTGTGTATATTTTTTTTGTATCGTTCCAGCTTTCTTTGAACGGATTGGAATTTGTTGCCGCCAATGCAGAAGAAGCAATCATTGTACCGATTAATAAAGTAACTGCCAATTTTTTCATATTTTGTCCCTCCTAAATATTTTACATGTTTCATAATAGCAAAAAACCGTACACAATTTCAAGAATAAATGCAAAATTTGATTTCTGTGATATGATTGAAAATATCGGAAGAATTCAGTTCTAAGGAGTATGATAATGACAGAAAAGAAAGTTGCACTTGTAACAGGCGGCTCAAGAGGTATAGGAAAAGCTTGCGCAATCGAGCTTGCAAAAGCAGGATATAGCGTAGCTGTAAACTATGCAGGAAACAAAGAAGCTGCTGACAATACAGTTAAAGAAATTAAAGATTTGGGTGTAGATGCAAAAGCATACCAATTTGATGTTTCATCAAAAGAAGCGTGCGAAGCAGCAGTAGCAGAAATCATGAATGATTTCGGGCAAATCGATGCGCTTGTTAATAATGCAGGCATAACACGCGACGGTTTATTTGTAAGAATGAACGATGAGGCTTGGGAAGCTGTTATCAACACTAACTTAAACTCAGCATTTTATGTAACAAACCCTGTAGCTAAAGTTATGATGAAAGCCCGCAAAGGTGCTATTGTCAATATGGCTAGTATTGCAGGCGTTTATGGAAATGCGGGACAAACCAACTATGCTTCAGCTAAGGCAGGTTTAATCGGTTTCACAAAAGCTCTTGCTAAAGAAATGGGCTCCCGCGGAATCAGAGTTAACGCTGTTGCACCGGGATTCATCCAAACTGATATGACAAAAGACCTTAAACTCGACGGAATAACAGACCACATTCCTTTGAGAAGACTCGGTTTGCCTGAAGACATTGCAAAAACGGTCAAATTCTTAATAGAAGACGGAAACTACATAACCGCTCAAGTCATCGGCGTTGACGGCGGATTAGTAGTGTAAATTATTTTGTAATATAATTTGGCAAAATAATCTTTTATAGTATAATAAAATTGTTAGAAATAGTTATTAATTTAAGTATGAGGAAATTAAAATGAGCACATTTGAAAGAGTTAAAAAAGTAGTAGTTGATCAATTAAGCGTTGAAGAAGCTTTGGTTACTCCGGAAGCAAGCTTTACAGCTGATTTGGGCGCTGATTCTTTGGATACAGTTGAATTGGTTATGGCTTTTGAAGAAGAATTCGGATGCGAAATCCCTGATGAAGAAGCTGAAAAAATCGCAACTGTACAAGACGCTGTTAACTACATCGAAGCTAATTCGTAATTTTTTAACGCAAATACTTTTTTACGAGGAGCATTTTATATTAAATTCTCCTCGTAATTTTAGAAAGAACCTAAGCAATTTAATTGCTATGTAAAGATTAATAAAAGGGTATAAAACATGTCAAAAAGAAGAGTCGTCATAACAGGTATGGGAGCTGTTACCCCTTATGGAGCGGGTGTTGACAAATTATGGGAAAACCTTACTGCCGGAAAAAGCGGCATTGGTCCTATTACAAATATTGATTTGGAAAAACATAACGTGCATATCGCAGGGGAAGTTAAAGGCTACGACCCTTTAGAATATTTTGACCCTAAAGAAGTTAAAAAAACAGACAGATTTACACAATTTGCATTGATTGCCGCTGAAGAAGCAATGAACGACGCAGGTTTAGATCTTGAAAACAGTGATCTTGACCCATACAAAGTTGGGGTCATTGTCGGCTCGGCAGCCGGAGGCTTTGATACGTTTGAAAAAGCTCACAAAGCTATCATCGAACGCGGACCTACAAAATGTTCGCCTTACACTGTGCCTATGTTGATTGTAAACATACCTGCAGGTAGAATCTCTATGAAATACGGTGCAAAAGGCATTAATAAAGCTATCGTTACAGCTTGTGCAACTTCTGCTCACTCAATTGGTGACTCTTTAAGAGCAATCCAATGGAACGATGCTGATGTAGTCATCGCAGGCGGATGTGAAGCTGTTATCACTCACCTTGGTATCGGTGCATTCTCAAGCGCAAGAACACTTTCAAAAAGAAACGATGAACCTGCAAAAGCTTCAAGACCATATGATAAAGACCGTGACGGCTTTGTAATGGCTGAAGGTGCCGGTATTCTTATTCTGGAAGAATATGAACACGCAAAAAAACGCGGTGCAAAAATTTACGCAGAAATCGTGGGTTACGGTCAAACTGCTGATGCATATGACGTCGTTGCACCTTGCCCTGAAGGCAAAGGCGCACAACGCTCCATGGAAGATGCTGTTAAAGACGCGGGACTTGAGCCAAAAGATGTTCATTATGTAAATACACACGGCACATCAACGGGGTTGGGTGACAAAGCTGAATCTCACGCGGTAGCACGAGTATTTGGTGATAAGACTGAAAACTCAAATCTTTCCGTATCATCAACAAAATCTATGATAGGTCACATGCTTGGTGCTTCAGGTGCAGTTGAATCAATTATTTGTATAAAAGCTATTCAAAATGGTATTGTACCTCCGACTATCAATCTTGATAACCAAGACGAAGAAGTTGCTAACCTTGACTACACTCCGCATGCAGCGAAAGAGAGAAACGTTGATGTTGCGCTTACAAACTCATTTGGCTTCGGCGGCCACAACGCTTCTATCGTTTACAAAAAAATATAAAATTAAAATAAATATTAAAAAAGAGAGCTTTATAACAAGCTCTCTTTTTTTGTAAAATTGACTGATTTTTTTTTGTATGGTACTTATAAGATATGAAAACGATTTTTAAATTAATCCTAATTATCCTTTTGAGCGTAAATTGTGCATATGCGGCTTCTGTAAAATTTGCTCAAATTACAGATGTTCACTTGTCGCTAGATAATGAAAGTAACAGCCGCAGAAACCTTTCTGTAGCACAAGAAAGTTTAAAAAAAGCAGTAAAACAAATAAACAACGACAAAACAATTGATTTTGTTGTCTTTACCGGGGATGTAATAAATGCATCGAAAGAAAAAGAATTAGATTTATTTTTAAATATTGTAAGTGACCTGAAAAAGCCCTATTACGTACTAATGGGAAACCACGATGTGCACAGTATAGGCGGAATGTCTAAAGAAACTTTCTTGGAGGCTGTTTCTTCATACAACCCTAATCAGCCTATGGAAAAGAATTTTACATTTTCTCCGAAAAGCGGACTTGTATTTGTAATGTTAGATACTACTGCGACTCGTTTTCCGAGTGCACATGGGTATTTGACTGAAAATACCGCACAATGGCTTGAAAAAACACTTAAAAAGAATAAAAACAAAAAGGTTGTGATTTGTCAGCACGAACCGCTTATTCCGCTCGAAGACAGAACAAGCCACAATATGCTTGAACCTGAAGTTTACCACGGAATTTTGAGCAGACACAATAATGTCGTTCTCATCCTTGCAGGTCACTACCACGATAACCACGAGGTGAAAGACGAGCACGGGATATTGAATATCGTCGGCACAGCGCTTTTTGAAACTCCTTCAAGATACAAAGTTATTGAAATAGATTACAAAAACCCGCCTTTTTCAGCACCTGAAATCAACTCTATAACTAATAAAGACATTTTTGTACGTTAATTATCGTTTATTGATTATCTTCGTCTACGAATGCCGTAATTCTCGAAATGCTTTTCTCAAATCTATCCATTTGGCGTTCCATTGCATCAATTTTTTGCATTAATAATTTATTCCCGCGAGAGTTTTCATTCGCCGCACTCACCTGAGACGCAATAAATTCAAGGATTGAAGTCATTTCTTCGTTTGAGGAAGCAGGACTGTTTGCGATTGAATCAAGTTTTTTCTCAAGCGACTTGATTTTAAGCTCCTGAACGTCCATTTTGTCAGAAATTTTGTCTAAAGTATACTCCATTTCGTAAAGAGATTTTGAGTAATCAATATCGCCTTTTTTCTCGGCTCTTAGCGCTAAATCCGACAAAGTTTCTTTCATATCTGAAAGAAGTCTATTTGATTTTTCAAGTTCCATAACTTTGGATGAAAGCTCTTCAACATTTCCGCCAATATTATCCATAGTCTTGTCTAATTTTTCAGTAATTCCGCCTATTGAGTTCATCGTAGCTGCCGACTCATCAATCCATTCTGCAAGGTGCATAAAGGCTTCATTCAGAATTTTGTCTGACTTTAACGAAGACATAACAAGCGATTTAACATCTGTTATATTTCGATTTAACTGCGTACTGTCAATTTGATTGCATTTTTGATTAAGTTCGTTTACAACTTTCTTGAATTCACTAATATTTTCTTTTAAGTATTTATTTGAATCATCAGAAGTCAAAATAAGCTTGTTTGTGCGTTTTGAAATGCTTGAAATATCATCTCTGATATCATCAATAGAGTCCAGACGCTCTGCAACATCATTTCCTTCTTCCTTGCTGCGTTTAAGCATATCTGTGATATCACCGATTGCCATACGCATTTTTGCGATATCCGTCTCAACATCAGGGAGCGTGTATATGTAATCACCCGATTTTGAAGAAGTGCCCGTTGTAATGCTCTCAAGGATAGTTTTTAAATTATCAAACTTATCGTCGATATCATCATTAGAGTTAGAATTATCAATCAATGCTGTTTTTAAATTATTGATTTCTTTTTTGATGTCATCAGCATTATCATAAATCGCACTTTGAATTTCTTCCGACTCTTCAATGAAAGAAATATTTTCAAATACGCTCGTAAGATTTAGGACAAACTGTTCTTTAACCTGCTTCAATTCACTCTTAATAAAATCTTGCGTCTCTGATTGAAAAGAAGACAAATCAATATCAGAAAGCGCGTTTATCTCTTTCTGATAGCGGGAAACAACGTCTTTCAACGAAGAACTTTCATTCTTCGCGTCAATCGCATTTTTATTAACAACAGCAAGCACATCTTGTAATTCTTCAAGCTGAGCATTAAGCTCATCACCATTCGGCATATCAGCAATAATTATATCGCGAAGAATTTCCAAGCGCTTGTTGATATTTTCAGAAGAAGAAATAACAGTGTCTTTGATTTCGGACGAAAATTCCTCAATCTGTCCCTGATTGTTTATATCGGATTTTAGATCATCCAGTTTTTCAGTTAAAGTTTCAATTTGTTCTTTGACGAACTTCTTTGTATCCTCGTGATAGCCTTCCAAGTCAATGTCACAAAGGCTGCTAAGCTCTTTTTGATACTGTTCGATTGTCTCAGAAAGATTATCAGTGGCTTTAGACATATATTTTTTCAGATCATCGCCAAAATTTGTAAGCTTTGACTCAAACGAGTCAAAGTAGTCCTCAAACTGAACTGTGACAATATCCTTTACGGTCGAAGCAACTGAATCAACCTCAGAAATTTTAAGAACTACCTCTTGAATATCGTCTTTGATATATGAAATTTTATCCTCAACAGCTTCTGTGATTATTTTGATATTTTCAGTAAAACTAGCATCTAAATCGTTTGAAAGCGCATCCAAAATATTATCCGAAACACTCTCAAATTTTTCTTCAATACGCTTCACTTCAGGCAGAATATCTATATCAACTTTGATATTCGAAATATCGTTTTTGAGCATTGTAATCTGCGCCAAAATAGCGTCTTTATTGGTTTTGGCAAGTGTTTCAAACGCCTGATTGTCACTGCTTAAAGTTTCTGCCAACTCATCCATTTTTCCTGCAATATTTGCGGAATTTTCAAGGATATCCTTGCAGATATCGGCTTTGAGCGCTTCTATATTTATTTCTTCCGAAATATCTTTAATTAAACTTGCCTGAAGCTTGTTATATTTGTTTTGAAGTTTTTCGTCCATAACATTTAAGTTATCAGACACAACTTCGCTTACAGAAGCTTTAAGACTGTCTGTTTTTTCACCTTGTGTATCAAGCTTTTCGGTAAGAACATTGTATGATTTTTGAATCTCAAACAAAAGTTCAGATTTCAAAGAGGTATTTTCTTCATCAGCTTTAAAAAGTTTGTCTGTAATATTTTCAATAGACTTTTTGAACTCGTAACTGATAGTTTCTTTAAATTCATCATCACTCGTTTTACCTTGTGCAATTGTATCGCTTATGTTTGCGAACGAACTTCCTAATATCTGCTTGATATCAGTTTTTAAAGCCTCGATTTTGTGAACATTATCATCAAGTTTGCCGTCCAATTCTTCGTTTGCCGCTGAAAAAGCTTCAACAAGCTCTTCGCGGGAAGGAATAGCACCATTAATTTTTTCGCTGACTGAATTCAATGACAAATCAAAATCTAATTTAAGTTTAGAGGCCGTATTTGCCAAATTTTCTTTGTTTTCAGAAACTAACTCACGGATTTCCTCAAGCTGGCTTGTCACTGCCGTTTTCGTCTCTTCAGCTGCAGCATTAAAAGAATTGTTTAAGCTTTTTATCGTAGAAAGTGCCGAAGCCAATTCATTTTTCATCGAAGCAGCAAAAGTCTGCATTTCTTCGACAACTTTATCCCCGGCAGAAGCAGAAAGCTCATTTATTTTTGCAGAGATACTTTCAGAAAGTGTACTTATTGACGCTCTAATTTTATCTGTTTCTTCGGAAATATCGCTTTCAGAAAGAATTTTTTCACTAATAGAAATCAACTCTTCCTTAATTTCATCAGAGGAAGATTGGAACCCGGAAATCGCCGAAATCAATTCAGATTTGTTCGAAAGCGCGGTGCTTTGAATCTTCTCTGCGGTTTCTGCAAGTTTACCGTCTAAAATATCTGCGTGTTTAACGATTTGAGAAATAATTTCTGCTCTGTTGTCGACAGCTATTGTTTTCAAGCTTTCTGAAACGTCATTTTTTGTTTTTTCTGATTGAAGTGTTGCTTCATCGATTTTTTCAGAAATTTCAGAAACTATTTCAGCAATTTTTTCCTGGCAAACTGCAGAAATTGAGGCTTCATTAGCACTTATTACGGTTTTCAATTCACTAATTTTTGTGATTATATCAGATTTATTGTCGGCAGCATTCTGTTTTAACTCAGCCTGAACATCATACACAATTGTTTTTAACTCTTCATTTGCAGGTTTGAGCGCAGAAATTTCGTCCATAATCTGCTGTTTGTTTCTGTAACCCGCGTTTTGAAGCGTATTCGAAAGCAAATTCAATTTGTCTGCAAAAATTTGTGTATTTTCTTCGATTTTAGCTTCAATAGAAGTCTTTATCTCTTCTTTTTTATTGTCCGCGGAAATTGAAATATCCTCTTGGATTCTTCCGTAAATTTCCTCAGCATTGCGAACAGCGCCAAGAATTTCTTCTTTTCTGCTATCGGCAGCGGCAGCAAAATCAACTTGAACTTTATTGAACTCAGTTTCAATATTTCTTACAGCTTCAATAATTTGTTCTTTATTGCCTGAGCTGTTACTTTGAAGATTTTGGGAAATAATCGCCAAAGAATCTTTTAGCCCTGTATAATTTTCTTCAGCCTTGATATTAAATGATGATTTTATGTCAGAATTATGAGAAGCAAGCGCCTCAATAAGTCCTGTGTTTATGTTTACCGCAGCTGTTTTCAGCTCTTCTAAAATTGCTAAAATTTGTTCCTTATTCTTAACACCGCTTTGCTGAATATTGCTTGAAATTACGCCAATTTTTTCATCAAATCTATCGCTATTTTCTTGAATTTTAGCTTCTATTGACGATTTAATGTCTATTGTTTTATCGGCAAGAGATTGTGAAATCTCAATAATAACAGCATCCTTGGCCGCATTTGTAACATCAATATTTTTTGCTGCCGTATCTTTTAGAGAGAAAATCCCCTCTAAAATATCACTTTTAGCCGCCGCCAGGCTTCTGTCCAGGTTCAAATTCAAGCCTTTCAAGTAATTAATACTATCAGTAACTTCCTGCTGTAAATCGCTGACAGCAGATTTAACCGCATCCGAAACATAACCTTTATCAGTGTTGCTGATATCATCCAAACGAGCGCCGAAATCTTCCGCTAAAATCCTGACAACATCTTGAATTTTGTCAGTTTGAGCCAAAATAAACTCATCTTTAAGCATATTATCGCCGACTGACTGAATTTGCGCATTCAAGTCCCCGGCAGAAGCCTTAAGATTGTTAATTTCACCAATTATTTGTTCCTTATTTCCATAAGCCGCTTTTTCCAGATTGTCAGTCAAAAGTTCCGCTTTTTGGCTTACGCTTTCAAAGTTTTCTATAACACTTCTGACAATATCATTTTTGAATCCGTCAGATTGAGCGTGCATAAGATTAATTCTGCCTAAAACCTCGTCAAAGCAAGTTTTTACACTGCTTACGGTTTCTTTAATATCTTCACTTGTTTTTTCATTTGAAGCGCCGATAGAGCTTAAAATATCACCCAAAGATTGCTGATTAAATGCTTCAATCTGATGTTTTAAATCCAGAAGCTGTTCTTTCACCGACTCGTCGAAATTAAAACTTGCTATCGCGTCTTGTACAGCGCATAACTGCGTTTCCAGACCTTCAATCTGTTTAACTATTTCAAATTTGTGCTCAGAATTCAAATTTCCGATATCATTTTTAAGAACCGCAACCTGCTTTGTTAAATTTTCAGAAATATCAACGAATCCCGCAGAAATCCTATCCAGCATATTTCCGGCAAACTCAGCCGACTGATTAAGAATAACAACTACATCTGAAATATCATTTTTCAAGCTGTTTGTAAGGTTTTTAATGCCGTCATACTGCTCAAGAGTGTAATCTTTGTTTTGAGTTATGAGATTAGAAACAGATTCTAATTTGCCTGTTACGCTTTCTAATATAGCCGCCAAAATCTGTTTGCTTGCTTGATTTTCATTCACTTCATTCAAGATAGTTTTAAATTGTTCGGTCTCAGAGCGCAGAACTTCGAATTTTTCAGTCAAATTTTCTTGACTTCCTATAAAATCAAACGCAATCTGCCCTTTTACCTCGTCAATAAGAGTTGTGACCTGCGAAACCTTGTCAGTGACAACATTTATGATTTCTGCTTTGTTGTTTATACCGGAGGATTTTCCATCCGCTATTCCAATGTATAAATCTTTTACACTGTTGTTGATTTGCTCGAGAATGCCCACATGTGCGTCTATTGCACTGACTACAGTGTTGTTTGAAGCCGAAACTTCTTCTTTGTTTTGGATTATTACCGTCTCGAGCGATTCAATTTTAGAATTCACAACATCATAGTTATTATTGCTCTCGATAATAGAACGCGAAGCCTGCACGATAGCCTTGACAGAATCAATCTGAGCAAGGATTTCAGATTTATTAGCGGCATTTGAATTTGTATAAATTTCAGTTAAATTATCTACTCTCGAAACAAGTGAATTGTATTTTTCGTTTGCATCCAGTTTAATTTCTTCTGCTTTTTCGCTTAGTTTCCCTTCGAACTCAGAAATTACATTTACAAGATTTTGAGAAAAGTCTTTTAATTGAGCAATATTATCCGTCAATTCATCTTTAAGACCATTCTGAGAAGAATTGATTAAACCTGATAAATTATCGATTTTTGAGTTGACAAGAAAGCTTATTTCACCAAATTTAGCCGACATTTCCATAACAGAATTGCGAGTTGAACCTGCAACCTGCTCGCTCATTTGAGAAATATAGTCGTTTATCGAGGAAATTTCATCCTTTATTGCAGTTTCATTTTGCCCCTTGCCGAAATCAATTTTAGAATTAATTCCACCCAAAGCCTCAAAAATATTGGACAAAGCCATTTTAAACGACTCAAGTTTTTCATCAACTGCAGAATTGCTTGACACAAGTCGCTCATTCCATTCATTCGTAAGTCTTGTAAGCTCCAATATGGCGTTATCTGAAATTTCTTTAACATTATCTTTTGTAGAAAGCGAAGAAATAAGCGGGATAAGATTTTTAACCTCATTATTATTGACTTCCATCAATCTTTCAAAGTTAGTTTTACCGGACTCAATTCCTGATTGGATAAACTCCAACCTGCTTTTAATCAGCTCCCCTTCTTCTTTTGAGACAAGCGTAGAAACAAGATTCGTCAAATCAACAAAGTAAGAGTTAAAAATAGATTTATTTTCACTATCGTTAAAAGCCGAAAGCTCTTTTAAGTTGGAGACGGTTTCTATTGCAAAATTCAACTTTTCATTGAGCGCTTCGATGTCCGACTTGTTTACAAGAACACGCACAGACTCTTTTAGAGCCTGCATTTCAGCAACTATAGCAGAAACATCCAATCTGATATCCTGAACATCCATTCCGCCCGCAATTGCAGAAATACTCGAAATAATTTCACCCTGTTTACCGTTCATTGTAACAACAGCGCTGATAATGTCATTCAAGCCTTTTTGAACAACTGAAATATCTCCGGAGAGTGCAACCAAAGCTTCAGACGGCGCATTGTTTTCAATCATTCTTTGAACCGAATTAAAACTTGAATTGATATTGTCGGCCAAGCGATCTAAGTTAGCTTTGTATCCATCAATTTCGCCTTTTATATTTTCAGATTGTCTGGAAATTTTTTCATCAATATTTATGCCGTCAATAGAAGCTTTCACATCTTCAATTGTAGTATTGAAGTATCTTGTTTGAGAGCTTAAATCTCGGGAAAAATCTAAAAGATTATCAGATAATTTTGTAAATATATTAGCAATTTCAGGAGTTTTTAAAGAATCATTTAAATTTGCCTGAACACCATTAATCTGACCTTGGACATTATCCAGCCTGTCTTGCAATGCGCTGTGTCTTTCTTCCAGACTGCGTTTCAGCTCTTCAGTTAAATATGTTATGAGCTCATTTGTCTCGTAATTTGAAATAACTTCAAGTTTGTTGTGGATTTTCTCCAAAACCTGCTTGGTAAATCCATCGAAGAAAACTCCTGATTTCACTTGCTGTTCAACAAGTTCCGTCACAGCGTCAAGCTTGTTTTCTATAATCCCTAAATATTGATTTTCGCTCATAAAATGCTCTCTAATAGTTACAATAATCCATTGTAATATTGTAGCAAAAGAACCGCCCGGTGTGTATATTATTACAATACTTTAAGCTATTTTTGGGGTAAATTCAATTTCTCTATATAATTTTTTACGCGCCGCAAATCTTTTTTAGTCAAATCACGAGGAGAACCCTCCTCAAGGGAATGATTTCTCAAAAGGTATGACGGGTGAAAAATAGCCATAGCCTTGATTTCGCCAAACAAATCAATCCATTGTCCACGAATTTCAGAAATCTTGTATTCTTTTTGACTAAAAGATTTTAACGCAGTAGCGCCGCACAAAATTATAACTTTCGGCTGAACAATGTTAATCTGCGCAGAAAGATATTCGCTGCAGCAATTTTTTTCAAAATCTGACGGAACGCGATTGTTAGGAGGACGACATTTCACCGTATTTACAATATAAAAATCATTTTTTCGCTCAAAACCAAGCTCTGTAATCATTTGCGTCAAAAATTTGCCCGCACGTCCTACAAAAGGAATACCTGACGCATCCTCATCCGCTCCGGGAGCTTCCCCTATTAGCATAATTTTTGCACTCGGATTTCCGTCCGAAAAAACTTTATTTGTGCAGGTTGAACCTAAATCACAAGCCTTGCACTGATTTACAACTTTTTTAAGCTCATTAAGAGCCTTTTCTTTAACTTCCATGCTTAAATATTTTTCATTCCATTTTAAATACTTCATATTATTATAATACAAAATTGCACAAACTCCCGCCAGTGCGAATTTCAAAGTATTGATAAATGTTTACAAAATCTAAAGAATCAAAGTTTTTCACAAGCCGTTAAAGGAACCGTTTGGGGTCTTGCTTCAGAACTCCCTTCATTGGCTGTTGCAATACCCCAACCCTCAATATTTGCCTTGCTATCTCCGCGCCCAAGTCCAACTTCACCACCATCCCTATAGCCAAACGTAGCATACCTAAAGCCATATTGATGATTATGAACTTTATTTTGGTCAGCTTGATATGAACCATAAACATTGTTTGCATCCGCAACCCTAAAATATAATCCACCCCACCCGATTGACGGATCATTTACATTTCTCCAGCCGTTAGGACAATTAGGAAGTCTGAAAAAAGAAACCATTCCTTGTTGAACAGTCTTCTCTTCATCCACTCCCTTATTTCGCTTATAAACATTTCCGTCCATACTCATAAATGACGTAACAACCCCATCTTTCATATAGACAACAGGGTTATTATACTGGAAATCAACATAGACCATTTTTTTCGCCTTTTTGTCCTCAATCCTGACGGGAAAATTAGCACCGTCAACATTCACAACAAACACCGCATCTGTTCCTGTTCCCTCTATCAATGTATGCCCGCCTTTTACATGTAGTTTTGCAGAAGGATTTTCATTAACAGCAAGACCAATCCCAACCTTGCCGCCAACCCTTGTTATATCAGTTCCGTTTTTGGTATACACCCATTTTGAATTACCACTCGCATCATTTCGGGCTTTTTTAGTCATTATCGGCGCCATTGCAGCGAGCGCTACACTTACTATCAATAAGGTTATCATTGCCTCTGCAACGGAAAAAGCTTTTCGGGCCTTTTTAATTTCTTCACAAACACTTATTTTAGGAGCTTTTTCGAAAAAAGTGAATTTTTTATCACTTCTATTATGACAGAGTTCCCCCCCCCCTGCAAATACCTTTATTTCCAATACTTTCACGTCCACTCAACTCCATACTTCTTTCAACCGAATTATTATAATCCAAAATCCGGTATATTTCAACTCTTTAAGCTATTTAAAACTAATTTTTTTGACAACCGAGGAGAGTGATAGCTTTAGGACGATTTTCATTAGCACATGGAACCGTGCGGCAAGAATCAAAATTCATACGGTCATTAACAGCAGCCGCACCGCCATAGTGGTATGTTGCAGTTGCCCACACATTGTTATCTACAAAAAACGGACCGCCAATGTTGACATATCTTTGTTCAAAATCTTGAAACGAGCCTCTAATTGGTCTTGTTCCTTCACCATCCATGCGACCCACGCTGTTATAAGTGACTGTTTCGTTTATTCCGTTAGAACAATTGCCGCCTGACTCACCCCAAGTACAAATGTTATAATTACCGGCAAAACGCGGAAAACGCCCGTTCCAGAGGGAATTTACAGGAGACCATCCGGCAGGACACGCTGATAAATTGAAAAATGAAACCATACCCCGAGGAGAGCCGCCAAAAGAAGAGCTTCCATCTGAGTTTATCCATGCATTTTCGGTGCCGTTAATACTGGCAGTAAACACCCTTCTATTGGCGGTAGTATTAACCATGAGCCCGCCATCACGCATTAATGCATTTCTCCAATCTTCACCGTTATATGTTGTCAGCGGGTTCCACCCGGTTTGTGAGACTGAATTTCTTATTATTGTCGGTTCTGACAGGTAAAACACACCATCTTTATTCATAAATGCCAATTGTGTATTGCCTTTACGGATATCTAAAATATTCGCGTTTTGTCCTGACGGAGCCTGAACTTTGATTATCAGACCATTGTCCCCTCTGATTTCAAACTTGGATTCAGGATTAAACAAAGCAGGAACGCCGATTCCGACATTTCCACCCGGACGCGTAATATCTGAACCGTTACGAGTAAACATCCATTTTGAATCTCCGCTTTGTACGCTTGCTTTTTTTGAAAATATCGGCGCCATAGCAGCGAGTGCTACACTTACTATCAAAAGAGTTATCATTGCCTCTGCAACGGAAAAAGCTCCCATTCTTACTTTTCTCATAGTTTATTACCCACCTTTTATTCTAATTAATCTATTATCTTAATTGAAAGCTTTCAGAATGACAAGAATTTAATTTTTATATTATAATTGTCATATGGACACTTTAGACAAAACAGAAATCATTGAAAAAACACTTGAACACGTGAAGAAAGTAATGCAAGGCGAAGGTTCGGGGCATGACTTTTGGCATGTATACCGTGTTTGGAAAAATGCGCTAAATATTCTCCAATATTATCCTGACGCAGACAGTCTTGTAGTTGAATGTGCGGCTCTATTGCACGATATTGCCGACTGGAAATTTAACGGCGGAGATTCTGTAATCGGTGCCCAAACAGCGTCTGATTTTCTCGTAACTCTTGGCGTTGATGAAAAAACCCGCACCAATGTATTTGAAATAATTAAAAACATGTCATTCAAAGGTGCAAACGTTGAAAATAAAATCAATACCATTGAAGGAATGATAGTTCAAGACGGTGACAGGATTGATGCAATCGGCGCAATCGGTATTGCAAGAACTTTTGCATACGGCGGCGCACATAATCGTGAAATTCACAGACCCGAAAGAGAAATAGAGCTTCATGACACAGCAGAAAGTTATCTGGATTCCGATGGCGGCACAATTAACCATTTTTACGAAAAACTCCTTCTTCTAAAAGACCGGATGAATACGCCGGAAGCGAAAAAGATAGCAGAAGGCAGACACAAAGTTATGGAAGATTTTTTAAAGAACTTTTATGCCGAATGGGAAGGGCTACAATAATTTTTTGACTTGTGCTATTATGGTCAAAGTGTAGTTTTATACGGGGAAAGAAATTGCTTAGATTTTCAGAGCCTCATGATTTAAAAGGGACTTTAATTTGCGTTGAGGGCATAGACGGCTCGGGCAAATCCACGCAGCTTGCGATTTTGCGCGACTGGGTGCAATCTATGGGTCTTGATGTAATATACACCGAGTGGAACTCTTCCGATTTGATTTCTCAAACAACAAAACTTGCTAAAAAGAAAAATCTTCTGTCTCCGCGCACATTTTCACTTCTTCACGCGGTAGATTTTGCAGACAGACTTGAAAAAATAATTATTCCTGCATTAAAAGCCGGCTTTGTGGTTCTGGCCGACAGATATGTATACACGGCTTTTGCGAGAGACGTCGCAAGGGGCGTTGACCCGGATTGGGTTAGAAATATGTACGGCTTTGCAATCCAGCCTGACTTAACAGCTTATTTCAGCGTTCCCGCCGATGTTTCTTTGAAAAGAATTTGCTCCAACAGAGCACCGAAATTCTACGAAGCAGGCATGGATTTGAAGCTTTCCAACGACCCATACGAAAGTTATTTAATTTTCCAAAATCGTGTAAACGGCGAATACAAAAAAATGGTAGAAGAATACGGACTTTTTGAAATCGACGCGGAAGAAAGCATTCACACAAAGCAACTAAAATTCAGAGAAAAGTTAAAAGAAGTACTGGCAAAAAAAGGGATTTCAATCTAAATGGGAAAATTTCAAACAAAGCACGGATATGAAGGTTTGCTGGTTGTTGTCGAAGGCACGGATGGTGCAGGGAAATCAACCCAAATCAATATGCTTAAACGCTGGATTGAAGACCAAAGCTACGGCGCAATGGTCAGCGAGTGGAAGACTTCCCGCCTGATAAGCCAGGTAATTGATGATGCAAAAGAACGAAATCTTTTAAACGCAACTACTTTCAGTCTTTTGTATGCGGCAGATTTTGCAGACAGATTGACAAATACCGTTATCCCTGCGCTGGAAGCAGGTTTTGTAGTTTTGATGGACAGATATACATACACAGCATTTGTGCGTGATGTTGTCCGTGACCACGACATGAATTGGGTGAAAAAACTATATGATTATGCGCCTGAACCTGATTTGGTGTTTTACCTCGACATGCCGGTTGAAACTCTTCTCAAAAGAATTATCGGCACAACAGGGCTTGATTACTATGAATCAGGTCGCGACATTGGTTTAAGCCGAGATTTCTATAAATCATTTAAATTATATCAAAGCAAATGTCTTGAAGAATACTCCAAAATGAAAGACGAATACGGGTTTATATCGATTGACGGAACGAAATCTCCTGAGGAAATCAACACCGTTATGCGAGAAAAACTTCAGAAAATTTTTGAAACAGGAATTTTATATTAATATAAATTTTCGAATAAAGACTTGTTGACCCTATATCCTTTTTGAAGTACTATACCAGTAACAAACAGGTGACAGCTGTTTTGAGGATTACGAAAAAGGGAGAGGCAAAATGGCTTCAAAAAGATTTTTATTCACGTCTGAATCTGTAACGGAAGGACACCCTGATAAGGTTTGTGACCAGATTTCCGACGCAATTTTAGATGAATTCTTAACAAAAGACCCGAAATCCAGAGTTGCGGCAGAAACTACCGTAACAACAGGTATGGCTCTTGTTTGCGGTGAAATTACATCAGATTGTTACGTTGATATTCCGCAAGTTGTAAGAAACACAATCAAGAACATCGGCTACGTCGGACGCGAAGGCGGCGGGTTTGACTATAAAACATGTGCGGTTTTAACAAGCATTGATGAACAGTCTTGTGATATCGCGGGCGGCGTAAACAAAGCACTCGAAACACGTGATAACAATGCAAGCACTTCAACTATGGAAACAGAAAACATCGGTGCGGGCGACCAAGGTATTATGTTCGGCTTTGCCTGCAACGAAACTCCTGAAATGATGCCGCTTCCGATAAGCTTGGCACACAGATTGGCGCTAAAATTAGCTGAAGTGAGAAAAAACAACACCTTAAGCTACTTGAGACCTGACGGAAAATCTCAGGTTTCTGTTGAATACATCGACGGCAAACCGTCAAGAATTGATACTGTATTGCTTTCAACTCAACACGATCCTGATATCGACGGCAATGATGATAACAAATTTGTTCAAGAGAGAATCAGAACAGACCTTATTAAATACGTTATCGAACCTGTTTTTGCAAACGACGCAATCAAACCTGATGAAAATACAAAATACTTAATCAATCCGTCAGGAAGATTCGTAATCGGCGGCCCTCAAGGTGACGCAGGTTTAACAGGAAGAAAAATCATCGTTGATACGTATGGCGGATACTCTCGTCACGGCGGCGGCGCTTTCTCAGGAAAAGATCCTACAAAGGTTGACCGTTCTGCAGCTTATGCGACAAGATACGTTGCGAAAAACATTGTTGCAGCTGGTTTAGCAGAAAAATGCGAAATCGAAGTTGCATATGCAATCGGTGTTGCAGAACCTGTTTCTGTTATGGTTGAAACTTTCGGTACAGGCAAAATTTCTGATGACGCTATTGAAAAACTAGTTATCAAAAACTTTGATTTGAGACCTGCTTCAATCATTAACCAATTTGACCTTCGCGGCTTGCCTGGCAAAAACGGCGGTAAATTCTACCAAAATATCGCTGCTTACGGACACATGGGCAGACTGGACATCGAAGTTCCTTGGGAAAAGACAGACAAAGCTCAAACATTGAGAGAACAAGCTGAAAATTGCTGCTGTTCTTGTAAATAGTCTATAATACAAATAAAAAGAGAGTTCATAATGAACTCTTTTTTTTTATGATTTTTGACAAGTTAAAAGCACAACCGTTGATGGTCTAACCTCAGTCCAAGTCCCATTCGGATCACTCTCGTTCCTGTCTCGCCCATAAGGAGAATACTGTACTCCCATTAATCGGGAGGCATCCATATTTACACGGCCGGAGTCTCTTCGATCCGGAGCATTACCCGCCTCATATCTTCCCGGTCTCCAATCATAATAAAATGCTCCATTAATTCTTGACTGTCCTGTAGCTCCACTCCCCCAATCATCTATGGCCATATTATTATCAAGCCCAATGTCTCCGATAATATTCGGTAAAGCAGACGCCTGCCAAGTTCCAATGTTATCTTTTGCCGCAACACGAAAATATCTTCCCGCCCAAGCAGCATTTTCATCAACCAAATTTATCCAACCTTCAGGACATTTATTTTGGGGAGAAAGATAATTTCCATTAAAAAACATTATTGAGCCCTTCGGCACCAATTCTTTTTTTAGCTCTTCAATAATTTGATTTTTGATATTTTCAATATTTATACCCGACGTACCGCTAACATTCTTCGAAATCATTGGCGCCATTGCAGCTAAAGCAACACTGACAATCAGTAATGTTATCATTGCTTCGGCAACAGAAAAGGCTTTTCTGGGGTGAAAATTTTCAAAGTTAAAATGGCTACGCTCTATATTTCCGAAAAAAGTGAATTTTTTATCACTTTTATATTTTAGGGCTGCCCCCCCCCCCTACAACATTCAATATTTTAAGCATTTTCCACCTTTTCCACTTCAAGATACATTTATTATTTTTATATATTATCAGTTTGCATAACTCCAGTCAACAAAACAAAATAATTATAGAATTTTTTTTGATATAATTATTTTATGAATGAGATTAAAAAAGCACTTTTTATAAATTTTGGCGGTATCGGGGATGAAGTATTGTTTCTGCCGACCCTTCAAAGTTTCAAAAATAAATTTCCCGAAGCGGAAATAACTCTTTGCCTTGAACCCAGAAGCAAATCTATACGAGATTTGAGTCCTTTAATTAACAATGTAATTCCGATTGATATTAAAAGTAAAAACAAATACCTTGAACTTTTCAAATTGGTTTTCGAAGCGCGCAAAGGAAAATTCGATATCGTTATTTCTTCAGGCGGAAACAAAATGATTTCTATTCTGTTGTTTTTGACAAGCATAAAGCAAAGGTACGGCTATAATACAGGGAAATTAAGCGAACTGATTCTTACAAATGCGTCAAAATTAAATAAAAATCAGTATGCTGTAAACATGTACCATGATTTGGTCAAAACGCTCACAAATGACTTGCCCGAATTACCGCACATTAAAGTGCCGATGGCCGGATTCGAACCGGATACGATCATAATCCACCCCGGAGTAAGCAAAATGAGTGTCTCTAAAAACATGGTCAAAACTTACAGCCCCGAAAAATGGACAGAATTGATAAAAAAACTAATCGAAAAAGGAAAAAAAGTCTATCTTGCAGGCGGTCCTGACGACAAAGACTATATCGACGCGATTTCTGCAAATTTCAATGAAGATGACTCAAATTTTATTAATTATTACGGCAAAACCAAAAATATAATGGATTTGGCAGAGCTTATAGCCTCAAAAGAGGTTCTAATCTGCTGCGATTCCGCGCCAATGCATATAGGTATTGCTGTTGGAGCTAAAGTCCTAGCAATTTTCGGCCCGACTGATGAAAATAAATTAATCCCAAAATCTGATAAAATTATTGCGATAAGAAATGAAAATTGCGAATGCCGACCTTGTTTGTGGGATAAAAGAAATACAACTTGTGACACTTTGGAATGCCTAAATATTCCGACTGATGAATTTTTGAAATATTTGTAACAAAGTTGTAATATTATATATAAAGTATATCAATTTTATATACTCATCTGCCTTTATATACATGTATAGAGTCAAGAGAGTATATTATGGGCTTATTCATAGACGCAATAAATAAAGGAAACGTAGCATACAGTGATGGCAGCCAAGTCATCGACACTACCTACAGCCTTGGCGACGGAAACCACCGCGTTACAACTACCGGCTCTAAAACTAACGTTGTTACCGGTAACGGAAGCAGCACAATTGCTTCAACAGGAAGCAACTGTACCATTCAAACAGGTAACGGCAATCAAAAAATCACATCTATCGGCGACAACAACAACATTACAACAGGCGACGGCGACGACAACGTTGTTTTCATCGGCGACAATACAAAATTAGACGCAGGAAACGGAAATAACAAAGTTATTTTCTGGGGCGATAATGTAAACATTAAAACCGGCAACGGAAACGATAGCATTACTACATTTGACCAAGAATATAAAAACGGTCACTATAGCGACATTTCACAAGTATTTATCGACAAACTTCCAACCGGCACCTGGGAAAAATGGAACAAAGTTTCCACAGACTTGATTGACTACAATTGCAAAACAATGTTCTTCCGCAAAAGACAGACTTGGACTTACGAAGAACACTACGATGTAGAAACAATTTTCTCACGCTACATAAACGGCGTTAAAAATACAAAAATTGATATGGGCGGCGGAAACAACTCTGCGAACGTAACTTTGGGCGAAGGCTCAACAATTGGCGGCTCAGGCAATAACGACATCAAATACAACGAAAAATGGCAAATTGACAAGTCTCAAGGTCATAGAGACGAAGTAAAAATAAGAGTAGAAAAGAAAAGCAACACTCGCTGGGGTAACGTAGCAATCGCAGCAGCAGCGGTTGGGGCAGCAGTTGTCGGCGGAATAGCAATAGCCGGTGCAGCAAGCGGGACGGCAGCTGGCGGCACTGCGGCTGGCGCAGCAGCGGGTAGCACGGCAGCCGGTGGAACCGCTGCTGCGGCAGGCGGAACAGCGGCGGCAGCAGGTGGCGCGGCAGCTACAGGTGGCGTTGTGTCCTCTATCGGTGCAGGCGTTTCATCAGTAGTTTCAGGTATCGGCTCAGCAGTAGGAGCCGTCGGAAGCGCTGTAACTCAAGGTATTACATACGGCTTAACAAGCATGGGTATGTCAGCAGGAGCAGCCGCAACTACAATTGCAGTAGGACAAACAGCAATTTCCGCATACTCAGCAGTAAACGCAGGTATAAATATAGCAAAAGGCAACGGCTCATTCGGAGATTGGGTTTCATTAATCGCAGGCGGATACGGCGCGTATACAGGAGCTTCAGGTATAGCGGAAAGCGCAGGCTGGGTAAGCAATACAGCAGACGCGGCAGCAAAAGCAGGTGGATTCTGGAGCGATGCAGGCGATTTCATAGCAGGCTTCTCAGGTGCAGACACAGTCTCAACAGCAGGTTCAATTGGGAACGCTATAGGTGCTGTCGGTTCAGGCGTAGCAATGGGACAAAGCATTAAAAATATCGCGGACGGCGACGGTGGCTTCGGTGACTGGATGTCCGTATATACAAACGGCTCAAGAGCGCTTGGCAACACTTCAAAAATGTTCAGCGACGGACAAACCACAGTTTCTTCAACAACAAAAACCGAAACTAAAACTAATTCAACTAAAACAACAAAAGTAGAAAAACCTGTAATTAAATCAGGCAAATAATTTTCTAACTTCTTCGCGATCGTCAAAATGAATCGTTTTATCAGCCAAAATTTGATAATCTTCATGCCCTTTTCCGGCTAGAAGTACAACATCATTTTTCTCGGCAATTTTGTTGATAAGAGAAATCGCAACTCCGCGGTCAGACTCCACAAAAACCCTTTGCGGACTTATGGATTGAATACCTGTTAAAATATCGGAAATAATCTGCTGCGGGTCTTCACTTCGCGGATTATCTGACGTTACAATAATTTTATCCGCAAGTTTATCGGCAATCGCACCCATTTTAGGACGTTTTGTAGCATCTCTGTCACCGCCGCAACCGAAGATACAAATTAAATTCGCATTTTCAGGCGTAATCTCTCTTGCAGTCTTTAAAACATTCTCCAACCCATCAGGAGTGTGAGCATAATCAACAATAACCATGGGATGATTATGTACAACCTCGAAACGCCCTGCAACACCCGCTGTTTGCTCAAGAATGCCAATAGAACTATCCAAACTCAAACCCTGCGCAACAGCCGCTACAATAGCCGCTAAAGCATTATAAACACTGAAAATACCGTTCATTTTCAGATTAACTTTTTTTGTAATACTTTCAATTTTCAAGTCAAAACTTACACCAGCCGTTGAAAAACGGATATTCGAGGCTGAAACATCTGCACTGTTTTTTATACCGTAAGTCAAAATTCTAACACCTTGAGGAATAACTGCGGCGAATTTTTGAGCATATTCATCATCCGCGTTTATTACAGCAAAAGAACCCTCTTTTAAATTTTTAAACAAAATTGCCTTTGCTTCAAAGTAATTTCCCATTGTAATATGGTAATCAAGGTGATCCTGGGTCAAATTAGTCAAAACAGCCCCATTGAAATCACACTTTCCTACACGATTTTGCTCAAGCGCATGAGAGCTGACCTCCATCACTGTATTTTTTACTCCTGAGTCTGCAATTTTGTTTAAAGTAGCCTGAAGCTCAGGCGCTTGGGGAGTCGTGTGTTTTGCATCATGATATGAATCTGTCGAAGCTAATTTGTAGCCTAATGTCCCTATCAATGCAGCTTTTTGATTATTAGCCTCATAAATTTTTTGCAAAAGATGGGTCACGGTTGTCTTCCCGTTAGTTCCCGTAACACCAATCATATTAAGTTTTCTTGAAGGATAATCGCTAAGAAGTGCCGCAACATCTGCAATATCGTGCCTCGTAGATTTTACAATTATCTGCGGAAGTTCTACATCAAGTTCGCGCTCACACAAAAGAGCTGCCGCTCCGCGTTCTTTAGCCATTTTTGCCCAGTTGTGACCATCCGAGTATTCACCCTGCAGACACACAAAAATATCCCCTGCTTTTGTTAACTGTGAATTGTACGATATACCTTTGATTTCTATATTATTTTTGTAATTTACAATTTTTTCAGGCGTTAAAACCTTCATTATTTCTTCAAGTATCATATGACCCTCTGTTCTTTACTGCAAACGCGTTTTACGCACAACATTTTCTCCTGTACCCTTATCAGGAGGAATATTCAAAATTCTTGCCGATTGCAAAGCGACTTCCCTGAAAATAGGTGCAGCAACCGTACTTCCCCAAATAGCCTCGCCCAGAGGAGAGTCTACGACAATATAAATTAGAATTTGCGGATTTGAAGCAGGCAAATAACCGACAATTGACGTGTACATTTTGTTTGTATAGCCTCCGCCATTTTCCTTTGGCTTCAAAGATGTTCCGGTTTTTGCCGCAACTGTATAATAATCGAGGTTCGCAGGGGATTTACCGTTGTTGATTGCTTGTGAGAGCAAGCGCGTCATTCTTTGCGCCGTTTGCGGGCTTATAACTTGTTCGCGCTTAATTTTCTTTTCTGCTTCCTCTGGGGAATACTTCACAACGTGCGGAGTGACTCTCACACCGTTATTTGCTAGCGCAGAAACGGCTGATATCATTTGAATTGCAGTTACTGAAGCACCATAGCCATAACCCATTGAGGTATGGTCGGAAGATTTCCAATTCAACGCGTTTGGCAAAATTCCGCGAGACTCACCAGGCAAATCAATACCCGTTTTGGTTCCAATACCGAATTTTTTCAGCATTCCGTAAAATTCTTGCGGCGTCATCATTTGTGCAATTCGAATTGAACCAATATTACTTGAGTGTTCAAATAAATAAACTAAATTTATCCAGCCAGGGAAAGGGTGTACACGGTAGTCATAGTTTTTGATTTCCCAGCCGCCGATTTTCATTTTCCCTGTATCGTTAATCTTAGTAAACTCGTTAATTTTACCAAGTTCCATCGCAGAAGCTACCGTCAAAACTTTAAAAGTTGAACCCGGAGGATAAACATCTGTTAGCGACCAATTTTTAATCTGGGTTACTGTGGCTTTTTTGTAATTATTCGGATTATATGTCGGGTAAACAGAGTAGCCGAGAATTTCTCCGTTTTTAGGATTCATAACGATTATAGCACCGCGAGGAGCTTTTTTAGTCGTAATCATTTTTGTTAATTCTTCTTCGCAAACGTGCTGAATTGCAGTATCTATGGTAAGTTTTACAGTTTTACCCTGCAAAGGCGCGGTCGTAAGCTCAGGACTTGTCGAAAGATTGTAGATAATATCGCCATCAGGGGTTTTTTCAAAATTTACCTCTTTACCAATATCTTCTAAGTCTTTTTTAGCCGTAAATTCTACACCTTCCGCAACATCCGCATCAGTATTGTAATACCCTAGAACATGTGCAGCAAGTGTACCTTGCGGGTAAATTCTTTCGGTTTTTTTGTCTATACTTATTTCACGGTATTCGAGTTTGCGAATTTTTTCCGCAGTGTTTCTGTCGATTTCTTTTTTGAGAGAAATAATATTTTGCTGCTTTGAAAGTTCAGTTTTTAACTTTGCCTCAGGCATATTTAAAAGCGGAGCAAGCACGGCTGCAAGTTCTTGAGGGGTATGATCATAATATTTCGGGTGCGCCCATACATTAAAAGTGACTTTATCCGAAGCAAGCTTGATACCGTTCGCATCTACAATCGTCCCTCGCATGATATAGCCCTTGGCGCTTCTTTGGCGTTTGGCTTTCGCACGATAATGTTTTATATCAATAATTTGAACCATAAACAGGTGGAAAATAAGCCCCACAAAAAAAAGAACAGCCACAATTTGCCAAATTCTTAGTCTGATATCAAAGCGTTTGAAACGCTCTTGTAACTCGTTATTCTTTTGCATACTTCCTTAATCCCCGTGGTATAAGACTTATTAATAACCTAATGACCACTTAAAAGATTGTTTTTCGTTTACCAAATCAACAGCCAAATTAGTTTTGTCAGTATGAGATTCTTGAACTTCAATAACATCTTTAGCTTTATGCAAAAGATTTTTGCTTTTCATTGTTTTATCAACATTATAATAGGATTTTAAGTTGTCCAATTTATTTTGAAGGTCAGTATTTTCATCATTGATTGCAATAGTTTCTTTTCTCAATTTGTTGAGAGTCATCTCATTAGACGTCACAAAATAGTAACTGACAAGCGAAACCAGTACAAACATGCCCAATATTACACATAGAGACTTATTAACTTTAGAAATGGCCATCTCCTCATAGGTTTTATAATTTGGAAAATACCCTTTTATTATAGGACTGGTTTTGTATTTCCAGTATTCTCTATTTATATGATTTTTTTCGGATTTATTAATATCTTGCTTTTTTACAGTAAGTGTCGAATTGCTCAATTCTTGTCTCCCAAAGCGTTTCCCATTATCTGTCATTTTTCAATTATAATTTCAAATTTTTTTGTAATTCAAATTATAATCTTCTTTTTAAATCTCATATAACATCATTGCAATCAATTAGTCATATGGGGGGTTAAATCCGTTCAGCAACCCTTAGTTTAGCTGACCGAGACGGCGGATTTTCCCTAATTTCCTTTTCACTTGCGCAAATCGGTTTTTTGGTAATGATTTTTAAAGAAGGCGGCGGACAATCGCAAATTGCCTTGTTCGGCGGGCAGTTACACCTTGATGCCATCTTTTTAAAAGCCATTTTCACCAATCTATCTTCCAACGAGTGAAAACTTATGACACTAATTATAGCACCAACCGATAGCAAAGGCATGGTATCTTCCAGTATTTTTTTTACATTATTTAACTCTTCGTTAACCTCAATCCGAATCGCTTGAAAGACGCGGGTTGCAGGGTGTATTTTTTGTTTAATTTTCGGCGTAGATTTTACAATTAAATCAGCAAGTTCCAAAGTTGTCTCGAGAGGCTTGTTTTGACGCACCTCAACAATTTTTCTGGCAATTCTTTTTGAAAATCTTTCCTCACCATACTCAGAAAAGATACGAACAAGGTCATTTTCTGCATAGGAATTTACAACATCATATGCCGAAAAATCAGAAGTTTGATTAAACCTCATATCTAAAGGGGCATCTTTCATAAAGCTGAAACCTCGTTCCTGTTTGGTTAATTGGTGATATGAAGCACCAAGGTCAAGCAAAATTCCGCCCGTAATTTTTTCTATCTCAATATTTTGTAACGCTTTTTTAATATTTACGTAGGAATCTTTCACAATTGTTAAATTATTGTAATCTTTTAGCCGCTCAGAGGCTGCTTTAATAGCGTCGTCATCCACATCAAAAGAAATAAGACGCCCGTCAGGCTGAATGCGGCTTAAAATCAACCCGCTGTGACCGCCGCCGCCAAGCGTGCAGTCAACATAAACCTTACCGCTCTCGCAGTTAAGCGCATCAACCGCTTCGTTTAGCATTACTGTGTAGTGTTTGAAATCCATAAAATAATTATAAGATAAACAAAGAAATTACTGCTTCATAAGTTCTTGTTTATAATTTGTAATTTCAGCGCCTGTTTTTTCAAGATCGGCTTTAAGCTGCGAGTCAATAATCGTTTGAAATTCCACATAGTTCGATTTTTTTTCAGGGTCAATCGTCGGATGGACAATAATTTCAATGATTGGCTGGGCTCCTTTTAAACTGTTGAAAATGCCATTTTTAACGGTCTTTTTGTCCATATAACCTGTATAAAGCACACCATTGAAGTAATTACAGGATTTTCTTCCGTACTTTTTAAGAGTTTTTTGATTTAAAAATGTAAAAAAGTTCAAAAGCAGCAATTTTATTATATTTACATAGAATTTAGGCGAAACATACTTTTTCAAGTCAGGAACCAAGTAAAAACGCTCATATTGCGTCCGAACATAAGGAATATCGTATTCTTGTGCAAGTTTGCAGGTTAACTCAAACAAACGCGGAATCGCATGCACATGAACGTGAGAATTTATGTGGTCTGGCTTTGTATATTTTAGAATTTTTTCTATTTGCGCACGAAACTCAAACTCAACTTCCTGCATAAATTTTTTATTGTATGACTTTAGCAAAATCGCAATAAATCCGTTATTAAATTTCCCGTTTTCATCAAATAATGATGATTTTCCGCCATACTCACTGATAGTTTTATTTTCAATAATATTTAAATGAACACCCAAGCCAACCTCAGGCATTTTGGGCAAATAATTCTGAACTGCATCTTCAAAAGCCTCTCCATTAGCAAGCAGGCAGGTACTTGTAAGCATACCTTCTGTACAGCCTCTGAAAATCGCCTCATTCACCGGTTTTGAAATACCAAAGTCATCCGAATTAAAAATTAGTTGTTTTTTCCCGCTCATTCGTTTAAAATCATTATATTACCACTATTACATTTTAGCATAAGAGTTCAAATGAGTGAAACAAAATTAGCAATCGTAATACCATGTTTTAATGAGGAAGAAGCACTTCCCCATACAATTGCGCGTCTGCAATCTTTATTAAATGAGTATACCGGAGAAAATTTAATATCCTCTGAAAGCTTTTTGCTGCTTGTGGATGACGGCAGTACAGACAGAACCTGGGAAATTATTGAAGAAGCTAACAAAAACTCAAACGGACAGGTAAAAGCATTGAGTTTTACTTGCAATTTCGGGAACCAAAGTGCGATTTTGGCAGGACTTGAGACTGCTCATGAAATGGATATTGATTGCGCAATTACGATTGACGCCGATTTACAACAAGACGAAGAAAAAATCAGAGATTTTGTTTTAAAATACAAAGAAGGTGCAGAAATTGTCTGCGGCATCAGAAACGACCGTAAAACCGATTCCCCGCTTAAAAAATATCCTTCCTTGGTTTTTTACAAACTTATGAATATGCTGGGCACAAAAATTCCTGCCAATCACTCTGAATACAGACTCGTAAGCCGCAAAGCGCTCGATATTGTCGCAAATTACCATGAAACCAACATGTTTTTACGCGGACTATTTTTTGAACTCGGTTTGAAAACAGAATATATTTATTTTGACGTAAAATCAAGACAATTCGGGCAGTCTAAATTCAATTTTGTGTCACTTTTGAGGCTTGCAGCAAGAGGCATTACATCTTTTAGCGTACGCCCTTTAAGATTTGTATTTTTAATCGGGTTTGCAATCGCTTTTGTAAGTTTTATTGTAGGGCTTGTCGGAATGTATCAGCTTATCTTCACTAACGACCGACTTCCCGGACTAAAACTATTTGAAATATTCCAAGCCTTCATCGCTGGCCTTCAAATCCTTTGTATCGGTATAATCGGCGAATACGTAGGACAAATTTTACAAGAAGTAAAAGCCCGTCCGAGATATTTGAAAGATAAAGAATTACGCTGATTAATAGTTTATTCTGTTTGTGTAACTTCCACTCAGTGCCGGGCAAGATTCTAATTTTGGCTCGTTATTTGCATATGACGGACGACAGCAATCAAAACCATTTGAGCGATATGGTTTACACTGCCAGCGGAAGATAGGGTCTTCAACCTTCCCATCGTATTTTTGCGGGTTTTTCCATGCCCAAACATAATTAAAATCCCATGCATTTTGAGTGTTTAATACGTCAAAACATCCGCCATGGGCATTTGCATTATTGCGGCAGTCTCTATGCGCCTGTGGCGGCATT
>CAYWSX010000005.1:0-142998 GCA_964461115.1 uncultured Muribaculaceae bacterium | reverse complement strand
GCCGCCAGCGTTCGTCCTGAGCCAGGATCAAACTCTCCATTGTCAGAAAGTTTATTCTTTAACAGTATCTCTACCGTCAAGCTCATTTCAATTAACACTTTTGCTTTCGCTTCGCGTTTTTTCGTTGTTCCGTTCATTTCTTTTTTCAAAATCAACAGGTCTTTTGTTGTTGAAAAAGTTCTCACTTTTTCGTCGTTTTCAGCTATTCTTTTGTCAAGGTTCGAGTTGTGCGGAACAGTCAAGCCCTTGTGAGGAGCCACTTCCATTCCTTGAATTTCTCAACTGAATCAAATTCAGTGTTGAAATCGTATCACCGACATATTTTGTTGTCAACCTGATTTTCAATCTTACAGGAAATTTCTTCCTTTGCAGAGCGGGCACGTCTCTGTGCTTATCCGTCTCATTGTTTCAGGTCGGTTTCCACTGTTTCGGTAATGGCGAATTTTTCAATCCGTTTATACCATTTTAAAGCAAACCAATTTCAATTTCAACATGGTTTTTCAACTTTTCGGTATTATTTTAATCTTTTTTTGAAGACAGCCTATTCATCGGCGTTGTCGGATTTACATTACTTAACATATTGGCTGCAATGCAATATCAGCATGTATCTTAGAACTTAGCAAAACTCAATAATGTATAATATTAATTAGTGTACAGGAAACATTTAATAATATATTTTAATTAATGTAACTTCGCAAATAATTGAAAAAAAACCGACTGGTGCTATAATTAAACTAATTACTCGGCTCATATAAGAATAATACGGGGTATGAAATGATACAGGAAGAAACAAAGACAAACAATTTAACAGGCGCGCAGATATTTTTAGAGTGCTTAAAAAAGGAAAATGTTGACGAAATTTTCGGTTATCCGGGTGGCGTCATTATATCTATATATGAAGAACTATATAAAGAAAATGAAATTAAGCATTATCTTGTAAGACACGAACAGGCGGCAATCCATGCGGCAGAAGGATACGCAAGAGCAACCGGAAAACCTGGGGTAGCACTCGTAACATCTGGCCCGGGAGCGTGCAACACCGTAACAGGTATAGCTAATGCATATTACGACGGATTTCCATTGGTTGTGTTTACAGGTCAAGTCGGCTCAAGTTTGATAGGAAATGATGCATTCCAAGAAGCAGATATAGTAGGAATAACTCGTTCTTGCTGCAAACATAACTATCTTGTTAAGAGCGTAAAAGACTTACCAAGAGTAATTAAAGAAGCATTTCACATTGCAACAACGGGTAAACCTGGTCCTGTTGTAATTGACTTACCAAAAGATATTTTGACATCAAGAACAAATTTTGAATATCCTACGACAGTAAAACTTCCGGGGTACAATCCAAATTATGACGGTCACCCGAGACAAATTTCAAAAGCACTAAAAATGCTGTGCGAGGCTGAGCGTCCCGTAATAATAACAGGGGGCGGAGTTTTAGCCTCAGAAGCGAGCAAGGAAATAACAGAACTTGCAAATCGTCTTCATATCCCTGTCTGCAACACCCTGATGGGCACGGGAACATATCCTGCTGACGGGGAACAATCACTCGGAATGCTTGGCATGCACGGAAATTATTGGGCAAATTTTGCAGTGACTCACAGTGACACTCTTTTTGCAGTAGGCACAAGATTTAATGACAGAATCACAGGCTGCTTGAAACGTTTCGCAAAGGACGCAAAAGTTATACACGTCGATATTGACCCATGCTCAATTTCAAAGAATGTTGCAGTTGATATACCTATTGTAGGCGACGCTAAAAAAGTATTAAATCAAATGCTTGACGAATTAAATAAAAATGATTACGAAATTAATTCAGGGATTAAAGACATATGGTTCGAACAAATTGAAGGCTGGAAGAAAAAACGCACGAGGCCTGCTGTGGAGTCGGATAAATTAAATCCGCTTAAAGTAATAGAAAGAATTTACGAATGCACTCACAGTATAAACCCGATTGTTGCAACAGAAGTAGGTCAGCACCAAATGTGGACTGCACAAATATATAAATTCAACGAACCGCGCAAATTTATAACCTCGGGCGGATTGGGAACAATGGGCTTTGGCTTCCCTGCTGCAATGGGTGCAGCGGTTGCTTGTAAAGATCAGGTTGTGCTAAATATTGCAGGTGACGGTTCAATCCAAATGAACATCCAAGAACTCGCAACGTGTGTTGAATACAATATTCCGGTTATTACTTGCGTTATAAACAACGGATATCTTGGAATGGTTCGCCAATGGCAAGAAAAGTTGTATCAAAAGCATTATTCGCAAACTCAAATTTCGGGGCCTGATTTTGTTAAAGTTGCAGAGGCATATGGCGCATTAGGATTCCGTGTAGAAAAAGAAGAAGATATTGCTCCCACAATTCAAAAAGCAATTGAGGCACGCCGTCCGGTATTTATAGATTTTGTCGTTGAACCTTTTGAAATGGTTTATCCTTGGGTGCTTGCAGGTGACCCGATTAACAAAATCATAATGTCGAATTGCTCGGATGATGATAATTAAACAAAAAAGCCTCATATGAGGCTTTTTTAATGTAAAAAATTATTCCGCATCCGCGTTATGTATTTTTTTATCTTGGGATTTCGAATTTATTGTAGTTTTCACGGAAGTTTCACGGGTCATGCTTTTTTGCGACGCGGATGATGAGTATTTCACATTAGAAGTTTTATCCTTCTCTTCAATTTTCTTTCCCTCAGATTTCTCTTCATCTTTCCGTTTCTGCTCTTTGAGGATTTTTATTTTATCTTCATTCTTTAATTTAAACTTCACGCCTTTTTTGGTATAAATGTCTTTTTTAGTCGAAGATGAGGAGGAAGAAGTATTTGCGTAATTAACTGCAGACGGACTCACACCGTATGAAGCGCCCGCATAGTTCGGTTTGCCTTTGTAATACATTATCCATTTTGAATTTTCCAGAGACTGGTTAGCGGCAGTATTTTGCAGTTCATTTTTAAGCTTTTGATTTTCCATTAAAACATTCATGCAAAAAGCACAAGGCGCACAGCCTGCAACAAAAACAAGCATTAATGTGATAACAGCTGTTTTTTTCATTAACTAAATAATCCTACCAGACGCTTGAACTCTTCCGGACGCGATGTTTTCATTAACGCATCTTCCATCGTAATTTTTTTATCCAAATACAAGTCTTTGAGTGCCATTTCAATCGTCTGCATACCAAAGCTCGCTCCTGTCTGCATAACAGAGTATAATTGTGCTGTTTTTCCCTCACGAATTAAGTTTGAAACTGCCGAGTTAACAACAAGAATTTCCTGCGCCATAATTCTGCCATTTTTTGTCACACCGTCTTTGGAAATACGAGGAAGAAGCGTTTGTGCAAACACTGCTGCCAATGAGTTTGAAAGCATAATTCTTATTTGCTGCTGCTGCCCCTGAGGAAAAACATCAATCATACGGTCAACTGTTTGTGCAGCAGATGAGGTGTGCAATGTGCCCATAACCAAGTGACCTGTTTCTGCGGCCGTAATCGCAAGCGAAATAGTTTCAAGGTCACGAAGCTCACCTACGAGGATAATATCAGGGTCTTCACGCAAAGCAGACTTTAAAGCATTTGCGAAAGAACGCGTATCCTGCCCTAATTCGCGTTGGTGGACAACACTTTTCTTAGACGTGTGAACAAACTCGACAGGGTCTTCAATTGTCAAAATATGCTCCGCACGATTTGAATTAATATGGTCGATCATAGTCGCAAGAGTTGTAGATTTACCTGAACCTGTAGGTCCTGTAACCAAAATGAGCCCCCGCGGCTTATCAGTAATCTGGCGAACAATCTCAGGCAAGCCCAACTGCTCAAAAGACGGCGCCTCTGAGTTAATCGTCCTGAATGCCCCCGCGTAGTTGCCGCGATCTTTGTAAATGTTGACCCTGAAGCGTCCAAGACCATATACGCCGTATGAAAGGTCAAGCTCCCAGTGCTGTTCGAGCATTCTGCGTTGTTCATTGTTCAACATCGGAAAAACCAGAGATTCTACGTCATCAGGAGTTAAAGGTGACATATCAACACGTATAAGCTGTCCGTCAACCCGTATTACAGGCGGAAGCCCCGCAGATATATGCAGGTCACTGGCATGCCGTTCTCTAACTAATTCCAGAAGTTCGTCAATTAACATTATCACTCCAAAATAAATTCATAAACTTATTTTACACTTTATTTCACATTTTGAAAATAAATAGTTTTATATAATATAATATATTACATGAATTGTAAAAATTCAATTTTTCAAGCAATTTTACGCAATTGAGAGGACAAATTTATGCATATTAAAAAAATAAAACTAAACGATTTTGAAATCGGAGGCGATAAGCTGACTATAATGGCAGGACCTTGCGTTATAGAAGACAAAGATATGGTTTTTGAAACAGCAAAGGCGCTTAAAGAAATTATGGCGGATTTAGGCATAAATTTCGTTTTCAAATCCTCTTATGACAAAGCTAACCGCAGCTCAATAAACTCCTATCGCGGACCGGGGATTCAAGATGGGCTTGAAGTTTTAAACGAAGTTAAAACGAAATTAAATTTGCCGATAGTAACAGACATCCATACACCTGAACAGGCAGCTATTGCCGCTGAGGTTGCAGATATCTTGCAGATTCCGGCTTTTTTATGCAGACAGACAGACTTACTAATTGCAGCAGCTAAAACAGGTAAAATCGTAAACATTAAAAAAGGGCAATTTTTGGCGCCTCAGCAAATGAAGCCTCTTGCACAAAAGGTTGCAGACTCCGGTAACGACAATATTCTATTTACCGACCGCGGAACAACTTTCGGCTATAACAACCTTGTAACAGACATGCGCGGTATTCAAATTATGCAAGAACTTGGCTATCCCGTTGTTTTTGACGCAACACACAGTGTACAACTGCCGGGCGGGCAAGGCGAATGCTCAGGAGGAGAAAGAAAATTCGTCCCTATTCTCGCGAAATCAGCTGTTGCAGCAGGGGCAAAAGCTCTCTTTTTTGAAGTTCACCCCGAGCCTGACAAAGCACTTTGCGACGGACCAAATATGATTAAATTAAGTGACGCAAAGGCTCTTTTTGAGACTTGCAGAGATATTTTCAACCTTGTAAATAAGGATTAAAATGGCAAAAATAAAAACAAAATGGATATGCACAGAATGCGGCTACGAAACAATAAAGCACATCGGTAAATGCCCTGACTGCGGAGCATGGGGAACATTGGCCGAAGAAACCGCTGTGGAAATTCCTGAAAAATTGCAGAATAAAATTTTTGACAACGCTGAACCGGCCTGCCTGATAAATAATGTGCAATTAAGCACCTCAATAAGATTTTCGACAGGATTATCCGAATTCGACAGAACTCTCGGAGGCGGGTTTGTTCAAGGTTCACTGGTTTTGATTGCGGGAGACCCGGGTATAGGCAAATCCACTATACTTTTACAGACATCGAACGCTATTTCAAACCAAAATAAAAAAGTTCTATATGTTTCGGCCGAAGAATCTGCTTCACAGGTAAAACTCCGTGCCGACAGACTCGGAGTAAAATCTGATAATTTATTCGTATATTCTCAAACAAATTTAGAATTAATTAAAAAACAAGCTGACGAAATAAGCCCTAATGTACTTGTTATAGACAGTATTCAGGCAGTATATTCCCAAAACGTGTCCTCTTCGCCCGGAAGCGTATCACAAATCCGCGAGTGTACAAATGGGTTGATGAATATGGCAAAATCTCAGAATATTACCGTAATTGTCGTCGGTCATGTCACAAAAGACGGCGCCATTGCAGGCCCTAAGGTTTTAGAACATATGGTTGATACAGTCATCTATTTTGAGGGTGACCGCTATAAATCATACCGAATTTTGCGCTCCATAAAAAACCGATTCGGAAACACCTCCGAAGTCGGTATATTTAACATGCAAGACAACGGGCTGGAGGAAGTTTTAAATCCGAGCGAACTGTTCTTGCATGAAAGAGAAAAAAATATCACATCAGGAAACGTTGTAATTGCAACGAAAGAAGGAACGCGACCTGTGCTTATAGAACTGCAGGCATTGGTCGGACAAACCTCCTATCCGTCACCTCGCAGAGTCGTTAACGGCATAGATTACAACCGCCTTTTGCAAATCCTCGCAGTTCTCGAAAAGCGCATAGGGCTCAATCTAAGCAAGCTTGATGTATACGTCAACGTAATCGGCGGAATTGATATCGACGAGCCTGCGGCCGACCTGGGAATTGCACTTGCGGTTGCAACATGCGCCCGCGATGTTATAGTCAGTCCGGATACTGTTATCGTAGGCGAAGTAGGGCTTTCAGGAGAAATAAGAAACGTCAATAATCTCGAAAATCGCGTCAAAGAATCTGAAAAGCTTGGGTTTAAAAAAGCAATTGTACCGGCTTCCTCCAATATAAATCAAAAAGATTTTAAAATAGAAATTATTAAGGTAAAACGCTTAATGGACGCAATTTCGGCATGCGTTTACAAAGAATCCGCAGAATCGCAAGTTTAAGACATGTTACAAACACGTTTGCAAGTTTTTTATTAGGGCAATTTTCAGATTGAATCTGTTTTTCTATACATGTGAAGTTGTAGGAAGTGGAACATGACATCTATTTTACCAAATGTGCAGAATGTGCAAAGTAAATTGCCAATGGCACCTGTTAATAATACAGCCGCCCCAACAGCGCTGCTTGCTCCGGCTCCAACCAACGGCATGCCGCAACAAACTGGGGCAATACCGAGCATGCCTCAAGGTCAGCCTCAAATGCAAGTGAATCCACAGTTTACAAACTTGTTAACAACAGGCGGCTTAGCGTCAGTATTAGGCGCTCTTTGGGCAAATCCAAAAATTCAAAGCGCAGGGGAATTGCTAAATCTTGCAGACAAAAAATACGACTCGGCGGTGAAAAAGGTTAAAAATTCTGCAACAGGGAAAACTAAAACCCATTTTGACTCTTTCGATACTTTTAGAAAAAGTATTCCTAATGCCGTAACAAGAATGAATAAAGAATATTTTAATACCGCAGACTCGATTGACCTCAAATCTCTACTCAGCACAGCTAAAGCAAATAACATCGAAGAGCTGGGGGAACAAATTAAAAATTCTAAATTATTGATGGAAAAACAAACTTCAGCACTGGCATTATTGGATGATTTCAGAAAATCATCCGGTAAAATTACTGGCGAAATAACAGAAAAATTAAACAAACTTTATACTACCGAAGACATAACAAAAAATCCTAAACTTGCAGGATTCAAAAACGCTTTAATCACGAATTTCAAAGAAGAAATAACAGGCGCAGAAAAAGACGTAAAAATAGTAAACAAATTACTCAATTTCGTAGACCAATACAGGAGCACCGACGAAAAAGAATTAGAGAAACTGCTAAGGATCGAAAGACTCGCAAGATGTGCGGGAGAAGACGGCAAAATAACAAAAACTGCAGCTGAAAAAGTCATCAAAGATTTTGCATTTGAAGATATTATAGATTCTGCGAAATCCAGTTTCGAAGGATTCAAACAAAAGCTGCCAAAAGCAAGGTTGAAAAATGCTTGCAAATGGTTCGGATTAGGCATAGGAATTTCAATTGCAACAAGGTTTATCTTTGGACTGTTTAGAGGCAAAAATGACAAACATTAACGAATATTAATTTTTGTAAATTAATTGTCAAATACCAGCAAAAGTTTTTTTTCAGAAGTATTATTACAAAAGCAAATAAAAATATAATCACAAAAAAGGAGATAAAAGAATTATGAGCATGAACGTAACATCAACACCACCGGTGCAACAACAATCAAGCGGCAAAACCGGTGCAGTAATAGGAACAACAGTTGGTTTAGGTGTTGCAGGTGCAGCTGGCGGCTATTTTATGCCTGTTAAAGAAGATCAATTTGTGAAAACAGCTACAGCCAAAGCAGCAGCAGACAATACAGCTAAATATGATAAACTTGAATCAATCAAAAAAGAAATTTCAGAATTAACCGGTGAGAAAAAGTCACTTTCTGAAGAATCAAAAAAATATTTGAAAGACAATGGCGGCATTGCTGAAAATGTTGAAGATATCGCAAAAGCACAAGCAGAACTTGACCCCGTTAAATCTGCTACCGCTAAGGTTGCTGACGCAGAAAAAGCGATTACTGATACAAAAGAAGCTTTCGAAGCAAAAACTAAAGCATTCAAGGATCTTCCTGAAGGTAATATAATTGATGGAATGGATGATGCAGCTAAAGCAGCAGCAGAAGCTAAAAATACAGCTAAAGCTGAAGCTGAAACAGCCATGAAAGAAGCTCAAGGCAAATACAGACAAGCATTAGGTATTACAGATGAAGCCGCAGACTTAGCAAAAGTAGATGTTGCTAAAATTCAGAGCGGTGAAGTTGACGGTTCTGTAAAAACAGCTAAACAAGCACTAACAGAGGCTGAAGGAAAAGTTAAAACTGCCGGAGAAGAAGCAGCTACCAAATTGAAAGCTGACCTCAAATCATACAAAGAAAATGCTAAAGACCTTTCCGATGACGCTAAAAAACAAATCCAAGAATTCATCGGCTCAGCTAAGAAAAGCAAAGCTCTTAGATGGGGTGGAATCGCAGCAGCAGCAGGCTTGATTATCTCTCTTCTTATGCCTGGTAAAAAAGCTGAAGAAACATCAGAAAACGCTTAATAATTCTTTTTTAATAACAAAAACCGTCGGACAAAATCCGACGGTTTTTTTATATTAGACGAGGCTGAAAAGCCATGCCTTAACATGTTATGCATTGTAAATTATTTGCGTTTTTTCTTTAATTCCAAAGAAATTTCAAATATAATCATGTTATACAGAGAGGAAAATCATGTTGCAAGAAATGGGACAAAATTTAGGGGAAAATTTAAGAAAAGTACTCGCTCAAGGAGAAACTCCATCAGCAGGTGAAATGTCGTCGGCTGACAAAAAAGTTTATACGCCTAAAATGGTCAGAGAGCTTTTGGACGTTGACAACGACAGAATTATAAACCTTTGCAAAAAAATATCCCTTGTTCCTAAGAAAAATTCGAAAGGGCAAACTTATTTTTCACGCGATGATGTAAAAATCCTCAAACGCATTCAAGACTTGCAAACTCAGGCAAGAAAAACTCAAGAAGCTAAACAGAAAGCAATTCAGGCTCCTGTAGTGCAAACTCAGCCTGTGATTGACCCTAAACTTGCCAAGACCGCAATTGACACTCTCGACAGACTTAACAACACCCTCAACACTCTTGAAGAAAACCTTTCAAACAAACTGATTGCCGTTCTCGATGACAAACTCGACGGCATGGACGAAGTTGTAGTGGAGTTGATTCGCGCAAAGACAGAAAATGAAAATTTGCGTCACAAAATCAATGAATTAAATAAAGAAAACTTTTACCTTAAAAACAATTTAAATTCATACAAACCATTGGGCTTCGGGCTTTTTACCAAAAAACAGATAGACTTTGACGAGTTTTAAGAAGAATAGATTCTTCGCGTCGCTCAGAATGACGGGGCGTTTATTGTTATTCTGACCCCTTGAGGGTGAAGAATCTTTTGCCGAAATTCTTTTACCCCGTTTTCAAATATTGCAGCCAGTAACTCGTTTCACCCTTCGAGTATTTTTTCAGTACAAAATCCACATAATCATCAGGTCTTATTGGTCGGCGTAAAAGCTTCATGCCCGCCTCTTTCGGTGTCCTGTCGGCTTTATATTGATTACATTCTTTGCAACACGTAACCATATTTTCCCATATTTCAGGCCCCAAGCGCGATTTCGGAAAAACATGGTCCAAGGTAAGTTCAGAGAAAGGAAATCTTTGCCCGCAATACTGGCATGTAAAATCGTCACGCAGAAATATATTCTCACGGCAAAATGGCAGCTCCTGAGTCGGAACTGCCACATCATAATTCATTTTAATCACTCTCGGAATATATTGATTACTCTCACTCCCGCTGATACTTATATAATCCTCAATGTTACTAATATGCTTCACGCATTGCGCCTTACCTTTTATCAAAAGCACCAAAGCCCGCTTCCAGCTCGTGATATGAAGCGGTTTTTCGTTGCTGTTCAACAAAAGAACCTTTGCCATGGTAGTTTTCTCTTTCAAGTGCTACACTTATAGTATTCCCAAAAATATGAAAATCTAACATATCTTTAAGTAATATTAATTAGCAACCGCTTCTTTTTCTATTTCCAGTGCACATTCATATTCACACAAATCCGCCACCGCATGTGCCCATTGGTCAAGAAGCTCATCAAGTTCAAGTTCGTGCGAAATAGGTTTGCCTATTCTGATATTTATTGTTCTTTTATTCCAAAAATCCCAGTTGTAAGATTCGCAGCCGGTTATGCCTATTGGTAAAATGTCATATTTTGTCATCCGAGAAAACACCGCAAAACCTTTGTTTGCGTTTTCAATTTTTTTATTTTTTCTTATACCACCCTGTGGAAAAATCCCTAAAGTCCAATTTTTAGTACTCAAAGCATCTTTTGCCGTCTTTATTGTCGAAACTTCAAGCTTTTCACGGTTTACCGAAAAAGCTCCAAGTCTGTCCAACCAACCTATACGCCAATTATCCAAAATCTTTGAAAGCAAAGTATTTTTGGCACTTCTTTCAAATAATTCCTTTTTAGCCATAAACGCCGTTGGCTTTCTAACCGCTCTAAAAACCAAAAACGGGTCGAAATAAGAAATATGATTTGCCGCAGGAATAATTTTTCCTGTTTTAGGAATATTTTCCCGTCCTTCTATTTTAATTCTGTAAAACAAAGACCAAAAAGCACCGCAAACACAATACACAGCATAGTATTGCACAATTTGTTTGTACCAATTAAACTCTGACTTGTACCTTCTTGCAAAATTTCTTTCTTTCATACCTCAGCCTTTACATATTCCATACCCGTCAATTTTGAAATTGACTCGCACCACTGATGCACCATATCATCAATATTGTCGCTTACAGGGATAATTTCCCCGAACTTAATTATAACCTTTCCTTTGAAAGGAATTTTTGTTTTCTTATCAGCACCTATAATTGCAACCGGCAGAATATCTGTTTTAGTGGTTTTTGCAAGTGCGGCAAAGCCTCGTGAAATGTCTTCAATTTTTCCGGTGAGCACTCTTGTGCCCTGAGGGAACAATCCCAGCACCCAATTTGTGTTTTTAACCGCAAGAGCTGTTTTTATCGTAGAAACATCTAATTTATCCCTGTTAACAGCGAATGCCCCCAGCCAATCCAAAAACAACGTCATAAGTGGATTTGCAGTAAACAATTCATCTTTTGCCATGTATGCAATAGGACGATTTAATGCGCTAATTGTTAAGAATGGGTCGGCAGCAGACAGGTGATTCCCCGCGACGACAAATTTTCTGTCCTTTGGAATATTTTCACGTCCTTGAATTTCAAATTTGTACATTATTTTGTAATAAAATCCGTAAATGCAGTGCGCTACAAACATTTGAAAGAATGAGCGGAACCAGTTATATTCTTTAGTTTCTCTTTTAGTAAATTTTCTCATATAAATCTCCGTGAATAAGAATATTATAACAAAAAGAAGTTATTTGAACAAATGCTCATCTGTGCGATGAAAACCCTATCCAAAAAATTTAAATTGTTATAAAATAGAAGGGACTTAATTAAATTTAAGTAAATGAAGCGAGGATGATATGTTCAAAAAAATATTGATAGCGTCTGTGTTGTGTTCAGTAACCTTGATTGCCCCGACATTTGCCGAAGTATCACAACGAGACCAAATGGCGGCACAAGGCTATTACGAAAACGCTGACAGATATACAAAAACCAGCCAATATTCAAGCGCTATTGAAGAACTTAAAAAAGGCTTAAGACTAAACCCTTATGACAATAATATCCGCATTGGATTGATAAACAATCACCTTTTGCGCGCTACATATTTCAACAACAAATCCCACGAATACATAAAAGCAATGAACGACTTGAGGGCAGGGCTTTTTTACCTTAAATATTACGGAAATCAATTTACCGACGCTAATGCTCAAAAAGCAATCTCCGATAACGAAAATAACCTAAGACTTTTATACCAGCAAACACAAATAGCACCAAACCTGAAAAATCGTTACCAAATCGCAAAAAACCTAAGACGTGACGGAGATTTTGCAGCAAGCGCCTATGAATTTATTCAAGCAAGTAGTGAAAACTCCATAAAAGAAGACAGCTATATTCAGACGGCTGATATTTTAACTATTCTCGGCAACCATCTTCAAGCTGCTGAGTATTACAAAAAAGCCATAGCAATAAACAGAAATAAAGCCGACTATCACTTAAAACTCGCAAAAGCATATGACATGCTTGGCGAAGCAAATCTTGCAAACACAGAATATAACTACACTTTGTCCAAAGCTGAAAGCGACAGAGGTTTAATGCTCGAACTTGAAAGTATATGGATTAAAAAAATCGGCATTGACCCTAATGACGCGGAATCACACACTAATTTAGGCGCAGTATATCAGCGCTTAGGCGATTATCCAAAAGCCTTGCAAGAGTATTCGAAAGCTAAAGTGCTGAATCCGAAAAACCTAACCACTCGCTTTAATATAGGTACTCTCTACCAAAGCCAAAACGAGAATAATTTAGCTGTCACTGCGTATGATGAAGTTTTGCAGTTCAACCCGCAAGACACACAGGCAAGATACTACAAAGCTCAGTGCTTAATGGAGCTTAAACAGTTTGAGCAGGCAGCAGCAGAATACAAAAAACTCCTCGCGCTTGACCCTAACAACAAAGAATATAAAGAATCTATGTATTCAGCTATGCGTCAGGTGGCGGCTCCCGGTGAAATGCTTGACACACTCGCAAAAGACTCTATGGCAAATCCTGCTGACGCAGATACTACATACTCCTACGCGTATGAACTTCATAAAGCCAATAAGCTTGACGAAGCAATTGCAAACTATGAAAAATCAATAAAAATTAATCCAAAAAACCCGGATTGCTATATAAATATGGCACAAGCCTACAAGCAAAAATCAGACTATGTAAACGCTAACCGTGTTATAAGCCAAGGTCTTGCAATGCTTCCGAACAACGAGGAAATAAAAAATTATTCACGCGAAATAAAATCCGAAATTGATTCAATGCAATATACAACAGGCGAAAACCTATACAAAGAAGGGAAATACGCTGAGGCAATAAAAGTTTACCAAGCAATTGAGCCAAAAAATGCAGATACATATCTGAACATCGCGTCCTGCTATCAATCTCTCGATGACAATCAAAACGCTATTCAATACTATAAACTGGCACTAACTAAAGCGCCAAACAACGCAGACATATCATTTTATCTCGGTCAGGCATACGTAAACTTGGAAGATTGGGGCAATGCTCGCACATATCTTTCAAAAGCCACTTCTATAAAACCCGACGACCAAAATATGAAAGAATTATACAAATATGTAATTGACCAGCAAGACCAAAAAGCCCTGGATAGAGCGCTGGATCTTTATTCGAAAAATGATTACGCAAATACCTTAGTTGTTCTCAACAATGTAATCAGCGGAAACAAAAACAACGCATTTGCATACTATTATAGAGGCATGGTTTTCGACGCACAGAAAAAATATACTCTTGCTGCCGCCGAATACCAAAAAGCAATATCGTTATCAAGTGCAATACCGGAGGCGCACTATTCGCTTGCGCTGGACTATGATATGCTTCAAAAATATAAAGAAGCTTACGTAAACTACAAAAAATATTTGAGCATGGTTCAAGAATCAAACGAATACACTGTCTATGCACAAAAACGTCTTCAAGATTTAAAAGCATATGCAAATTAACATAGGAAACAAAAAACTCAACTCAAACCTTATCCTGGCACCAATGGCAGGCATTACAGATACTGTCTTGAGGATGATGGTACGAAATTTCAACAAGGATTGCTTACTTGTGACCGAAATGCTAAGCTCGGAAGCGCTCGTAAACAATCCCAAAGCTCCGATTGCATTTTCTGCTGATAATGAATCCCCTATAGCCTTCCAGCTTTGCGGTCACAAGCCCCATATAATGGCAAAAGCCGCAAAAATAATCGAAGCAAAAGCTGATTTTATCGACATAAATATGGGATGCCCTGTTAAGAAAATTGTCGGAGGAGGAGACGGTTCTGCTCTTATGCGAACCCCCGAAATTGCAGCGGATATCGTAAAAGCAATCAAAGACACAACGGAAAAACCTGTCACTGTAAAATTCCGATTAGGTTGGACTCAGGATGAAAAAAACTTTGTTGAATACGGAAAACTGATGGAAGAAGCAGGTGCTGACGCAATAACAATCCATGCCCGTACCCGCAGTCAAATGTACGGCGGCACTGCGGCTTGGGAAGAAATAGCAAACCTCAAAAAAGAAGTAAAAATCCCTGTTTTTGCTAACGGTGACATAGGAAATATCGAAAGTGCAAAAAAATGTCTGGAATTATCACAAGCTGACGGACTTGCAATCGGGCGAGGCGCAATCGGCAACCCGTTTTTATTCAAGCAGTTACAACATTACTTTGAAACGGGTGAAATTCTCGCGAATTTGACTTCCGAAGAAAAAATCGCGATGCTTAAAGAACATTTAGATGGCGAAATTTCACACCGCGGGGAAGAAAACGGCATAAAGTTTTTCAGAAAATTCTACCCGTATTATATACGCGGAATTCGCGGTGCCGCAAGCTATCGTGGACTGCTTGTAACCGAAATGAATTACGAAAAAATCATGACAATTCTTGCAGAAATTTTAAAATTGGAAGAAATACAAAATGAGCAAAAAATATTACACTTATATTCTGTTGACTGAGCAAAATACTCTCTATTGCGGGTTTACAGATGATGTTGAAAAAAGATTTGAAAAACACAAACAAGGTCTGGCAGCAAAATATACCAGAGCTTTCAAGCCTGTTAAAATAGCTTATGTCAAAGAGTTTGAGGACAAAACCGAAGCCCTTAAAGAAGAATATAGGATAAAGCACAAACTTACACGCAAACAAAAGCTTAAATTAATCGAAGACTATGAAAAAAATGCATAACCTTATTGCAGCGAATAAGCAATAAGCTCGCAGAATTCCACAATTTTACTCGAATACATACAAAGCAGAACTGTAACAGCAGTGCAGGTATAAAGTGTAATTTTGGAGAATACCAGCCTGTTTTCAAGATGCAGCGTATCTGTCATTTTTTCAAACATAATTTTAACAGGTTTGAAGTAGAAACAAAGACCCACAACCGTGATAATCAGCGCAGCGAGCAGGAAGAAAATATACAAGAACCCGAGCCGCGCAATTGCAGACATTATAAAGAATTTAGCGATAAAACCTGACGTCGGAGGAAGCCCGGCAAGAGCCATAAGTCCGAAAATCATTGCAGTGGTATAAAACGGGTGATAATAAGCCAAGCCGCGATACGCTTCCATATCGTTTCGACCCGTAGAATTATGGAACAGGTTTAGCCCCGCCCACACTGCAATATTCATAAACATGTAACAAATCATATAATAAATCATACTCGCAAGACTGTACGCATTTATTACCCCAAGCACGAGCAGCATAAATCCGCTGTGAATAATCGAACTGTACCCCATAAAGCGTTTCATATCAGTCTGACGAAGAGCTGCAAAAGTCCCGTATACAATGGTTGCCAAAGCCAGAACCAAAATTACCACGCCCAAAGTCGGAGAATATCTTGCTACAACAATCAAAATTCTTGTTAAAATTGCAAAACCCGCGATTTTCGGCACCAGCGATAAAAACATGCCAATAGGATAGCTTGCACCTTGATAAACGTCAGGCACCCAATTTGCAAAAGGCACAGCAGAAATCTTAAACATCAGCCCCGCTGTCACTAAAATTACAGCAAAAGCAAACAGCATGCTGCCTTCAAAGCCTTGCAAACATACCGTTAATGTATCAAAGTTTAACGTTCCTGTGATTCCGTACAAATAGGAGGCACCTAAAAGAAACACTCCGGAGGCCGCTACACCGTTTATAAGATATTTTAAGCCCGCTTCTTTGGCCTTGTAGTTCTTTAACAGCGCGGAAAGCATATAACAGCTCATTCCGAGCATTTCAAACGCGACAAATGCTGTGAGAAAGTCGTTTGCACTGATTAAAATCATTGCGCCCAAAATAGCGGAAAACAAAAGCGCAAAATGCTCGAACGCCTTAGCACGTTTTCTCATAACAATTTTATGTGAAATTAACACTGTAAAAAACGATGAAATCAGCACCAAAACTTTAAAGCAAACCGTATAAACATTGCACACAGCGGCATTTCTGAACGCGTGATATGTAGGCTCTGCCTGCAAAAAACCGATTGAGGCAAATGACATCAATACCCCCAAAATCGCAATCCATTGGGATGTTTTATAGAACTTTTTATTATAAAACATTGATAAAAAAATGTTTATGAAAATAAATCCTGCAATAATAAGTTCAGGCAGGAAAGCACATTTTATATCCGTTAAAAATTCTGCTAAAACATTCATTTGTTATACCTTTATGAAATCTAAAATAACATCAGTCGAGACTTGGAAAATATCCAAAATTGCGTTCGGAAAAACGCCGAAAAGAATGATTGCGAAAGCAAGCGAAGCCAGAACAATGATTTCACTCTTCGTAATACCGCGTTTCGGATACACAATTGTAATTTCGTTTCCGTCCTCATCAATCTGAACCGTATCGGCCTTAAATTGAGACAAAACAGAGCCGAAGAAAGTCTTGTGAAAGAAGTTCAATATATAGCAAGCGCTTAAAATCAAGCCAAGCCCCACAAAACCCGCTGCCGTAAGAACAAATACCTGAGGTTCGATATCACTTGTTACCAAACCGACAAGAGCCATGAACTCCGCAGGAAAACCTGCTAATAAAGGAACTCCAGCTGCTGCCAGGCATATAATCAGACCCAAATACATACAAATCGGAATTACCTGACTCAAACCGCCAAGCGCAGAAATCTCCCTGGTCTTTGTTCTCAGATAAATTACTCCGACAAGCATAAACATGCCCGCTGCAATCAGACCGTGAGCCACCATTTGAAAAACGGCGCCCTTAAAGCCGATTTCATTCAAAACACCAAGCCCGACAAGCACAAGCCCCATATGAGAAATACTCGAAAACGCAACTATTTTTTTAACGTCTGTTTGAACCAACGCCAAACAAGCCCCATAAATAATATTAATCACACCAAACGCAATAATTAGCCACGCAAAATTTGTGAAAACTTCAGGAAAAAGCCCTAAATTAAAACGAATAATACCGTAACCTCCAAGTTTCAGCAGAACACCGGCAAGCAGCATACTGACAGGAGTAACCGAGTCCACGTGAGCGTCAGGAAGCCAGGTATGGAACGGTACAATCGGCAATTTGACTGCAAAGCCGAATAAAAACGAAAAGAATATAAACGTCTGGAACCACATAGCAAAAACATTTTCAGACATACTTAAACTCTCGATATCCGCCGTAAGCACCCCGCTTATTGAAAAACTGTAAAAATACAAAACAAGCATAGCCAACAATATAAATATACTTCCAAAGAACGTATAAAGAAGATATTTCATAGCGGAAGACTTCGAATTTTTGTCTCCCCATTGACTTATCAGGAAGTACATCGGAATAAGTTCTAATTCCCAGAAAAGGAAAAAGAGGAAAATATCCTTTGAGCAAAATACCCCGAGAAGCGCCGTCTGAAGCATTAAAACCAGAGAATAATACATTCTGTGTTTTGTCCTGATCATACTTTTACTTGCAACAACTGCCATAAGAGTCAAGAAAGAAGTTAAAAGCACAAATACCAGCGACAAGCCGTCTACTCCGAAAGTCGCTGTGATACCAAGCGTTTTTAACCAATTTGTATGGAAGAACGTAAGCTCTTTTTGATATGACCAGCCAAAGTTTGTAGGGTTAAAGAACAATAAAAATAATAAACTGTATACAAAATGCAAAACGGCAAAAGCTTTTGCAAAACGTCTAATTTTCACCTCATTATTAGGAAACACCGGACACAATATCATCATCGACGCTATCAAAGGTGAAAATATTAAAGCTAAAATTGAAAGAAATTGCATTTACACCCCCACCAAACTTCCTAAAACATACAACGCCCCAACAACAAGCATTATCAATGAAATTACAACAATTGAATATCCCAAATAAGATTGAACATTGCCCGTTTGCGACTTAGAAAACACATAACTGAAAACCCTTGTCACAAGTGCCATAAGCGTTACACATCCGTCTACGATATATTTGTCTACAAAATCGAGCAGCCTGCAAACCCTAAGCAGCAAGTTATCAATAACCCACCTGTAAATTTCATCAAAATAAAATTTACGGTAAGAAAGCTTGTAGAGTAGATTTTCTTTATTCAAAGCCTTTTCTTTAATGAGAACAAATACATTATATGGTAAAGCATACAGCCTGAATGCCAAATATACAGCACCCAGTGCCAGTGTAAGCATTACAACAGTCAAAACCCAATTTATATGCATTGCCGGATCAGGAGTGATAAAATAAATAAATTGCGGAAAATCAAATCTGCGAATGTAGCCAAATGCTGCCGCAGGAAACGCCAAAAGAACAACAGGCACCGTCATCATCCAAGAAACAGGCTTGATTTCAAAATCAAAACGTTTTTCACCTTCAAATACCAAAAAATAGCTTCTGAAAAGGTAATACGCAGTCATAAACGCCACCAAAACGAAACCTGCAAGTAAAAATTCGTTGCCTGAGTCATAAACCTTATCCAAAATCATTTCTTTCGAATAAAAACCGCTCAAAAACAATCCGGACAGTGATAAGCAGCCGATTAAATAAGCCACGGAGCAAACAGGCATCAGTCTGCGCAGCCCGCCGAAGAATTTTATGTCATGTTCGTTGTTCATCGCTTTAATCACACACCCCGCGCAAAGGAACAAAAGTGCTTTGGAAATACCGTGAATAACAAGGTGGAAAATAGCCCCCGAATATGCACCCACACCCATGCCAACAAACATCAAACCAATCTGTGACGAAGTCGAATAAGCAAGAATTTTTTTGATATCATTTTGACTCATCGCAATATATGCACACAACAGGGCAGTAATCATCCCCACTAAAGCCATTACAAACATTGCAGTCTTAGATAAAATAAATATAGGATACAAACGCGCAATTAGGAAGACACCGGCTGCAACCATTGTTGCGGAATGAATTAAGGCACTCACCGGCGTTGGTGCCTCCATTGCATCTGCAAGCCAAGTGTGAAGAGGGAATTGAGCAGATTTTGCAATCGCTCCGCAAAGCAAAAGCAAGCAAAGCAGCGTAAACGTATGTCCTGAAATCATTGAATAAGCCGTTTCTGCAGCAAACTGCAAAGTTGAATATCCCAAAAGTACAATATTTTGTGCACTATCAAATGTTATGGCAAAATAAGCCAGAACAGCTATACCAAGTAAAAAGCCCACATCCCCTATTCTGTTTACAAGGAAAGCCTTTTTTGCCGCCTCGGTTGCCGACTTTTTCTTATACCAAAAACTAATCAGAAGATAGCTGCAAAGCCCCACCAGCTCCCAGAAAATATAGGTTTGCACAAGGTTTGAAGCTAAAACAAGCCCCAACATTGAAAAATTAAATAAATTCAAATACACATAATAACGGTGGAAACTTTTATCCTCCTTCATATATCCGTAAGAATAAAACTGCACCAAAAAGCTTATTACACAGACCAGAAGCGCCATAACCGCACTTAAATTGTCTATATATATACCGAAAGAAACGTGCAAAACATCAGCAACAAGCCAGTTGAGATTATTTTCTACAACTGCTTGCGGATTATTTAAGCAGTATAACAAACAAAATGCAGAAAAAATTATCCCGGCAAGCGTTGCCCCTAAAGTTAAATTCAAAGTAAGCCGTTTTGAAGACACAAACGGAATTAGAGCGTTTACGAGTATCATCAACATCGCCCATATCGGAAAAAACAAAATTGCTGGCGCGCTGTTAACAAAAAAATCAGTATAATTCATCAAATTTATCATCCGCGCATATCTCCGATTTTTTCTGTATCAACCGTATTTTTATACTTATACACAGAAACCAAAAGGGCAACAGCCAAAGCAACTTCCGCAGCTCCGATAACCGTAATCATCAGCGCAAATACAAGACCATGAAGGTTTTCTAAATCTACGTATGAAGCAAAGGCCGCAAAGTTAAGCCCGACAGCATTGAGCATCAATTCTCCGCAAATCAACACTTTAATGATATTTCTGCAAGTTATCATGCCAAAAAGTCCGATACAAAAAAGTATCAAAGCTAAAATCAAATAATGGTGTAAACCTATGTTCAAAAGCGTTTCCATCATTGCTTTTCCTCACTTCTTTGGAGTATGCAGACAATACCAATACCGACAACAAGTACAAATAACAAAATTGCCGTAGCCTCAAACGCCAAAACATAGTTTGTCATTAATTTTTCACCAATCATGTAAACAGTATCCAGGTTTTTACTTAGCGAGATTCCTCCGGATAAAATATCGAGAATTCTTTCAAGATAATTATCCACGAGTGCCCAAGAAAGACATACAAAAAATATAAACAAAGCCCCTGCCGACATAAAGGTGCGCGGTTTAAAAGAAAGCCACAGATTTTTATCCTCACCGACAGGCGTCAACATAATCGCAAGCACAATCAAAATCATTACAGCCACTACGTATACAGCGATTTGAGCCGCCGCGTTAAAAGTTGCATTCAGCATAAAATATATACCGCTCACCGACGCAAACGCACATAATGCCCACAGTGCCGATGTGACAACTCTTTTTGACAACACAACAAACAATGCACTCATAATCAAAATCGCAGCAATCGCATAGAAAAATATTGCAGTTAAATTCTCCATTATTTTTCAGCCTCCCCGCTTTTGCCTTCGGTAGATTTCGTAACTACTAATTTTAACTCTTTTTTATCATAATTTGCAAGCTCATATTTGTCAGTCATAAAAAGAGCATGAGTTGGGCAATTTTCGACACAATTTCCGCAAAAAATACATTGTGCAGTATCGATTGAAAAACTTTCAGCGTAAGGTTTGGCAGGTTTCTCTTCGTTTGGTTCTGCCTTTTTAAACTCCAGCGCGCCCACACAAGGACAAGCCTTCTGACAAGTGCCGCAAGCAATACATTTATCTATATTTATATTCAACTGCCCGCGAAAACGGCTATTTAGCTCTGCCTTTTTTTCAGGATACTCAAGTGTTACACGATGTTTAAATGCATGCGCCAAAACTGTAAAATGCCCTCTTAAAAGCTGCCAAATTGATGTAAAAAGCTTTTTCATCCAGCAATTCCTCCCTGCAAAAATTTTACAGCGCACACAATAAAGAAATTGAGTGCAGAAAGCGGAATCAAAAACTTCCACGCAAATTTCATAAGTTGATCGCTTCTCAAACGGGGCAACGCAGCTCTAATCCACATCATTACGAATAAAATTATAAGTGTTTTAGATAAGAGCCAGAAGACTTGCTCGAAATAAACTGCCGAATTATTCAAAACATAGTTGAACTGATAAACCTCGCTTACATAAAATCCGAGCGGCGGCAGATACCCGCCAAAATAAAGACAGGCAATAAAAATTGCCATTATAAACATCGCTGCGTATTCAGCAAGGAAAAACATTGCAAATTTCATGCCCGAATACTCTGTGTTGTATCCGCTGACAAGCTCGCTTTCCGCCTCAGGAAGGTCAAACGGCGCACGATTTGTTTCCGCAAGCGCACAGATAAAAAATACGCAAAATCCGACAAAACTCGGAATAAAATACCAGCCTAAAATACCCGTCGTTGCTGATTGCGAAAGAACAATATTATTTAAATTCAAACTTGATGACAAAATGACAATCCCCAGCGCCGAAAGCATCATAGGAATTTCGTAGCTTACAATCTGCGCCGCAGAACGCATTGCACCCATTAATGAAAATTTATTATTACTTGAATAACCCGCCAAAAGCACCCCCAGACAAGGAAATGTCAAAACCGCAAGGAATAAAAGCAAACTTACGCCCGATGCAACAGGAATATACTTGTTGCTATACGGAACTATCCCCCAAGCCATTATAATGGGGACAAAAACCAATATGGGCGCCAGGTTAAAGAGAAATTTTCGTGCGCCCTTCGGCATTAAATCTTCTTTACACAAAAGTTTTATAGCATCGGCAATCGTTTGCAAGCAGCCCCAAAAACCTACGCGGTTAGGACCTTTGCGCACGGTAAAAAGAGCCAACACCTTTCGTTCCATAAGAACCAGCACAATAACTACAGCCATAAGGGCACAAACAGCCAGCGCAAAAGGTATCACATACCACAATAGTATACTTAAAGCGTCAGGGACGCCCAGATATTCAAGAAATTTAAGATAATATTGATAAATTATGTCCATTATCTGTCCACCTCGGGTAAAATCACGTCAAGCGAGCCGAAAATCGCCATCACATCAGGATAAGCACGATTTTTCACAAGCTCGGGAAGCACTTGCACCGCATAAAAAGACGGTGTGCGCCATTTTACACGATAAGGACTATCTCCGCCGTCTGAATATACAAAACAAGTCATAGCACCGCGGCTTGCCTCAACCGTTCCAACAGCCATGCCCGCTTCAGGCTTAATCAATCTTGCCTTCACTTTGGAATCCGAAAGCACAGGTTCATTGACGCGCAGCCAATGCATACACTGACGAACAATTTCAGCAGCCTCACGCATTTCTGCAATTCTCACAACATACCGCGAATAAGAGTCACCCCTAAGCTGAGTCGGAACTTTAAAATCCAGTTTGTTATACACCAAATAAGGCAAATCTTTACGCAGATCATAGCTTATGCCTGTTGCACGAAGGTTTGCACCGGTGATTGAATGATTAAGCGCGGATTTCTGCGTCAAAATCCCTAAATTCACTGTTCGTTTCAGAAAAATCGGATTTTTCGTTATAATCGCCTCGTATTCATCCACTTTTTTAGGAAAATAATTTAAAAATTTTTCTAATTCGTCCAAAAAGTCATGCGTCAGTTCTCGCTTGACTCCAGAAAACGTGTGGAAATTATACATCATGCGCTGCCCGGTAAGATCTTCGAGAAGCTTCAAAATAGCCTCACGCTCCCTAAAACAATAGAATAAAGGTGATGTTGCGCCCAAATCGAGCATAAAAGTCCCGAGCCAAAGCAAATGTGAAGCTATACGGTTCAGCTCACAAAGCATTGCGCGCACATACTGGGCATATTCGGGAACTTCAACATTGAGAAGCTTTTCAACCGCCTGACAATAAGCCTCCGCACAGAAAAACCCCGAAAGATAATCAACCCTATCCACAGCAGGCAAATATTGAAGATAAGTTCGGCTTTCCGCCATTTTTTCCATGCCACGGTGAAGGTATCCCACACGCGGCTCGCAGCTTTTTATAACCTCGCCTTCAAGCTCCATAACAAGCCGCAAAACCCCATGAGTCGAAGGGTGCTGCGGACCCACATTTATTTTCATTCGTTTTAAAGCTTTAGCCATTCCACGCGAGCCTCTTGTCGTCTTGCACGTAGTCTTTTCGCAGCGGATGACCTGCCCACCCTTTAGGCATAAACAGTCTTTCCAGACTTTTTCTACCCGAAAAATTTATTCCGAGTAAGTCAAAAATTTCTCGCTCATCCCAGTCGGCAGATGCAAAAACCTGAGCCACTGAGGGCACCTGCGCAATATTTTTACCCGTTTTGACACGAACTATCAACCTGCCGGACTGCTTTGAGGAACACAACAGATAATCAAGCTGTAAATATTCGCCAAAATCACTGCCTGAAATAGCATACAGCATATCGTAATCGAATTCGGGCATATTTTTTAATGATCCGACAATTTCCGCCAGTTCTATGCCATCAACTTCAATAACCATAGGACTTTGCGTTGATTCGTCAAAAACAGACAAGATATTAAATTTTTCTTTTAAAATTTCTAAAGTCTCGTTCTTCATCTATACCCCCAGCCCCAAAATTTCCATTTCACCGCATTCTACAGGAGCAACGAGGATTTCCGAATCATCATGTTCCAAAACTACCTTAGGACGATGAGCGTCTATGTATTTTTTTCTGTCTCTTATGTCTTCAGTGCGAATTTTCTTTTGAAGCTTAATTATAGCGTCCAGCAAAGCCTCAGGCTTAGGCGGACACATAGGCAAATAAACATCGACAGGAATTATTTTGTCCACACCGTTTACGACAGCATAAGAATCCTTAAACATTCCGCCCGAGCATGTGCAGGCACCCATTGCGATAACATATTTCGGTTCGGGCATTTGTTCGTACAATTTTATCAACGCAGGTGCCATTTTGTAATTTATTGTTCCGGCAACAATCATCAAATCAGCCTGACGCGGCGTCGCGCGAAAAACTTCCGAACCAAAACGCGCAATATCAAAGTTTGCAGCCGAAGTTGAAATCATCTCTATACCGCAGCAGGAAGTCGCAAACGTAAGCGGCCACAAAGAGTTTGAGCGCGCCCAATTATATATATAATTTATTGATGAAAGCACAACTTGCATTATTTCCACCTCAAAACATTTTTTCGCACCGCATACATAAGAGCAAACATCATGATAAGAACAAAAATTCCCGCCTCTACAAAAGAAAACAGCCCGAGCTTACCAAAAGTCACGGCAAACGGAAAAAGCAAAATTACTTGTACATCAAAAATTAAAAACAAGACAGCATACATAAGAAATTTTACGTCATATTGAACATCGGCGTCAGAAAAAAGTTTCATACCGCATTCATATACTGATTTTTTTTGCTCATTCGGCGCCTTTGGCGCACAAATCAGCCCTGCGACAATCATACATACCGCAAAAACGATTGACAAAACCAAAAAGACAAATAAGCCGACTAATTCCTGCACTTTAGACCCTTTCTACAGTTCAGATAATTATTATCCCTTAATCATAGCTTTATTGTATTATACTATCGGGGTTTGGGGGTAGGATGTATTAAAATTTGTAAATGTAAATTTGGAAAGGCTGTTATAGACTGCTCTTACAAAATCCGCATTAAGATATATGTACTTTTGTTAAGCAATGAATAAAAAATATATACAAAATACGCAATTTTTTTATACAAAAATTCTTTATATATGTACGAGAGATAAAACAAAAAACTAAGAAGAAAGTTAAGAAAACCACAAGAAAAAAGAGAGAAATCAAAATAAGTCCGAGCCTTGAGAAAGCACGGAAGTGACTGTACCTTGAGAAAGTACGGTTAAGTTAACCACGAGAGAGTAGTAAAACACGAGCAGCAGGAGGAACCATGGCAAGAGTATTAATTTCAATGCCGGAAAAGTTTTTAGACGAGATTGACAACGTAGCAGACAACGAAAACCGTACACGTTCAGAATTAATCAGAGAAGCATTAAGAACGTATATGCACAGAAACAAAGTCCGCGAAAACGGTCTGGCAACAAAGAATGCGACTATTTTAGAAGCACTTCTTGATTAACAAATTTCACACGAGGAAAACACACGAAAAACACATTGAGGAAAAAGAGAAAACACAATTTTAGACCGCCACGGCGGTCTTTTGTTTTGCTAATATGATTGCTTTGCAGGAATAACACCCCTGACACCGCCTTTAGGAGACTTCACATCCCCGGCGTATCTTGGAATTAAATGAACATGTACATGAAAAACACTTTGCCCGGCGGCTTCACCTACATTTACTCCGACATTAAAACCGTCAGGATTATATTTTGATTGAAGTATTTCTTTGCATTCCTTAACCAAGCTGAAAATTGCATCATGCTCCTCACCACTTAAATCAAAGAAGTCTGCTATATGACGCTTGGGAATCACAAGCAAATGCCCCTTTGAAACAGGAAAAGCGTCATAAAAAGCTAATGCGCACTTATTTTCTTTCAAAATTTCTATATTTTTAGGCAAGTTACAAAAAATACATTCTGACATCAGACTGCCTCTATACTGCAGATTTTTTCAGTTTATTAATCACAAACTCCAACGCGCCGCGGGAGTTGTCAAAAATAGTTTTGCAGATTTGAGAAATTTCTTCGCGATATTCAGGCTCTGCATAGAATTTTTTAGCAAGTTTCGTGAACTCTTCTTCATTTTTCACAATTTGTGCAGCTTGCGACGAACAAAGAAGTTTGTACATATCTTTGAAGTTAAAAACTGTGGGCCCGCTAATGACAGGGACATCCCAGATATTAGCCTCAAGAGGGTTATGTCCGCCTGTGTTAGAAAAACTTCCGCCGATAAACGCAAGATAAGCAATCGCAAAAAGCTTTGAAAGCTCGCCCATTGTATCGAGCATGATAATGTCATTATCTTCGAAATTACCATCAACAGAACGTTTCGAATATTTGTAAGATTCTTTTTTAAGCAACTCTTCAACCTGCTCATATCTTTGAGGGTGACGCGGAGCCAAAAGAAGCTTTGCGTCAGCGTACTCAGCTTTAATCGCATTAAAAACTTTTAAAACAAGTTCGTCTTCACCTTTGTGAGTACTAGCCGCGATAAACAGCCTGTTATTTGCAAGCTTCAATGAATCTTTTATAGCTTGAACCGCTTCTTCGGAAATATTTTTGCCTATGTCAAACTTCAAATTTCCCATAACTTCCGTTTTTTGAGCAAGAGCACCAATATCAATAATTCGTTCCATATCACTTTGCGCCTGCATTAAAATTTCATCATAAAGTCCGAGCACTTTTTCCATAAAAAATGAGATTTTCTTATACCCCTTATGAGATTTTGGCGAAATTCTTCCATTGACAAGCATTAACGGTATTTTCTTCAAATGCGCAATCAATGAGAACATAGGCCAGATTTCCGTTTCAGCTATAATAATTTTGTCGGGCTTTATGGCGTTCAAACAAGCATTAACCGAGAAAAAGAAGTCGTAAGGGAAGTAAATAATCTCGTCTGTATGATCTGTAAGTTTGTTATGCGCAACTTGTTGCCCCGTTTTAGTGATAGTTGAAAGTACAAGATAATAATTAGGAAATTCCACCCTCATTCGCTTCACGAGCTGTTCTACAGCGTTAACTTCACCGACAGAAACAGCATGAATTAAAATTGTTTTCTTACCCAAATTATTTTTTTTGTAAAATCCTATTTTTTGCAAAAATCCTGCTCTGAACTTAGGCTGAACCACAAAAGCCAAAAGAATTACAGGCAATAGCAAAAGCGCCAATATCGGCAAAACAATTCCATAAATTAAAATCATCATTTAACCCTCGAAAAAACTTCCTGCGTCAAATCGTCCATCGTATTTGCAAGAAAATATGCCGAAGACGCAACCATAGCAGCATTATCCGTGCAATACTTCATAGGAGGCGCATAGACTTTGTAGCCTTCATTTTCCATTTCAAAGAATTTTCTGCGAATCTCCGAGTTTGCAGCCACACCGCCCGCAAGCGCAAGCGTTTTGGCATCAATTTCCTCCGCAATATGCAAAGCTTTTTTTAAGAGCGTATCGGTAATACATTCCTGAAAACTTGCCGCAATATCTTCTTTCGGAAGTTCTGCACCTTCAGGCAATTCTTTTTTTATACGCTGGCAAAGCTGTAAAACCGAAGTTTTTAAACCCGAAAAGCTGAATTCATGCTCAGACACTTTTGCCTGAGGCAATTTGTATGCTTTTTTGTTTCCGAGCTTAGCCATTTTATCCAAATTTGGCCCACCCGGATAAGGGAGCCCGATAAGCCTTGCGACCTTGTCATAAGCCTCTCCGACTGCATCATCAATCGTTTCCGCGACAATCTCCTGCGACAAATAACTGTCAACGCGTATAACCTGCGTATGCCCGCCACTCACAAGAAGTGCAGCAAATGGCGGCTTCAAATCTGTATCAATATAATTCGCACAAACGTGCGCATTTAGATGATTTACGCCGATAAAAGGTTTATCATAAGTAATCGCAAGCGCTTTAGCTGCATTTAATCCGACCAGAAGCGAACCTACAAGCCCCGGTCCAACCGTGGCTGCAAAAGCCGTTATTTGCTCGGGCTTTAATCCTGACTGTTCAAAAGCTTCGGCAATAACAAGGTTTATAGCCTCCAAATGTTCACGGGCAGCAACTTCAGGCACAACGCCGCCAAATTGTCTGTGGGTCTTTATTTGCGAAGCAACAACATTTGCAAGAACTTCTCGTCCGTTCTTAACAATAGCACAAGCTGTTTCATCACAGCTTGATTCAATCGCCATAATAATATTTTCATGTCCTGAATCAGGACCGATTTTTATAATTTCACCGCTGATAGGCGTCTTAAATTCTTTAACTATTCCTTTTTCCATAAAACTTATATTATCTCAAAATAAATTGACGCACCAGTTTTATTTTTTGATATAATTAATATATGAGAATAACCAGCTCGGGAAATTTGCCAATATCAGTTCTTTTTGCCGTAGGGGCGGTAAAGACTGCTTATGATTACAAAAAAGCACCTGAAAAAGACAAAAAAAATGTTTTTATAAGAAACACTGTAATTATCGGCTCATCTATTGCCGGCGTTTTAGGTGCGCAAAAATATGCAGATAAATTAATCCAAAAAAGACCGCTAAAGCGCTTTACATACAAGTTAACAAAGGGGTTCAAGGATTTACCTAAACCGAATTTCATAAAACGTATGCTGAACCCGCTTTTAGACGCAAACCATGACAAAAAAGTTGATTTTATCGAAGAAGTAACCGAATGCGACAAAATTATACAAAACTGTGCAAAAGATTGTTTTATCGTGAGCTCAGCAATAATTGCAGGTATAATAAGCGGTGAAATCCTGAACAGGACACTGTTTAAACACAGTAAAGCCGCGACCCCTTTACACACGGATTTAAAAACCTTGAAACCGAATTACAATGTGGCGGCAAACCCTGACGAAGGTTTCGACAAAATTTCGCGGGTACTGCAGGGGGATTTCAGAATTCTTGAAGGCGTTGACCAGCCTATGGCTGTCTTGGACGCGCTTTCAATTTCACAGGAAAAAAACACCGAAACAAAAATGAAAATGACAGCATACGAGCTAATTGCAAATGCTTTGACGCCTACATTTTTTATATCACTTGCAATGTCATTTACAAAAAACCTTAAATGCATTTCAAGAATCCCTATAGTCACTGCTTTTGGCGGCTTGGGTCTGGCAATAGGTCATCAACTTGCGCAGCAATTTAACCGCAGTGTTACCCCGGAAATTGCAGAAAATTTGCAGGAATTAAAAGAAAACCTTACAGAAAATTTCCAATAAAATAAAGATTCTTTGGTTATTTCATTTCCTAAGAATGAGGACAAATCAACTATTTTGTATATTCTGAAAACTCTTCAGATTCTGCTTCCCAGATTTCTTTTTCGACTTTAAGCGCATGATTCCAGAATTTTTCAAGAGCATAAGTTTCACGCTCTTCTCTATGAAGCACATGAACAATTACATCACCATAATCAAGCAGATTCCAACGATTTTTTACATCATTTTCATCTCTTAACGGAATTCTGTTGAAAAGCTGTTTAACCTTATCTCTTACTGCATAGCTGAGCGCTTTTACCTGCGGCGTGCTGTCGCCTGTCACGATTACAAAATAATCTGCAAGCACAGAAACGTTGCTTATATTCAAAATCGTAATATCTTTGCCTAATTTATCGTCTGCGATTCTTGCCGCAATACTGGCAAGCTTTAGTGATGTAATATCTTCCATTTTCACCTCTTTTTTATACTTTTTATCAGTATACCAAAAAATTAATTATTTATGGAGAAGTAAATTTCTTTAAGCCTTTTTTTGCTGACATGAGTGTAAAGCTGGGTAGTGGAAACATCACTGTGGCCGAGAAGTTCCTGTACTACACGCAAATCGGCCCCGTTTTCGAGTAAGTGCGTTGCAAAACTATGGCGCAGAACGTGCGGAGTAACATTTTTTCCTACAAGTTCACCAAGCGCGCTTATCATCTCATAAACATCCTGACGTGTTATTTTTTCGCCTGATTCTCTCAAAAACAACGGCACTTTTGTAAAATTTTGAAGATTTTTTTTCTTTATAATCAAATCTCTTACAGGCAAATAATTTTTAACAGCCAAAACAGACTTAGAGCCAATCGGGACAATACGCTCCTTGGAACCTTTTCCGATACAACGCACATATTTTGAGTTTAGGTCAATATTATTCATAGAAAGCCCGCACAGCTCCGAAACCCGCAGCCCCGCAGCATACATTAGCTCTATTATTGCCCTGTCTCGCTTGGAAAGTTCGCTATTTAAAATTATTTCAATTTCAGACAACGACAAAACTTTTGGCAGACGTTTCGACAATTTTGGCTGCTCCAGGCTTAATGTCGGGTCATAATCAAGCGCTTGGATTGTATTAAGCCACGTAAAAAAGCCCTTAAGGGAGGCAATTTTCCGGGAAAGACTTGTCGGTGCCGCATTCATGTCTTTTAGAGCTTTTAAATAAAGATTAATATGCGGACGTTTTATTTCACTAAACTCTGAAATCCCATGTTCATCGAGAAAATTAAAGAACTGATACAAATCCCGACGATAAGCATCCAGTGTGTTTGCGGCAAGACCCCGTTCAACCTCCAAAAATTCAATATACTCAGCAATAGAATGAATAAACATAGGTTAATTTTAACATAATTTAATAAGAAATTCTGTTTATGTAACTTCCACTCAGTGCCGGGCAAGGTTCTAATTTTGGCTCGTTATTTGCATATGACGGACGACAGCAATCAAAACCATCTGTTTTGTATCGTTTACACTGCCAGCGGAAGATAGGGTCTTCAACCTTCCCATCGTGTTTTTGCGGGTTTTTCCATGCCCAAACATAATTAAAATCCCATGCATTTTGAGTGTTTAATACGTCAAAACATCCGCCATGGGCATTTGCATTATTGCGGCAGTCTCTATGCGGTTGTGGCGGCATTATTAAAGCATGAAAAGTAGGGTAAAATCCGTCTAAAACCTTCCATATGGCTTTATCAAAACCCGCAAATGTAGTCTCGGCAAGATTTTTCATATCATATTCAGTTTTTTCTTGACACTTTGCCGGATAGTTACAAGCTTTTCCGGAAGCAGAACCGGCAAGTCCAAACAAATTAGATGTGGTTTGCCTATAGTTAGATAAAGCGTAATCAAGCGGGCCACCGCCTAAACCAATATTATAAGCATTCACAATATATGTCGAAGTTGGGTATGTGCCGCTGCTAACATTGCCCAGTAACCCTGACTGATAGCCGGGCTGTACAGCTCCTGCGTTATATACAATATTTCCAGCGTTATACATATTGAAAGTAGGAGCCATTATTGAATTCGACCCAATTATGCCACCGGCTCTGGAACTGGTGTAATAATAGGTAGAATACAAAAATATCAAGCCCTCATTATAAACTTCAGATACATTTCCATAATTCCGCTCTGCAACAACACCGCCTAATGATGAAACAATAGAGTCTGTTGCAGTTAGATTTCCTATATTATATAAATTCTTATAAAAATTTGTGCTGGCAATTGTACTTCCTGCCAGTCCGCCAAGCCAGTCTGTTGCACCAGATGTCAAATTGCCTTTATTGTATACATATTGCAAAGAATTATTGCTTATTCCGTTTTCAACCCTATCAAGGTTTGCCGCATTGTATGCATTTGTAATAGTTCCGTCTTTCCCGCATGCTATTCCGCTTCCCACATTTTGCATTCCTGCATTATTATATACATTAGAAATTTGAACCAAAGCCTTATCATATACCGTTCCTAAGCCACAAACTTTGCCTGAACCGACTGATTTTATATTCCCATCCATATAGACTCTATCTATTATCGTATTTCCGGTTATTCTACTCGCCAGAACGCTTGTAATAGAGTCATGCGTAATATCAAGTCCTTCAAAACCAAGATTTTCTATTTTTACACCATTACCGCCAATATCTCCAAACAAGCTTGTATAGCCTAGAGGCTGCATATTTATATATAAATTTTTTATTACATGCCCGTTTCCGTATAATTGTCCGCCAAAACTGCCGGATCTTATTATCGGCCGCCATCCTTTACCTGAATTCACGCCCGTATACATATTTGTACCTGATTTATCTATTGTCACATCGGAGGTTAAGCAATAGCTTTCTTTTAATTTATCATATATTGCCGCCAACCCTGCTTGGTCTGTAATTTTTATACAACATGCTTTTTCCTGGTTATTTGGCAAACTGCCGCCTTCTTTGACCCATAAGCCCCCTTCCCTAACCTGATTGGAATTCGCGCAAGGTGTAGGCTTTCGTGGGCATTCCTTTGTTATCGGATCCAAAGTCCCGTAAAGACATCCTACTTCATAACAGTCCAAATGCTCGTTACCGTGTGTATATTGTCTTGCGGAAAGTAAATCAGAAGAATTTTTGGACTCTATTTCTCTAATTTCATCCATATTTATCGGACAGGCAAACTGCTTTTCACAGGTTTTGGTTGCAGAATCATATCTTGTTCCATCCGGACAGCCTGCGAGTTCACTTAGCAGGTTTGATTTTACTACTCCTTTTGCAGTTAGCGCTATTAAGAATCTATCCACTACTTCTTTTTTCGAGATTATCAAGTTGTTTGGCTTTTTATCCCCATTCACATCTACAACCAGGAATCCGCAGCCTCTTACGTATTCTATATCTCCATTTTTTGCCTTATTTATTGGAATATCCATCTGACATGAGTTGTCCAAGTATGCATTCAATACTGTTACCCCACCCGGCATTGTAAAGGCTGTTGTTTCTTCCGGTTTTAGGGACGGGAATATTTCTTTTAACTGATTTGAAAGCTTGGGGTAGTCTTTTACACATTCTTCTATTGGATTTTGGCAGTCTTTTGGGATATTAGAGACTGACATCAAAGCTTGTTTCAAGCATTCCGACTTGTTTGTTTCTTCTGAGCCGTCTGTTTTTTGGCAGCTTAGATTACTCATTGCAAACTGATCTGTTTTCCAATTCCTAAATTTTTGGCTTGAGAACATTGCCATTTGCACTATATTGTCGAGTTTCGTATAACTCATGTCAAAACGCGCTATTAATTCTCTTTGTTTTACATTTTTTAAATTCAGAACTCCTATACTTAGCACTGTTATTACTGCTATTATTGTTAGCGTTCTTTGAGTTTCGGCTAAGGTGTAGTCTTTTTGTTGATGCATAAAGTAAATTTTAGTAACATTTTTAGAAAAAGTGTAGTTTTTTTCAATTATTCTTTCAGCGGCTGCCCCCCCCCCCGTAAGACCTTTGCCACATAGACCATTTCACCATCACAATTTATTTCCATACTTATAATTTATGAATTTTATAATATCAGTATTTTATACTCTTTGCAAGAAATTTTGTTAACATTTCTTTACGCACCCCTCGTAAGACGCAATTTTTTTCGCAAAAAATCCTTTATATAAGTAAGGGAATTCAAGGGATTAAAATTTTATAGGGAGAAATAGGGATGGCTATAGGGGCTAGGGACACTATTGACCAATTATTGGTTCAAAAGTATGCTGAACAAAAAGTAGATAACCACGAAGCGATGGTTTCGATGGTAGATCCGAACAAGATGATGGAAGCAATGAAAGATTATGCAGCAATGCAGGCAAATATGTTTGCTATGAGTAATCGTTTGAAAGAGGCTTGTTCTGCGATTAACGCTAAAACTGCAAAGTATAAAAACACACGTATCGCAGCCGCAATGCAATAAAACAAGGGAGAACTGCGCCCAAACGATTTTCAATCAATAATTTTCGGCGTATAATTCTCTTATGGAAAAGATTTTAACCAAAAAATTAATATTAGCGTCCAAATCACCGCGCAGGCAAGAGCTTATCAAAAAACTCGGTCTGCCCTATGAAATTGTCCCTTCAAACTATGATGAACAACTCCGCGGCAAGAAATTCAGTGATGAATTAATCGAAACAGTCTCAAGAAACAAAGCACTGGACACAGCAGAGCAGCTCAAAGACCTAAACGAAGACGCATACATTATAGGTGCAGACACAGTAGTTGTCTTGGGCGATGAAATTCTTTTAAAACCGCTAGACGAACAAGACGCCGCAAACATGCTAAACAAATTGAGCGGCAAAACACACAAAGTCGTTACAGGAATCACCGTACTCGATTTAAAGACAAGAAAGTACATATCCACCGCTGTAACAAGCGAAGTAACATTCGAAACGCTCTCAGACGAACAGATTACAAATTACATCAAGACAAAACGCCCAATGGACAAGGCTGGAGCGTATGGAATACAAGAATTGGATAAAAGTTTTGTAAAATCCTTTACAGGCTCAAAAGACAATATTATCGGGCTTTGCCCGTATTCTCTCAAACTCTCTCTCTCAAAATTAGACAAAATTCTCTCTTAAGTTTAAACTGATGTTATGAAGAAATTTGTAACATCACTTTTATTGCTTGCTTTTTTGACACCGGTATTACCGGTTTTTTCAGATACAATTTGGGCAGACGACAGTGTAAACGACGACATCGTCAAGCAGTACAATACAAATAAAATTAACGAAGATTTTTTGCCTGCACTCCCTGACAGCCTAAAAAATGAAGCACAGAACGGTGGATACGTTCCGCCAAAGGTAACCGTTCCCGCAAAATCCCCTCAACCTCTGCAAACACAGTCCAAAACGCCAGTAAAAACAATTTCTTCCCCGAAACCAATCCAAAATTACACAGATAATAACTTTAAAGACGCAGTAGTAGTAAAAAGCGGAACAAAATTCAGACTGAGACTGGAAACAGCGATTTCTGACGCAACAAGCAAGGGTACCCGAATTTATTTCACCAGTTTATACCCTGAAATCAACCGCTATGTAACAATTCCTGCCGGCACACGTTTTGTTGGTGTAATCGAAGACTCGCACACGCCTCAAATGGGTGCAAACGGCGGGCTTTTAGTCATAAAAATTAATCAAATGATATACAAAGGCAAAAACTACCCTATCGACGCCCAAGTTGTTATGGTGGGAGACAAACGAATTTATTTAAACAACATAAAAGGCAAACACACATACTGGAAAAGCCTTGTTAACTCGACAAAACCGGGACGCAAATTTTATTCAAAATCCTGGCGTGTTACAAAGAAATTTGCAGGAGACGGGCTCGAAATCATCCTGACTCCGATTACTTTCGTGGGCGGAGTGGCCGTTCTAGCCGCAAATACGGTTGCGTCGCCTCTAATCGCCCTTACGTCAAAAGGCGGACGCCTATTCCTCTACAAGGGTACTCAGTTCAAAATTAAGCTGATGGAAGACACTTTAATTTATCAATAAAATTTTTTATAGTATAATTTTCTTACTATGAAAAAGGTTTACGTTTTAACACTGGGCTGCCAGATGAATAAGTCAGACACAGAGCGCATCTTAGGTATGCTTTCTCATTTTGATTACGAAGAATGCCAAGACCCGCGTGAAGCTAGTCTGCTTATCGTCAACACCTGCTCTATCCGCCAGCTTTCAGCCGACAAGGCATACAGTCGCGTGGGCATTTGGGGAAAATGGAAAAGACGCCGCACTGATTTAAAAATCGCTTTCTGCGGCTGCGTAGCACAGCACGACAAAGAGGCGCTTATCAAGCGTTTTCCATACATAGACCTTGTTTTCGGCACACATAATATCTACGAACTTCCCGAACTCATAAAAAGAGTTGAAGCCGGAGAACAAATATGCGCAGTGACCGAAACAGCCTACAAAACCGACGAAAATCAATTTATAATTGACAGAAAAGGTAACCTTAACGCTTGGATACCGATAATTGAAGGCTGTAACAACTTCTGCACATACTGTATCGTGCCATACACCCGTGGACGCGAACGCTCTCGAGATATGGAGACAATTTTAACCGAAGCAAAAAAAGCCGTTGCACAAGGTTTTAGAGAAATTACACTTCTTGGTCAAAACGTAGACAGTTACGGAAAAGATTTCAAAAACGGAAAAACCACGCTAGCAAATCTTCTTCGAGAATTAAACAAAATTGAAGGAAAGTTTAGAATACGTTTTGTAACCTCCTACCCAACCGACATCACCGACGACCTCATTGATGCGGTTGAAGAATGTGACAAAGTTTGCAAATATTTTCACATCCCAATGCAGTCAGGAAATTCAGAGGTTCTTAAAAAAATGAATAGACGATATGACCGCGAACAATATGCGGCGATTGTCACAAAAATCCGCAACAGATTTGAAAACGTCACAATCACAAGCGACTTTATAGCGGGCTTCCCGGGGGAAACAGAAGAACAGTTTCTCGACACCCTTTCTGCTTTTGAGGAATTCGAACTCGATTATGCCAATACAGCAGCCTATTCTCCTCGTGAACTCACAGTTGCTGCAAAATGGACAGATAAATTCTTACCGGAGGACGTTAAAAGAGACCGCCTCGACCGCTTAAACGAGGTCAACAAAAAGGCTTGTGTCGACTCAAACAAACGCTTTATCGGAAGAGTGTTGGAAGTCCTTGTTGAAGCGGAAAAAATTCAAGACGGAAAAAGGCTCCTCACGGCGCGCGCAGACAACAACAAAATTGTCCACTTTGAAAGCGAAACAGTACAAATCGGCGACTTTGCCAGCATAAAAATCACAAAGGCCTCCATGTGGTGCGTTAAAGGCAATATGGTTGAAACCGGGGTACTTTCCGCATCAATTTAATAACACAAAAAAACAGCTTATCGCTGCTTTATTGAGGTTTTTCAGTTTTTACAAATTTGTCCGCAGGCAAATCTTTATTGTCAACAGGTGCCTTAGGTGCTGTTTCGGGTTTGCAGCCAGGGCAGTCAGGGCATTTTTCACAATCAGGTGCTTCACCTTTAAATAAAGGTCTTGCCATAAATTTTGAAATCGCGTGTAATTGCATTTTTCATTCTCCTCAAAAAAGCTCCATACTTTTAAAATTATTATAGCAAGAGGAAAATTAATTGTACATAATACAATTAATTCTTAATAAATATTTAATGCACCGGATTTAAGCTTAAACCAGAACTTCCGATTCGACTTCCTCAAGGTATTTAACCGCGCTCACAGCAGCAATTGCGCCGTCGGCAGCCGCCGTAATAACTTGTCTTAGCGGAGTAACTCTAATGTCGCCGATTGCATAAACACCTTTTTCGGAAGTACAAAGATTGGAATCTGTTACGATGAATCCTTGTTCATTTTGCTGAATCTGACCATTTACAAGGTCGGTATTCGGAACAAAGCCGATATAAGGGAAAACGCCATCCACTTTGAGTTCTGAAAGTTCATTTGTTTTGACATTTCTAATCACAAAACGTTCAACATTACTTGTACCTTGGATTTCAACTGCTGTAGAATCCCAAACAAACTCAATTTTAGGATTTTTCATCGCACGCTCTTGAACAATCTTGTCCGCACGAAGTTTATCACGTCTGTGAACGATATAAACTTTATCAGCGAATTTTGTAAGATAGCAAGCTTCTTCAACAGCAGCATTTCCGCCGCCTACGACAGCAACCGTTTTTTCACGATAAAAAGCACCATCACAAACCGCACAGTAGCTTACACCGCGCCCGACAAATTCTTTTTCACCGGGAACACCCAGTTTTTGGGGTTGAGCACCGCACGCGATAATCACCGTTTTCGCGTTATAGATTGTATCGTTTGTAATAATTTTTTTGATTTCGGAACTTAATTCGACTTTTTGAATTTCTTGCATTGGGAACTTTTCCACGCCAAATTTATCCGCATGCGCCTCAAATTTTTCCATCAAATCGTAACCGCCAATCATATCAAACCCCGGATAATTCTCCAGTTCAAGGTAATTGCTCGGCTGTCCGCCCATCATGTTTATATCAACGATAGCCGTCTTGACATTTCCGCGCGCTGCATAAATCCCCGCAGAAAAACCCGCAGGGCCGCCGCCTAATATAACTACATCATAATTTAATTCTTTACTCATATCTCTTTCTCTCTTCTGACTGATTTAAAAGCTCAGATACAGCGTCACCGCCGACTTTTCTGCCGCTTATAAAAAATTCTACCACATCCGTTTTAACGAGTACATTGTTTTTATATTTCTTTACCAGCATTTTGTCTTTGCCTGCAAAATTTTCCCCGCTAATTGTGATAGTCGGAGTTTCTGTAACCTCTTCTGTCGGAGTTTTCTTTTTCCTCGTAAAAGAAACCGTATTTTGCTTTACCGCGTCCAAAGTAACCGACGCTTTCGCACCGGTCTGGGGGTTTTCAAGAGTTAAGACGTTACCGGAACGATAAATGTTCCAATAATCTATACTCGGAGGCGCAACAAGTTCCCGATTGTTAGTATAGGTTTGAATAGAGGCGACAACCCAGCTTCCAAAAAGCTCTTTGGGCAAATTGTCCATCAAAGATACACCCCCGTTCAACATAGTTTCCGCATGCGAACTTTTTGGCGTAAATACTGTAAAAACGGCAAAAAACATTAAAAATAAAGAAAGATATTTTTTCATGTATAAAGTATAAGGATAATCTTCGTCAATTCAATCATGCGGCAAAAGATTTTTGGAATTATTGGAGAATCCGTAAGGATTTTAAAGAAAATCACAAAATATATTAACGGATTGGACAATCTGCAATAGAATTACTTGCAAATCAAAGAATTCACATTAAAACAATATACAACAAATAGTTGATGTTAAGGCAGTCAAAACCTTCTATTGTAATACTTGGGGATAGTTCTGTTCAAGCAGAACAAAGCAGGGATTTTCAATCGCACTATGGAAAAAACTTTATCTCAAGAGAAAACAGATTTTTCAAACAGTTTACGCTACACGTACAACTGGTTTTCTGACGTATTCACACAAAAAGTTCATGAAGCCTGTCAGGAATTTTTTGGTATGGATTTAACCCTGAAACTTTTTTCTATCGGTGAAAACAGCAATGTTTTATTCAAAGGTGACCAGTATTTTGTAACACAAATCCACGTCAGCAAAAACTTTACAGTAGGCATAAGACTATCCCAAACAGCTATTAAAGCATTTTTCGAACAAACCTTAGGCAAAGGCGAAAATCCTTTCAAACTCGAGGAATTAAGCGAATTGGAAGTAAAAATCCTAACATCTTTTAACGACTTTTTGTACACAAATATAAGAAAAATCCTTACCCCGGATGAAAAAATCAATAAAACCGAGCCCGTGAAATCTACCTGCCATATCGTTTTTTATCTCGACTCAAAAGGGCGGGATTATGGCAAACTTGTGATTTCAATCCCCACAAACATTCTGGAGACTCAAACCATTGAGCAAAGTCAGGAAAGTTTCACGATGGAGGACTTTAAATCAAGTAAAACACAAATGAAAGTCAAAGTCGGCTCATCAAAATTAAGGCTGGGCGAAGTCCGCGGACTTCAAGTCGACGACATACTGCTGCTTGAAAACAGTAATATTTACAAAATGACCATATGCAACAACGGCGAGGAAATTGATTTTAAAATCAGCCCCGACCCAAGCATTATTATTAACGAAGACAATAACGAAGGAGATATTATGGGAGAAAACACAATTTCTGCTGACAACCTGTGGGACAACATTCAGGTTGACATCAATGCAGAGTTTGAAAAGGTAAAAATTTCTCTTGGAGAACTAAAACAGATTTCAGAAGGCCTTGTTGTCGATATCGGCTCGATTTATGACAACAAAATTGACCTCAAAGTTGAAAATAAAATCGTTGCCAAAGGTGAGTTGGTAATTCTCAACGACAGATACGGAGTGCGTATAGACGAAGTCGTTAAATCTGAGCCGGCTGTCGAAAGCGTGCCGCAAACATCAGCAGCACCAACGCCTGCGGGAGAAAATAAAGAAGACTTGAACGAGGAAGAATTCGAAGACGATGACTTCAATTACGACGATTTTGACGACGATAACAACATATAAATTTAATTTAGAGGAGGAAAAATGACAGGATATATAATAAATTTCGGTGTATACACAATGGCGATGGTAGGTTTTATCGTTATTGCGCTTTTGGTTTACAAAAAATCTACCGAAATGGGAACAGGCGGAAAAAACTCGCTTAAAATAGACGAAAAAATCACACTCAATGCCAGAAAATCACTCTACGTCGTTAATGCCGGCGGTGAAAGATTCTTAATCGCAGGTGATATTGACAACACGTCTTTAATCGCCCGTCTCGGAGAAAAGGAAACGCTTTCAGGAAAAACCAGCGCATCTAACCCAATAGAACGCAAATCATACGTTTCACGCGATGATGAAACAATTAAAGTATCTGATTTTAAATCAGAATTAGAGGCAAAGAAGTCTTTAGACAGAGCTTTTGAAAAATTCAGCACTGAAGAGTCTGTAAAATTTGAAAGAAGACTGGATATCAAAAATATTCGCAAAAAGCCTGTAATGAAAGAACTTGCAAGAAAACTTGCGGAAGTATAAAACAAAAAGGATAAAAAATGGAAAATATTTTTAAGGATTTAAACCCTGTATTGCAAATGCTCCTGTTGATGACGGTATTTTCATTGCTGCCGTTTGTTTTCAGCTGTATGACAAGTTTTTTGAGATTTGTCGTCGTATTTTCAATCCTGAAACAAGCGCTCGGCACACAGCAAGTCCCTCCGAGTATAGTTTTAATCGGGCTGTCGATAATTCTGACATTCTACACAATGTCACCCGTATTCCAACGAATGTGGGAAATGGGCTCGGTGCCATATCAGAAAAATCAGAATATAGCGGGAATGCTGACCGAGGGCTCAAAACCGTTAAAAGAATTTATGATGAAACAGACACGGGAAAAAGATTTGGAATTTTTCGTTTCTCTTACCCGTAAAAATCCGCCTGCAACACCTGAGGATATTACAATCTGGGAAGTTGCTCCCGCATATATCATAAGCGAACTCAAAACAGCATTTGAAATCGGGTTTATAATTTTCGTTCCGTTTTTGGTACTGGACTTGATTGTCGCAAACGTTCTTCTGGCACTCGGTATGATGATGTTGTCTCCGACAATTATTTCACTTCCGTTCAAATTGTTGATATTCATTGCGGTTGACGGATGGGCGATGATTGTACAAGGGCTTGTCGGAAGCTTTAATTAAAGGAAAAACTATGGAAATTTTATTCGAATTTTTAGGAAAAGGCTTTATGACAATGCTGATGATATCCATGCCCGTCGTTCTCACAGCAGCGGCAATCGGTCTTGTCATCGGTATCTTGCAGGCGGTAACCCAGGTTCAGGAGCAAACAATCGTTGCTGCGCCGAAAATTCTTGCCGTTTTCTTGGTTATAATGATTTTTGGTATCGGATTTACGCGTTTATTGCAAAACCTACTGCTGGAAGGCAACGCGCTAGCATTTAACGTCATCCCGAAAAACGACAACTATGTAATTTCTTCTGATTATTACAAGTACACCCGTCCTTTTGCAGACGAAATGAAGGTGGACAGCTTCAGAAACCAGCCAACGGTTAACGAAATTATGAAAAATCCTGGCAAGGTGCCATTTGTCGATCAAAATGAACGCAAAAAATATATTCCTGCGGATAAATACCCCAGGCCGCGCCCTAACTTCATAGAAACAAACAAAATCATAGGCAGATAATTTTAAAAAATGCACAGGGGAGCAGTGTTGAAAAAAAATCTAAAAATACTATTTATAGCTGTTTTAACGCTCTTGTTTGCACAGAATTGCTTTGCAAAAGAAGATATAAAGGCAAATATCACACCTCACGAAAGCTATCTTGTGCTACTCGAAATCCCTGCTGAAACAGCCATGTGCAGCAATACAAATATGCTTTCAGCTGAAGTTTTGACTACTCTTTACAACGAGAAAAATCAGATACTTGTAAAAACACTAAGTGAGGGAATTGTAAGACTCTATATTGCAACAAAAAATGACGTTGCCGTGGTTGAGTTCACTATAAAACCTCCGGATATCGAGGGAGAAGACAGCTACATCGAGCCTCAATCCGAAATAATAAAATCTATTATAAAGATTGATAAAATAACAGAAAAATCAAAAAAAACAGAACAGCCTAAAGCATATTCAGAACATCCGCCTGAATTGAGAGGAACGCATTAATGATTAATGTTGTCCTCGAAAATTTCGGCAAATATTTCCCTGAAATAAATATGACTCTAAGCGCTGGCATACTAATATTTGCACGACTTTTAGGCTTTATGAGATTTGCACCTCTCTTCAACAGAAAAGAAATCAACTCCATTGCTAAAGTCGGGTTAACCCTTATAATTGCAGTTTTTTTAACAATGTACCTGAAACCTCCCGCACCCCCGACAGGAACAGCTCTTTCATACTCAATTATGCTGAACATTGCATTCGGAGCTATTATCGGCTGGGTTGCGTCCTGCATCTTAATTGCAATTGAAGCGGGCGGGGACATGATAAATATGCAAATGGGTTTACAAGCGGCACAGGTGCTTGATCCTACTACATCGGCACAGACATCTCTTGTCGGAAAATGTTTCTCTCTCATCGGATTGCTTGTATTTATCCACATCGGCGGTTTATATTGGCTATTTCAGGCATTTATCAGAAGTTTTGAAATATTTCCCATCTATGCACACTCGTTTTCATTACAATCGGTTGTAAACATGCAGTACTTAGTCACAATTACATCTAACGTGCTATATATGGGACTTCAAATCGCTTCGCCGGTATTACTTGCCACACTTGGGCAAGACATAATTCTTGGGATTATTTCAAAAACAGCACCACAAGTTAACGTTTTCCAGCTAAGCTTCCTGTTTAAACCCGTCATGGGTGCGGCGATACTTGTTTGGATTTTGCCGATGCTTATGGACGTAATAAATCAGTATTTTACTTCATTTTCACAAATATTTTAGCAAATACGATTAAGGTCTTCTTAATACTTCGCAATATTTCTTTACGCTTTTCGAAAACATGCGAAAATCCGAAAACAATTTATGCGATTGTTTCACAGTTAGAAGAGCTGAATTTATGACCTGTACATGGAACCTGTACACATGTACAGTTGTTTGTAAAGTTTATCTGACCGGGGTTTTAAGATTTTCAAAATATGTTAATATGAAAACATAAGGTTAATACCCCCATTATTAGAGCTTTAGAGGATACAAAGCGGGTTATTTGCCGTGCTTACACAAAATAAAAAGGAAACACGTAATGCCAAACAAATTTTTAAACTATTTTAACAAGAAAAGCGGCTCCAACAAAATTTTTAGTCGAGAAGATATCGGTGCACTGGATGTTGGTGAATTTTCAAAACTCAAAAGCACATTAGCCGAACAAGTTTCGAAAATTGGTGCACCCACAGATCAAGAACTGTCAAAATCAGACGATGTTGTTCAAGTCAAAGCCTACACCAAAGATGACGGAACAACCGTAAAATCACACTGGCGTTCAAAGCCGCATGGAGCAGCAGGAATCCGAGAAGAAGAGACAACAAAAAAAGGGACATTTTTACCTGACAGCGTAACCGAGCTTTACAACAAACTTGCAAAAAAAGACGGAACCATAACCGGCGCAGCAGCGAATGCAAAGCCCAAGCCGCAGCAGCTTAGCAAAGCCGAGTGGGAAAAAGCCGAAAAAGACAATAAGATAAAAGAGCTCATGAAAAAGGTAAATTATGCGCCTACTGAGGTTCAAGTTGACTGGGCGCACCATAAAGTAAACAATGTTTTAAATAAAAATCACAAAGACGCGCAATATTTGATGAATTTGTTTATAGACGGCCCGAATAAAAAAAATCTGGGAAACGAAGCTGTTTTGATAAATCCTGCAAACAATTATTCTCTCGCAAAAGAAAATAATCTGGAAATTGACCCGGGATTGCAGGGAATACAGTTCAAACCTGACAGTTCACTTGCCCAAACTCTTAACAATTCTGAGGAGTTGAAAGAGATTATAAAATCAAATTTTGAACCTGATGGTAAACACTCATCATCTCTACCAATTAAATTAAATAAAGATACAAATATTCATCGGGCAATTAATGGTGCAACTTTATATGGCTTGAAAGACGAGGGCGATTACTATAGTGGGTACTTGTTCGATAAATATGATTTTGAAAATAACAAATACGATTATAGCAGTTTTAAAAAATTTACAACATCAGTAGCAAATAATTACGCTGTTGGCATGCAAGCAAAAAATGCCCAAAACTACTACATTATCGTACCCATAAGAATTAAAAAGTAAAAAGAGGAGCAATCCCCCTCTTTTTGACAAAAAATATAGCCTGACTGACTAATATAAAAGCAACTACTTAGGCTACATAATATGTTTATGCTGAAATTTTTTAAGAACAAAATTTTTATCATTATTATCATAATTGCCGTTGGGCTGCAAATTTACACTCAGAGCCAAGACGGAGTAGAAGAACGCGAAGTGCTTTTCGCAAGCTGTCCGGTGCATTATGATATGTCTAATATTCCCAAAAATGTTGAAAAATATGATTTATATTTAAAAAAGCTAAAATTAACTTCCGAAGAGACCAAGAGTCGTAAATATTACATAAAGGACTTAAAGTACGGACATTTAGGGTTTGACAGCAAACGAAATATTCAATCTGCTAAACGACTAGGCGACGACATAACCGATAATAACAATAAATCTTTTATGGGTCGATTCAAAGGAGATAATGTTTATTACGATAAAAACGGAAACCTATTATATATAGAAATAATGAATCGTAAAAACACGACAGGGTTTCACTTTTGCCGATATGACAAAAATGGAGAATTAGCAGAACTCTCGTGTATACGTAATGAAAATTACTATACCTATGACAAAGAAGGTAAAAAAATATTTAGTTGTTACAAATATCATTGTGATAAAAATAATTTTTAATGCTAAAGTTAAATTTATATGCTGAAATTTTTTAAGAACAAAATTTTTATCATTATTATCGTAATTGCCGTTGGGCTCCAAATTTACACTCAGAGCCAAGACGGAGCAGAAGAACGCGAAATGCTTTTCGAAAGCTGTCCTGTGCATTATGATATGTCTAATATCCCTCAAAATATCAAAGAGTATTCTAAACTTGAACCCATTTGGAAAAAAGAATTATATGCAGAAAGAAAAACCCATTTTAATAATAATAGGTATTACGTAAAAGACTTAAAATCCAAAGATTTATGGTTTAACGGATATATAGAACTTGAGTCGGCAAAAAGGTTAAAAGACAATATTGGCAATGATAATAAAGCATCATTTCTGGGTTCAACCCGCAATTCTTATGACATATATTTTGGGCAAAATGGGAAATTACTGTTTATCAAAACCAGCGATTATAAAATAAATTTCGGAAATTTTTATTGCAGATATGATTCAAAAGGAGATTTATTTGAATTATCGTCGATGAATGATAATGGTTACTATACCTTTAATAAACAAGGTAAAAAAATATTTCATTGCTCAACGATGTCAGATTGCAATCCTTTTTGACTAAACAACCTAGAACGATTATTATGTAACAATCTGTCATCCTGAACTTGTTTCAGGATCTTATTGTTGAAGGATGGAATTTCTAAAAAATAAAATTTTTCTCAATAAAAATAATTTTTGACCAAAAATAATTACCCACATGGCTAATTGTTTTTGAATGCAAGATAAATTAGTATTAATCTATACTAAATCGGAAGTTAATTTTTTAAAAAGAGATACCAATCTAACGGTCTTTTAAATATAAACTACGCACACTAAATACTTAATTATACTTTTCCATACAACAAATATGATACAAGGGGGGCAACCCCCATTTTTTTACGTAAATTTTGCCGAATATAAAGCTTTTTGTCCAAAAGTCTTTGTTTTTCCGCTTTGTGAGTGGTAAAATTTTTTATATAGAAATTAAGCGAAAAGGATTACTTATGTCAGACAATAACATTGATTTACAGGTTTTAAGACACTCGACTTCGCACATCATGGCACAAGCGGTACAAAATTTGTTCCCGCAAGCTAAATTAGCCATTGGTCCTGCGATTGAAAACGGTTTTTATTACGATTTTGATATCGATGGGCACACGCTGACGCAAGAAGACCTTGAAAAAATAGAAACTGAGATGAAAAAACTCGTTAAACAAGACTTACGTTTCGAAAAATATGCTATTCCTGATGTTGAAAAACAAATCGCGGACTTTAAAGCCCAAGGCGAAGTTTACAAAGCTGAACTTCTCGAGGAGCACAAGAATGATAGCCCTACTCTTTATTTAACAAAAGACAGAGACGGAAACATTCTATTTAACGACCTTTGCGCAGGGCCTCACCTTGAAAATACAAGAAAAATTAAAGCATTCAAGCTGCTTAAAGTTGCAGGCGCATACTGGCGCGGCGATGAAAAAAACAAAATGCTTCAGCGTATTTATGCGACAGCATTTTTGACAAAAGAAGATTTGGAAGCACATTTGACCTTTATGGAAGAAGCGGCACGCCGAGACCACAGAAAATTGTCAAATCAGCTTGACCTTTTCTCAATAAGAGAAGAAGTCGGCGCAGGGCTTGTTCTTTGGCACCCTAATCTTACCGTTGTCCGTGAAGAAATCGAAAACTACTGGAGAAAAGAGCACAGACGCCGCGGATACGTTATTGTAAACACTCCGCACATTGCAAAATCTAATCTGTGGGATATTTCAGGCCACTCCTCACACTATCGTGAAAACATGTACACTCTTGAAGACGAAGGCCAGGAATACGTTCTAAAACCGATGAACTGCCCGTTCCATATCTTGATTTATCAGGCTAACAGATATTCATACCGCTCTTTGCCATTGAGAATGGCTGAACTCGGTACAGTATACAGACGCGAACGCTCAGGAGTTCTCGGCGGCTTAACACGTGTGACAGGCTTTACACAAGATGATGCGCACGTATTTTGCACCCCGGAACAATTAGTTGACGAAATCAACGCTATTATTGACTTTGTGAGCTATACTCTAAGTTTATTTAATATGGATTTCGAAGTTGAACTCTCAACTCGTCCTGAAAGCTTCGTCGGCAAAATTGAGAACTGGGACAAAGCAGAAGCAGGTTTGAAAGAAGCTTTAGAATCAAAAGGCTTGAAATATGATATCAATGAAGGCGACGGCGCATTCTACGGACCGAAAATCGACTTCAAGCTCAAAGACGCATTGGGCAGAACATGGCAGGGTGCGACTATCCAGCTTGACTTCAACCTGCCTGAACGTTTTGACCTCAAATATCAAGACAAAGACGGCTCAATGAAAACTCCGGTCATGCTTCACCGTGTAATTCTCGGTTCAATGGAAAGATTTATGGGTATCTTGATTGAGCACTATGCAGGGGCATTCCCGACTTGGCTTGCACCTTCGCAGGTTCAAATCGTTCCGATTGCTGATCGACACGCAGAAGCGGCAAAAGAAATCCAAAAGAAATTTGCTGACCTCGATATTAGAGCAAACCTTGATGACCGCTCTGAAAGCATGAATTACAAAATTCGTGAAGCACTTCAAGACAAAAAAGTGCCTTATGTTCTCGTTATCGGCGACAAAGAAATTGAAAACAACACCGTTTCGGTTCGTGCACGCGGAAGAGGCAACATCGGCGTATTCGAAATTGACGAATTCATCGAAGGCGTTGAAAAAGAAATTAAAACCAAAGGAAAAGAAATAATTCCGACAAAAGAATAACAAAAAAGCGGTTGATAAACACAACCGCTTTTTAATTTGGATTATTATTTTAATATTTACTCAAACAACTCCATTAATACTAATTTTGCCTGACAAGATAGGTATTTCGGGGAATAATATTTTTCCTAAACACCGTATTATGTAAATATGATTAGAATACTCGCTTTAGTTATAATATCTGTGTTTTGCACCGCAGCAGCGATTTATGCCGACTGCGATTTGCCAACAGGCGGAGCTTGCAGTCTTGAAGATCTGAAAAAAGAACAACAGGAATTTTCAAAAACACTCAATCACACCAACTATCTTGACGTGATGGACGACAATTATGCAAAACAGCAGGAAAAAACCTACCAAACTGATTTAAAAAATCAGATGAAAACCGAACCGCTTGATAAATTGAAAATTCACTAATTTTAGTCTAAATAGAATGTAGTGACAACTTTGTATGCGTCTTCAGCATATTCAATAGCTTTGTGCAAAGTTCCCGATGTGTGAGACAAAAAGCAGATAAGCTGCTGACAGTCATCAATAATTTCGCGGTTACAAATGCGCGACGCGTCAGAAAGTGTCATCATTGCACGGTCAGGGTGCTCAATGATATTCGGAACGCCGATAAGCTGATTTTGAACGTCAGAAGGCTGTTGTCCGATAGTCTGCGGAAGAATTACCTTCAATTTATCAGGGTTAGCTTTCATCGCCCCGCGGATAGCTGCTGCGTTAGTACCTGATGAACCGCCACTGGTAATAATTGTGTTTCCTTGCTTTACAAGCGCCTCAGAAAGTGTCTCAATCATCTGTTGATGAGTAATAGGCAAATTACGGCTGCCGATAACAGCGATTCTTTTCGCCATTTGCTGAATAGTAGCAAGCTCCATCGCTAAAGCATCGGGGCTTTGCTGGTCTTGTTCGCTCACAGAGTCTAAATCACCCAGCGGCACCATTATTGAGGGTTGTAACTGCTTTTTATCTTCATCTGACATTTCTTCACCTTAGTACTTAATTAAAATCTTTTAATGCTATAATAATTTAATAATAGAGGAATATTTGAAAAATTGCAATGGGGAATATTTTAGAAGGCTTAAACGAACAGCAAAAAGAGGCTGTAATTCATAAAGAGGGAAGCATGCTTGTACTTGCAGGCGCAGGCTCAGGTAAGACAAAGGTACTTACAGCAAGGATTTCCAACCTTGTGCAAACAGGTGTCAGCCCATACGAAATTTTGGCCGTAACATTTACAAACAAAGCAGCTAAAGAAATGCGTGCTCGTCTCGGGTCGATTCTCGGTGAAGAAGTTGTTAAAAAAATGTGGGTCGGAACCTTCCACAACATTTGCGGGCGTATTCTGCGCCAAGATTTGATGAATTACAAATCGAAAGAAGGCAGAACTTGGGATAACAACTACGTTATCTATGATGAAACCGACTCCATGGCATTGATAAAAAATGCTTTGAAAAAATTGAACCTCGATGACAAAGTTTTTCAGCCCAAACTTTTAAAATCCGTAATTTCCAATGCCAAGGGCAAAATGCAAGACGCATACGAATATGCAACCCATGCAAGAGATTACCGCTCACAAAAAATGTCCGAAGTTTACGATTTGTACGAAAAAGCCTTGCAGGAAAACAATGCCATAGACTTTGACGATATGCTCTTGCTTTCCGTTAAGCTTTTTGAAAGCAGCAAAGAGGTTCAAGAGAAATATTTTAACCGATTCAAACACATCTTGGTCGACGAGTTTCAAGATACCAACCTGAGCCAATATAAACTGATAAAAGGCTTGTTTACAAACGATTTGGCAGAAAATGAACTTAAAGGGCGCAGCCTGTTTGTCGTAGGGGACGTTGACCAGTCGATTTACAGCTGGAGAGGTGCAGACTACCGTATTATTCTAAACTTTCAGACCGACTTCCGTAACGCCGAACTCATAAAACTTGAGCAAAACTACCGCTCGACCGAAACTATTCTTAATGCGGCAAACTCTGTCATCGTAAATAATACACAGCGCGTAAGCAAAAATCTTTACTCAAATAAAGGGAAGGGCGAAATGATATCGCTGTTTGAAGCATTAGATGAAGGTCACGAGGCATCATTCATTGCTCGCAGTATTTCAAACGATTCCACTACACGTACAAATTATGACGATTATGCCGTTTTGTACCGCACAAACTCGCAATCACGCGCAATAGAAGAAGCTTTAATCACAGAAGGACTACCATACAAGATTCTCGGTGGACTAAAATTTTATGACCGTAAGGAAATCAAAGATATTATCGGGTATTTGAAACTCGTTTACAACACAAGCGACACGCAAAGTTTGAAACGTATAATCAACGTACCTAAGCGCTCCATCGGCGCAACCACGGTTCAAAGAGTTCAAGAACTTGCAGAACAAAACAATGTTCATATGTACGACGTTATTTCAAATGTGGAACTTTACGGCGAAATATCTGCAAAGACAGCGTCAAAATTAAAAGATTTTCATGCCGTAACCGAAAAACTTATTGAAAATAAGGAAAAATTGCCGCTTCAAGAGTTTATCACCTTCGTAATAGACGAAACAGGCTACCTAAAAGAATTGAAAGACGAAAACACAGAAGAAGCGGAAACAAGAATTGAAAACTTGCAAGAACTCGTGAATGTTGCGCGCGAATTTGAGCCGGAAGAGCCAAATAACACTCTCGGGGAGTTTTTGGCACAGGTTGCGCTCGTATCGGATGTTGATGATTTAGACGAAAATGCCTCCAGCGTAACCCTTATGACAATTCACTCGGCCAAAGGGCTGGAATTCCCGATTGTATTTTTAGCAGGTCTTGAAGAGGGGATTTTCCCGCACAGCCGTTCGCTGAATGACCATTCCGAAATGGAAGAGGAGCGCCGTTTGATGTATGTCGGTGTCACTCGGGCGATGAAAAAACTTTATATGTCCTGTGCAAAACGCCGTCAGATGTGGGGTGAATACCGTTATTATAATCCTTCAAGATTTATTGAAGAAATTCCGCCAACTCTCATAGAAAGCAAAAGCCAGACAGGAAGCCACTCGCGAGGGACATTTAAAGGTGCTGTTGATAAAATTAAAAGCTCAGGCAGCAGCTATGGTGCTTCCGGCTTTGGAAATTCTTCAAACTCCGAGATAGGCTCAAGCAAACCCACAAACGGCTTCGGCTCAAATTTTATAGCACCAAAAAGTTCAAAATCCACTACAACTTTTGTCGGAAACAAACCAAAAAACAGTTTCGGCAGCAATTTTGTCGCCCCAAATCGCACTTCAAACAAGGCTTTTGTTAAGAAAAATACATCGGAAGAAGTTCAAGAACGCAGAGAAATCGCAAAAAAAATTGAAGAAGACAAAATAAGAAAAATAATCGAAAAAAGTCGCATAAAAAAACTTTCCGAAGCTCAAAAACAGCAGGAAGAAATCGTTTCACAATCCGAAGAACCGAAAGTATCCGCAACAGCGGTTTTAAACGAAGGTGACAGAGTTTTTCACGAAAAATTCGGCATAGGCCACATCGAATCTATTCAGCAAATAGGTTCTTCCACTATGTTTATGATTGATTTTGGAACACAGGGTAAAAAGGCTATGGACAGCACTTTTGCAAGGTTAAAAAAGTTTTAACATGGAACAAAAACTAAAAAAATCCGTTATAATTTACGGCTCCTATATTGAGCACCCGCCAACACGTCAAATGTCAGACCATCAGCGAGCCGTTTATCAACTTGGCATTGAACTCGGCAAGGCAGGCTTTGACATTGTAACAGGCGGCGGGGTCGGAATGATGGGTGCTGCATGCGACGGAGCAAAAGACTCAAATCCACATACAAAGTGTATCGGTGTAGACCTCGACTGGGGTGATTATCCGTCATTTTCATGCAAAAAGTTAGATGAAAAAATTTTATTTCCAAAAGGTGACTTTGCATCAAGATTAAACAAAATGAAAGAAAAAAGCGCATATCAAATTGTATGCCCTGGCGGAAAAGGCACGTTGAGAGAGCTTTTCGAGGCCTGGGAGGAAATCTCAATGCACTATGAAAAGCAGCCTCGACACAGAAAAATTATTCTCTACCCTGCCTCATACTGGCAGCCGCTCTATGAGTGGGTGAAGGGGAATTGTTATCAAGCAGGGTATGTTTTTGACAACGATTTTGAGATTTTAACAATGATTGAAGATCCGAAAGAAGTTGTAAGGACAATGCTTGCAGCACAAAACAAATCGGTTGAAAAAGTATAACAAAAAGCCCCTAACGGGGCTTTTTGTATTATTTATTTTGTTTTTGCTTCTTCAGCAACAGGCTCTGCAGGTTTTAAGCGCTCACGCACCTTAGCTTCAACCTCTTCAAGAACTTTAGGATTAGCCAGGAAATATTCCTTCGCTTTTTCACGCCCCTGACCTAATTTTTCGTCATTATAGCTGAACCACGCACCCGCTTTTTTAACAATATCAAAAGAAACGGCAACATCCAAAATACAGCCAAGTTTGCAGATACCTTTTCCGTAAAGCAGATCAAATTCTGCAATTCTGAATGGCGGAGCAACTTTGTTTTTAACAACTTTAACTTTTGTACGATTTCCAAGATCAGCCGTCTCACCTTTAATAAGTTCACCTTTTCTGATATCCAAACGTACGCTGGCATAGTATTTAAGTGCGTTTCCGCCTGTCGTTGTTTCAGGGTTTCCGTACATAACACCGATTTTTTGACGAAGCTGGTTGATAAACACAATCGTAGTGTTAGTTTTACCAACAACACCTGTCAATTTTCTCAAAGCTTTACTCATCAAACGCGCCTGCAAGCCCATTTGCTGATCTTCCATAGTTCCTTCAATTTCCACTTTAGGAACAAGCGCCGCAACAGAGTCCACAACAACGATATCAACCGCACCGGAGCGTACAAGTTCTTCTGTAATTTCGAGTGCTTGTTCACCTGTATCAGGCTGCGAAATTAACAACTCATCAACATTTACACCCAAAGCTCTTGCATATTCAGGGTCAAGGGCATGCTCTGCGTCAACAAACGCAGCAATGCCGCCTGCTTTCTGACATTCAGCAACAATATGCTGAGCAAGAGTTGTTTTACCCGAGCTTTCAGGTCCGTATATTTCAATAACTCTTCCTCTCGGCACGCCGCCTATACCAAGCGCAATATCCAATGACAATGCACCTGTCGGAATTGCTTCCACTGATACCGATGTTTTATCACCAAGGCGCATGATTGAGCCTTTTCCAAAATCTTTTTCTATTTTCTCAATCGCTAATTTCAGCGCTTTTTCTCTCTCTTCATTTATTGAAGGCGTTTCAATTGCTTTAGCCATTATTTTCTCCATTTCATATTTCCAACTCTATGACGACATTATACTATCTATTCCTTCAAAAAAATATTATGTAACAATTTGATATAATTCTCCATGTAAACCCGCATGAGAAGCAATTTTTCATGCTTTTTTGTTTTATTATAATTAGTATAGGCAGGGATTAATTATTAATGAGCGCTATTAATAGTACAAACCCATACAATAATTTTTTGCAGATCAAGAACCTGCAAAGTAAGCCTGTACAATATCCTGCAAATACGCAAAGTCTTTTGCCTGCTGCAAATAAGCCTATTGCCGCGGCAAATTTAACACCGGAAGAAGAAAAGTCTAACAACTTTACCAAAGCAGTAGCAGGGGTAGCTATTTTTGGCGGTATTGTCGGTATCGTACTCGGAAAAGCAGGTTCCGGCTCATTCTACAAGAAACTAAGCTCATACTTGCAAAAATTGAACAACAAAATTTACGATTACTCTCAAAAGTATAAAACACTGAGCAGCATGCAAAAAGTCGGATTAAAAATCACTCAGGGATTCCAAAAAGCATTAAGCTGGGTCAACATAAGTAACAACATAACCGCGTTTAAAGATATCGGCTTTAGACGTCTTTGCGAAAAACTACATCTTTCAAAACCTATGAATTGGATTACAAAACAATTTCAAAAAATAACCATTCGTTCATCTGCAAAAGCCCATGAAAAAGCAAGAAACGTAATGGACAATAAAATTCACGAATTGCGCGAGATTATTACTCAGCTTCCTGAAGGGGCTGAAAAAAATGAGATCAAAAAGTTGCTCACAAGTACTGAAAATATTATGCAGCAATTTACAAGCACGACAAGACGAAAAACTCGCTTAAACCAAACAATAGCAGATACAAAAGACGTTGGAGATAAAGTTCTTGCTGAAAGTGCAGAATTCTTTAAAAACAGAAACAAGCGCACTCTTGAAAAGTTACGTTTATATAGAACTGAAGTGCATTCAGCCGAAGGAAAAGAAAGGCTCTCACACCTTCTGGAAGCACACTTAAGAACATTTACTTTTAATGTGGATGACAAAACCAAAATTATGTCCGCAGCAAGAGATGAAATCGGCAAAATTATAAAAGCCGAAGATACAGCTTCCAGAAAAATTCTAAGAGAACTTTCCACAATGATTTCTCAATATAAAGCATGCTCCGGAGCCATTGAAGATACGGCAAGAGCTAAAGTAGTTGAAAACATGCAATCAGCTATAAGAACTCTCACCAACTCAATGACGAGACAGGGCTACAGCAAAGAAACCATGACTATGATGGAAAGCAAGCTGAATGAATTTCACTCCATATTTAAGAATACTAACGAAAGAGGCTCTTTCGAAAGAATACTAAGCTTATTAAATCAGTCTATAAAACAAGATTCCCCGGGAACCTACAGCAAAGCAAAAAGCATTGTTAATGATATGAGAAAAGTCTTGAAAAAAGCTTCTGACAGCGAATTAAAAATGTACGACAAATTCGCGGAATATTCTGTCGGTTCAGCACCGACTGACTTCTTGGGAATGCTTCTTCCTGTAGGATTAGCGGGATATGCGATTTCAAAAGGCGAAAATAAAGAAGAAAAAACGTCAGCGACCCTCAAGGCGGGCATACCGATTGTAGGCGGTGTTGTAACGACCTTTATTGCAGCGGCAAAAATGATGACAAACATCCAAGGCTTAGCAATGGGTGCGATTGTTTCACTCGGTCTTAACGCAGCCGGGTCTAAAGCAGATGAAAAATATAAACAAGGTGTTGAAAATAGTTTGTTTGCCCAAAAGGCAATAGAAGCCTATAAAAAAGCAAATCACGGTTAATTTTTCTTCATATTTTTTGTAAAAATGAACCTTTTTTATTTAAATTCGTTATAAATATATAAAGGATTATTTTTATGAAAGAAAACTGTAATAAATACGAGGCGCTTTTCACATTTCTAAGCAATGAAGAATTTGCAGCACACATAAACGAATGTGAAAACTGCAAAAAAGAACACGAGAAAATGGTTAAAGTTTCTGAGCTGATTGCAGATGCAAAACCATACTACAAAGCGCAAAAAAGCAAAATGCAAAAACTTAAAACCGCATGCGTAGCAGGTTTCTTGCTAATGAGCGGGCTTTCATTCGGCGTTTTAAATCACAATTACGATATTATTGGCACTTTGACCTATCATAACGTGTCAATAGAAGATATGGGGTTCCCTATTGATGACTATGGATTATTAATGGTAGATTGATGGATTTCAATAAATTAATAGAAAATAACAGGCATAATGTAAAAAATATAATCAGACTCATAACAAAAGAAGAAAACGAAGACATTGAGCAGGAAGTTTACATAAAAGCCTGGCAAAATACAAACAGATACGAAGAACAAGGTAAATTTAAAGGGTGGATTAACACAATAGCCCGTAATTTGTCCAAGGATTATTTAAAATCCGCAAAAAAATGTTATGAAACAAAAGGAAAAAATGACGAGAACATTTTAAATTCTATAAAAGACAATAAAATGACAGTGGAAAAAGAGCTTTTATCTAAACAGCGTCAGGCAATGACAACAGATGCGATAAACAGCTTAAAACCAAAATTGAAAACAGTAATCATAATGGCAGAAATAGAAGGACTTTCTTATACTGCGATTGCACAAAAGCTTAAATGTCCCGAAGGCACGGTAAAGTCGCGAGTTTATCATGCAAAAAGGGAATTATATGAAAAACTAAAAGACATAATGTACTAATTGAAAATCAGAAAGGATTAACATGAAAAAATCATTAATTTTAGCCGGTCTGCTTGCATTCACAATGACATCTGCTATGGCAAGTGCTCAACCGCTGTGCCCGCCGCCGGAAGGAAAATGCCCTCCGCCAATGGAAGGAAAATTCCAACGTCCGAAACCGCCTAGCCCGGAAGAAATGGAAGCACGCAAAGCTAAATTCGAAAATAAACTCCAACTTACCGAAGAGCAAAAAGCTAAGGCTAAAGAAATTCGAATGAAAGGTCATGAAGAAATTAAACCTGTTTTCGAAAAAATTAAAGCAAAAAAAATGGAAATTGATGCTGTAAGAAAAAGTCGCATAGTTGTTGCTGAGCAAGAAAAAAAGATTGAAGCATTAAAAGCAGATATCAAAGTGCTCAGAAAACAAGCTCATGAAATGAGAATCAAAAACATGCAGGAATTTGAAGCAATTCTTACACCTAAGCAAAAGAAAATTCTCGAAAAAATGAAAAAAGAAGGCAGAAAGAATTTCAAAAAACATCACCATCGCGGATGCACTCCGCCGCCACCTCCTGCTCCTCCGGCAGACTAAAAACATCATAATGCGCCTGGAAACTCAGGCGCATTGTTTAAATACTACAAGATGCTGTCATATGACAGCATCTTTAATAAAAATCTTATTTGTACAATTGAATCCTATGTTAACCCCAGCATTTTTTTATACCAGCTGAATGTTTCCATTTCAATGCCGTTAAACGTTGTTTTTAAGCATTGTTTTTTCAAGTATTTTTCGAACTCATCAGTGAATTTTGATTTCACTTCTTTGATTTTCACTTCCGTAGATAACATTGTCATACGAAGCCTCCTATTTTAACACAATCAACAAATTATATATATAAACCAAGCACTTAAATATTGTATCACACTTTTAAAGAACTTGCTACTATGTTAAAACACAAATAGATTTTTTTTTGCTACACATATAGAAAAACGGGTGTAAATTTTTATTAAGTTTTTCTGATTTTTGTATATACGTTATAATTGTAAATCAAATTGAATTTTTAACACGTGCCGCAAGAGTCGACGGGTAGTGCTTTATATCACCTGCCGGGAGATAGCCGTATTTCATCTGCAACCGCTGTATGAGAGCAATTTTATTAGGATCGTCATCAAAAAATAATTTTTCGTAAACACTCACACCATCTTGGATAATTCTCGATTCTGAATTTTGAAAAATATGAGGATACTTGCGCTGCAAATATCTGTGAGCAAGAGCATTCATGCCCAGACAATTTATTTCCTCCTGAACAGAACTTTCATTGTCACTGTCCTTAGCATGCCCTGCTTCGTGTAAAATTGCCTCTGAAATAGCAAGAATCACCGCTGTGTCTAATGTATTTCTATATGCGGAGTTAATTTTTACAAAATTCTGTGCGAAATCATACTGGGCATGAACCTCGGGTTCCATTTTGTCAAAAATAATTCTGGCATTCGAATTTTTTAAGAATTGTACCGCCTCTGCGCCGGAATTAAAAGGCAGATTAACACCCGATTTTTTGAGCAGAGCCGTTTCATTTGGATCAAACACAATATTCTTGAGTTCGTTCAATGCAAGCATAATATTTCTGTCACGAATCCATGGAAATTTCTTTTCAATATCATTTTCAATAAAATCCCGTGCTTCCGAGCGAGCAGACAAAGCAGCACCTTGATAAGGGGTTTTTGCAACGCCTATCGAATTTATAGGGATTATTGATACCATTTTATTTCCTAATTTTTGTAAGATTTAACGTATTGCGGGTTAACAGCCAGCCATTTGAAAGACAATGTATCTTCTTCAGGGATATCCATAACATAAATACCACCAAATCTTCCTCTGGAAAGGCTTACATACCCTTCATCAGCAAGAGCCCAAATAGCTTTTCTTATAGTATTCGCCGAAACATCCATAAGCTCTGAAAGCTCTTTCATCGAAGGCATTTTCTGTCCAACGGAATACTCATCTCGAATTTTACTTCTTAAAAAGTTTTCAATACGTTTATAGCTATACACAGAAGCCTCTGCAGCGGGCATAAATATTGATGTTTCTTTTGCAGGCTGGAATGTTGCGTCTTGAGGCATTTTTACAACAATCGTACCGTATCTGCCGCGCCTGGTCTGCAAAATACCCTGATCCAACAGAATTTGGAGCGCATCATGGGCTGTTTTATCACTCACATTAAATCTTTTAGCCCAAACACTAATTGTATCAAGCCTATCACCAATTCTGCAATTTTCGGTTATATATTTTTCTATATCAGCAGAAATTTTCTGTGCCAACGTATCCGCTGTAACCATTTCTTTAGAAAGTTCTGAAATTTCTTCCTTTTTTGGAATTCTGTTTACCGTCCAATGACGAATTCCATTTTCATCATCAACAGCTTTTAAATAACCATTAAAGCCGAGAAATTCAAGCGCTCCGCGAACTGTATTTCGCTTAGAATTCATCGCCTCCGCCAATTCTTTTGCACTTGGAAGCATGGAACCTTCTTTAAGCTCGTTAGAAACTATAAAAGCTTTGATTTGATTAACAATTTTATCTCTTTTTGAAGTAAGTTTGTTCATTTCAAACGGTCTGTCTGAGCCTGAAATTAGTGTCCCTATTCTTTGTTTTGAATATAGTAAACCCTCATCCTCCAGTTGTCTTACTGCATTTTGAACGGTGCCTTCTCCTGCTCCAAAATAATAAGCAAGTTCAGCCTTTTTCGGAAGAAGCTGATTTTCTTGAATCTTACCTGAAACCAGATTATCACTAATCCAATTTCTCAACCAATCTTTAATTATGTCGCCTTTCGAGCCCTCCATTTTTTTAAAATCAGGCTTTGAAAGCGGGAACATCGAAGTTTGAATTCTCGTATATTTATCCTCAACTGAGTTGTGGCGATTTCTAGTATTTCTTACCATTTTGGCTCCTTGATGCAACTTTTAGAGTATTGTGAACTTTATATGAATTTCACTATATGACTATAACATTAAAAAAACACTAAGAAAAATTTTGATAGGTAGGCCTGAAAATGTTAATATTTCGTAACTTTTGTGGTCGAAAAAGTTAAATGACTTAAAATAATCTTATGAAAAATGTTTTTTTGTATGTTCACAGCCACTGGGATAGAGAGTGGTACAGAGAATTTGAAGAATTTCGTCTGCGCCTGATTGAAGTGGTTGATGACGTACTTTTAAAACTCCAAAAAAACGAACTGCCATGCTTTTATTTCGACGGTCAAACTGCGGCTCTCGAAGATTATTTGCAAATTTACCCGGAAAAAGAAACTGTCATAAAAAAATTAATTAAGGAAAAACGCCTATACATAGGTCCTTTTTATTGCTCTGCCGATAGTTTTCTTATTTCTGCGGAATTTATGCTGAGAAATCTCTTTATCGGGACAAATTACAGTAGAAAATTCGGCTGTAATGACTTTATTGGATACCTTTCAGACACATTCGGGCACAGCGCATCCGTACCAAATATTTTAAAAAGTTACAACATAAAAAACGCCATGCTTTGGCGCGGCTTGGGGAGTCTGCCATCAGAATTCGTTTGGAATGATGTAAATGCTACTTACCTTATTCAAGGTTATTTTCAAGATGTCTTTTCAACTAATCTGGACTTTGATAAAAAAGCCGAAATCATTGAAAAATTTCTTGATAAAATTGCAGAACGTTCATCAGACAATATTCTTCTGCCATGCGGCGCCGACCATTTGAAAGTTGCGGATGAATTCGATACTCAAGTCAAAGAATTAAATAAACGGCTTAAAAACTATAACTTGAAGCTTTCAACACCGTTTGAATATCTGGAAAAAGTCAAAAAAAATCATAATAAAAAAGTTAACGGAGAATTTCTTGATGAAACAAAAAATTTCCTTTTAAAAGGGGTTTACTCTTCAAGAAATTATCAAAAAAGACTAAATGCATTATGCCAGTGGGATTTATCAAGAATAACCGAACCAATGGCAGCACTATCACATACTCTCGGCTATTCAAAAGACTATCAACGCGAAATCGATTTTGCATACAAAAACCTGATTAAAAATCACGCACACGACAGCAATTACGGCTGTTCTACCGATAAAGTACACAAAGACGTTGACGGCAGATATGAAAGAGTTTATCAAATTTCTGAAGGCATAAGAAAACGCATAGAAAGAGATTTGAGCGCCAATTTCAACGATAAAAATAACGAATTATGCTTCTTCAACCTTTCAAATTTTGATTTTTCAGGTACTGTAGAATTTGAAACTAATAAAAAATTAGATAAGAAATATAATGTTCAGCTAATTTCAACACGCAAAGGATTTCCGGATAAAAAACTCTATGACGCCCGCGAAATACCAATTACAGAAGATATGACGACTATTCATAAGTACCTTGCAGAAGTAAAAGATTTAAAACCTTTTTCGATATCTGAAAATAAAACAACTACGAAAAAAACCAACAAAATAACCAACAATTCGATTGAAAACGACTATATTTCGCTAAAAGTTAAAAAAGGAAAAATCACTGTAACCGATAAAATTCACAATATTACTTATGAAAATTTTATTGAGATAACAGACCGCGCAGACGTCGGCGACAGTTATACATTCGGTGCATTGAAAAATGACAGCCCGATATGCGCAAAACTCATACAATCAAAAATTAAAAAAGACGGAAAACTGCAAAGCACGTTGAGACTTGTATTTGAAATAGAAATTCCTAAAACTTCTTCTCTAAGAAATCTTGCCAGAAGCAAAAATAAAACAAAACACAAACTCTTTGCAGATATTTCACTATCAAATACCGCTGATTTTCTATCGTTTAAATTAGATTGGGAAAACAAATCCAAAAACCATATTTTACAGGTAAAATTCAACCTGAAAAGGCCTGTCAATAAAACTATAAGCGAAGATATGCTCGGAACGATTTCCCGTGATTTTGACCCAGAGTATAACATTTATGATTTAGTCCCGGCGCCGCGCGGAATAGAATTAAAAACCAATACAGCGCCCTTCCAGCGCTTTGTCTGGGCTCAGGATTGCGGGCTGATAACAAAGGGGCTAAATGAATACGAGGTTTACAAAAACAGCCTAAGTTTGACTGTTTTGAGAGCAACCGAACTGATTTCAGAGCCTAAAAATCCTACACGCGGCACCCCGGCAGGACCGCCGCTTTTGTGCCCTGATTTGCAGTGTTTGGGGAAAAATTCAGTAGAATTCGCTTTAAAATTCACACAAAATCCAATAGATTTATACAAAACCACAGAAGCGTTCTACGGTTCTGTGATACCATTCTTTAAGGATGAAAAAATTAAGCTTTCGGATGCGTTTTTAAGCACAGGCAATAAGAATATTCTTGTACAGGCTCTTAAACTGTCAGAAAATGGTCTTATAGTGCGTTTGGTGAATGTCTCTAATGAAACTCAGGCGCTGAATTTCAAAACTGACTTACCATACAAAAGCGTATTCATAAGCGATACAGAAGAAAAGAGCCAAATATCAGCGTATGAAGAGATAAAAATTCCGCCTAGAGATATTTTAACGCTAAAACTCAAAAAATAAAAAACCCGAGGCTTATTGCACCTCGGGACGTAGTCGAAAATCTTCGAGACTGCTTTTCAGTGCAATCCCTGTTTAGATTTCCCCTTTTCTCCAAAAATTTTAAGAATAGGTATTTTTACAATTCAAAAATAAAATAGTCCGCCGTAGTCTCCGTTTTCGCGTATCGCGATAGAATTTAGTCTTAATCTTTATTTGTTTTAAAATTTATTAACGCTTTGTTGGTAACCGCAATAAAGCTCATAGACTTCCAGAACTCATCAGGCGACAAAGCTGAGTTTGTATCAAGGTTTACAGTCACTTTTGATGCGTAGATAGAAGCTAGTTTTTTATCTAATTCATTGCTTGGGGTTACTGCCATTTTTTTGCCTTTCACATTGCCTACATATATATAAAGTAATATATACTCGCAAGATTTCACGATATATACTTTTTGTTACATATGTTTACAATGCCCGCAGGCAAATATTTAAATTCTCAGTTTTGAGGCAGCTTTTGCTAAAATTGACAAAAATTCTTTATTATCCATTTCACTTAAAACGGCTTTTATTGAGCGTTCGGCATCATATACACCGCTAGGAGAATATCCTATTGGTAATTTAGAAATATTTATTCTGCAAAAAGAAATTAAATCATTCATGGTATTTATGGGACAATCCATGGCTCTTTTCGAATTCAATCTTAATTTTGCAGCAGCGATGTTCATATCTTCAAGGGAAATGACATTCCCGGTGATTCTTCTGACTCTGTGAGGTTGCATAGCAATGTTGTCAAGGCTTTCTGGTTTCTCTGAACTGAACAGCAGCGTAGTATGATAGTCTTCCGCTGTAGCGCTCATTATGTCCTTCATTGACTCTAAGCAAGAAAATGTAGATAATTTTGGATTAATAAGTCTGTCCCCATTTTTTATATGAATTATGTTCCAATCTCTGGTATTTTGATAATTATGCTCCGCTTGCTCCAAATGTTCCAAAAGATTTGTATCATGGCTAATTGAAGAGAATCTGCCGTTCGCATTTTTTCCCGTCCAATCTATTAAATCCTTGTTGACAGAGTCATTTCCGCAAGAAATCATAACACAGTTAGGTATATCGGACGGATGCCCTTCTTTTTCTCGCTGAATTAAATCCAAGAATAATGGATGAATCTGTTTGTCTTTAATTTCGTTGAGTTTTTTCATATACTGAACATCATTAGCCGCTTCAACCGATCTGATGTTAGAGGCCTCAGCGTCCTCTCTGTATTTTTCGTTTATTAAATCTGAACGAATCGTCTTTATCAAGTCAACATGTTTTCTTGCATCCGACCTAAATATTGCATTTTCTGCCTGCAGCATCCCCTCGGACAATCCTAATGAGATAATCCCCATAAAGGTCCTGTCCAGCTTACTATTCATATCTATTTTGACACGCCCTCCGCTTCTACTCATGCCTTCCCAATCAGGTCTACTATCTTTTAAATGCTGGTAAAATTTTTCGTACATCAGCTCGGCCCAGTTGCTTTTACCCTCCATTAAGGAGTCTTTAGCACGTCTTATTTCAACTTCGTTAAAATCACCGGACGGATACAAATTTCCTTTGAAAGCAACCGAATTTTGTTTATTAAAACTATCATTTATTTGACGAGCATTATTTATCGCAGGATTACTTATTGTATTTACGACAACTTGTGCGTTTGCTCTGTAATTAGGAATACTTTTTACTCTCATTTCAGACCTCTCTTTTTTATTTACCTTGTTTTTTTGATGACAAAAATTTTCTCGCACATACTGCGGCAGCTCCGACCAAAAGACCAATAAGAGCACCCGCACCCATTTTTTTACTCAGTGAAAGATTTCCCAGCTCTTTTTTTAATTGTTTCATACTGTTCATTAGTTCTTCAATTTTGAAAAACGCATCCCTATCAGCATCCAGTTTCAGCTCTCTAACTCTATGCGGCTGAAGGGCTATACTGTCAAGCTCCTCGGGGTGTTCTGCGCCGAATATTAGAATCGTATGATAGTCTATTTCCGTTGAACTCATTATGTCTTTCATTGATTCTATACAGGAAAATGTTGCTGTTTTCGGATTTATTAACCTGTCACAATTTTTAACTTGCAATAGCAGGTAGTCTTTTCCCGGAACTTTGAATGTCGCTTCTTGGGCTTCGAGATGCGCAAGAATGTTCTCGTTATATTCCATTGTTTTAAATCTGCATGGAGTATGGTCAGCTATCCATTGGATCATTTCGTTGTGATATTTTTCATCTTTTCCTGTTATCATGACGCAGTTTGGAACATCTGAAGGTTTTCCTTCTGCTTCTCTTTCAACAAGCCAAGAAAATCTCTCAAGAATCCTCATTCTCTGCTCAAATGCTATAGGATCGTCTTTTGTGTTATTGATATCTACAATTTGTTTTCTTATATTTTTGCCTATTTGCTGCGTCCGAAAAAATCCGCCAATTGCACCCGCCCATGTACCTGCAACCAGAATACCGGCATCAACAAAGCCGAATTTTTTCGAATTAGGTGGATTTTTGTCAGTTTTTACTTTGCTATCAGCTTTAAAATTTGGCTTATATGTATTATATAAGCATGGAGTTACTTTAATCATTTTGTTACCTTATTCTGTATAAGACTATTTATTTCGGCATTAAAAGCTGCCAAATGCTCTTTATCTATAGCAGGTATAGTGTTTTGAATTATTTCAGATATATCTGATTGAGACATTGTTTTATTTAAATGTGTATAGCCGATTAGATGCCTTATTTGAGCAATACTAAATGCCTGACCTGTGAAAGTTTCACGCTCTTGCATTTCACGAACAAGAGCTTTAAAGTCAACATTAGGCTCCGTTCGTCCTTGTGCATAAAGCTTCAGAACCTCTGCTTTATTATTAAAATTTGGAGGCTCAAGCGCTACCCGATAAGGAAATATTGCTTTTGAGCCATTCATAGTAAGTGCAATTTCGGAAGGATAATTTGTTGCCGCAAATAAAGTACAATGATATTTTTCCGAACAATCCGCTAAAAAAGTATCGAGCTCTTTAAGAATTGTTGAATCTTTATTTGTAACTTTTGTAATTTCGTCCATGAAAATAACCGTTCTCTTATTTGTCGCCTTAAAATCTTTCTCGGCATTTTCTGCCATTGCAATTAAATCAGCTAAAAATCTTTTATACATTACGCTTTCAGAGATATTATTATCCATTGGTATATTTCTAATTATATTAAAATTACAACCTGTTTCCTTTGCAAATGCTCTTGCAAAAGTGCTTTTCCCATTTCCGGTCGGGCCGAAGAACAGCACAGAACCTGGAACATTTGCTTTCAGTCCCATTTTTTCTTTATTTATTTCATTGATAAAGTATGTTCTAAGAATTTCTTTTTCTTCGTCATATCCTGCGATTTTCGAAAAACCATTCATGGATTTGAAACTACCTCTAACCTTATCAGAGAGTTCCGTTTCTTTTCTTCTTTCAATTCCCTTAGCATTTCTATTGTCATTATATTCCGCGATGACATCCTTAGCTAATTTTTCAATTTCATCAGCTTCTTTCTTGGCTCTATCCACGGCAATTGCCTTAGCCGACAAAACTTGTTCTTTGGCAGCAAGTTCTTCTTGGGTGAGCGCTTTATATCTGCCGTCGTTACCCACACTCTTGTACCATGGTCTGTTCTTAACGGCTGTTCTTTTTATTCCTATATTTGTGGTAATAGTTTGGTAAGCACCCTCAAGTTCTTCCAGCGATTTAAACGCCCCATTCTGCATCATTCCCTTGATTTTTTCAATTTGATTCGTCAAGCCGCTTTGAGAAGTAAGTTTTTCAAGAGAAGACGAATTTATACTGACCGCTTTGAACGAAACATTGCTTTTAACAAAAGTATCTTGAGATTGCTGTCCACCCAAAAGAGATTTTTTAGCTTTGTTGTAAAACTGTTTATTATTATTCGGAGTTGAGGGTTGAAGTGGTAAGCTTATATTCATTATTTTATTTCCATTATTAATTATTTATTTATTATTATTTTCAAATTTTATCATGCGTTAGTTTATTATTCAATGAAACAACATATACTTTTAATATATTTTAATAATTGAAACCAAGTATATAATTTCAGCAAATAAAAGAGCCGCAATTGCGGCTCTCACTACAATATAGCTTTTAATTTTTTAATATCTTGCCAAATATTTATCGATTTCCCACTTAGAAACAAATGTGCGGAACGAATCCCATTCTTGGCGTTTTGATGTTAGAAATTCATTAAAGATATGCTCGCCCAAAGCCTGCTTAACAACCATACTTCTTTCCATGCAATCCAAAGCTTCAGCAAGCGAGCCCGGCAACGCATCAATTTTTTGTCTTTTCTTTTCACGTTCGGAAAGGTGGTAAATATTTGCTTCAACTGCAACAGGCGGCTCAATTTTGTTTCTCAAACCATGTAAACAAGCTTCCAAAATTGCCGCAAATGCAAGGTACGGGTTGCAAGACGGGTCAGGAGAACGAAGTTCAACTCTGGTAGCATTTCCGCGTTTTGCAGGAACTCTCAACAGAGCGCTTCTGTTTGCGAGCGACCAAGCCAAGTAAACAGGTGCCTCATAGCCGGGAACCAAACGCTTGTAGCTGTTCACGGTCGGGTTGCAGACTGCTGTAATCTCTTTAACGTGTTTCAATAGTCCGCCGATGGAATAAATGGCTTCCTGTGAAAGCTGAGTCGATGTTTTTTCATCATAGAAAGCATTTTTGCCGTTCTTAAACAACGAAATGTTACAATGCATGCCTGAACCGTTGATACCGTAAATAGGTTTTGGCATGAACGTTGCGTGCAAACCGTATTTCGCCGCAAGAGCTTTTACGGTAACTCTGAAAGTTGCAACATTATCAGCGGTTGTTAGAATGTCTGCGTATTTGAATCCGATTTCGTTTTGACCGTCAGCGTTTTCGTGGTGTGCAGCTTCAATATCAAATCCCATTTTTTGCAAAGTCAAAACAATTTCTGAACGAATATTTTCTGCGAAATCGTCAGGACCAACGTCATAGTAACCTGCTTTGTCATGCGTGTTTGTTGTAATATTTCCGTCTTTGTCTTTTTCAAAAAGGAAAAACTCTGCTTCAGGACCCATGTTCATTTCGTAGCCAAGTTTTTGTGCTTCTTGCATAACTCTTTTTAGGTTGCAGCGCGGGCAGCCTTCAAACGGCGTACCATCCGGGTTGTATATATCACAAATCAAACGCGCAGTGCGTGTATCCTTTGCGTCTCTCCAAGGCAGCACTACAAATGTATTTTTGTCAGGATATAAGAACATATCAGATGTTTCAATGCTTCTGAATCCCTTGATGGAAGAGCCGTCAAGCATTATATCGTTATCAAGCACTTTGTCTACGTGACATGCCGGAATGGCAACGTTTTTTACTTGGCCGTTTAAATCCACAAACTGCAATTTTATAAACGCAACATTTTGTTCAACTATTGCCTTTTTTATATCAGCCGTGGTAATTTCCTTGCCTGATAACGGTTTATAACAAAAATCTTTCATCTCTTCCCTATCTTTCTAATCTGTAACTGATTTTACAAGTCTAATTCAAATACATAAAATATTATATTGATTTTTCTTCAAATGTTGAAAAACTTTATAAATGTTTAATATAAAGCGGCACATTATCTTTCAAACTTATATATACCACTTGTACTTTGAATGCTTTTTCAAACAAATCTTTCTTTCGAACAGCATAAGTAATGTCAGGGTTTCTCTCGGGAATATTAGATTTTAAAAGAATATAAAAAATATTATTTTCTTCATCATATTCCGACTTCAAAGAGTTAATAAGGTTCATATGCGCTCTATCCAATCCGTCTGCAATCCGAAGGATAGCAGCCAGCCTTTTTACTGCTTTTTTCCCTTTTTTGGACAGCGCCTTAAACTCCTTATGTTTCGATTTCTTGGGTATAGCACCCCGATGATACCTTGCTGTTAGTGCAATTATCTCAAGCTCTTCATCTTCATAGCCGTCTATTCCCTTTTCACAAATCATTTTATAGGCATGTTTGTTATGTTTTTCAGAGTCAATATTGTATCCGATATCATGCAGCAAGGCTGCATTTTCGAGAATTTTCCTGTATTTTGAAGAAATCTCTTTGAGATTCTTATGGACTTCGTCAAACAGCATTAGGCTAAGTTTTCTCACCTCATAAGCATGAGCGCTGTCTCTATAATATTTTGCAGCAAGCTGCTCCGCGGTCATAGCTTTGTCCAATTATCCGTTCCTTTTTCTTTCTATCAAGTATTCTACCGAACGCAAAAAGTACTCCTGATTAAATTCGTTTTTGCTGATGAAAATATCCACTCCGGCTTCTGCTGCTTTTCGTTTATTTTCTTCTGAAAGAAGCGAAGTGACCAATATAACAGGAATTTGAGACGTAAGTTCGTTTTCTTTCAATTTTTTAACAAACTCGTATCCGTCCATATTAGGCATTTCAACATCTGATACTATCAAGTCAAAAGAGCTGTGTGTGACGGCGCTGAGTCCTTCGAGTGCATCATTTGCCATAGCAACCTCATACCCGACAGATGATAGAATATTTTTTAGCATAATTCTTGTTGTCATAAAATCGTCCACAACCAGAACTGAGCAATCAGAAGGTGTAAAATCCGGTTTTATCGAAATTTGGGAAGTCTTATTAGAGGAAATATATTTGTAATCTGCCGCCATAATCGTTTTTAGCAATTCTGAAACATTAACAATCAAACAGATTTCACCATTAACAAGTGTTGTTATTCCCGAGATATTTTTCAGCTTAAACAACGGAGGAGAAAGCTCTTTATTCAAAATTTCCTGATCTCCCACAAGCTCATCGACCACGAAACCGACAATATTATTTTCAGCTTCAATCAAAAGAATTGTTTTTTTATTTTTGGCACAATATGACATACCAAACCCGAGAGCATTTGCCATATTAAACACAGGTACCGAATTTTGCTGATATACTATCGTAAGCTTACCGTCTTTAAGAAAAACCTCATCTTCTGAGACCTTAATTACCGATTTAATTGCAGATACAGGGATAGCAAAGTATTGCGACTTAAGCCTGATAATAAATGACTTAATGGTCGCCATTGTGACAGGAAGCTCTATGACCACTTTTGCACCTTGTCCCAAAACAGATTGAACTTTTACTTTGCCGCTTAATTGAGAAATCTTTGTTTGCACAATATCCAGCCCGATACCCCGTCCGGAAATATCCGTAACCATATCTTCCGTCGAAAACCCGGGCCAAAAAATCAAATTCATAATTTGTTCGTCCGACATTGTGTTTATTTCATCGAATGTTAATAAACCTTGGTTTATTGCTTTTTGGCGAATTTTTTCTAAGTTAACTCCACGCCCGTCATCTTGGATTTCAATTATAATTTTGTTTTCGCTGTGCCTTGAACTCAGAGCAATTTTTCCTGAAGGATCTTTACCTGCCGCAATTCTTTCATTGGGCGTTTCTATACCGTGGTCAATCGCATTTCGAATAATATGTATCAAAGGTGTTTTGATTTCTTCAATAATTTTTTTGTCTGCATTCGTTTCACTTCCGGAAACAGAAAGCTCAATTTCTTTACCCTTTTCTTTTGCAATATCTCTAACCATACGAGGTATCATGTGAAAAACAGTTGCAAGCGGAAGAAGTCTTATGTCCTTAACCATTTGCTCAAGTTTATTTACGACTAAATTCAACTTTGTATCATCTTCCTGCATATGTTTATGCAGAAGATAAATTTCACGGATTTCTTCGCTTAATCTGTCTTGATTTTCCGCAAAATATGACAAAAACTGCTTATTAAAGTTCATAAAAACATTAACATCACCTTCACGCTCTATTTGTGAAAGTTTTCTGTCGTAATATTTGAGATAGTTAAACGCCTTCGTAGTTGACTCATAAAGCTCCATAAGCTTGTTGTTGATTGTATCAAGCTCCATGACATGTTTTTGTGTTTTAATTTTTGAAATTATCACTTCACCAATTTGATTAACAAGCTTATCAAGCTTGTTTGTATCTACACGCAATGTTTTAATCGCAGACGATTCAAAGAAATTCAGGACATCTGTAGTTTTGGCAACAGGCTGCTCTTTCTCTTTTTTTTCATTTTCAAAACTTACGGCAACATCTGTGTTTTTAATCTTTTTGAGCTTAACCATTTGCTCCGTAATATCCAAACTCTGAATCAAAAGGTCTATATCTTCTTTATCTGAGAGGCGACTATCACCCACAAGTTTTTCTACAAGCTGTATTCCCTGTTTTAAAATCGTTAAAATTTCCGCATCGGGACGAACTGCCTGCTCTTTAATTACATTCAAAATTGTATGGATTTTAATAAAAATAACCTGAATAGGACTATTTTCATACTCATTGATATAATTCCCAATTTTTTCAAGAATAGTCTCGACTATGCCCGGTGACATCTCAAGCTGCATGACATCTTCAATCAGGTCTTTTGCAGCAAAAGAACTTTTTTCATCAGCCATTTCGTCTTCTTCGGATAACAAAGTTTTTTTCTCGGCTAATTCCTTATAATCAATGACTTTTAATCCGATTTTATTAAACAATTCTGTCACATGAGAAGTTATCCCGGCAAATTTTTCTTTAATTTCTCCGATTTCATTTGCCGTCAAAACCCCAGAGCTTTTAGACACAAATTCCAATTTGAACAGTATGTCAGCGAGGTCTCTTTTGAGATTTATATCCGAAGAATTCTTAAAAACTTCGCTCAACTCTTCAGTGTCATAAATCAAGGCCAAAACATAATTCAGGTCTGCCTTTTCATCAACTTTTGAGAGCAGATATACAATTTCCGCGATTTTTGCATTAATATCCTCGCAGTTTTGTCTTAAAATCAGAGCAAAATCCGTGTTCAAATCTTCGGATTTATTTTCAGAAGCAAAAGCCGTTTCATCCTTCTTTGCTTCAGATATTTTTTCAATATTTGACTGAGGATTTTTTGATATTTTATCTAAATCAGATAAAAATCTGCCATACTCGTTAAGTTTAACCTCATGTTTTTCTTTTATTGATAGTTGAATGCTCATGTTTATAAAATCAATAGCTTTGCACACAACATCTGTAATATCAGAAGTAATAATGATTTTATTATCCTTAGCAAGCCCGAGAATATCCTCGATTTTGTGCGCTACCGACTGAATGTCATTAAAACCTATCATCCGTGCTGCACCTTTCAAGCTGTGCGCATCACGAAAAAGCTCTATAATCAAATCCTTGTTCTGCGGATTCTTCTCCAAAGTCAGCATATTATTATTCAAACGATGAATAATTTCATCGCTTTCCTCGCTGAAAATATTCAAAATCTCTTCAAATTCTTCCGGAGAGAATTCCATTAATTTGTCCTTAATCAGTAATTTTCGATTTTACAGAGTCAGAAAGCGAGGATAACAGATACATAAGCTCTATGTTATCATCAATTTTTGCTATCGAATTTTTAATAGCTTCCCCAAGACTGTTCAATGCAGCCTCAGAAACAGAGGTTACCTTGACCTGCTCTTCAACCGAGGTCATAATACCTTCATGAGTTTGTGAAATTTCATTAATTGCACTAATAATATTGTTTAAGTTTTCGTCCAGATGATGAGCCAGTTTTACACCGGATTCTATCTCTTTGGTGCCCTCTTCTGTCGCCATTACCGTCGAATTTGTTGCTTGATGAATATTGTTGATTAGAACAGATATTTTTGTCGTTGCTTGTTTTGATTCATCAGCAAGTTTTCTGATTTCGCCCGCAACAACGGCAAAACCTTTTCCATGCTCTCCTGCCCTTGCCGCTTCAACTGCTGCATTCAGCGCAAGCATATTGGTTTGTTCCGCAATATCTTCAACAACGCCGATAGTTGAACCTATTTGCTGGATTTGTTCGGACAATTCCAATATAAGTTCTGCAATTATCTGTATTTTTTGCTTAAGCGTTAGCATTTTTTCAATATTTCTTTTTGCAGATTCAAGCTCCTCACTTGAATAAACAAGTGATTCACGGGTTTTTTCAGCTACAGTCCGAGAAGAGCTTTGATTTTTATCTGAAAGTTCTTTCAACTTATCTACACCGTTTCGAGCCTGTATAATATTATCCGCCTGCTGAATCAGTGATATTTTTTGATTTTTTGTTTCATCAATTACAGATTTTATAGAATCTTTTACATTGTTTATGTCATGTTTTATGTTTGTTCTCAAAGAGTTTAAAACCCAGCCTTCAGAAGTAGCCGAAAGCGCAACAAAAACGACAGCCATACCTGTAAAAATAAAGAAACCTATTTTTGTCATATTGAAATGCGGACTAAAATACAAGAAAAGGAAAAACAAAATAAAAACAAAGAGCTCTACTGCATTTTTTACTCTGATTTTTTGATTTAAACTCAAATTTAGTCTGTTGTTTTTCATACTTTTACCCGTTCAATTGTGTCCTACAAAAGTATTAAATTCTTCAAATAACTATTATCATTTAAAGAAAATAATGTATAATTTTATTATATCTCATTATCGTGATTTTGTAATAATTATGAACAAAAAAATACTCTTAATAGACGACAGCAAAACTCAATTGAGCACATTGAAAATTTTCTTTAAACGAGAAGGTTTTGATGTGGTCACAGCCTCGGACGGGATAGAAGGATATCAAAAACTGTTTGAAGATCCGCCTGATGTTGTCATTTCTGATATAATGATGCCAAATTTAAATGGTTATCAGCTTTGTCGTCTTGTAAAGGATAATCCGCTTGTTACAGATATTCCGATTATTCTTTTAACAATTCTTGAACAAAAAATTGATAAATTCTGGAGTAAAAAATCAGGCGCAGACATGTTCCTTTTAAAATCGAATGATTTTGAAAAAATTGTAGAAACAATCAATCACATTATAGAAGAAAAACCTGTCTCTGAAGAACAAAAAGAAGCCATTAAAGCAAATTCTTTTTCAGGGGGAATAATTCAATCAGAAATTAATCAAATTCTTGACAGCTCTTTGATGAAAGCAAGCGTGCTTAATGAATTTCGACTTTTGACCATGCACCTTGAAGATAATGATGTTTTAGCACAAAATCTCTTTGATTTACTATCTTCAGTCCTAAATTATGATCTGGCTTTGATGATATTTAAAAACCCCGGCTGCGAGGATAAAGAAGTATACGCCAGCGGCTGCTTGAATCTCGAAGATGACACGATTAAAAAAGCTATTTATAAAAGTCTGAAAGAAATTTACGGAGACGGATACAGCTCTTATAATCTGAAAACTGTTTCGGAAAATTGGTGCGGCTTGGAAAAAATCAGCGACAGGATTTTTGAAGATACCTATTTCCATAAGATATACTCCCAGAACAGGCATATCGCAACTATTTGTTTTTTCGGTACTGCAGACAAAGATATTAAAGGCCAGAAATTTTTCCCTATGGTTTTAAATGAGATTGAATTGCTTTCGACTTTAAAATCACTTTACGCGCAAAACAAATTTTTATCTGTCACTGACAGCTTAACGGGGCTGTATAATCGCAGACAACTTATGGACAATCTTGAAAGAGAAGTTGAACGTGCCAAACGTTACAAAACTCCATTGAGTGTTGCGCTTTTAGACTTGGATTATTTCAAAAAAGTAAACGATACATACGGGCACCAGGCAGGAGACTGCGTTTTAAAAGAGGTTACAGGCACAATTAAACATATGTTGAGAAAAACTGACATTGTATTCAGATACGGCGGTGAAGAAGTAATAATTCTCATGCCTGAAACTGACAAGTATAAGGCATCTCTACCATTTGAGCGCATAAGAAAAGCCATAGAAGCAAAAGAAATTAAGTTTAACGGAAATATTATCAAAACAACCATAAGTGTGGGAATAGTTGACACCGGTATAAATGCTCCGACCACCGCAGCCTTCATAGAATATGCCGACAAAGCAATGTACATGGCAAAAGAACGAGGACGAAATCAAGTGGTATTGTATGATGAGTAATTTAATCTCAACAGACAATAATGCGCATAATTCTCATTTTTTAATCTTTTCTTTGGACGATAAACAATATGCTGTTAATATTGAAAACGTCTTGGAAATTATTAAAGTTCCGGCGCTTGATGTGCCTCAAAAAATGCCTAAGCACATACTTGGAGTTATGACATACAACAATATCTCCGTTAATATAAACGATTTAAGAAGCGTTTTATCATTTCCGATACGCACATATAGCGCTGATTCCCAAGTCATTATTGTGAAAACGGAAGAAGCGATTTTCGGCTTTTTGGCAGATAAAGTTCTTGATGTTACACCTCTTAAAACAGAGAACATTCAACCTTTACCGTATCACAGCGAAGATAATCTGATAAAATTTTTATACAGACTTCACGATACATTCATTTCAGTAATTAATCTGAATTCTGTTCAAAATGTAATACAAAAAACACAGTTTGAACAAAGCGAATTTGATGTAACAGCATTGTTTCCGCAGGACAAAGAAACAAAAGCGATTATGCTCAAAAGACAAACTGATTTGATACAAAAATTCCAAGCAAATATCGAGCAAATTTATTTCGACCAAGAACAATTTGTTATTTTTTCATTGAATGAAAACCTTTATGCATTAAGCATAAAAAGTGTTAAAGAAATTGTTAAATACAAAAATATTTCATCAATCAAACTGCCAACAGCTTATGACTATATTGAAGGTATTTTCAATCTGCGCGGAGATTTCATTTCCGTGCTCAATTTCAAGAAGTTTTTAAATAACCAAGATGCCACAATACCCGAAAATAGCATGCTGATTGTGTTAGAAGTCAAAGATTTTAAAATCGCCATCCTTGTCGACAACATTTTTGATATCACAACTGTTTCTCAAAACGAAATAATAAGCAAATTTAACGACAAATTTGAGTCTAAATACGTTGTCAGCGAGCTTCATTTTGAAAATAACATAGTAAGTGTGATAAGTCTCGATAAACTCTTTGCAGATGAACGTTTATACATAAGAGACTAATACGGGTAAAACGCGAAAAATGCAACAGATAAAATCGCAAAAAGGACACTCGTGACATTAATTTCCATAAATCTTCCGCTGCAAAGTTTCAAAAGCACAAAAGCAATGAATGCAGAACAAATACCAACCGCAAGATTTAACGTAAAGCAGGTTAAAACTACCATCAAGAAGGCAGGTACGAAATCCGTAAATTCATTAGCACTAAAACCTTTATGCTCGATTTCGCTTGTCAGGAGAATACCTATATAAACAAGCACTGCTGCGCAAATATAGCTGGGAATGACACTCAAAAACGGAATTAAAAAGATTGAAGCTAAAAATAAAACGCCTAATGCCGCAGGCACAAAACGAGTCTTAGCGTTACACTCAACAGCAAGAACACTTTCAGGATAGACACCTGAAGATACACATCCGAAAATCGGCGCAGCGCATGAAGAAATAGCAGTCGCAAGCATGGTTCCTTTATAGTCCTCGCCGTCTTTTGATCCGGATTTTGAAACAGCAGACACCGCAATAGATGTAGCTGTCATATCATTCAGCAAAAAGACGAAAAACGTTATTATAAGAGTGAGGTGACTAAAATTTAATGTGCCTTTCATATCCAGATTGAAGAAAATATTACTGAATTCAGGCATTGTAAAAACAGGAACTTGAACCAACCCCATGAACGCAGCAACAACAAGTGTTATGCCTATACCAAAAAGCACATTCAAGCGAATATTTAAGGCTTTTAACAGCAAAATTATCAAAAGACATAACAAACTCATCAAAACCTCTATTGAAGAAAGATTTCCAAGTTTAAGCATAAAACTTTTGTGAGAAATCTCAACAACACCCATCTCAATCAGCCCGAGAACAGATAAAAATAGACCTATCGCAACAGGAAGAGCCGATTTTATGGAAGGCGGTATATTATCAAGCAAATATTTTTTCACATCACTGAGCGCAACAACAAGAATCGCAACCGCAGCCCAAAATGCACATCCTAATGCCTCCCGATAGGAATACCCCATAATAAGTACCGCAGAAAAAGCCAAAAATGAATTTTCCCCGATATAGGGGGCAAAAACAAAAGGTTTTTTTGCAAAAATTGCGCACATAAAACATCCAAATGCACTTGCCAAACAAACCGCAAGAAACGCTGCATTATATGGCATACCTGCATTTGAAAGGATTTTTGGCACAATAATCAATACATAAACTATTGCAAAATACACACTGAAAACAGCAGATACTTCGGAAAAAATTGATACATTCTTCTTTTTCATTTTCTTATGATACCCTTAATTTTCTTAATATTCAATAACTCTTTCTTGCATGCGCCGTAAGTTTGTGATTTCATAGTGTATACAATGCAAAATCATAATATTTAAGGAGATAAAAATGCAAGTTATACTTAGAAAAGATGTTCAAAATCTCGGTGAAGCAGGCGACGTTGTAAACGTAAAAGACGGCTACGCAAGAAATCTTTTGATTCCTCAAAATCTTGCGGAAGCAGCTACAAAAGGTGCTTTGGCTAACAGAGAAAAAAATATTGAAAGAATCAAAGCAAAACAAGAAAAAATGCACCAAGAAGCTGTTGCTTTGACTGAAAAAATCCAAGCTGTAGGTAAATTAGAACTCGCGGCTCGCGCAGGTGAAAGCGGAAAATTATTCGGTACAATTACAACTAAAAAATTGGCTGAAGAATTGACAGCGAAATTGGGTATGGAAATCGACAGAAAAACATTGACTTTAGACAAACCTATCAACAAAGTCGGCGATTATACATTAACAATCAAATTAACTTCTAAAGTTAAAACTGAACTTTCTATCGGCGTTTCTGCTTCAGAAGTTCTAAAAGAAGAAATCGAAGAAGAAGTTTCAGAAGAAGCTGCTGAGTAATCGGTTAAAATAAGTAACAAAAAGAGAACGGGACGATTGACCCCGTTCTTTTTTTATCCCATAAATATATAACGTATATTCTGCTTATTTTATGTGCATAATCGAGGTTTGTGTGAAAGTATCGCCTACAAAAAATAATAATGCGGCGTCCTTCAAAAGAGCTTTGACGGACAAAGAACTCATAGAGTTTGAAAGAGTTAAAAACGAATCGCGCAGAATTATGAGATACGACAAAGACATTTTAATTATATCCTCGCACTGCCTGCCTCAAAACCCCGAAAACAACACGGGAGTTGGCAATTTTGCTTCCGAAGAATCACAAAAATTTGCAAAATTTATGAAAACTTATTTAGATATTAACGCAATAGAAGATTTGCCTGCGGGTGAAATCCGTCCGCGGGGCAATTTTTACTGCAATTATAACGCGTCCGCTTTTGCAATGAGTCCGTCCGCAATAGATTTAAGAACACTGCAAAGTTCAGAAGGCGGGGCATTAATTACCGCCAAAGAACTCGAAGAAGCCGTAAACGCTAACAACCTCAAAAACCGTGATTCGTACGTAAATTTTGAAAATGTCTTAGAAAAAGACAGCCCTGTCCAAAAACTGCTTTATAAAGCCTACAAGAGATTTTTGAGTAACGGGTCTGAACAGATGAAATCTGAGTTTGAAGTTTTTAAGCAAAACTCAGGCTGGCTTGAGTCCAAAACCGTTTTTAAGTTATTAGAGGAAGAATACGGCCATGATAATTGGAAAACTTGGAGTGAAATCGATAAAAATTTAATGGATGGCAATCCCACTCCTGAACGCCTTCGATATTTAAAAGAAAAATATGCGCAAAAAGCAGATTTTTATAGCTTTGTGCAGTACTTAGCAGACAAGCATTATACTCGCGGGAAAAACGTGTTGAATAAACTCGGAATGAAGTTTATTGTTGACCAGCAGATAGGAAATACCCCTGATGAAGTTTGGGCAAACAAAAGAGCGTTTGATACCGGGCATTCTCTGGGATGGGGGCTGCCTGCATACGATTTTGACACTATTACAGACGAGCAAAGCGAAGCCGCAAAATATATTAAACGAAAAACTCGTCTAAATGCCCAAAGAGGCGATTCTATAAGATTTGACGTTTCATGGGCATATTTAAAGCCCCGCGTTGACGGCACTCAGAAAAACTTGGGAACAAAACTTATCGAAATGATTGAACGAACCGTCCAAGAGACAAAGGGTGCAGATTTTGATTTAAGAAATTTAATTCATGAATTTGATGCCGCTCCCGAAGAATTTCAAACCAATTGCAACGGAAGATGGATTCCCGAACTGAGAGGACGAACTAAAGCTCTCGGCACAACCTATATGAGCAATTCTTGGGGTTCAAACAAGCATTATCTCGAATTAAGCGGGCAAATTGCCGATTTTATTCTCGGAGCCGGCAACCATGATCCTCAACCGCTGGTACAAATTGCAAAAGGAGTACCCGACCTGGATGGACGCATTCACAAAACCTCACAGCTTGAGCCTTTAAGCAAACTTCTTGAAATCCCTATTCATATTCTTGAAAATCCTGTCGAATTTGTAAAAGCTAAATGGGCAGAAGTCATGACCGCAACTAACCACCAATACCATTATACGGATGTATTTGGAAAAGAGGAGCGCTTTGACGCCCAATCCAAAAACACCGCTTCAAATTATAGAGACAAGGTTCCTCATAAGTTTGAAAAAGCATATTTTGATGCGGTTGAAAGCGGCTACGGCATAAATATCATGGACGCGAGAGCAAAAGCATTCAAAACCCGCGGATACGATAAAAAGCACCCTGAATTGTACGCTCAAATGCTTAAATTCCGCGACATATTATATGAAAAAACAAAATCAGCAAGCGATACCATAGAACAAAGTAAAAAGGGTAAAGTCGGCTGGTTGCTGGGATTAGGTGCTTTAGTTCTGGGCGGCGTCTGGGCATATTACGAAAAGGGGGTAAAGAATAAAAAGAGCACGCTTGAAAATTAAACGTGCCCGATTTATTTTCTCCCCAGTATCCGAATTTGTTATTTTTTTGGTTCCCGACAAGGGCAAGTCATATTAAACGCAATTGCAGCAGCAATTCCGCCTAATAAGTTAGCAATAACCGTGTAAATTATTGATTTCCAAATCACCAGCCCCATAAGACCTAAACCTAAGCCTACAGCAGGGTTGAAGGCAGCAGGTGCAATTCCGCCAACCGCAAAAGCACCCGCCATTACAGTCGAACCTATTGCAAGCCCATAATAAGAGTTGCCTTCAGTCGAATGTGTCGTTGCTGTTTGCAAAACAACGTAGCAAAGCGCAAATGTGAATAAAAATTCAGCAATCAAAATATGTACGGTACCAAAACCTATTGCAGAACTCATAATCATATCTTTTGCAAGGTACAAAACCAGATAGGACGCGCAAATACCTCCTATCAGCTGTGCTGCCCAATAAGGTACAAGATGTTTCCCCGGCAATGCGCCGCGCAAACAAGCTGCTAAAGACACGGCAGGATTATAATGCCCGCCTGAAATATACCCGCCGGCATAAACCATCACCATTAGCACCGCGCCGATTGCAAAAGGCGGAAGAACACTTGCAGTGCCCATAATAAGACACGCACCAACTGTAAATACAAGAAAAAATGTTCCGATAAACTCCACAAGATATTTTCTTAGATTTGTCTTCATAAAAAACTCCTAACTTTTATGTAACAAGGCAATTTTACCACTTTGAATATCGAAAACAATTAGTTAGTCGGGCAATCCTTGCCTGTGCATATTTTCTTTCTGACTTCATTTTCATATTTGTTGTCCATCAGCACAAAGAGCACATCTTCAGCCTCAATAACAGTTGAACCCGAAGGAATAATATAATCATTACTGCGAAAAATCATTGCTATAATACACTGCTCAGGGAGCTCAAGCTCTACAATAGTTTTTCCGATTGTCTTGGAATCCGCAGGCACCGTAAACTCAATCATTTTGTTGTTAGTCCCTGCAGGCTCATATTCCAATAGAGAATGGTGTTTTCGACCGATAGGCGAAGAAACTTTAAGCAGACGTGCTATTGCAGGAATCGTCGTACTTTGTAAAAGCACAGAAATTACGACAACAAAGAACACAACATTAAAAATATCGTGAGAATGCTCAATTCCGCTCATCAGCGGAAAAGTTGCAAGTACAATAGGAGCTGCGCCCCTTAATCCGACCCAAGCAATCATCAATTTATCATTTAAACGCATTTTAAACGGCAAAAGAGCAATAAAAACCGACAATGGTCGGGCGATAAAAATCAAAATCAACGACACTATCAGTGCAGGCACCGCAACAACCAAAACTTCTTTGACGAAAACCAACAAGCCCAGAATTAAAAACATGCCAATCTGCATTATCCACGCTATTCCGTCATGGAATTTTTGAAGAGTATTTTTATGCACAAAATTGGAAGCAGACATGACAAGTCCACAGACATATACACACATAAATCCGTTTCCGCCAAGAAAAGAAGCTAAAGAGTAGCAAAAAAGTACCGCAGAAATAGTTATTACAATATACAACCCGTCATACTCGAGTTTTATTTTATTTATTAACCAAACTGATATTTTTGCAATAATAAAACCTAAAATTATACCGACAATCATTTGTTGAAAGAACATACCGACAAGAAGCCAGGGAGATTTCAAAGCACCGGTAATCAAGGAAATTATCCCGACTGTTAAAAACACCGCCATCGGGTCATTGCTTCCGCTTTCAAACTCTAAAAGCGGCCTAAGCCTATGTTTTAAGCTAATATTTTTTGCCCTGAGTACGCTAAAAACTGCTGCTGCGTCGGTTGAAGATACAATTGCACCCAAAAGCAAACATTCCCACAGCGAAAGTTTTAAAAAATAATTGCTTACAAATCCAACCGTCAACGCTGTCACAAAAACCCCGACCGTTGCAAGAGACAGCCCCTTACTAAAAATAGGAATAATTTCTTTCGGTTTTACGCTCAATCCACCCATAAAAAGGATAAAAATTAACGCAATTATTCCGATAAACTGCGCCAAGTAAAAATTATCGAAATATATCCCGCCAAACCCGTCAGTGCCTGACAAAATGCCTATCACGATAAAAACCAAAAGAGAAGGTATGCCAAATTTGCCGCCTGCTTTGCTGAGCAAAACAGCCGTTAAAAGTAATACAGCAGTAATTAGAATGGCAGAGTTGATATTTCTGGTCTCCCTTCGAATAGTCTCTATTATATCATTTTTTTTGAATTTATAAAACAATCCAGCAGCATTATTTGGCCAAACAGACGTACTACATTGAAGACTTAGCTCTTATAGTTTTTAAGATATTTAAATAATTATTAAGATATTATTCATATTTGAATTATTAGTATTGACAAAATTAGATATTAGTACATAATATTAATAAGTATTAATTATCAATAAAGTGTTTTTTAATATGAAAGTAAAGCGAAATACATTTCAAAAATCTTTAGTTCTTAAAACTGTTCATAACCTTCAATGCCATGCCAGTGCGGATGAGGTTTATGAGGCAATTAAGACAACCTATCCAAATATCAGCAGAGCCACTGTTTATAGAAATCTAAACGAACTGGCTAAAAACAAGGAAATCAGAAAGATAGAAGTTTCTGAAGGTGCTGACCGTTTTGATCATCAATGTTTTGACCATTATCATACAAGATGTACCAAATGCGGAAAAATCTTTGATGTAGACATGGAATACATAAAAAATTTAGAAAAAACAATCAAAAATCAGCATGGATTTGAATTCAGCGGACACGATATTATGTTCAAGGGCATATGCCCAAGATGCAAATAAATTTAAAAAATGAAAGGAAAAATTATGAAAAGTATCACAACATTAGATCTTCAGTATGCCCATAGATTTTATGGCTTTAAAGGCGAGGCGCAATACTTACACGGACATACAGGTGTATTAACTATAGAGGTTGAAGATTCCGTCAACATGGGAGTCAATATGGTTTTTCCTTGTAATGAAATTCAAAAAACAGCTTGGGAAGTTTTAAAAAACTTTGACCACGCATTGGTTTTAAGAGAAGACGATCCATTGCTGCCGGCAATACTTAAAGTTTATGAAGAACAAGGCATTAAAAACGGGACTCCTATGAACAGCATGAAAGGCCCGGCTTTCAAAACCGAACTTGCAACAGCATATCCGGATTGTCGTTTAGTCGTCACAAAAGAAACAATGACTGTTGAAGGAATGATAAAAATCGTATATGACTTATTAAAAGATAAATTGAACATTTCAAAAATTACATTTACAAGTGGTGTAAATGCTGCAACAGAAGAATTTGAAACAAAAAATAATATTGATCGCTGTCCTTTATGCGGTATAGCTCTGGACAAAAACGGCGTTTGCCCGAAATGCGGATATAAAAAACCATAGTTCAGTAATATTTAAACTTTGATTCAACAAGAGTTCATAGCAATAGGGCGTAGTAATGACTGCGCCCTATTGTGCTTGATGAAATTTGTAAATTATTATTAAACAAATAGCAAAAAAAAAAAATGATAGGGTTTCTTGCTTAAGTGGTATTTTAAAAAATCAATAGTAAAGGAGCATCATGGGCGTATATAGAATTTCACAAGCAATTAGCCAAGCGGGACAATACATTACTCCCGGGGCAAAACCTGTAAGCAGAGTTTTACGTTCTTTGGACAATGCAAATAATATCCAACCTCTCTTAAAAGATAAAGCACAAAGTTATGGGTTTTCACTTGAAACTCTTCGTCCCGGAAGAATAAAAAAATGGCTAAGAGCATTAACAGATTTATTTCAAGACAAGGATGCTTTAATCTATAGAAAAAAGGTAGCCCAATTTGTGAATGAATATGAACAAGCCTTAATTGAAAGAGCAGAAGCACACCAAAAACGTATGTCACAGGGCATATATCCTTGGACGGCTTAGTTTTGCAGATTTAGTAACAAGCAACAAGTAGGGTGCAATTTTTTGCACCATTATTCTATATATGCTAAGCTTTCGGAATGAGTAATTACAAAAGATATTTTTCCACCTCTAATCCTGTTTTCATTACATTCGTAACATATAATAGATCTGATATTTTAATAAAAAACATCGACATTTTAAGAAACAGTTTTAAATTCACAAAACAAAAATTTAATTTTGACATAATTGCAATAACAATATTAAATAATCATTGCCATATGATAATATCTACCGATAATCAAGAAAATATTTCTAAAATTGTTCGAAATATTAAATTTAATTTTTCTGTTAATGTGCCGGCAAAATATTGTAATAAAAATTTATCAAAATCCGCATTAAAACGAGGAGAAAAAGGAATTTGGCAACGCAGATATTATAATCATATAATCAGAAACGAACAAGATTTGTTCAGACATATTGATTATATTCATTACAATTCAATGAAACACCACAATATTTCACCTAAAAATTGGCAATATTCTTCTTTTAAAAAATTTGCTAATGAAAAGTATTACGACTTAGCTTGGTGTAATTTTGACGACAAACACAAGATTAATGATTTAGACCTTGAATAATTTTAACTGGTGCAAAAAATTGCACCCTACTTGATAGCTTTGAGAAATGTCGGTGAAGAGACTTGAACTCTTACAGATTTCTCCACACGCCCCTCAAGCGTGCGCGTCTACCATTCCGCCACACCGACATAGTTATTCAATTATCAATAAAATAATTTTACAACAAAAAAATTAAATGTAAATTACACTTTACCATTGATTACGTAATCGTAAATAATTTTTGAAGCTTCCACGATAAATTCTTTGCCTTGAGGGCTGTTAAACGGACGTTTCGCAAAAATTGTAACAACGTATCTTTTACCGTTCGGCGCGTACACGATTCCCGCATCTCCAAGCATTGTGCCAATATCGCCTGTTTTGTGAATAAATTGGGCATTTTCGGGAAGTCCTGCTTGAATAAGACGATTATTTTTCACGTGAGACATATAGTCAATAATACTTTCACGGCTATTGATATTCAAGAGCGAATCATTGTTGATGTTATAGAGCATTGTAGACATTTCACGCGCAGTGGAAACATTTCCGCCGCCTAAGTCCGGAAGCCAGTTTTCAATACGGGTATGTTTCATACCCCAATTTTTTACAGCCCTGTTAACACTGTATTTTCCGCCAATTTTGGACATAATCATGTTCGTTGAAGTATTGTCAGACTCTTCTATCATATGTCGGGCAAGAGTATCCATATTGTAAACAGAATTTTGAGGCTTAAATTGCAAAGAACCTGAGCCGCTTGTACGATAATGCTCACCCATGACCATTGTATCATAAAGCTTGAACTGCCCTGCTTCTATGGCTCTAAACATTTCAATTAAGACAGGTATTTTAATAATGCTTGCTGTCGGAAATTCCTCGTCTGCATTAATATTTGCAAATTTGCCGTTTTCGTATTCCCAAACATAAATCGACGGCTGAATAGTTTTATAATTCTGCATTAAAGCATTCAAACGAGTCTCAAGCATTGTCATTCTATCCGATTCAAACAAAGGCTGCATTACAGGCTTCTGAAGCTCGGCAGAATTTAACATCGGCTTGTTCAAAAAATGATTATTATGAATATAGCTTCTTGTCGGGCTTAAAACACTTTCGTAGTTAGTTTTTACACTTCTATTTTTGATAGGGTTGTAAAAATTAGGAAGCGTAAAATGGCTAAAACTATACGGAATTACATACATTCCAAGGACAGCGGCAACAGCGAGCTGAACCATAACTTGAAGCGGATTCGAACGCTTTTTGACAGCTTTGCGCTGGGATTTGCGTCTCAAATCATTAATATTAGCCGGTTTACGCACATTCGGATACGATTGAACCGTCTGCGGACGAACTCCGTAATATCTTGTATCATAATTATATTGATAGTCTCGAGCTAACTTTGGCAACTACTAAATCCTTCTCCCGGAGACATTAAAGTCTCCCCCTATATCTTAATTATATTATAGCTCTGTTCTATTAATTTTTTATAGTCCAAATAATGTATTTATCTGTCATCATTAATAGAAGTCGGAGTTAAAGACACTTCCACGATACTATTATCAGGTTTTTGAATTGTAAGTGCAATTTGTTTATTTTTTTTAACATCTTTCAAATACTGCTTCAATGCAGAAGCAGAAGTTACTTTTTTTCCATCAACATGAACAACAACATCACCAACTTCAAGCCCTGAGCGATCAGCTGGTGTATTCATCACTACATCTTTGACTTTTACACGTCCGTCATCATGGTCGCGAATACCGATTCCTATCAATTTCGAACAATTTTTATACTCCTTGAGCATTTTTGTGTCGTTGATAGTCTCTTTGATACTTTTTGTATCTATATACGCCGCCAAAACAAACAATAACAGCAAGCCTGTAACCAAACGATAATACATCCGTCTCCTTAATTTTTCAGAGTACACCCTCAGTGTATCAGAGACTTCTCTGCATATATATTAGTCAGAAAGGCTAAATCAGTTGATTATCTTTGAAAAATCAGCAATTCTTTCGAATTTTTCTCTTATCTTGCCGAGAAGATTAATTCTGTTATTCTTAATTGCTTCGTCTTTGTCCATTACCAAGACCTCTTCAAAGAATTTGTCAATTTCATTGTTGATATTCATCAGTTCTTCAGAAAGTTTTGAATAGTCTTCTGATTTAACAGTTAAATAAGCTGCATACAAGGCTTTTTCAGCTTCTTCCTTAAACAGTTTTTCATCAACTTCGCTTATTTTGCTGTCTTTTATAATCCTGATAATTCTATTTGCAGCTTCATGGAATTTTGAATAATTTTCAGCTTTAGTCATTGATTTTACAAGCTCCAAACGTGTTACAAAATCACTCAAATCAGCCAAAACATCTTTTCCTGAAACACAAGCCTCCAAGACATCATGCCCATACTCTGAGGAATATAGAATAATCAATCTTTGCGTGAAAAATTCATTTATATCATTCAAAAGAGCCTCTTCGTTTTCAGCTTTTTTCGGAAGCATGGAAACACTTAATTTTATAAGTTCCGAGAGATTTATTTTTAAATTATTTGCAACTATAGTTTTCAAAATTCCGAGAACCGCACGGCGTACGCCCAACGGGTCAGCCGAACCTGTCGGTTTTCTTCCGTCCAAAAATACCGCACAAATTGTATCAATTTTATCAGCTATACCAACAACCTGTCCCTCAATTGATGAAGCCAATTCGCTGTCAACTCCGAGCGGGAAGTAGTGTTCTGTAATACCTTTGCATACATTAGATTTTTCACCGCTGATACGCCCATAATCTCCGCCGATAAAGCCCTGAAGTTCAGTAAATTCAAACACGAGCTTTGTCACAAGGTCACATTTGCTGAGCGTAGCCGTTCTTACAATATCAGCGTCTGAAATGCCCATATTTTTAGCAATATACGTTGAAAGTTTTACAATTCTTTGGGTTTTGTCATACATTGTACCCATTCCTTTTTGGAAAGTTACACCTTTTAGCGCTTCCAGCTTGTCAAAAATCGGCGTTCTCGTATCCTGCTCAAAAAAGAATAAACCATCTTCCAATCGAGCAACAACAACACGCTCATTTCCTGCTTTGATATTTTCAAACTCATTCCCGATGAAATTAGTCATTGTGATGAATTTGTTTAACAGCTTGCCGTCTTTATAAAGCGGAAAATATCTTTGGTGGGTAGCCATTACAGTTACGTTAACTTTTTCGGGAATATTTAAATATTTCTCATCGAAACTGCAAATTGCAGGCACAGGCCATTCCGTAAGATTAGAAACTTCATCAACAAGCTCATCTTCAAGCGCAACATCTGCACCGATTCCCTCCGCAGCCTCTTTGGCAAGCTGAACAATTATTCCTCGTCGCTCTTCAGGACATGCGTAAACATTATTTTCCCTCAGTATTGAAATGTAATCGTCAACCGACTTGATTTCAACTTTATCAGACTTGAATCTATGCCCACGAGAGCATCTTGAAGATTTAACTTCCGCAATTTCAACAGCAAGCTCCTCTGAATCAAAAATCGAAACAATCCAGCGTATAGGACGCTGAAACTTAACTTCCAAATCCGCCCAGCGCATAAAGTGTGAACCTTGAAGCTTCAATACTATACTTTCCGCATTTTCGGAAATAATTTCTTTAGTCGATTTCCCCTTTTGCTCAATTTTTGCCCACACATAATTATCTTCTACATATAATTTATCAGGCTCAACTCCGTTTTTTTTAGCAAAACCGAGCCCCGCAGGAGTTATGTTTTTATTCTCATCAAACGCAATATGCGCAATAGGACCCTTAAGCGTTTTTTCGACATCCGCTTGTTTTTCAGGCAATCCTTCGACTTTTACTGCCAACCTTCTCGGGGAAGCGTAAGTTTTAACAATATCAAACTCGATATTATTATCATTAAATAATTTTTCAAAACTCTTCTTCAACTGCCCGGATGCAGACGGTATAAACTTGTGAGGCAATTCCTCAGTACCTATTTCCAATAAAAATTTGCTCATTTTTTCTCTCGCTATGTGTTTCGTAAGTATATTATATAAAGAACATACAAAACGGCAAAGAAAAACTATATAATGGAAATAAGAAATCCGATTTTACAAAACAACAGCACAAATCACGTTCAAACTGCTCTTTCTTTGTCATACAACAACAAGTCAACTTGAATTAACAGGCTAACAACTATTATGGTAGTATAGAATACACTATGGCACTACTATAAAATCGTATAATGATTTTATACACGAACGTCTTAAAGAGAATAGGTAAAAATATCCGCACCGAAAGAGTAAGAAAAGGTTATTCTCAAGAAAAATTTGCGGAAATCGCAAGTGTGCACACAAATTACATTGGCAAAATTGAACGCGGAGAACAAAACATAACCATCAAGAAACTTGTCGAAATAACAAATAAACTCGGCATAAAAGTGGAAGATATAATTGTAAAATAAGTTTTTAGCACAAACGGCAATGTTGTTGTTTTTTTATTTGTTTGCATCTTAGGTTTATTAAGAAATGTTTACATAACTTGCTAAAATGACCTACAAAAGGGCATTAAACGCATACAAGCCTCCAGCGTATATGTCGCAACTTTTTAAAAACAACCGCTTGGTTTCTCGCCCAATTTCCCATGCAAACGCACTATTTATAAAGAAAAAAGCTTGATAAAGATTTTTTAGCATGTACGATATATAAACGGCGTGTTGTATTGCGCCCAAACAAAGGAAAAAACGCAACATGTCAAAAGATGTAATCGAATTTGAAGGCACAATATTAGAATCCATGCCAAATGCAATGTTTAGAGTAGAACTCGAAAACGGACACGAAATTTTAGCCCATATTTCAGGCAAAATAAGAAAAAATTTCATAAGAATTCTCCCCGGGGATAAAGTTAAAGTCGAAATGACACCATACGATTTAACACGCGGAAGAATTACATACAGACTTAAATAGACACACACAACCGAAAGGACAGAATAATGAAAGTTAGAGCATCAGTAAAACCAATTTGTAAAGACTGCCAAATAATCAAAAGAAGAGGCAGAATTACAGTTATATGCAAACACCCTAAGCACAAACAAAGACAAGGATAGGCTTCGCCCGGAATGAAGGCTCGCAGGGCTTGCGGTGAGCAAGACTTAAGAGCCGAACTCAACAGGAGCCAAGAGGGTTACAAATAATCCAAGACAGACACAACAAGAAAAACACAAACAATTAACAAAAGGAGCAAATAAATGGCAAGATTAGCTGGGGTAGATTTACCTCGTAACAAAAGAATGATTATCGCCCTTACCTATATATTCGGTATCGGACCTACTCGTTCAGCAAAAATTTTGGAAGCAACTAAAATTTCACCTGATTTAAGAACAGATGACTTAACAGAAGATGATATCAAAAAACTAAGAGACGAACTCGCTAAATACACCATCGAAGGTGATTTGAGAAGAGAAGAAAGCATGAGTATCAAAAGGCTTTCTGAAATCAACTCTTACAGAGGAATGAGACACAGAAGAAAACTTCCATGCCGCGGACAAAGAACAAAAACAAACGCAAGAACAAGACGCGGTAAAAGCATGGGTCCTGTAAGCAAAAAGAAATAAGCTTTGGGAACAGTTATAAGAAAACTATAAATTATAAGGGAAATAAAAATGGCAAGACCAACTAAAACTAAGAAAAAGGAAAAAAAGAACGTATTACAGGGTGTAGTGCATATTCAATCTACATTCAACAATACAATCGTTACTTCTACTGATACTCAGGGCAACTCAATTGCTTGGGCTTCAGCAGGTGCTTGCGGATTTAAAGGTGCAAGAAAAGGCACTCCGTTTGCAGCACAATCAGCAGCTGAACAAGTTGCTAAAAAATCGATGGATCAAGGTATGAAAAAAGTCGAAGTTTATATCAAAGGTCCTGGTTCAGGCCGTGAAACAGCTATCAGAGCTATTCAAGCTGCCGGTTTGGAAATTACATTAATCAAAGACGTGACACCAATCCCTCACAACGGATGCCGTCCGCCTAAAAAACGTAGAGTATAATTAACAAATAAAGGAGCTAAAAGTGGCTAGATATACAGGACCTTCAAATAAATTATTCCGTAACTACGGGGTAAAAGATTTATCTAACAGAAAGCTTGTTTCTTCAATGAGACAAAGTGCTTCAGGTCAGCACGGTGCAGCAAGAAAAAAACTTTCTGAATACGCTCTTCACTTAAATGAGAAGCAAAAAATCAGAATGACCTATTTGGTCAGCGAAAAACAATTCGCAAAATATTACAACGCGGCAGCTAAGAGAAAAGGCGTTACAGGTACGATTTTATTGCAAATTTTAGAATCAAGACTTGACAACGTTATTTTCAGAGCAGGCTTTGCTAACAGCCGTAAACAATCAAGACAAATCGTTAACCACGGTCACGTTCTTGTTAACGGTCAAAAAGTAGACATTCCATCATACCTGGTTAAATCAGGCGATGTTGTAACAATTAAAGCAGCGAGTGCTTCTTTCATCAATTCAATTGTTGAAGGCATTGACGCAGTATCTGCACCGGCTTGGATGACCCAAGACAAAGCAGCTTTAAAAGTTACATTTGACAGAATTCCGGAAAGAGAAGAATTAGACCCAGAATTCAAAGAACACCTTGTAATCGAGTATTACTCTAAGTAATTAGCTAGGAGAAATAAAATAATGGAATTAAAAATTAAATGCGTAAATACAACAACAAGCTCAGACGGTTCACAATACGGTAAATTCGTAATCGAACCGCTCGAAAGAGGCTTCGGTGCTACAGTAGGTAACTCTTTAAGAAGAGTACTTTTATCAAGTCTCGAAGGCGCGGCTTGTACTGCATTAAGAATAGAAGGTATCACTCACGAATACACATCAATCCCTGGGATTGTTGAAGACGTGATTGACATCATGCTTAACCTCAAAGGCTTGGTTGTAAAATGCGAATCAGCAGAACCACAAAATTTGAGATTAGACATCGACAGACCGGGTCCGGTTCTTGCATCTGAGTTACAGCTTCCGGCAGGCGTTAAAGTTGTTAACCCTGATTGGTTAATTTGTACAGTTGCAGACGGTGGATCAGTTCACGCGGACATTACCGTTGAAACAGGCAAAGGCTATATCTCCGTTGATGTATTGAAAGAAAATAAAGGAATGATGCCTATCGACATGCTTCCTATCGACGCAACTTTTATGCCAATCAAAAGAGTAAGCTACAATGTTGAACCTACTCGTGTAGGCGATATCATTGACTACGATAAACTGACTCTTGAAATCTGGTCAAACGGCAGCTTGGATGTAAATCTTGCATTATCACAATCTGCAAACCTTCTTATCGAACACTTTATGCAAATTGCGGCGATAACAGGTCAAATCACAGCATCTGCGCCTAAAGTATCTTCTATGATTATGGAAGACGAGGCTGAAGTTATTGAAGAAGCAGCAACTCCAAGCTTGAACATTGAAGATTTGGAACTTTCTGTAAGAGCATACAACTGCTTGAAAAGAGCTTCAATCAATTCAATGGGCGAACTCTTGAAAAAATCAGAGCACGATTTGCTGAACATCAAAAACTTCGGTAAAAAATCTTCTGATGAAGTTGTAGAAAAATTAAAACTCGTAGGATTAGACCTTGCTCCAAATCCTGAAGGCGTTGAAATCGAATAATAATAAAAGGATAAATAACAATGAGACACCAAACTAAAAAACATACGCTTGGAAAAGCTCAAGACCAAAGAAAAGCTATTTTGCGCTCTTTGGCGACAGAACTCTTTCTTCACGGCGAAATCAATACGACTATGGCTCGTGCGAAAGCATTGAGACCATATGCCGAAGATTTAATCACTCTTGCTAAAAAAGGTGATTTACACTCTCGCCGCCACGCATTAAAATTTATCTTCGATAACAAAACAGGCAGAATCATGAATTCTGAAACTAAAGAAGTTGTTACTGAAGTTAAAGCTGATGAAAAAGTTATGGCGGAAACAGTTTTGAGAAAACTTTTCTCAGAAATCGGCAAAAAATACGCTAACAGAGACGGCGGCTACACAAGAATCTTGAGAATGCCTCCAAGACGCGGTGACGCTGCTGAAATGGCAATCATCCAGTTAGTATAAGGCAACGCGCTTTGGCTCGATATAAGCTGGAAATAGAATATATCGGACAAAAGTATGCCGGAAGCCAAAAACAGCCGCAAGGCATAAAGACCATCCAAGCCGAAATAGAGTCGGCACTTAGAACATTGACAAAACAAAACACAAAAACTATCTTTTCAGGACGCACAGACGCAGGCGTTAATGCAAAAGGACAGACTTTGCACTTTAACGTTCATTCTGACTTTAAAGAAACCTTAGTTGCTTCAAGGTTCTTAAATTCAATGAACGGGCTTCTTCCAAACGACATTAGCGTAAAAGACATAGTTGAAGTAGAGGACAATTTTCATGCTCAAATGAGTGCGAAATGGCGCCACTACAGATACATCATTGTCAACCGTACCCAACGGTCAGCGTTCGACGGACTATCTCTTCTTGAAAGAGGCGGTCTGAGTCTTGAAAATATAAATAGTGCTTTGAAATTGATTGAAGGCGAACACAATTTCGCCGCTTTCAAAAGTACAGGCACGAATACTCCTTCTGATATTTGTAATATTTATTTTGCAGAAGCCCGCCGGGTCAATGAGGAAATAATTATTGATATCGTAGGAAATCGGTTCTTATATAACATGGTAAGAACTATCGTCGGAACTGTTTTGATGTTAGAGAAAAATAATTTCAAACCCGAAAGAATGAAAGAAATTTTAAACTCAGAAAACAGAAAAAATGCAGGACCGACAGTCTCTCCGACAGCTTTGACACTGATGAAAATCGGATACGAGCCTTGGAGAGAGGAATTCATACACAACATAAAAACTAATTAACGGAGATAAAAGAATATGAAAACTTATTCAGCAAAACCTCTAGAAGTTGAAAGAAAATGGTATACAATCGACGCTGACGGCATGCACCTCGGTCGCTTGGCTACTGTTGCTGCAAACTTGCTTAGAGGAAAAACAAAACCTGAATACACTCCAAACGTTGATACAGGCGATTTCGTTATCGTTATCAACGCGGAAAAAGTGGTTGTTACAGGTAAGAAAGAAACAGACAAAATCTATCGCCACCACACTATGTACCCGGGCGGTTTGAAAGAAATAAGCTTTAAAGCTTTAATGGAAAAAGACCCTAGACTTGCTATCGAGAAAGCTGTTAAAGGTATGCTTCCTCACAACTCTCTTGGTGCACAGCAATTCACAAAATTAAACGTATACGCAGGTTCTGAACATCCGCACGCGGCTCAAAAACCTGTTGCATACAAAGCGGAGGTTAAATAATGGCTGATAAAGAAATTATGGCAACAGGCAGAAGAAAGACTTCAATCGCAGTTGTAAAATTGGTTAAAGGTAAAGGCAGAGTGTTTGTTAACGGCAAAACTCTTGCTAACTACATCGGAAACAGACCTACACTTGAAATGATGATTTTCAAACCGCTTGCATTAACAGATAACCAAGAAAAATTCGACGTTAGAGTTAAAGCACTGGGCGGTGGCGTTTCATCTCAAGCAGGCGCAATCAAGCATGCTATTTCAAGAGCTTTGTTGAAAGTAAATGAAGAAAACAAAGCTGTATTGAAAGCAGAAGGTCTTTTAACTCGTGATCCGCGAGTAAAAGAACGTAAAAAATACGGCAGAAAGAAAGCTAGAAAAAGATTCCAGTTCTCTAAACGCTAGTATTACCCTCGTTTTGAACATCTTACAAAAAAGCCCGAGTATATCTCGGGCTTTTCCTTTTTAATAGGTCATGCAGATAGACCCTGAAACAAGTTCAGGGCAGCAGATTGCTCAGGGAGACGGATTGTTCAAGATGGCAGTTGGTTCAAGTTGACGAAAAATTGCGTACGTCCACATCAAACTGTCATGCCACTTATATACTTTGTTAATATTTTGTTACAATCCCATGACCGCTTATTTCATTCGCTTTTAACCCCCGAAAAGCATGTCCTGACATGTGTCTTAGGCAATTTTGTATATACATTTTATTTTATTAATATATACAGTCTTTTATTAAAGAGAGCGAGAAAAATTATGACAATGCCGGAAAATTTAAAATTTAAGAATGTAAACACCAGCGGGACATGGGGTCTGACTAGCAGCAACAAGTCAAACCAGAATTTTAACGTCAACGGCGGTAAAAATCAGTTTAACATTTTTAATGCGGGACAAAACAACGTAAATATTTCTACACACGGCAAAACAACCATAAATATTTATAATAAACAAAACTACAATAACTTCAAGCCTCAGACTAATTATGGAAATATCCAAACTCTGGGAATTTATTCAGGCTCACGAAACAATGCATTCCAGCTATTACCGGGTGCCGGTATGGGGTGTAACAATTCAATATTTGGAAACGGCTATGGCGGCATGTATCCAAGCAATGGCTGCTTTAACGGCTGTGACAACGAACTTTCCGGCTGGGATAAATTCTTTATGGTCGCGAATGCAACAGGCGGGGTCGGCAACTTATTAGGGCTTGCAGGCGGCATCTTGGGCGGCATAGGTAGCGCTATATCAGGCATTTTCGGCGGAGACAACAAAGAAGGCGGCTCTGAAGGCGGATTGTTTAGCAATATTAAAAAAGCGTTCGGCTTTGGCGGAGACGATAAAACAGAAACCGAAACAAAAAAAGAAAAGAAAACTGTAAAAAGCTCCAGCACCGAAATAGATGACAGCTCAGACGGCTCGGGCTCAGGCGTTTCTAATACAACAGAAGTGAAAACTCCCGACAAAAAACTTGTGGAAAAGCCTGCTGAAAAACCTGCTCCGGCTGCTGCAACACAATCAGCAAACTCAACCGGTTCAGCAACAACATCCAGCAAAACATCAAACACCATTTCAAAGATCGATGGTAATTTACCTGAACAGATTGCTTATAATAAAGAAGTAGATTCATTCAAAGCTGTCGAAACGGAATATCAGACAGCCAACAAAGAATACAACGACGCTCTAAAAGCAAAAAATAAATCCACCGAAAACCTGGATAAATATAAAGGTGAAATAGAGACGACAAAAGAACAAATAGTGCAGAATAAAGACCAGCAAAAATCTTTACAAACCAGTATTGATGAACTTGAACTTTCTTTAACGAAAATTGAAGAAGGATCTTCAAACCCGGAATACACTAGAATTAATGGGGAACTCACAAAATTAAAAGCAGAGCTTACAGCACTGAAAACGAAAGAAACTGAATTAAATAAACAACTCGAAACAGCAAAAAACAATCTCAAAAAAGAACAAGAAACTGTAAACAATGGCGATGACACTTTGAAAACACTATCCGATACCTACAACCAAAAATTAGATGCTTATTTAGAGGCTCAAGATAAACTTGCAGAAGCACTTGGCAAAGCAGAAGCCGCTACCGAAAAAGCAAAAAAAGAAGCTGAAGCGAAAAAAGCACAACTTGAAACCCCACAAGCAGGGGCACCGGCAGCGACAGAAGAAACTAATTCACCAAAGACATTAACACCAGAACAACAAGAGCAACTCAACACATTAACCACTAAGCAAACAGAACTTAATAATAGCCTTTCTCAAGCGAAGAACGATCTCGATACAAAAAAGCAAGAATATGAGAATGCAGAAAATCAATACAAAAATTTTCCGGCAATGGCTGGTTATATAGCAAACAAAGGCGTCGAGCATCTGGAGGCACAAAACACCGTTAATAACATAGAAAAAGAATTATCAAATATAAATGAACAAATAAAAACATTACAAAAGAATTAAAAAAGGAGCTAAGGCTCCTTTTTTAATTCGCGGAAGATTTTCAGAATTTTCCCATAACATTTCTTAACTAATTTCCAAAGATTTCTATGGATTTTTGCCAAAAACTGCTATGATAGCGGTATACATTGTGTAACACGAGATTCATAGGAGTAAAAATAATGAGAAATTTATTTAAAAAGTTAATTCCTGTTGTTCTTGGGCTTGTTTTATCGGTTTCAACCGCAAACGCTCAGCAATTCAGTGATTTAACAGCTAAACACTGGGCTTATCCGCAGATCACACAACTCGCTAAAGAAGGTATCGTTGTCGGTTATCCTGACGGCACTTACAAGCCTGACGCGGAAATTACCAGAGCAGAATTCGCAGCAATGGTTGTAAAAGCGCTTAACCAGCAAGACGCGGATATTACAGATACAATAAACTTCTCTGATGTACCGAAAAATAACTGGGCTTGGGGTAGCATTCAACGCGCAGTTAGATTTGACTTAATTCACGAAACAAAAGACAACAAATTTCGCCCTGATGATCACGTAACAAGAGCTGAGTGCCTGGAAATTGTTGTAAACTCACTTACAACCGAAGAAATTTCTGTTGATAATGCAAAAAAAATTCTTGCTGAGAGATACAAAGACCATAACTCAATCCCTCAATGGTTTATCATCAAAGCGGGAAAAGCCGAAGTCCTCGGTATTGTTGTAAAAGTTCCGGGACAGGAAGCAAATATGTTTGCAACAAAAGCCGCTACAAGAGCCGAAGTCGCAGCATTTTTGTTCAATATGATGGAGCAGGTAAGATTGGCGCCTAACAAAAAACTTGCAGAAGTTATGAAACCAATCACTGCTGACGGCGTTGTTTTAGAAGACGCAATCGTCAAAGGAAATGTAGGTATAATCCCTGCCGGAACAGTCCTTCCACTCGTGATTATGGATGATATGAACTCCCAATCAAGCGTAATCAGCGACGTTTTTGAAGCTAAAGTACCTAAAAACTTTATAACTCCGCAAAAATACCTCTTAATCCCTGCAAACTCAACTGTTAAAGGACAATTAATCGGGAAGCAAAAGGCGTATTTGTTCTTCAAAAACGGCAAAATGGTTCTGAATACAAAAGTTATCGTAACACCTTGCGACCAAACAGCAAGCCTCAAAGGCCTTTCTGAAACTGACCCTAAACTCAGCATTTGGAGAAAAATCTTTAGAGGAAACAAAGTAAAATACACCCAAGGCGAAGTTATTCCTGTAAAACTTTTGCAGACAGTAAAAATCGACCTTACGAACAGCTGGATAATAGAATAGGGCACGATTTTTCACACCCAATGCCAGAGATCCTTCGCGTTCGCTGCGCTCGGCTCAGGATGACAGCTAGAAAGGAAATTGCGTATGCCCACATCAAACTGTCATGCTGAATTTATTTCAGCATCTTATCGCTTTGTACAAAAAGTCTCAAAATAAGTTAGACCCTGAAACAAGTTCAGGGTGACAGTTGGTTAAAATTTAGTTAGAAAAACTCTGCCTGATTGTATTCAGACAGAGTTTTTTATATGAAATTTTTGCCTAGAAATCTTCCGGCAAATAGATATCGTGCTCTCTCAAAATATCCAAAACTTCCTCATACCTTCGCTCATTTTTAACAAAATACTGATAATTTCTCACAACATTTACAACATCGTACGTCGACAGCAAAATTTTTCTTCTTCCGCCTTCTGTATTCTCTATAACTTTTGCCATAGCCGCCTCACTTTCTCTAAAAAAATTATCGGCGCGCTGCATAATTTTCTTCAGATAATTTCGTGATAATCCTATACCCGCTTTAGGAAAAGCTTTTCGGATTGTAAACTATATTTGAAAAAATTTCGTTTTGAGGCAAAAAACATGAGGTTTTTGTTTTTATAAAATTATCATATATAGGTGAAGTGTGTCTATTTCAAATACAAACCCTAATTTCAGCCCTTATGGTGCATTTATCGTCAATGCCCCCGTTTCGGCTGCGAACTTTACTTATAACACACCTTATTATCCTCAATATATTGAAGATTCGGAGTCTGATGGAGATTCTGCTAAAAACGCGGGAGCAATACTTATCGGAGGTATGCTTTTACGTGAATTTCTGCAAAAAAATGCCGGCAAAATAATGGGGCAATATCTATCAAAAAACAGAAAACTTGATGATAAAGAAATTCTCGATACTTCGCTCAATATGTTAAAAGACAAAGGACTTTTAAATGACCCGCAGCAATTTGCAATACGCGACGGTTCTTTATTTCGCGGTCAAAATGCCAAATTAGACTTAATAATCGAAAATGATGGTTCTAAAGCTTATTTCGACCATATGAACAAACAAATCTGTGTCACTAAAAAAACACTCCTTGCGCTGCCGCATGAAATCGGACACGCCGTACAGGAAAATTGCACAACATTCCTTAAAAAACTCCAACGCTCACGCGGAATGTATGCGTATCTCGCAATGTTCTTATACGGCATGGGACGGAAAAAATCCAACGACCCCAACGCAGAACAGACGACAACAGGAAAATTGCGCAACATTTTGTATAAATACAGCCTCGGAATTCCGTTACTTGCATACTCCCCTGAGTTGATAACCGAATTCCAAGCCTCAAAAATCGGTATCAAATACTTAAAAGACGCCAAGGTTTCAAAATCGCTTCTATCTGCTGCTAAAAAGCATTATGCAGTAGCATTCTGCACCTATTTAGCATTACCATTGTTCGCAATTATGGACGCATTTATATTCAAAAAGGCTAATAAGTAGTAATCAAAAATCAAGCAAGCTTTAAGAAATTGTCCGAAGGTGTTTTTGTCTTCTTAATTTTTGCCAAACGAGCAATTACATCAGGAGCATTCTTTGAATGCGGCTTTAAAGATAAAAACTTTTTGTAATAACGCACTGCGCTGACTGTTTTATCCATTTTATCAAAGCAAATACCGATACCGAGATAAGCTTTATAGTATTCAGGGTTAATTTTGATTAATTCAGCGAAAATCGAAGCAGCTTCCTGATACTCACCCATTTCAACCAATAGCGCGGATTTGTGCTGATAAGCCTTCAAGAATGACGGGTGCATGTCGATAATTCGCTGATAAACCATTAAAGCCATCTCAAATTCTTCCATAAGCTCGTGCGCCATACCAAGCTGGAGCTGCGCCTCGATGTTATCTTTGTCGAGTAAAATAGCTTCCTTTAAACTCACAAGCGCCATGCAAGGCAGCCCCATTCTCATGAAACAGCAGCCGATTTCAAACGGAACTTTAGGATTGTTTGGCTCAATTGCACGTGCTTTTTCAAGAGTTTCAAGGGCTTTGTCAATATCATTCAAATGAATATAAGACTGAGCCAAACCGATATATGTTTGAATGTTTTCACGCTCAATCATAAGCGCAGAAAGGTAATGCTTGATACTTTCCTGAAAAAGAGAGTTGATTCTCAACGCGTCAGCTTTCACAAGCATTTTGTAAGATTTTTTGATATCAGAAGGAGGAGATTTGATTACAATCTCCTCGATATTATCCCCTCTATTTCCCTCTATAAGAAACGCCACGTTCCCTTTTCCCTCTCTATATTTTATCCTGACGGATATTCCCAATCTTTATAATTACATTGTAATGAATTTTTCATGAAAAAATATCAACCCCGAGGTCTAAATTTATATAGACCAAAGGGTTGATATTGAAAGTTTTTTAAAAATTAAACTTCGAATTCACCGCAATGAAACGAAACGATGTGAAGTCCGCTTATACCGAGGCAGTCTACCATTTTTACTTCGTGCTCACAGCCGCATTCATACTTTACTTTTGCATTTTTTAAAACAAGAATACCTTCAGCCGACTTTGTTGCGTCAACGTCAACATAACCGCAAATACCTGCATGACCTGTACAAACATGGATTTTATCACATCCGTTTTTTTCAACCATTTCGGCAATCTGTCTACAAATACATTTACTCATAACAAATTTCTCCTTTTTTCTACCGTATTCAGTTTAGAAAGAACCAATAAATTTTTTATCAGCCTCAAACCTAATCAAGCAGGTATTATTGGCAAGTTTAGAATAAAATTTATTATTTGACATCAAAGCTACACCAACCCTTCACGAATAGCTTTTACTGCCGCTTGTGTTCTGTCATCTACCACCAATTTTTGAATAATATTGCACACATGCGCCTTTGCAGTGTGTTCACTTATACAAAGTTCGCTCGCAATATCATTATTAGAGCTGCCGTTCACCAGAAGTTTTAAAACCTGATACTCACGTTCGGTTAAGTTGGAGTGTTTTGCTCGAAACTCCGAGCGGCTGACATGTTTTTTCGGAATAATGCTTCCGCTTCTGGAACGAAGTTTCGGAACAATTCTCGAGTCCAGCCAAATCGCTCCGTCTTTGACAGTTTTTATGACAGTAATCAAATATTCTGTATTTATATCCTTGAGTGCATAAGCATTTACTCCCGCAGCAAGCGCTTCGGCAATTTCCTGCTCTTCTTGATGGGAAGTAAGAATAATAATTTTTTGCTCAGAATTTTCCTCAAGAATTTTTTTAACAGCTTCAATTCCCGACATATCAGGCAGCCCAATATCCATCAAAATGACATCCGGTTTGTACAATCGGGCTTTTTCTATGGCATCTTTACCGTTATCGGCTTCGGCAATGACTTCTATGTCTTCACTTTCATCAAATAGCGCTTTGAGTCCTACGCGCACCAGTTTATGGTCCTCGACCATCATAATTTTAATCTTATTTTTATTGTCTGTCATAACCGCTCTCTCTATAATTTCTCAGTATTTACATAATAGGAAAATACCTCAATGCATTCATTAGCCGAGATGCGGTAAAGAAAGAGATTATTTATTAGTTTTTTATTTCAACTACGATTAGAAAAAGTTTTTGAAAAATCAGTTATTTTGCGTGTCGATAATTTTCAAATTATTAATTGCGTCTTTGTGTTCGGGATTGATTTTCAAAACACCGTTATAAGCTTCTTTTGCCTTGTTGATATCTCCGGATAGCTCATAAACAAGAGCCAGATTATAAATATAATCACAATTTTGCGGGTCAGCTTTTACCGCCGACTCAAGATGCGTTTTCGCTTCCGATATATCTTTTTGCTTAAGCTTCATAATACCTAATTTCGCGCGGCATTCAGCGTTGTTTCCATCGATATATACTGCTTCTTTGTATATTCTCTCTGCTTCGTAAATATTATCGATTTCGGCATAGATATCGCCTAAAAATAAGTACAAATTAGCATTTCCTGTATCTAGGTCTATTGCTCGCTGCATTTGTCTTATTGCATCATTGTAGTTTTTTGCAAGAAAATTTACTCGGCCTAAACCGTGGTAGATATCAGGATTTTCAGGATTTAGCCTTAGTGCTTCTTCAAATTTTTGGAAAGTATCTTTGGTCTTGCCCTCATTATATAGCTGAAGAGCCCAATCACAGTATACCGAGCTCAATTCTTGATTATATATTTTTGCCGTCTTGATATCTGCCATATCAATAAGGGTTTCATACAATTCCATTGCCTTATCATATTTGTTGGTCAACCTATAAGCATACGCCAGAGTCTCAATTAGGCGAATCGAGCCGGGGAAAGTATTTATTATATCTTCTAAAATCTTTATACCTTCAACAATTTTGTCCGTTTTTATATAAATGTTTGCAATAATATTTTGCAGACTTTCAACATCCGCATTTGGCGTATTTAAAGCGGGAACAGCAATATCGAGAGCCAAATCATACTGTTTGCTGGCATAGTAGAGCTTTACCAAATCGGCCTGCAAATATGCATCATTAGGCGCAAGAACCAAAAGTCTGTTCATAACTTCGATTTCTTTTTCCATATTATTCATCAACGAATATAAATCTTTTAACAAATATAATATGTTTATGTTTCCATGATCTGTATTCAAGGCAAAACCGGCATATTCAACTGCATTTTCGTATTCGCCCAAATCTTTGTATATGTTTGCTACACGAACATAATAATCTACTTTTTCTTTGTCTTTAAGATCTTGGTTTAGAAGCCTTTTATAAGTGTTTAATGCAGATTTCTTATGATTGACGCTGTTATAAAGCTCCGCCAAAGACAAAAGAACATTGGCATCATCCGGATTTATCTCCAATAGTGCAAGATATGTATCAATGGCACTGCTGTTTTTACCTGTACGGGTATAAGCATCCGCAAGCATTAAAAACAAATCATTTCTGTCAGGGAACGTCTTTATCAAAATCTCAAAATGCTCTATCGCATCATGCAAACTATTTGTGTCGTAATATGAGCGAGCCAAAAGCACTCTTAGCCTATCATGGCTGGGGTTTTCCTTCAAATATTTACGTGCAAGCTTTTGAGCGACAACATGATTTCCGTTTCCGATTGTAATTTTTACCTGTTCGTAAATATCATCCTCAGTTATAAATAAATCATCGCCCGTTCTTGTAGGCTTGGATCCCATTACAGCTTTAATTAGGTTGAACAAAGCTCCAACCAAAATAATCACACCAATAACTGTAAAAATAATTATATTTTGACTCATAATTATATTATACCCGCTTTGGGCGCTTTAATAACCATCCAATAACTGTATTAATTATTTACAGACTTTTCGTCAGTTTTAATAAACTCACACATACCTTCGAGTCTGTCTTCTTCCATAGCGTCAATCAAATCTTGAACATTTTTCAGCCTGCCAAGCGCAAAACCGGTTTCCGCCAATAAAACACAGTCATTACAAAGTCTGTGCTCGCTATACTTGATAGAACCCGCATAATCCTTTGTTTTTCCGCATGCCGCGCAAGTAAAATATTCTTCCAGACAATCGGGATTATCATCGATATCATCTTGGCGCATTTGCTGTGCAACTTGCTGCATTTCTTCTATTATTCGGAGTTGTTCTTGTTTATCCATTTTCGTTCCCTCATGATATGATTAATTTATGAAAAATAACCGTTCATCATATTTAAGCACAAGAAGAGACGCATGGGTAGAGGTCAATATAGCTAATGTTGAGCACAATATTGCGGAATTGAAAAAATTTATCGCGCCCAAGACTAAAATTCTTGCGGTTATCAAAGCCGACGCATACGGACACGGTGCATTAATGCTTGCCCCTACGTTTATCGCCTCAGGAATTCATATGCTGGGAGTTGCCTCTCTTGATGAAGCTCATCAGCTTCGTGAAGGGGGATTCGATTTGCCGATTTTAGTACTGGGAGCCGCTCCTATATGGTCTTTTGACTGGGTAGCGGAAAACAACATAACAATATCTGTTTTTTCAAAGCAGCACCTCGAAGCAGCAAAACAAACATTTGAGAAAACAGGATTAAAAGTTCCGGTTCAGGTAAAAATAGATACAAGCATGAACCGTATCGGGATTGACCCTGAGGAAGCCATATGTTTTATAAATGAAATTCAGAACTCCGATTTTATGGAACTAAGAGGGATTTTTACACATTTTGCCTGCGCGGAAGACCGAGAAATTACAAACAAACAAATTGAAAAATTTAAAAATGTGATTTCAAAAATAAGCTGTGAAAATCTTTTAATTCACTGTGCAAACACGGCCACAACCATCGCATACAAGGAAAAACTCGGTTTCACCAATATGGTGAGAGAAGGAATCGGGCTTTACGGACTCATGCCCGACCTGCCTGAAGATATAAACGTAAAACCCCAACTAAATCAAGTTATGGGGCTTAAAGCACGTATAGTTAACATTCACGAAGCAAAGCAAAATGAAGGCATAAGCTATTCATACTCCTACAAAGCAGACAAAAATATCAAAATTGCAACAATCCCCATAGGATACGCCGACGGCGTTTCCAGAGCCCTCTCAAATAAGCTTATCGGTAAATTTAACGGTCAAAAAATCCGCCAAATAGGTAACATAACCATGGACCAGATGATGTTTGATATTACCGGAATTGAGGCAAACGAAGGAGATATAATCACACTTCTTGACGAAGAGCTTTCCGTGGACAATTGGGCTGAAGACTTAAAAACAATAAATTATGAATTAACCTGCCGTATGAAAGTCCGTTTACCAAGAGTCTATGTGAGATAATTTTTTCGTAAATTTTCGCAAAAAAAAGCTCTAATCTTAACGATTGGAGCAATGCTTTTAATAGGAAGGGAAGGTTAGGAAGTTATAGTGTGAAATCTGTGTTTATTTAATGTTTAATCGATTTTGTCTTGTGTTATGTCTTACATATATATAAAGGATATAAAAATATAAAAATTGCAGACTTTGCTTGTTTTAGTTACAAAACTTTACAAAACCCGCAAGACATCTCCATTACTAGGTTGATTTCCGCCTAATCCATTCTTCTTTCAAAAAGTTTTTTATAATTTCTGTCTAAGGTAAACAAATTTCCCATATTATCAGTTAATTTTGCAAGGCAAACACCTACTATTACAGCGCAAAGCAGGGTAATCAATACAAATTCGACAGTTACAGCAAAGGCGGAAAACTTTTTTAAACTCACTCAAAATACTCCTTTATGCTAAACTAATCGTATGTATAAGTTAAGTTTAGCACATCTTTATCCTAAATTGCTAAATATTTACGGCGATTTAGGCAATATAACAGCTCTAAAAAAACGCTGTGAATGGCGCGGCATAGAGCTGGAAATTATCAGCGTGGACGCAGGTGAAAACATAAATCCTCAGCTTTTCGACATGTATTTTATAGGCGGAGGACAGGATTTACAACAAATTATGGTTGCAAAAGAGCTCCAATCTCAAAAAAATGCACTACACGAAGCAGCTGAGCAAAATGCGGTTTTTCTTGCAATTTGCGGAGGCTATCAGCTCTTAGGCAAATATTATCAACCTCACAACGGCGAAAGATTAGAAGGTATAGGACTCTTAGACGCCTATACTATTGGTAATTCTGCCAGATTTATCGGAAACGTAACAGCAAAAAGTGAGTTTCTAACCCCTCAAACCATTGTCGGTTTTGAAAATCACGGCGGGCTTACTTATCTTGAGGAAGGTACGCTTCCTTTTTCAAAAATTGAAATCGGAAACGGTAACAACGGCAAGGATAAAACAGAAGGTGCACGCAAACGGAATGTCTTCGGCACGTATTTACACGGTTCTCTACTTCCTAAAAACCCTCATTTTGCTGATTATCTGATAAAACTTGCATTAGAAAAAAAATATAATGAAAAAATCGAGCTAGCGCGGATAAATGACGAAATCGAACATTTGGCACACAGCGCACTCGTCGGAAAGAAATATTAAAAATGAAAAGCGGATTTATAACAATACTCGGACGCCCGAATGTGGGCAAATCAACCCTTTTAAATAAACTTTTGGGGCAAAAAATTGTAATTGCAACAGATAAACCGCAAACAACCAGAAGGCGCATAAAGGGCATTCTTACAAATGACCTTGGGCAGGCTGTTTTTATAGACACCCCGGGAATTCACCGTCCGCTTGATAAATTAGGCGAATTTTTAATGGAAGAAAGCAAGCTTTCAATTCCTGACGCTGATTTAATCCTTTTTCTGGTTGACGGATCGGAGCCTGCGGGTCTTGGAGACAAGTGGATTGTGGAAAATTTACTGGGCGTAAAGACTCCTATCCTAATTGTTTTGAACAAAGTGGATAAAATTAAAGATATGCAGCAACGCGAAGAGATATTGCTCACATACAAAACCCTTTTCAAAGAAAATACACCTACAGTAAAGGTCTCAGCCCTCACCGGCAGAAATATGGATACTTTGGTAAGCACCATTTTCAAAAAGCTTCCAAAAGGCGAATTGATTTATGCAGAAGATGAAGTAACTGACGAAAGTGTAAGAAGTATAACACAAGAAATAATTCGTGAAAAAATTCTCATGAATACAAAAGATGAAATACCTCATTCTGTAGCAGTACAAATCGAAAAATATGAAGAAGCACCCGAGATAGACCGAATTTACGTAAATATTTTTGTCGAACACGACAGCCAAAAAGGTATCTTAATAGGAAAAAAAGGCAGCATGCTTAAAAAAATAGGCATGGAGGCAAGAGTCGAACTGGAAGAGCTTGTACAGAAAAAAGTATTCCTTTCTTTGCAGGTAAAAGTTGAAAAAGATTGGCGTAAAAAACAAAAAAATATTGAAAGCTGGGTAAACTCATAAAGGCGCGTTTACATTTCTTAACAATATACTTTTGCCCTCAATTCTTTGTCTGTCCATGTTTTCATGGTGATAAATTGTGCCTTCTGAATATATAAGATTGATTTATAAACATACTGATATGTTTATGTTATCTTGTTTAGTGATTAGGTTTTTATAGATTAAAAAGAGGAAAATAAACTATGTCATTACCAAAAGTCGCATATTTTTCAATGGAAATAGCAATGGATCAGTCTTTATCAACATATTCAGGTGGTTTGGGCTTCCTTGCAGGTTCACATATGCAATCCGCAGGCTACTTGCAAATGCCTATGGTAGGTGTAACAATGCTTTGGTCATATGGTTATTACGATCAACGTATCGACCATGAAGGCAATGTCGAAGTTGCATATATCAGAAAACACTACGACTACTTAACAGACTTAGATGTATATACAGAAGTCGACGTTTTCGGCGAAAAAGTTAAAGTAAAAGCTTACAAAGTTGAGCCCGGCTTGTTCGGCACTTGCCCTGTATTCCTTTTAACAACTGATATTGAAGGAAACTCTGATTGGGCGAGAAGAATTTCTCACAAACTTTATGATGGAGACGAAAAAATCAGAATTGCTCAAGAAACAATTCTCGGTATCGGCGGTGTAAGAATTCTTCAAACAGCAGGCTATGACTTTGATGTAGTTCATATGAACGAAGGTCATGCACTACCTGCAGCTTTTGAATTATTGAGACAATACAACGGTGATTTAAACGCAGTTAAACGCAAAACTGTATTTACAACTCACACGCCTGTTGCGGCAGGAAACGAAGTTCACTGGGTTGATACACTTCTCGAAGGCGGATTCTTCGCCGGCTGTTCAAGAGAAAAAGCTGTTCAATTGGGCGGCGAACAATTCTCACTTACTGTTGCAGCTTTGAGAATGTCTAGAATTGCGAATGCGGTTTCTCAGCTTCACGGCTTGGTAGCAAACAAAATGTGGGAATGGGTTGACGGAAGATGCCCTATCAGAGCTATAACCAATGCTGTAAATATTCACTACTGGCAAGATGAAAGAATCGGACAAGCGAAAACTGCAGATGAGCTTCTTGCTGCTAAAATAGAAATGAAAAAAGATTTGTTCAAATATATTGCAGATACAGCAGGTAAAAGATTTGACCCTGATGTTCTTACAATCACTTGGGCACGAAGATTTGCAGATTACAAACGCGCATGGCTTATTTTCATGGACAAAGAAAGAATCGGCAAATTGCTTGACGAAAACAAAGTACAGTTGATTTTTGCGGGTAAATTCCACCCTGATGATACAATGGGGCGTGAAATGTTCAACAAAATCCTACACAAATCATACAACTTGAAAAACGTTGTTGTATTGCCTGGCTATGAACTTGAGTTGAGTGCAAAACTTAAAAAAGGTTCAGACATCTGGTTAAATACACCTATCAGACCTCTTGAGGCGTCAGGTACATCAGGTATGTCGGCTAATATGAACGGCGCTTTGCACTTCTCAACTTATGACGGATGGACTGTTGAAGGTACATTCCCGGGAATCAACGGCTACACTATTGAATACCCTGGCTTGGATGATGATATTCCTTGGGAAGAAAGACACTGGAAAGATCACAACTGCATGATGGATATCATTGAAAATCAAATCATTCCTACTTATTATGAAAATAAAACCGAATGGGCAAGAATGATGCGCCAATCAATGAGAACAGCAGAAGCATATTTCAACTCTGACCGTATGGTTATTGAATACTACAACAGAATTTATAAACCAATCGCTCACGAAGAATTCTCTGCTGAAGGCGAGCACACAGAGGTTAAAGTTGACAAGAAAGTTAATGCAGACGCTTGGACATATTCAAATATTAAATAAACTTTGCAAATTTGAATGCAAATTTAAAAACTAATATAAAAGGTGGTTGAAAGACCGCCTTTTATGCTTTATGCTGGCGCTATGGGTGCATTAGATTATGTTTGCATATTCACAGGCGGTTCTATTCGCGGCGGCACATACGTCGGGGCACTTCGCGCCATGGAACAGCTCGGAGTTAACAACAAATGCTTTGTAGGGTCATCTGTCGGCGCTGTAATGGGCGTTTTTTATGCTGCGGGATATTCAACCAAAGAACTCGAAGATATTTTCAATGAAATAAATTTTGACCTCTTTAAAGACATAAATATTACTTTTTCAAAAGATTTTTCAATAAGCAAGGGTGAATTTTATCTTGAATGGATAAGGGAAAAAATCGAAAAGAAATTTTACGGCGAAAACTATGAAAAAGGGAAAAACGCACCTGTAACTTTTAAAGACATGAAGAATGATGTCATAATTATTACAACAGACTTGTACTCTACCAAAGTAAAAACATTCTCCAAAGAAGAAACTCCTGACTACGAAGTTGCAAAAGCCGTAAGGATTTCATCAAGCATGCCAGGGCTGTTAAAACCTATCTCTTTCAATGGTCATTTACTCGTAGACGGAGACTTGTGCCGAAGCTGGCCTGTCTGGAAAATTGCACCTCAATTACTCAAGTATGATGCAAGAATTCTGGAATTCAGACTTGAAGGCGGTCGCGAACGATACAAAATCGATAGTACAACCGATTATTTAAACTCTGTATTCACGACCTTCTCAAACTTTGCAGCCGACCATATAATAAGCGCTTATAAGGACAAAGACAAATTTGATTATATAAGACTCGATGCGGGAGACGTTACAATTACGAATTTTAATCTTTCCTTGAGTAAAAAACAGGAGCTCTACACAAGCGGATATCGCACAACAATGGACTTTTTCACAACGGAACTTCCTGCTAAAAGAAAGTCAATCCTACCTCATTACATTGAAATTTTAAAAGCATTAAAAGAAATCCGTGAATATTTTATAGAATCCAAATATATTATCGCCAAAAACAAGCTTGCCGAATTGTTTGTGCAAATTTCAAAAGCCCGCAAAGTCATAGATACAACATACTATTATGATATTTTGGAATTTTATGAAAATTTTATGACAAATTTATTTATGGCACTTGGTATTGTGTCTATACTCAAGCATAAACAAGAATTGCTGAAAAATCTCGACGATATCATTGTCGAAATCAATGAAAAAGTCGAAGAAATCGAAATTTTCACTAGCGCTGTATGATTTAGACTTTGTTAATCAAATCGTTTATAGTAGGAGACGCTGAATTTTTAAGCTGCAGAGCTTCCTCTTCAAGATCAGGCACATAATCCTTCATCGCTAGCATTTTGTTAAGTTCATAGCTTAATGCAGAAAAAGGCAGCGGCTTTTTATGGCTGAATTTTCTCTCAGAAGCATATTCCAAAACCGTTTCCAAAATATCTAAAAACATATTTTTGTTTATATGCGCAAATTCATAGTCTTCAAAAACTTCCATCAGGTAAGAATATGTGTCTTCCGCACCCAATTGATTAATTTTGGAGAGCAAATTTCGAATATCTACATCCGAGACGTCCAAAGTCAATATTTTTAAATAGTAATTTGAGTATCTGTAAATATGCTTCAAAATATTTTCATCTGTTTTCATTTTTACAGCGTAGTTATAAAAATCCCTAAAATATATGTACGTATCTTCAGGAGTCAAATCTTTTCCGTTTGTATAAATCGTTAGATATGCGCAGATAAAATCAGGGAATTTATGCAACATTGAAGATTTTGCATAATTTTCTTCAATTCGCGCAAAATAGTTCGCAAAAAGGTTAACGCAATGTTTGCGCTGAAGCGTTTCTATTAAAAAAGACTTGATGTTGTCCGTGCTGCTTCTCATTTATTACCCCTCTTGCCCTATTTTAATCGATATATATAATAAAGGCAAAAATTTAAAAATAATTGCGAAAACCAAGTAATACAGAAAAAACCCTATGCAAGTACGATTTTGTTACCTGCGTTTCTCGCAGGTGGGCGCCCGACTTAGTATAATCCCGTTTCCTGCTGCGCATCCGAGGACGGGCAGGTCTACTTCGATACTAATTGTAACTAAGCTCCCTATTTAGTAAATTGAAGGAACAAAATAGTGCCCTGCATAAGGCAATAGTATTTTGGCACATATTTAAAAGTTTGTCTACTATATAAATGGTTAAAACTAAGTTTAATTTATTAGCGAGTACCCACTGAAAACCAATAATATTAAGATTTTAAACAAAACGTTAAGAAATGTTCATAAATTTGCACTACTACAAAGATTTGTGTAATAATCAGAAAAGTTAATAGTCTAACCATTCCTTTCTTGACTTATGCGGCTTTCCTAGCCGCATTTATTTTGTCCAAAATTCTAAATTTTTCGCAGCTTGAGCTTCACAAAAAAGTTTATTAATTCTTGGGAAAGTTTTGAAAAGGCACATGCAAAATGGGAATCAAACCCTACGCAGTAACTGCTTTTTGGATTTTTTTTAATTAAAATTTGATAAATTTTTCGACTCACAACTTCGACTGCCAGTGCTTTGTAATTATTTTTTTCAGCATTTAGAGCAAGGAATTCTAATTCTTTTTGATATTTATTTTTGAACTCTAACGGTAGTTTATCCATAGATTTTTCATTGTTTTTTATAGATTTATTCCAAATCGGGGTTTTAATCGAGCCCGGCTTCAAAGAAATAATTTTTACATTTTTATTTTTAAACTCCAAACTCATAGAATTAAAAAGTATGTCCAACGCGCGTTTTGAGGCACAATATGGAGCAATAAACGGAAAAATACCTGTTGACGCCATAGAACTTATGTTTATAATTTTTCCTTCTTCTAATAAAGGTAAAAACGTCTGTGCCAAGCGGACAGGGGCAATAGTATTGATGTCAAACTGGTATTTTAAATCATCTAAATCAATACACTCCACAGGCTGTGCAACAACCGCTCCGGCATTGTTTATAAGTGCAAAAAGCTTTACATTTTGAGCCGTCAAAGTTTCAAATGCCGCCAAAACTGATTCGGAATTTAAGACATCCAAATATATTGGAATTATATTTGTGTGAATGGCATTAAGCTCCTTGAAATCATCTTCTTTTCTCACCCCCGCAAAAACTTTAAAGCCTTTTTGAGCAAGAAATTCCGCGGTACTTTTACCGATACCTGATGAAGCGCCCGTAATTAAAATATTTTTTGTTTCTAAAGGCATAATTTTACCTTAAAGAAACTACATTGCTTATTGTTGGGGTATAAAGATTTTTTATAATCGGTTTTTTCACAGACACATGAACCGTCTTGAGCATATAAGTCCGAAGAGTATTTCTCGTTTCCAAATCACGGACAATCCACTCGATAGAACCGAAAGGATATTTAGCAAAGTGATATGTCGAACAAACTGCGCTGACACGTATTGCGTCAAGCATTGTGAGCACGCTGATGTCAACATTCATCCGCTCGCATTCGTGAGCGAGGATATATTCATTGAGTCCGTCGATAATTTCCGACACATCGCTCCTATATGGTGCTACCGTTAAGAAATTATTCTGGATGTCGAGATAATTCATTATGTTTTTTCTCATACTGTTGGGGATACTCTTGTTTACAGTATTGTTATCGAGCGATTTTTAAAAAAGTTGAAGTTTTGAAACGAAACTACATCAAAAGGAGGATATTGTCGTATAATATAAATTATTACAGTTAAGGGAAATTTTATGCCAATGGTTTTGAACAAATTAAAAACAATTGAACAGATTGCACAAGAAGTTTTAGACATTGAAGCGAATGCCGTTTTGAAGCTAAAAGAACGTGTGGGCAAAGACTTTGAAACAGCGATAAACATTCTTTATGCCTGCAAAGGTCGTGTAATCATCACAGGTATGGGCAAATCAGGACACATAGGGCGTAAAATTGCCGCTACTCTTACCTCGACAGGTACACCATCTTACTTTTTACACCCCGCAGAAAGCACCCACGGCGACAGCGGTATAATCACACGAGACGATGTTGTTGTAGCAATCTCTAACAGCGGTGAAACAGCAGAGTTGCTAAACCTTTTACCGCTAATCAAACGTTTTGAAGTTCCGATGATTGCGATGACAGGAAAATTAAACTCAACTCTTTCACAAAAAGCCGACGTGACGCTGGATATAAGTATTGAGCGCGAAGCTTGCCCGCTCGGCAAGGCACCTACAACAAGCACCACCGCAACCCTGGCAATGGGAGACGCTGTTGCAATCTGCTTGCTGCAAAAACGCGGATTTACGGAAGAAGATTTCCTTCTTTTCCACCCGTCAGGAGCACTCGGAAAAGGCATTTTGTACAAAGTTGAAGACCTTATGATAAAAGACGAAAGACTTCCGATTGTTGATGAAAATACAGCATTCAAAGACGCTGTCAAAATTATTTCCGATAAAAAACTCGGCTGCGCAATTACAATCGACAAAAACGGGTGCATGAAAGGAATACTGACAGACGGAGACATCAGAAGAACTCTGATGAAACATTCAAGCGTTGAAAATTTAGCGGTGAAAGATATTATGACTGTTAATCCAAAAACACTTGCAGGCAACGATTTAGCAGCAAAAGGGCTTGCAATTATGGAAAAATTCGCCATTACATCTCTGGTTGTAACTGACGAACACATCCGTCCGATAGGCTTGCTGCACATTCACGACTTATTGAAAGCGGGAGTAGCATAATGAACGGATTTAAATCTGCAAATATCGATTTGAAAGCGAAAGCAAACAAAATCAAACTCGTTGCATTCGACGTTGACGGCGTAATGACTGACGGAAGCCTTACCTTTGATGAAAACGGCGTCGAATATAAAACTTTCCATTCCCATGACGGACAAGGCATTGTTATGCTGAACCGTGCAGGGTTTACAACCGCAATCATCACGGCAAGAAATAACGGAACTGTCCGCTGCCGCCGTGAAATGCTCGGGATTACAAAACTTTTCGAAGGCGCAAAAAACAAATTAGCAGCCTTAGACGAACTTTGCAAAGAGTATAACGTATCTTATGAAGAAATTGCATACATTGGCGACGACCTTCCCGATATCTGCGTTATGGAGCGAGTAGGGCTGTCCTGCTGCCCTGCTGACGCTGTCGAGGAAGTGCAAGAAGTGGTTACCGTTATTTGTGCCAAAAACGGCGGAAGAGGTGCAGTGCGTGAAATGTGCGACTTCCTTCTTTACACACAAAACAGACACCCATATATGTCTAATAAAGTTCAAGCCGGGGTTTAATCCCGCCGGCATACAGTATAACTACCCTATAAGCTGTTTTGCAAGGTTCAAACTCTCTTCTGTAACATCGCCGCTGGCAAGAATTGCTATTGCCTTGAGCTTATTCTCTGCATTGAGGTCGTGAACCATTACTTTTGTAACGTCTTTCTGGCTTTTTGCAACGTAGAAATGTTTTGTACCTTTTGCCGCAATTATCGGCTGGTGGGTAATAGCAACAACCTGATGTGATTGAGAAAGAGCCAAGAGCTCATCCGCAACTGCCTGCGACGCTTTCCCCGAAATCCCTGTATCAATTTCATCAAAAATCACAGTATCAACTTCATCCGAATTTGCAAAAATCGACTTAATCGCAAGCATTACACGCGAAATCTCTCCGCCGGAAGCAACTTTTATTAAAGGTTTTAAGTCTTCCGAAATATTTGTGCTGATTAAAAACTCTACATTATCAGTGCCGAAATTGTTCAATTGGCATGTCTCAACAGCAATCTGAAACCGCGACTTAGGCAGTTCCAGTTTCTCCAATTCAGCCGTAATTGCCTTGGATAAAACCTGCGCATTAGCTTTTCTGGAGTCAGACAATTTTTGAGCAAAATTTTCAAGCTTTTCTTTCAGAATTTTTAATTCCTGCTCCAATTCAACAACTCTGTCTGCTGAAAATTCAATTGCGTTAAGTTCTTCGGATAATTTATTTAATGTATTTTGAACTTCCTCAAGTGTACGACCATACTTGCGTTTTAAAGAGTCTAAAACGCCTATACGGTCACTAATTTCGTCCATTCTTTGTTCGTTCGGCTCAACAGTTTCAGAATAGTCTCTAAGACGCGCCGAAACATCTTTTACCGTCTCCAATGCGTCTACAAGCTGGGCTTGCGTGTCATTCAGACTTTCGTCATAGTTCAAAGCTTTTGCCAAATTGAATTTTATATCATTAAGAGCGTCAACAATATTGCCATCATTACCGTATAACTGCCAGTAAGCTGAATACGTAATATCCTTAAGCATTTGAGCATTTGAAAGAACATCCAGCTCTTTTTCAAGCAATTCATCTTCATTTAGGTTTTCAATCGCACCGTCTTCAATTTCTTTGACTTGAAACTTCAAAAACTCAATCTTGTCCTGCGTTTGAGCACATGCCGTTTTTGCCTGCTCATAGAGTTTTGTTGTTTCAATATAAGTTTTGTAAGTATTTTTATACTCTGAAAGCACCGTAGAATGCATATTGTCTGCCGATGACGCAAAGTTGTCCAAAAGTGAAATATGATATTTCGGCTGAATATATGTATAGGTCTGGTGCTGGGAATGAATATCAATTAATTTTTCACGAATAGCTTTTACAAAATCCTGCGTGACAAGAACCCCATTAACACGCGAACGGGAAGCATTTTCCGTCACTTCTTTTGAAATCATTATCTCAGTCGGGTCGTATTCAATCTCATTTTCGTCAAAAATATCTTTTACGGCGTGATGGGAGTCCGAAATTACCAATTCTATGAAAGCTTTTTCACAGCCGGTTTTTATGATTTCTTTTTTTGCTTTAGCACCAAAAATAATATCAATCGCGTTAATCATGATACTTTTACCGGCACCCGTTTCACCCGTAATGACGTTAAAACCCCTATCAAAATCCAGTTTCAACTCATCAATCAATATAAAATCTTTTACAAAAAGTGATTTTAACATCCTACGCCCTCGGGTCGGTACCCCAGTTGAGTTTTTCTCTCAAAACACTGTAAAAACCGTTATTTTCCTTATTTATAAGAACGATTTTAGCTTTTTTTGCAGCTCTGGTAACTATTATACTCTTTTTTTCATCAATGTCAGTAATATCAGTCTGACCGTCGATAAAAACGCTGAAAAGCTCGCCATGCTTACTTCTCACTTCAATTTTTTCATTAGCCGGAATAACCAGCGGACGAGCCGTGAGCGTGTGCGCGCAAATCGGAACCAAAACAATTGCATCCAATGACGGCTCCAAAACAGGCCCTCCCGCAGAAAGCGTATAAGCCGTAGAACCTGTAGGCGTTGAGACAATCAGCCCGTCTGCAAGATAATTTGATACTAAATTTCCGTTCAAATAAACCAACATTTCAACAGTTTTGGAAGGATTGAAACTTTTTATCACAATATCGTTAAGCGCAATTGCTTCACTCGCATTCAATGACAGCATAAGCCTTTCATCGATTTTAAACTCGCCGTTGAGAATTTTTTGAAGGCTTTCGTCAATTTCATTAATTTTTGCCTGTGCCAAAAAACCCAAACGTCCTAAATTTATACCAAAAATCGGAACATCTAAAGGCGTGTAAAACCTTGCTGCGCGCAAAATTGTACCGTCCCCCCCGACAATAATTGCGAGATCGATATCAGCAGCAGGCGATTCTATTTCGGTAACAGATGTTAAAATTTCTTTACTTTGAAGAAATTTTTCTATCTGCGCGCAAACATCCGAAACATTTGTCACACCTTGCTTATAGACTATCCCTATTTTTTTAAGTCCGTTCATAATTAACATTATATTATAAAACGCCCTAAAAATGTGCAATTTTTACAAACGAAATGTTTTTACATGAGTATAGGATTAATTTTTACGGGAAGAGAATTATAGGAGGAAAGAGAATGACGGATGTATCAGCAATCGGTTTAGATGGCGCAAAGCAAAAAGAAAATCCATATCTTGAAAAGTTAAAAGAAAAGGCACACAATGGGGTTAAGGATGTCCAAGGCTGGGCAAACGGCTTTAATACAAATCAACTCGGCAATTTATTAAACGGATCCATAACAACTACAGCTTCACAGACTTAAACCTCTTCACAGAATTATTTTGTAGTAAAATAATTCTATGATATTAGTTGCAGACATTGGAAATACGACAATCACAGTCGGAGTATACCAAGGCGGGAAGCTTCTTGCCAACTGGCATATGGCGTCTGACAAAAAACGCTCGGAAGATGAGTACGGCGTTTTGCTGTTGAATTTCCTAAAACATGCGGGCTTGCACGGAAAACTTGCAGGCGCTGCTATTTCGTCAGTTGTAATTCCGCTTACCGAGCGGATAAAATTTGCAATTGAAAAATATCTGGATGTCAAAACCCTTGTGGTTAATCACAAAACTGATTTAGGGATGAAAATCGGCATAGACATGCCTGAAGAAGCAGGTCCTGACAGACTGGTAAATGCTTTTGCCGCGTCGAAACTTTACAAACTTCCCGCTATAGTTGTAGACTTTGGAACTGCGACAACTTTCGACATTGTAAAAAACAATGGCAAAAACGCAGAATTTTTAGGCGGTATAATTACGGCAGGAATAAAGATTCAAGCCGATGCATTGAGCGCGTTTACTTCTCGTCTTCCGAAGGTAAAAATCGAAGCGCCTAAAAACGCAATCGGAAAAAATACTATTGATGCAATGCTTTCGGGGATTGTACACGGTCATGCCTGCATGATTGAAGGAATGATTGAAGCCTGCGAAAAAGAGCTTGGCGAAAAAGCTACAATTATCGCGACAGGAGGTTATACGCCTATCATTAGCGAACATTTGAAGCGTCCGTTTGACGTAATAAACCCCGAACTCACTCTTGAGGGGCTGAAAATTATTTGGGAAGAAAGCAACACGTAACAAAATTACACATGTTTGGATTTTAAGTAAGTATGGAAGTATCATTCGGCGCATATGCTATGTGCCCGCCAAAAAATTTGATAAGAAAAATCGATTCGCCTGAAGCAAAGCGTATGATTGCGGAAAACATTCGCGCTGTAAAAAAACTTGTACAAGAAAAAGATCTTCAGCCCTATGTAAACGGCGACACATTCATATTTTCGCGAAAAGGCAGGGGCAAATTCACACAATTTTTTCTTGAAGTAAAAAGCAACTCGGGGGATTCCAAGCCTTGGGCGCTGTTTGGACGCCGAGGAAATCTTCAGAACATCGGAAAAAGAGGCTTTATTGATGCAATAATGACCCATTTATGCATTAAAGAAAATGTAGACATCCGAAACGATAGCTGGACAAAAGCTTTCCGAAAATATATCAAAAAACAGGAAACACAAACACAAGCAAAGAAAGTAATCACTGAGTCGCCAAAAAAATATGAACTATTATGCGTTCCTCAACCGGAACAGAAAAAACTGCCTAAACCCGAAACCATAGAGGAAAGAATAGAACGCATAAACAATATGACTGTGGTCGAGGCGGAATATGAACTATATGGAACATCTATTTTTGGACACAGCGATATAACCTGGGGAAAATTTTTGGAACAATTCGCAGAAGAAAATGCCGAAAGCGCAGCCTCAGGAAAGGCTAAACCAAAAAGAACCAGAAGAACAAAGAAATCTCAAAAAGCATAAAAGGGTACATTCAATGAATAATACCCTTTTTTAAAGCTGATATTTGTCTAGCTTTTACCCACAATACCTGTTAACGGTGATGAAGCGCTGGCATAAGCCTTCATAGGGATTCTGCCTGCTTCGTATGCCGCACGCCCGGCTTGAACGCCCAGCTTAAAAGCTTCTGCCATTTTCACAGGGTTTTGTGCCTTAGCTATCGCGGTGTTGATTAAGCAGAAATCTGCGCCTGCCTCCATAACTAAAGAAGCGTCTGACGGAACACCAATACCCGCGTCTACTACGACCGGAACCTGCGCCTGTTCAATAATAATTTTGATATTTTCAAGTGTTTTTACACCTTGACCTGTGCCTATAGGGCTTGCAAGAGGCATAATAGTCGAACATCCGACTTCTTCAAGTCTCTTCGCCAAAATCGGGTCAGCATTTATGTAAGGAAGAACTACAAAACCTTCTTCCACAAGCTGTTTTGCCGCTTCAAGCGTTGCAATCGGATCAGGAAGCAAGTATTTTGCGTCAGGAATAACTTCAAGTTTAATCCAGTTGTTAATCCCCATTGCACGGGATAATCTTGCGACCCGCACAGCTTCATCAACAGTAGCGCAGCCTGCCGTGTTAGGCAAAATCCAGTATTTATTCGTATCGATGAAATCCATCAAACCAACATGCCCCGGAGCGTTTGTGTCCACACGTCTGATAGCAACAGTAACGATTTCCGCACCCGACGCCGCATGTGTCTGCTTCATGACCTCAAAATCATCAAATTTGCCTGTTCCTACCATCAATCTTGATGAAAATGTTTTATCTGCAATTTGAATACTCATTTTATTTCCTCTTTTCTTTTATTTTAGCAGTTATTTTTTACAAAATCGGGAAGCTGGTATGCCTCAATCGGCCCCACAATAATTTCCCACTCAGGAAGCTCGTCTTGAAGCTCCTCTTGCATATGAGAAAGCAATCCCGGAATTATAATACGCCTATTTTTAACCTTATTAATTAAGTCCGCTTCTTTCAAAGTTTTAGCCGCAAGCTCGCTTGTAAATTTATCCGCCGACCACGCAGTCAGAACGCTCATTCCGTCCGACGCAGTAACAACAAGGTATGTCGGACGATTTATTGCCTCAATTTCATTTGCTACAGCAAAATATGTCAGCGCAAAATTCGTCGTCATCATAACGATAGAATTTTCATCGGGCTCACAGAATTCATAGATTTTTGGCTCAACTTGAAGCGGCTTTTGCGGGTCAGTGTATATATTCTGGCGCAGCGTAAGCAAACTCGTCATCAAAGCTTCGTCAAAGTCTTTTAAAACAAGAATATTTGCATAGCGGCACATAAGAAGTGACGCAAGTGCAAGGGTTTTGTATTCATCCGCTTTTGGCAATTTTACCATTGTCGGGTATGCAAAATTTTCATGCTTTTTCAAAATAGCCAAACGTCTTATATAAGTCAGTTCTTCAATAATTTTCTGAGTAGATTTTCCGTCAATTTCAATATCTAAAATTATGTTTTTACATCCTTCAGTTAGAATTTGAGCGGATTTTTCACTTAATTCATCTACAGAAGAGCCTTTTACTGTAATATTAATATTTTTATCCGATGTCATGGTGGTTTCAAAAATCGGCGTTAAACATTTTAATTCGTCTGCCACATTTTCATTTTCTGTATTCACAATTAATGCAAAACCCATATCAGATAAGATTTTAGCTTTTTCAACAAGATTTTTTTCACCTTTCAGGTAAATGGCTTCAACAGAGAATTTTTCTCCGACACGTTCTAATTCATAATTTTTAATGCGTTCAATTTTTTTATCAAAATCATCACCATCGGCGTCAAGTTCAATAGCGACAACTGTCTTATTTACAAAAGTTTTTTCATGGCGGAACATGACAGTCTCCCCGCCGATTTTGACATTATTTATTCCAAAAATAATTTCATTTTGCTGTTTTTTGATAGAACTCAAAAAAGTATCACGAAGTTCGTCCGGCACATAAGGACAATCATCAAGTTCAAGCTGCTGTTTTGCAAGTTTCAACGCAAAAGCCATACAGGTCGGCTGATTACACTTTTTGCAGTTTGCATTTTCTTCTTTTTTGCCTCCGGGCAGATATTTAAAAATTTGAAGACCCGTAAGTTCCATCTATATAAGCCCTTTCAAAGTTTTTACAGTATTTTCCGACCAAACCACAGCGATATTCACTCCCGCCGCCAAAATTGCAGAAGTCCCTGCTAATTCCCACATCAGAGCACGTTTCTCATACTCACCCCAATTTTTGTCATATTTATCGGATTTTGCTTCCTTGGCTTTGAAACTTTCTTCTCCGATAAACGCTATGACAGGCATATTCAGCATATTATCACCTTCAAGAGCAACTTGCTTTAATTTTTCTATGACGCTGTAACCGTAATCCAAACCGTAGCCTAATCCGCCCATATCCGGATCGATTATAATCTTATCAGCATTCAAACCTTTATCAATCGTTAGAATATTCATTTCTTTTGCAAGATTTATGTCTATCGGAGTGCGTATTACAACGATATGATTGTGTTTTACCAGGCTCGGAAGAATTTCTTCATAAGTTGTTTCATCTACAAAGGAAATAATACACTCGCGCTCAGCTTTTTCCGCCAGCAACGGTAATAATTTCAAATCAATATCCTTATTGTTTCTTCCGCGCAAAATCAATGGTTTCTTTGTCGCAGCAAAAACTTCAGGCAGTTTTTTTTCTACAGTTTTTAAGTCTTGTTCCAAATTTTCTTCGGACACATTAAATCTAATCGAAACAATCTCATTTGGAAGGTTTTCAAAACATTTTAAGGCTTCTGTAATATTATAATCTTGACTGAATTGTTTTTTTAAAACTTCGGGCAAATTTTCATCCGCAAAAAACGGCAATTCTAAAGCCAAAAGAGGTTCCACAGGATTTTCATTTTCTTTCATAAAAGAATATGAAGTATCTCCCCCGATTTTCAAACCCTGAAAATCAATTTCCCTAATCGGCTGTGAAATTTTTAAAATTGGCTTCTCAACACTCATAAGTTCATTGTAGAAACTAAACACTTCTATGTCAAATTAGAAGTTGAGAACTAGCCGAGGTGAATAATTTTTACATTTTCAAGAAATATAGTAAACTTTAATAAGAAAAGTAACGAGGTGTTTATGAAAAAACTTATTATAACTTTTTTGGCATTATTTATCGGATGTCATACTTGGGCAGCAGATTATCAAACATTCAAGCTCAATAACGGGCAAACTCTTATCGTGAAAGAGGTTAAGGAAAACCCTATTGTGATTGTCGACACGTGGATAAAAACAGGCTCCATAAATGAAACTGACCAAAACAATGGCGTGGCTCATTTTTTAGAGCATATGTTTTTTAAAGGGACTAAAAAATACCCGACAGGCGAATTCGATAAAATTCTCGAATCTAAGGGCGCTGTCACCAACGCTGCGACAAGCAAAGATTTTACCCATTATTATGTAACAATTCCTTCAAAAGATTTTGACACAGCACTTGAAATGCACGCAGATATGCTTTTGAATCCGTTAATTCCACGTGCGGAAATGGAAAAAGAACGCAAAGTAGTGCTCGAAGAAATTGCCAAAAACGAGGATAATCCACAAAGCGTACTATACAAAAATCTGTCCTCGCAGCTGTATAAAACACACCCCTACAAACGTGACGTGATAGGTACCCGCAAGGTAATTGAAACAATTACGCGCGAAGAAATGCTTGATTTTTACAAAACATATTACAAGCCTGCAAATATGACGACAATCATAATCGGCGACGTTGATACTCAGACTGTGCTTGAAAAAGTCAATAAATTATTTGACGTTCAAGCTGACAAAACACCTTTGCCAAAATTTCAAAAAGAAAAACCACTCTCCGCGCCTTCTGAAAAAATAGGCAAAGCCGACGTACAGACAGCATACATGCTTATCGGTTTTAGGGGTGTTGACGCAAAAAACAAAAAAGAAACTGCTGAACTTGATGTTTTATCAACCATTTTAGGAGACGGCGTCACATCCCGTCTTTATAAAAACGTCAAAGACCAAAAACGCCTTGTTCAAAATATTTCAGCATCAAACTCCACAAGCCGTGATGACGGATTGTTTTATATCAGCGTAAATTTTGCACCTGAAAATTTAGACAAAGTAAAACGTGCAATCCTGGAAGAAGTTGAAGCAATTCAAAAAAATCCTCCGACGCAAGATGAAGTTAACAAAGCCTATAGCATAATTGAACGCGACACATATTATTCGCGCGAGTCTGTTTCAAATATTGCGTCAGAAATGGGCTATATAAAAACAATTTTTGACGATATAAGCCTTTACGATACATACATTACAAATATCAAAAAAGTGACACCAAAAGAAGTGCAATCCGCAGCAAAAAAATTCCTCGACCCTAAAAAAATGGCTGTATCGATAATATTGCCTCAAACTTTCAATGCTGAAAACGGGGAGCATCCTATCGCGAACATAACCGAAAAAAACACAAGCAAAGAACCTGTCTTGGTAAGCCAAGAAGGACATATCAAGGATTATATGCTCAAAAACGGCGCAACTTTAATACTTAACCAAAACCCGACAAATGATATCATTGCCATACAAATTTTTGTAAAAGGCGGGAAGCTTCTTGAGAAAAAAGCAGGTATTGCAGGAGTTACAGCTGACGGAATGCAAAAAGGCACCAAAAAATATACCAAAAATGAATTTTCTCAAATTTTAGAAGAAAAAGGCATAAAATTATCTGTGGTTGACGGTTCAGAAAGCTTCAATATCTCTTTGAAAACAACAAAAAATGAACTCGAATCTTCGCTTGATATTTTGAACGAAGTTATCAACAACGCGCTTTTTGACGACTACGAAGTCGAAAAAATCAAAGCAGACACGCTCTATAACATAAAAGCAAACCGTGACAAACCGTTCAATGTTGCTTTAGAAGAGTTTAAAGAAATAATTTTCCAAAACTCACCATACTCAAAAAGCACAATTAAAAAAGTCGAAAAATCGCTCCCAACAGTAACAAAATCCGACATTACAGACTACTACAAAACTATTTTCAATCCAAAAAATGCTGTAATTTCAATAAACGGCAACCTATCGGAAACTCAACAAGAAGAAGTAAAAGAATTCTTCTCAAGCGTGTTTAAACCGACAGATGCACCAAAGTTTGACTTCAAAACATACCAAAATTCGGTTCCGCCTTTGAGTGCAAATATACAAAAATCCGTGAAAAAAGACACTCAGGCTTCCTGGATAGCCTTAGGCTGGCAAACTTGCGGGCTTGATAATCAAAAAGACTATGCATCACTCCAAGTCATAAATTCAATTCTCGGTACAGGCATGTCATCGAGACTTTTCAACCATTTGCGCGATAGTCAGGGATTGGCTTATCAAATAGGTTCATTTTATTCGGTAAACATGAACAAGGGTTTTTTCCTGACTTATATCGGCACCAATCCTGAAAAAGCAGAACACGCAACAAGCGAAATTCTACGTGAAATTAATGTACTGAAACATGAATTCGTAACCCAGCAAGAGCTGCAATCGGCAAAAGATAAATTAATCGGGAATTACATTCTCGCACAAGAAACAAACAGCGAAAAAGCTGCCTCTATGGGCTGGTTTGAAGCAACAGGACGAGGATGGGAGTTTTATAAAAAATATCCTCAGCTCATCCAATCTGTGACACCCAGCGATGTCATTTCCGCGGCAAACAAATATTTTTCACAGCCTTATGTCTACTCAATTGTATCTCCAAAAGAATCTAAGCAGGGCAGGTAAAAAATTAAATTTTCGTTAAAAGTGTATAAACCGGACAAATTTTATACTATTATAAAATTTGACGAAACAGAGGTTTTATATGGAATACAAAGATTATTACGAAATATTAGGCTTGAAAAAAGGCGCAGCAGACGCGGAAATCAAATCCGCATATAGAAAACTCGCGCGAAAATATCATCCGGATGTCAACAAAACAAAAGAAGCCGAAAGCAAATTTAAAGACATTAACGAAGCTTACGAAGTACTTGGCGATAAAGAAAAACGCGGACGTTACGATTCTTTGGGTTCAAATTGGCAAGGCGGCGCACAGTTCGATCCAAATCAGTTTTCCAATATGGGTTTTGACTTTTCACAAGCTTTTTCAGACCAAAGTGGAAGAGGCGGCGCTCAATATAATGATTTTTCCGGAATGGGCGGTTTTTCAGACTTTTTCAAAGGTCTTTTCGGGGATTTTGCAGGACAATATTCTTCAGGCAATCAATCTGACCCGTATGCACAATACAGCAGACGTTCAGCAGGTTCAAGACATCGCGCTCACGGCCAAGAAGCCGAAAGTACAGCTGCGCTTGATATCACTCAAGATTTAAAACTTTCTGTTTCAGATTTAATGAAAGACGGTTCAATCAGCGTTAATTTCAAAAACCTTGAAAAATGTACAAGCTGCAAAGGCCCTGGCTCCATGTGCCCGAATTGCAGCGGAACAGGATTTGTAAACACAAATCGCTCGCTAAAAGTTAAAATTCCGAAAGAAGTCAAAGAAGGTCAAAAAATAAGACTCAAAGGCGAAGGGAAGACCGACAATTACGGCAGAAAAGGCGACCTTTATCTGAAAATTTCATTCTATGATAGAAATTACGAAATCTGTGGTACCGACTTAACAAAAGACATAGACCTGTCCCCGACCGAAGCTGTCCTCGGCACATCAAAAGAAGTTACAACCCCTCACGGAAAAATAACCGTAAAAATTCCGCCAAAATCGAACTGCGGAAAAACCATGCGTTTAAAAGAGCTGGGACTGCCTAAAAAAGCAGGCGGTTTCGGCAATTTGAACCTCAAAATGAATATTGTTATTCCTCATGATTTGACAGACGAAGAAGTAGAGCTTTACAAAAAACTTGCGAATTTAAGAAAATAGTATATAATTATTTTAAATTCATTTAATAACATGGAATAATAAAAATGATCAAAAATTCATTTTCGGCTCAAACAAGCGTCTCCTCCCCGCAAAATAGCTTAATTAGCAAGGGTTTCATCCGTATTGCATTCACCTTGGCAGAGGTTTTAATTACCCTCACAATTATTGGTATCGTTGCGGTGATGACAATTCCAACTTTAGTACAAAACTACACCGAAAGAGCAAACATTTCAAAGCTAAAAAAGGTATATAACACCCTTTCCAATACTTTTGCAAAAGCAATTTCCGAAAACGGAACTATCGATACGTGGATAACAGGAGACTACACCAGTGATGTGTCTCAAGATATATTGCCAATTATTGTTCCATATCTTAAAGCAGTAAAATACTGCAACGAAACTTCTCCCAATGATTGTTTTTCTTCTTTATACAAGAAAAAATGGAGTACTACCACCACCCCCTTTCTGTCACAAGCCCATGCAAAAAATCGTATGATGCTTTTGTCTGACGGTACGGCGATTAAAATTGAATTTGGTAATGTACATGGTACAGACAGCCGTTGGTGCACAACAGGTATTGCCGAAGCCAGTGACCAAGGCGCGTGGAGTCACGCCGCATATTCAGGGAGCTGTGCTGAAATATTCGTAGACCTAAATGGGAAATCAGCCCCAAACATAGACGGAAAAGATTTGTTCAGATTTAAAATTTATAAAGATGGAATTACCCCCGCAGGAAGAATCAATGAGACGTCTTGGGCGGAAAGTTTTGCAACATTATGTCTTTCACCAACTGCATCTTATTACGTGGGCGGTTGCACAGCTTGGGCAATAATGAACGAAAACATGGAATACCTACATTGCAACAACCTCAGCTGGGGCGGCAAAAAAACTTGCAAATAGAATTAAAAAAACGAAATTGTGTTATAATTATTATAAAAAAATATATCATGAGGTGTAATTTTGCGAAAAATTTATTACAAACAACATTTCTATCCTAAATTAGCTCTATCAATAAAATTATCATCAAATTCTTGTTTTTTACCTGGATATAATTTTGTTTTACAGAGAGCGTTTACTCTTGCTGAAATTTTCATTACGTTAACTATAATAGGTATAGTGGCAGCTATGACAATACCTACATTAGTTTCAAAGTATCAAAAACACGCTTACGTTGTGGGGTTAAAAAAAGCTTACAGCACGTTACAAAATGCAATAGCAAAAACACCGCCAGAAGAAAACTGCTCAGCAGGAGATTATAATTGCGTATTCAACCCAGGATATTGTCAAAACAACTCATACAGTATACTTAAAAAGCAATTAAAAGTTGCCAAATCTTGCGATTTAGGTCATTTCAGTGAGTGTGTACCTCAGGAATATAAATATTTGAGTGGAGTAAAAAATACCTACGGACCAACTATTACAAGCAGCTCTACTGCAGGCGTTCTGGTTTTAGAAGATGGGATGACAATTTTTGCACCGGAAGACTCTTGCCACTATTATACAACTGTCGACGTAAATGGGAACACAGGCCCTAACATTCAGGGAAGAGATTTATTCCATTTTATAATAGACGCAGATACTGGCCGCTTAGTGCCAATGGGATCGAAAAATTCCAGCTATTACGGTTCTAATAGTTATTGGAAAGAAACAACTGACTGCCAAGCCGGGGGGCAAGGAATGTTCTGCGCAGCACGCGTTCTTGAAGAAGATGCCATGAATTATTGATTTAATCCTCAAAAACTATCCCCACTAATGACATTCACTCATATTTAGTGTAATATTGAGGCAAATGTTATTGAGGTAATAATTTTGTTTGAAAAATTTACGGAAAAAGCGCTCCAGATTGTGACAACAGCCCAAAAACTTGCAGAAGATAACAGTTTTACTGAGATTTACCCCGAATTGATTCTGGCTGCCTTTACAACTCAAAAAAGCTGTTTTTCAACAAAACTACTAACTTTATCTAAAATTTCTTTAGATGAGGTTCAAAAATGCGCATTAGAAAATATTCAAAGTAAAAAAAGCAGCAAAAAAATTGATATTATAGGGTTTTCAGAATCTGCAAAAAAAGTTTTGAAAGAAGCTTTTGACATGGCACGAAAAGCAAAAAGCGGCTCTATTACAACCGAGCACCTGTTTTTGTCTCTTATATCCGAGCGAAAAGCACCTGTGACATATCTCTTGGAGGATTTAGGATTTGACACGGACAAGGCAAAAGACGTGTTATCGAGACTTTTTGAAAAACGAATCAGAAACGAACATCCTGAAGGAATTTTACCGAAAAAATACGAAAGTGAAGAATATTCAAAAGTTCTTTCTATAATCGAAGAACCCGCGTCAAAAGGAGTTTTCGAACATGCCGTTGCGAAGCTTACGGCATCAAATTATGAAATTCTCGGAACTGAGCAAATAATTCAGGCAATTTTAGAAGATGAAAATGCCGATGTGAACGATATCTTGGGCGAATATGGCATTAATCTTGACAGCTACGGCGAAAAACTAAAAGAAATGACCTCAAGAGGTGCAGAGTACGAAGAAAAACAAATTATTTTCACTCCAAACGCTTTCAAAACAATACTTCTCGCGATTGAAACAGCCAAAGAACTAGGAGAAGCAACCGTTAAGCCTGAACACATTATTTTAGGCGTGATTAAGGCAAAATCAGGAATTGCATACAATATTTTCAAAAGCTTGAAGGTAAATGACGATGATTTGGCACACAAAATAATTAAACCTATCGAAAAGCAAATGCCTGAGACGCTTACCATCCTTCGCCTTGCAAAAAATGAAGCACGCCGCCTCGGTCGTAACATTGTAGGCTCAGAATTGATTTTACTCGGGATTATCGCCGAAAGCGTCGGAATAGGGGCTGCCGCCCTTTCAAAACTCGGTGTAAACATCAAAGACGCCCGTGCTGAAGTAGAAAAAGTCATCGGATACGGCGACAAATATTCAGAAAAAGAAATTGTGTACAGCAAACGTGCAAAATCGATACTCGAAAGAGCTGCAAAAAAAGCAAAAAAACACGATTTACAAATGATTTCATCCGCAAACCTTCTTTGGGCTATTACAAAAGAGCCCACTTCGCTTGCAATGAAAGTTCTCGGCAGGTTAGGCGCCGACACGGTTGAAATCAAACAGGGAATACTAAAGGAGCTAAAGGAATGTTAAATATTTTCAATTCATATTCGGGAAAAGTCGAAGAATTTTTGCCGATTGAAGGAAAAAAAGTCAGTATGTATGTATGCGGTCCGACCGTGTATGATAAACCTCACCTTGGACACGCTCGCTGCTATACGACTTGGGACACTTTATACAGATATTTAAAATTCCTCGGCTATGACGTGACTTATTGCCGCAACGTAACTGATGTAGACGATAAAATCCTTGCCCGCTCTGAAAAAGAAGGAATTTCTTCTGATGATGTGGCAAAAAAATATTATGATATTTTTTCAGACTCAATGAAAAAATTAAACATTCTAAAGCCTGACATAGAGCCGTTTGCAACGAAAACACTCGGCGAAATGATTGCTATCGTTAAATCTTTAATCGACAAGGGATATGCATACGAAGCTGACGGGGATGTTTATTTCAGAGTAAAAAAATTCCCTAAATACGGCAATTTAAGCAAACAGCCTATCGACGATTTGGTTGCAGGTGCACGCGTTGAAGCTTCATCAAAAAAAGAAGACGTTCTTGATTTTGCTTTATGGAAAAAAGACGAAAAACACGGATACAACAGCCCTTGGGGCAAAGGAAGACCCGGCTGGCACATAGAATGCTCGGCGATGGCGCGTAAACATCTAAGCAAAAGCATTGATATTCATGCCGGCGGAGCAGATTTATTGTTCCCGCACCACGAAAACGAAATCGCACAATCAGAATGCGCCAACGATTGCCAATTCTCAAAATACTGGATGCACAATGGTTTTGTAACCATTAACAAAGAAAAAATGTCAAAATCTTTGGGTAATTTCCTAACAATTGACGATATTTTAAAAAACTACAATGCAAACACTATCAGGTTTTTTATCCTGACCAATCATTACCGCATGCCGGTAGAATTCTCTGATGAAGCTCTTTCCTCCGCTCAAGCCGGTGCTCAAAGGCTTCAAAACGCAGTAAACAACGTTCTGCCTTACATCGAAAATACCGAAAAAACCCTTGATGAAAAAGTAATTGAAGAATTTAAAAACGCAATGAATGACGATTTGAACACATCAAAGGCACTTGCGGTTCTTTTTGACCTCGCAAATACGGCAAATAAGGCAAAAGACTCTAAGGATAAAGAAACCGGAGCAAAAGCTGTTTATACCTTGCTCGAACTTTCAGGAATTCTCGGTTTTGACTTTTCAAACGTTGAAATAGATGCAGATACACTTTTTGAGAAAATTTCACCTGTAATAACGGAATTTGACTTTTTAATAGGAATTGAAGAACCAAAAGAAATTATCGAAAAAATTATCACTGTCAGAAACCAAGCCCGAGCGGATAAAAATTGGGAAATCGCTGATTTAATCAGAAACACGCTATCAAAAGTAGGTGTTGGCTTGAAAGATACTAAAGACGGTACTTTCTGGGAATTGAAATAATTATCCCTTAGCGGTAGTGAATTTTTTAATTTTTTATGTATAATAATTATGTTCCGTGAAAACGGTTTCACACAAAAAAGGAGAAAAATAATGAAAGTAAAAGTTACTGAAGATTGCATTTCATGCGGTGCTTGCGAATCTATTTGCGACGCTGTATTTTCAATTGAAGATATCGCAGTAGTTAACGAAGCTGCTGTTTCAGGAAACGAAGATTGCGTAAAAGAAGCTGTTGAAGCTTGCCCTGTTGCCGCTATTATTGTTGAATAATAAATTTTCAAACAAAAAGCCCCTGTTATAATAACGGGGGCTTTTCGCTTGGCTGCGTTAAGAAGGTTGTGGAAATCAGCCAAGAAGTTCTAAAGGTTTGTTTTTTACTTCTGCCTCGACAACATCAATAACATTTGATAAACCGAGAAGATCTTCGCTTACTATGTTTCCGAATATGTTGTCCAAGAAGGAGCTTGTATTATCGGAGCTATTATTTTTGTTCGAGTCAGTCAAGAATTCTTTGATAATATTTTGAGCTTTTTTAGTCAAATCTGCTTTGATTTCAGCTTCAAGCTCTTCCTTGATTCCGTTAATATTGATATTTTCTGTATTGCCGTCTTTGATTATTGAATTAATTTTCGCGTCTACTTTTACTTGAACTGTTTTTTCGATTTCCGCTCTAACTTCTGCGGCTTTTTCATCAGCATTGAATCCAAAAGTAGCGGCTTGTTTTTTTAATTTTTCAATTTCTTTGTCAACTTCAACCATAATAGAAGTTGTGATATTGGAGGAAGCATCTTTTGCAAGTTTTGGCAGAGCTTCATTTATTTTAGCCGTAATAATGCTTTCAACTTGATTTTGAATACTTTGCTGCGTATTATCAAGATTATTCAAGTCACCACTTGCAAGTGTATTTTTGAGCTCATTTTTCACAGTTTCTTCAACAGATTTTTTAATGTCTTCACGAATAGTATTGACTTGCTCTTTGCTAATTATACCTGCCTGCGCCATTTCATAAAGCGGAGTCATTTGGCTGTCAGCCTGCTCCATAACTTGCGCTGTCAATTTGCCGGCTGCCGTATCTACATATGAGCCTTGGGAAAGAATTTGAGGCAATTGTTTATTAATCGCATCTGTAACTTCTTTCATTGTTTGGTTTCCGATTTCATCGATATTCAAATCTTCACCATTTACCGCTTTTCTGACATTTTCTTCCGTATATTGCGCTCTTATGTTTTTCTCAACTATCGGATCCGACACTGCATATAATTGCTGTTTTAATTGCGCTTTTTCCTCATCACTGAGCAAATTGAGCATACTGCTGTATTGGCTTAGAATAATATTTATTTCAAAATGCGCATCATTTGTGTAAGTTTTTACAAGGCTGTTAGAAACCTTATCTGCAAGTGAACCCTTTGAGAGTATCGCAACAGCTTTTTCTTTTATTGACGCTGTAATTTCCTGTGTAATTTGAGATTCGAGCTTGCTCAAATTATTGACATCAAATTTGCCATCTTTAACTTGTTTGGAATATTTGTTAATTTGCTCCTGATATTTTTTGTTGAATTCAGCCATTAATTGAGATTTAATTTCTGCTCTGATTTGCGAATCAATTCCGCTCAATGGCCCACCAACAGAACAAGCTTGATTTAAAATACTATCTATTTCGCTTTCAGCAATACCTTTTGCGTCAAATTTTCCGAATTGCCCACCGACGAGAGAATCAACCATTCCGGGTGCAATTGTCCCAAGTGCGTTACCTATGACCGCAACACCAGCGTTTAAACCCTCTTTGCTTGCTTTTTCAAGGTATTTTCCCGCTTCTTTAAAATCACCTACGAAATATTCACCGCCGGCTGAAATCGTATTGGTTATGACACCTGTTGCTGACTCAATCGCATGGTCGCTAACAAGACCGCCTGTGACAAAGCTCGCTGCGTCACCCAAGTGTTTTCCTGCTGATTTAAGAGCCTTATTTGTAAGTCTTACAACACCATTCATAACTGCATTTTCAGCATTAGCCTGCATATCTTTATAATTTTGCTTCATTTCTTTAGCATCAAAAGTACAGGTTGACCCGACCAATTCTGCTGCATTTCCCGCAAAACTCATCGCACCTTCGACTATCTCATCACCCAAACCAAGAGATTTTGTAACATCACCGAGATGTTTTCCGACAAATTTCAGTGTATTGCCCACAAAGCCGGCAACACCTTTTATAACTGATTTTACTGCCTTAACAATCCCTTTGGCAATATTTTTCACAGCATTTCCAATACCTCTTAAAAATCCGCCAAATCCGCGTTTCTTTTTCTTTTTTCTTTCTGCTTTTTTCCATTCATCACGAATTTTCACACAGCCGTCTCTGTATTGAGTCGCAACCTGCAAGTTCTTGTTATAGTCATCAAGTTTGCCGTTTTGAATTTCTATATTTTTATCAATTTGAGAAATTTTTGTGTTCAAGGAGTCCATTGCCTTACCAATCATTTCGAGCTGCTGCCCCTTCATATTCATAACACCGATTAGCTGTTCGTTTTGGTTATATAAATCTTGGACTGATGAAGGATATTGATAAGACTGCATTTTGCTTTGAACATATTCCTGCATATCAACACCTGCCGCCTGTAAATTTTTGTTTTGATATTCTTGAATATATTGCTCAATCATTTTTTCGGAATTCTTTTCATAGCTTTCAGATTGTTGTTTTGCAGTCTTTTCGTTTTGTTCAATCTGAGCTTTAATCTTTTTAATTTCCTCTTGTGTACGTTCATATTCAACTTCACGAGCCTTGAGCTGCTGATTGGCAACCTCTTTTTCTTTTTTCAAGATTTCCACAGCATTTTGAGCATTCACAATAAGGAGCTTGATACGCTCAATTTGTTTTTGAACCTTATCAAGAGCTTTTTGCGCGTCGCCTGAATTCCCGATTTTTTCTAAATCAGGGTATTCAAAGCTTTCACACTGACCTTCAAGTCCGATTTGGCTGCTCAAAAGAGTCTGATACGCACTATCATACTGTTTAAGTATTGCCGCATCTTCTTCTATACTTTTCTTTGTATCTTCAGTTGTTTCAAGGTTATAGCCTGTTTTATTTTGAGTATCAATACCGATAACTGATTTTGAAACATTTAATAAAGTCTCATATGCGTTAGCCGTAAATGCATTTTCTTGTTCAATTTGTCTTTTTTCTAATTCCTTATTAATTTCTTTTAAGTCATTATTAGCTTGAATATAAGCTCTAATATTACGCTTATTTCCTGCCGCTTGTTCCGTTTGTGTTTTAAAATTCAACAAATCTGCCATATTCATAGCACCAATGTTCGTCCCCATAAACGATTCCTTTCGAGTTAATGTTCCGCTTTTACTTTTTCCACAACGTTCTTATAAAAATTATATCGGCAACATGATTTCTGACTTTAATAAATGGCTTTCATTTACATGTGAACAATTATGGCAAAAGCCACACTATATGTGAAAAAATCCCACTTTAATATTTCTTAATATTCAAAATTATAAAAACAACGCATATATTTCCTGCTGTTTTCGGGTATAATAACTTTATGATAAAAAAAATTGTGGAAGCGCTAAAAAACGATAACACCCCAAGGACGGATTTTGTAATTCTCATGGAAAACTACAAAGACCCTTTTTTGGTGCTAATTTCGTGCATTTTAAGCCTCCGAACAAATGACAAAACAACATATCCTGCGACTATGCGAATGCTCAAACTCGGGAAGACTCCCGAGGATTTCCTTACTGTTAAGCAAAATGACCTAGAACAAGCCATTTATCCTGTAGGTTTCTACAAAAACAAAGCCGGACAAATTTTAGATATCGCGCGCGAATTAGTTGAAAAATATGACTCGAAAGTTCCTGAAAGCATTGAGGAAATGACAAAATTCAAAGGCGTAGGAAGAAAAACCGCAAATTTGGTGATGGCTAAAGGCTTCGGAAAACCTGCAATATGCGTAGACGTTCACGTTCATAGAATTTGTAACCGATTGGGCTATGTAAAAACGAAAGAGCCCGATGAAACCGAGATGGCACTTCGTGCAAAACTCCCGATTGAATTTTGGATGGATTTTAATACACTTTTGGTCACGCACGGACAAAATATATGCAAACCCCAAAAGCCAAACTGCGAAGTCTGTTCACTTAACCAATATTGTAAAAAACTTGTCAAATAGAGATTAATAGACAATTTCCGACATATAAAGTATAATTACGAAGAAAATAAACAATCGGAGACGCCATGAAGGAGTTAAAAGACAGAGTCACAATAAAAAATATAATATTTTTATTGTTGGTAATTTTTGTAATTCATTTTATCTGTGAGGTTAAAAACCTTGCTCTGCTTATTTTTGCGTCATTTGTGATTGCAAGTTCGCTAAACCCGCTTGTAGATAAGTTATCAAAACATATGCAGCGGTCTTGGGCAACAATCACAGCCCTTACAGGCTTTTTAGCCGTTCTTATCGGAGCTTTTGTGCCCTTGGTTCTTATTGTTTTAGAAGAAATTCATGCTATTTTCGCCGACTTACCGACCAAAATTAAACTTTTAAATCAATTTCTTGAAACAAAAACAGTTTTTGGTCAACATCTTTCAAGCTTTATTAATATTAATCCCGCAACAAACCAAACATCAGAAATTGCAGGAAATATTTTTCAAAAATCAATCGCAGCTTCTGCGAGTGTTGTAGGCGCTTTCGCTATTTTGTTCATACTATCTATGATTGTATTTTACATGTTGAGCGACAAAGACCGAATGAGAAACTGGTTTTTGCAGTTATTTCCGCCTGATATAAGAGATAAAGCATCTGAAGTCGCAAGCGCTATCACGCTTAAAGTAGGAGGGTTCGTTATCGCACAGAGCACTTCCATGCTGGCGGTCGGTATCGTTACTGCAATAGGATTATTTATTCTTCAAGTACCTTATGCTCTTGCTCTTGGTCTGATTGCAGGCATTTTAGATATTGTACCAATTGTAGGGCCGATTATTGCGACTTTAATGGGTGTTTCCGCCGCATATCAACAAGGCTGGGGCATTATAATAGCTGTTGTGCTTGTATATATAATTGCACAGTGGATTTCAAATAACTTGGTCAGACCTTTGATATTTGGCAAGTTTATGGATCTGCACCCGCTTGTAATTATTCTTGCATTCTTGGTTGCAGCCGAATTTTTAGATGTCTGGGGTGTAATCCTGGCACCGGCAATAGCTGCTGTACTGGCAGTGCTGTTTGACGAACTCTACGTTAAACAAATAAATAAAAAACAGCCGCCTGAGGAGAAAAAAGGTGAATAAAGAAACAACTTCCGAAGAAATATTTCTTTATGAACGGAAAATCAAAGATTCCGCGGATTTCAATGTATGGACGGCATTTCCCGGCATTTACAACTTCGGAATGTCTTCACTTGGGTTTCTCTCAATTTTCAAGACTTTAGACACACAAACAAATTATTTTGTAGAACGCATTTTTGCAGACACTGAAAATACAGCTTTAAACGTCAAAGATATTGATTTGCTTTGTTTTTCAATGTCATTTGAAATAGATTTTCTGACAATTTTCAAGATTATGGAAAAGTATGGAATTCCATTTAAATCTGTTGAACGCGGCGAAGAATTTCCTCTTATTTTTGCGGGTGGGCCTGTTGTGAGCGCCAACCCTGAACCGTTTGCGGAGTTTTTTGATTTTATCATGATAGGGGACGGCGAGGATATTATCCAAATTACAGAATGTATCCGAAAATTCAAAAATCTGCCGAAAAAAGAAAGACTTGAAAAGCTTGATGAATTAGGAACCGTCTACATTCCGGCACTTACTGAATATGACGCAAAAACAGGAAAAGTCACAAAAAACGGCAAAGATTTTGAAGTGAGAAAAATATGTTCTTCCTTGCCTGCTTGTGTTTCGACTCCTGTTCTCACGGAAAAAAGTTATTTTTCAAACACATATATTATAGAACTTGTACGCGGATGTCCGCAAAAATGCGGGTTTTGCCTTGCCTCATACTTGAATTTACCGATTAGATTTGCGAGCTATGAACAGATTATTGAAAACATTGATTTCGGTCTGAAACATACAAGTAAAATAGCCTTTCTGGGGGCGCTAATATCTTCTCATCCTCGTTTTGATGATATTTGCAAGTATGTATACGACAAAATTCAAAACGGTGAAAAAATAGAGCTTTCTGTTTCATCATTGCGCGCAGACTCTCTATCTCCCAATGTTGTAAAAACTCTTGTTGCTGCAGGTCAAAAGCACACGACCATTGCGATTGAAGCTGGCAGCGACCGTTTGAGAAAAATAATAAATAAAAATCTGACTGAAGAACAAATTATTGAAACTGTCCGAATTGCGCATGAAAACGGACTCAAGGGTTTAAAAATCTACGCTATGATAGGGCTTCCGACTGAGACTCAAAAAGATATCAAAGAAATGGTGGATTTAGCCAAAAAACTTAAAAAAGAGCACAAAGGCTTTGATTTTACATTTTCTTTTGCAACATTTGTGCCAAAAGCTCACACTCCGTTTGAATTTTGCAAACGTGAAGCAACAAAATCTCTTGAAAAAAAATACGAATACATAAAAAAACATTTTCACTCAATGGGCATTAAAGCACGTTGCTCAAGCGTAAAATGGGATTATGTTCAGGCAATTTTCTCCCGCGGAGACCGCAGATTAGGAGATTATGCGCTTAAAGTTTTTAAAGACGTCGGAAATCTCGGCTCTTTCAGAAACAACTACAAAGAAATGCAAAAAGAAGGGCTTTTGCCTGATGCGGATTATTTCGCACTTAGAGAAATTCCTTTCGAGGAGACGAATCCTTGGGATTTCATAAAAACTTTCACGTCGAAAGAAGATTTAATAAAAGAAAATAAAAGATTGCTGGGTAAAAATGGTTGATAAAATAAGATTAAATAAATTTATAGCTTCATGCGGATTTTGTTCGCGAAGAAAAGCGGACGAATATATTCTCGAAGGCCGCGTTAAAGTTAACGACAAAGTTGTCAAGGAAATCGGAACCTCTGTTACGCTCAAAGATAAGATTAAGATTGACGACAAGAACCTTTCCACGCCCAAGCTTTCGTACATAAGGTATTACAAACCGGCGGGCTACATTACAACAATGGAAGATGAAAAAGGGCGAAAAACGATTTACGATTTGCTTCCCGAAGAAACAAAACTCCTAAAACCGGTCGGGAGATTGGACAAAGATTCAACAGGACTCTTGATTATGACCAATGACGGAGACTTAATAAACCAGCTTACGCACCCGTCTATAAAGGTTCCAAAGGTTTATCGCGTCGTAGCAGAAGGAAAGCTCAATATGGCACACCTAGAGACGCTTGCGAAGGGTATTGAGATTGAAAAAGGTCAAATAGCCTACGCAGAGTCGAGAATCGTGGAGTATGAAGGCAAAAACACTGTTCTTGAAGTAATTTTGTATCAAGGGTTAAACCGTCAAATCAGAAAAATGATGGATTTTATCGGTCATCCTGTTATTTCTTTAAAACGCGTAGCCTGTGCAAATATTGACCTTGCCGGCTTAAAACGCGGACAATTCAAATATCTGAAACCAAAACAAATTGCAGATTTAAAAAATTATCTGAAAAAACTGGAAAAAGCAGAAAAAAAGAATATTAAACCTCAATAAAGAGTTTTTGTCCGACAATATTTGCTTTTCCGTTGTAATATCCTGCAAAATATCCGCCTTGAACAGGTTTATTTTTGGCATAAAATTCGCTCTTTGGATTTTGCGAAGCGGCAATAAAAGGGTTTCCGATTTGCTGTGCATTTTCAACAATCGGCTGAAGATTTACGTTTCCCACCGCCTGAGGCTGCATAAAAAAGTTAACCAAATTCATTGCCATAAAAATCTACCTTTCAAACTACCCTATTTTCATGTATAAGGATTTTTTTTCGTTTGTAATTTTATTATATCAAAATATTACGATTATTTTACAAACTCGGAAAAAATTACACTGAAAGTATGAGTCGAAATGTGCTATACTTGGCGAGTAAAGGAAATTTATGAAAAAGATTATACACACTTTTATACCCGACAAAGAATTACGAAAAAGGATTAAAATTTCAATTTTATCTGCATTTCCGTTCCTAAAAAAAGAGAAAAAGATGAAACTCGGTGTTTCATACTCAGTTTGGGACGGGGAGGAACTTCTTGAAGCCTCAATAAAGTCTATCCGCGAGCATTCAGACTACATCAATGTTGTTTGGCAAAAGGTCTCCTGGTTTGGTGAATCTTGTGACGAAAATTTAGAAAATCTTCTTTTGTCACTAAAAGAAAAAGGGCTGATTGACGAAATAATTTATTTTGAGCCTAATTTAAAACTAAGCCCAAACATAAATGAAATTAATAAAAGAAATTTAGGCTTAAAAGGAGTTCAAAAAGCGAATTGCAGCCACTTTTTAATCATGGATACGGATGAATTTTATAAACCCGAAGAATTTAAAGCCGCAAAAGAACATATTTTGTATTATGACATCACCCACAGCATATGCAATCAGTACATGTATCCGCATATAAATTGCCGTGAAAGCTCTGTAGCAGGCTTTTTTGCTTTTTTTATCCACAAAATCAACCAACACACAAAACTGGTTATGAATGCTTGCAGTCCCGTACCTTGGCTTGTTGATCCGACAAAACAAATTCCCATAACAAAGAAAAGCAAGTTCTGCTTTATGAACAACATCGCTATGCATCACTACGGCGGAGTGCGAAAAGATATTACTAAAAAATACAGAAATTCATCTGTAAATCTCGCAAAAGAAGACCAAATAAGCCTCACCGAATGGGCAAACTCCGATATGGAAAGAAAAATCGCGCAAGGCGAGTGTGTAAAAGCTAAAAATATTTTCAATATAGAAATTTAACTGCATGCTGGTAATTCCGCGCCCGTCATGATAAATTACATGTATGTTCACAGGATTGATTGAAGAAATCGGAATGGTTCAAAAATTCGAACGCAGCTCAGCGGGCGCTATTTTAACTGTTTCATGCAAAAAAATCCTTGAAGATATGAAAATCGGTGCAAGTATCGCCCTAAACGGTGCATGTCATACTGTTACTGCGTTTTCAAACAATAATTTTACCGCAGAAATGAGCAATGAAACACTTTCTGTATCAAATTTTGCTGATTTAAAAGCAAACGACCCGGTCAATTTGGAACGTGCAATGACTTTGTCTTCAAGGCTGGACGGTCATCTTGTCGCAGGTCATATTGACGGAACTGCGAAATTTCTGCACAAAACATCAGACGGATTTTGCGAAAAATTATTTTTTAAACTCCAGGACGGGCTTGAAAAGTATGTGATTTACAAAGGCTCCATAGCAATAAACGGCGTTAGTCTGACTATCGCAAGCGTTGAAGGTAACATTATTTCAGTCGAAATAATTCCTACAACTTTAAAAGAAACAAATCTGCAATATTTACAAAGCGAAAGCCTTGTTAACATAGAAACTGACCAAATTGCCAAATATGTTGAAAAATTTTTAGGTATGGGCAATAATACTACTAAGATAACAAAAGCATTTTTGGAAGAAAATGGCTTTGTGTAATCTGTCAAAGGAATTTAAGACTATGAACGAAGAAATAAGAGACGAAAATAAAATTTTTGACACTGTTGAAGAAGCTATTGAAGCTGTAAAACAGGGTAAAATGGTTATTATAGCAGACGACGAAGGACGAGAAAACGAAGGTGATATAATCTGTGCCGCAGACAAAATTACACCCGAGATTACAAACTTTATGGCTTCAAAATGCCGGGGTCTTACATGCCTGGCAATAACTTCCGAAAAAGCTGACCAACTTGGTCTTTCGGAGATGGTAAGCCACAATACGGATGTCAAAGGCACTGCTTTCACGCAAAGCGTTGATGCCGACCCTAAATATGGTGTTACAACAGGAATTTCAGCATACGACAGGGCAAAAACAATCGAAGTTGTTGTTGCAAGAGACTCACAGCCGTCAGATTTGCGCCGTCCGGGACATATTTTTCCGCTTATTGCTAAAAAAGGCGGAGTCTTAAAGCGTGCAGGACATACAGAAGCTTCCGTAGACCTTGCTCGAATGGCGGGGCTGTCACCTGCCGGCGTTCTTTGCGAAATCATGAATGATGACGGCAAAATGGCACGCCGTGATGATTTGAAAATATTTGCTGACAAGCACGGCTTGAAATTTATAACAGTTGCACAGCTCATTAAATATAGAATTGCGACAGAAAAATTCATTACAAGAGAAGCTATCGCAAATCTGCCGACTATTTTCGGAGATTTCAGAATTTACGGATACAAAGACCACTTATCAGGCACGGAACATATTGCGCTCGTCAGAGAAGACGACACCGACAGACTGCCTCTAATCAGAATGCATTCAGAGTGCCTTACAGGCGATATTTTCCACAGTCTCCGCTGCGACTGCAACAGCCAGCTTCATTCTGCATTAGAAATGATAAACGAATACGGAAAAGGCGCTTTGGTATATCTTCGGGGACACGAAGGACGCGGGATAGGATTGGTCAATAAAATTAAGGCATATGCTCTTCAAGAACAGGGGCAGGACACGATTGAAGCGAATATTTCACTCGGCTTCCCTTCTGATTTGAGAGATTACGGAATCGGTGCTCAAATTTTAAGAGATTTGGGCTATACTGAGTTTAAATTAATCACAAATAACCCTAAAAAAATTGTCGGACTTGAAGGCTATGGACTTGAAGTTGCTGACCGAGTGCAGGTAAAGTCTTGCGTAACCCCGCAAAACGAAAAATATTTGCACACAAAAAAGGAAAGAATGCACCATTTATTAGGAAATGAGGTACATTAATGGCAAACATAATGGTTTACAAAACAGACAATCTCAAACCCGAACAGCACAGAATTTTTGCCGGGGTATACAACGATTTTTACAACAAGGCCAAAAGTGAATATAAGTTTGAGCTTGAACCGCTTACTTGCGAGGAGTTTTGTAAAGCTGTTGAAGACGGATTATTTCAATGTATAGTTTTATCAGAAGATGAAATCCCGACAGCATTTTTAGCCGCAACAACCGTTATTTCGGACGCTGTGGAATTAAATATTATCCACTGCCTCGGTGAAGAAAACCTGCCTGCAAAGAAAAAAGTTCTTCTGGAAAAATTTCTTGACCAAAATCAAGAATTACTGAAAGAGAAAACCACAACCTACCCTATGCTGGGAAAGCAAGATGATTTTGTATGTGATATAACGCACTATGGCTTTAAACTTGTGGGGCTTGCCGTTGTGAGATTTAAATTCGACGATATCTCAAGTGTTGCAATACTTAAAAATATTGGAAGCCCGCAACTTCCGAAAGAATACCGTTTAGAAAACTGGAGCGATGAATATCTCGATAAAGCGGCAGAAATCATTAATGAATCGTTTAAAACAGCTTCAGATGCGCTTTTCGACCCAAGATTTTTAACAAAAGAAGGCTGCGAAGATATTGTCGGTAAAATTGTAGATGGCACGTACGGCGAATTTCTTCCGGAAGCAACAAAAATCGTATTTTATGAAAATGAACCTGTCGGAATTTGCTTTGTAAATATTACAGGCGGATCAATTGCTAACATCCCTCTTGTCGGAATCAAAGCTGAACATCATAAAAAAGGGCTTGGACAAGGTCTTGTACACGCCGCAGTTGAGCACAGTTTTGATATGTTGCAAAAAGGTTTGATTCAAATTTCGGAAATTAATGCCAGTGTTGAAACCGACAATTTCCCTGCAATAAAAATGTATCGCTTTGTAGGGTTCAAAGAAGACTATCACTACCCTCAAGCCTACCTACCGGCAGGCGGCAGAAGAAATTAGCAAATTAAATATGTTACCCCTAACTTTTCTACTCGTCACCAATTATTAAAGAGCAACTATTTTCATGTTTCGGTTTTATAAATCTACAATGAAAATAACCTTTAGAAATATTCAAAATATTATAGAACACTCGGGCCGTCTTATCGGCAGAATTTTTGGCGACCCATCCCTTGAGCGGACACCCAAAAAAGATGTTTTTGTTAAAAAACGTAGAATTTCTGTTACAACCACCGTCAATGGTTATAGAGTTTGGGATAAAAGGGGAATGTTAAGATGCTCAGCCACGCTCAATAAAAGTCATCCAGATATTTTCATAGGCCAACTTCATTCTGTGGGGCCTGGGGAAGGATACGGGACAAGGCTTATAAACCATATTGCTGACAAGTATCTTGTCAACGGGCATTTTGAAAGATTAACATTGAAAGCAACATATATAGATGTAGGCAGCCGACTACCGCACCAATTTTATATAGCTCGAGGCTTCATGGCAGAAGATCCGCAAAAACATAGGGCATTATTGCATTGGGTTCACACTGGTGCAAGACATAGTGAATTTCCTTGGGAATGTAACGGCTGCAGTATGATTCTTACTAAAGAGAGTTATTTAAAAAATTTAAAAATTACGAATAATTAATGAGTTTGCTTTTTGTAAAAATATTCGTAGCCGTCATTGTATGTTTTTACAATTGATTGAGCGAATTTTTTGCCGTTGAGCCAATAAGCGCTATGCCCTTTGAGCGTGTTTACACAGTATTTTATATTCGAATTGTCGTAAATAAACCCGCCGTTAGGCTTTGTTGCACTCAATACCGGTGTGGAATCAAGCATGCTGACATCAAACTTTTGTGCCATTGGAAGCCCGATAAAATCCTGCGCATAATTAACAGAAAGCCAGAAAATATCCTTTTCAATAATATACTTCATCAAATACTGAGAAAGACTGTTTATCAAAGAACCTTGCTGCGTTGCCCCCGATTCAAATGTCACCAGAGGAGTTCCGAACAATACAACACCTTTTATAGCCCCTTCAGGTGCACAAAAAACCTCCGTGTAGTTGTTTAATTTAGAAAAATTATTTTTCAAAATATCCCGATTAGGATTTAAAATCATTTTGTCATCATCAGTATAAAAAAGCACTTCACTGCGTGTCATAGCCTCAAGACAAGTAGGTTTTATATTGTTTTGAACAATAAGCGACGTCAAATCAGGATTATTTTTCTCCGCAGCCTCCGGCAAATGTTTAAAATCAAAAAGTGGAAGACGCTTTGAAATGTAATCAAAAGTCACCAAACTCCCTGCACTATAACCGTATAAGATAACCTGTCTGCCCTTTTCGTGTTCAGATTTTACAATTTTATTGAGATTAGCAAGTAATTTTTTTGAATTCGCAGGCTTATTTACCCAAATAGCGTCATGGAGCAAGTGTGCAAGGGTTGAACGTCCAAACTGTGCAAAATAAGAACTAAACTTCTGTGCGTATTCAAGCGCTTTATCAACTGTATTCAAGTTTTCTCGAGATTGGTCGCCCCAAAAATAAATTACTTCTTTTTCACCTATTTTTTTGTCCCCGTTCTCAAGAACTTTTTTATAAAAAAGCGGATCCGAGCCCAAATAATTGACCATATCGCCATGAACGTTCCGAACAGATTTTTCAAAACTTTCAATATCATCGTACGCACCGTTTACGTAAATTATATCAACAATTTTCGCGTCAGGCTTTGAAGGCAACGGCAGAGGCGTTTTTGCCTGAACTGCAAGTCCAAATGCCATACACACTAATAATAAAACAACTTTTTTCATATTCACCACTTTTCTACTACAAATTAAGTTTATTTTAGCATAACTTGAAAAAAAGATTGCAAATGCAATTTGACTAATCAAAAAACCTTTCTTTATTTAGTGAATTTTTGTAAAATATTTTTAATAAAGCTAACAAATTAAATTATATTTAGTAATTTCACTAACTGTAAGAAAAAGAGTATGAGAATTGAAAATAAATAACATTTCATTTAAAGGCAACATCATCGACTCGCACGCGCATATAGGCAAATGGTATCAAAAGCCTGACGGCGTGTATGATTTTGGCGCAAAAGATTTAGACTGTTTTATCAAACAACCTCTTGCGAGCGGCGATACTGTTCAAAAAATGCTGGTTTCAAATCTTGATTGCTTATTCGAAGGCGGGAAACACGCAGATGAACAAAGAGGTAACTCGAAAATATTACAAATTTGCGCAAACAACCATAAACTGTCACCTCTTGCCGTTTGTCAGCCAAGTCTGACCAACGGAAATGCAGACATTATTGAAAAATTATTAATTGATAACCAAGGTAAATTCGTAGGTCTCAAATTTCATCCTGAGAGCTTAAATTTATTGGCAGACAGTCCTTTACACGACACATATATGAAGCTTGCAGAAAAATATAATCTGCCTTGTTTGTTCCATTGTCAGGATGGATTATCATCCCCTGAGGCGATATATAAACTGGCACAAAGACATTCTAAAGTCCCGGTTATAATGGGGCACATGGGCGCAGGCGGTAACCACAAACGCGCTATCGATATCCTTATGCAGTCGATTGACAACAAAAATGCTAATTTATTTGCAGATATTTCTTGGGTCGATTGGGGGCAAAACGGTTTATCTACAACCGAACAGCCTCACGTTATTGAAGTAATAGAGAAATTAAAAAACAGAAATGCCCTTGATAGATTGCTTTTCGGCTCTGACGCTCCTGTCGGATGTTTCGGCGAAGAGTTGAAAGAAGGTTTAAATCCAAAACAAGCTTACGAAAAAACTGTTTCAGACTTAAAATTTGTCATAAAAGAAAAATTTGGCTCAGATGCGGACGAAATTTTAGACAAAATTTTCTTTAAAAATGCTGAAAAATTGTTTTTTAAAACAAAATCCGAAATTAATACCATAATCAAAGAAAATATTCCGCACAAATCTTCATCCAAAAAGATTTGGATTATTTCTACGATTTTCGCAGTTTTAGGTGCCGGTTTTTACTATTTTAAAAACGAGTCAACGAAAAAAACCACAAAAACGACTTAATTCAGCAACTTGCGGTTCTCATCCACTTTAACAACAAAAAAAGAGACCTGAAAAGGTCTCTTTTTTTAGTGGTGGGCAGGGGTGGATTCGAACCACCGTAGTCTCGCGACGGCAGATTTACAGTCTGCTCCCTTTAGCCACTCGGGCACCTACCCTTAATTTTTTATTCAATTTTCAATTGTTCGCTTCTTTTGAAAAAGCCTCTGACGAGATTTGAACTCGTGGCCTCTCCCTTACCAAGGGAGTGCGCTACCCCTGCGCCACAGAGGCGGACTGTTTTCAAATAGCCGGTGATAGGAATCGAACCTACAACCTACGGTTTACAAAACCGTTGCTCTACCGTTGAGCTACACCGGCAAGTCATAACCTCAAAAAAGTTACCTTTCAATAATATTAAGGACATAAAAAACTGTCAAGCGTAAGGATGAAAAACTTGTGGTTTGATTTTCGACTTCTCCTGAAAATTCATCACAAAATTATGCCCTTAAGCATATAAATGCCATTGAAAAACCATTATGATTAATTTTTGTAAAATAGTGGAATCCACTATTGACAGCCCCCC